>JAJPHP010000082.1 GCA_021325255.1 Nitrososphaerota archaeon | reverse complement strand
CTGGGTTTATTTCCTTCCTCCCTTATCCTCTTTTGCTTTGATGTCATGGCGTCAGCGGCGAATTGCTCTAACTAGCATATATTGTTACTTATCCAAAGAGCGATAGCCCGAAACTTATCAATGATATGTGTTCAGGGTGCCGGAAGGACTAATCACACCATAATCGGGAACTAATGAATCTCTCGACTGATCAGGCTAACAGAACATAAGCTGTGTTCACGCCGATCATGACATTCAGATTGCAAGTCGTCTTCGACTGTGGCGACCCTGTAAGTCGCTCGAAATTCTATGCGGAAGCGCTGCACTACAAGTTGCAAGATCCCCCATCTCGTTGCGAGTCACGGAGGGACTTTCTAAGGGATTAGGACATGCCTGAAGAAGAATGGATCTCTGCGAACGCAATCATCGATCCCGAAGAGAAGGGAATGCGAATCCACTTTCAGAAGATGGACACGACAAAATTAGGAAAAATTGACTCCATCGACATCAACGCGAGTGGTGGCCTGCGCGTACCATTAGCCGAGGCGAAGGGGCAAGGTGGAAAGGAAGTGGAGCTGCTCGTAGGGATTAGAGCGAAGAAGGATCACGAGCTCGAAGACAAGTGGGAGTACTGCGTCATTATGCTTGATCCTGAGGGCAACGAATTCTGTGTTCAGTAACTGATCAAAATAAATGCGCTCGCTCGCTTACCTTTCAAGTGCCCTTCTGATGTTTCTTCATGCCTTTGTCTATGGCAATAGAGAAGAGATTCCTAATCTAATCCGTGCACCTGTCTCTGATGTTCAGCGTAATCCCCTGTATATGAGAACCTAGTTCCGCAGCAGTACAGGGATTCATAACCATGCGTGGACCTTTTGTGCTCCGCAAGATCCTCCGGACTGCGGAAGTACTCGCCACAACACTTGCCTTGTGCCATGAAGAGATCACTCTACCATTTGCACGTCTATGCGCAGGAATGCACAAAGCCGATGCTGTAAGTCCGTCCCTCCCTGACTATTACTCCTCGCCCTCTTCATGGTCTTCGTCATTGTCTGCTTCGTAGTTCTCTTCCTCTTCGTTTTCTTCTACTTCCTCATCCTCCATAGACAAAGGCTATGCTTTCAGCACCTCTCCGCATCGGAGCTTCACACAGAATCCCGGGATCCTCATAAATTTTCAGATATTGGCCTCTGTAGAGCAGTTCATAGAGATAATCGCACTACCCTCGAGACGTTTGTTTCTTTCATCTCCCGTTTCATGCCCTAACTCTCTTCAGGCTATTTTCTCCACATTCTAGTCGAAGATAATCAATGAACACCTACCGGCAGTAAGGACATGAAACAGAAGAAGGAGGGCGAAGAAATCTTTACACCAGATCGAATTTCTGACGCCTTGCAGTGATAAATAAAGAACAGTTCTATGGTATTGATGTCTTGCGACCGGCGTCCAGCCGGGAAAGAGACGTGATTAGCTGATATAGAAATGGCGTCGGGGAAAGCCTACGGCGCTTGCGGCAGTCAGCTATCGCCAAGTCGCATTGGAACCGAACAATGGGACTGGGACAACCAGAAGTGAGCAAGAGAGCCACCATTCCCTCCTCCTAAAAAAGGGAGGAATAGTCTCGATTACTCTGACTTTTGCGTCCCCAATCTCAAAACCTCGCCCATGCACTTGAGTCGAGGGCAAACCGAGGCGGCGGTCAGCGCAGATTGAGGTCGGCATTAGAACCGCTGTCAAAGGAAAAGCCACATTCGTCCCGAAAGCTGGACGCCGAAACGCAAGCAAACCAACGATTGGTAATTTTTCTTGCTTTCTGCATAGTACGCTCTAAACATCTGCTGTTCTCTCTTCGCGCGCTGTGAAAAGCGTGTCAGATAGCCTCCCCGTCTCCTCTGCATACTTTCTTGCTGGCACTTCGGTGACCGTGGCACGATCAACATCGATTATGAAAATCCAATCGAGCCTAGCATTCATTATTTCCTCCATGGAAACGGGTGGGTTTCTGTAGTATCTGTCGCAGAGTTCCTTTACCTGTTTGGCATCTTCCCGACTTCTCGTTGCGCGATCGGCCAGAAAGACCTTCGGCAGGTTCAGCACATATGTGGGCGGGGCACCGACGATGAAAATAGTCGCAAATGTACTGTACCTGGCAATCTTGCTTGCGATCCTTGCTTCGTTGTAGGTAACGGGCTCCAGAGCGTACTCAGGGGGAACGAATCCCGTTTCGATTTCAACAATCAACCTCTCTTGGTCCCTCTCCCCATAAGAATCGCAGATGAGGTTCTCCTTCAATGTGTGCTCAACAAGCACGTGCGAACATCCGACGTCCATGAGCTTCTTGGCACAGAGCAGCTCCATCGCGGAGTGGTTTATCTTCACGAGGTTACGCTTGTACAGTTCAAGCAGCGCTTGCTTGACGTCTTCAAGGCGAAGAGAAAGGCTCCTTGTATCAAGGCTCAGCCGAGGCGACTGTTGCTGCTCGCAGGCGCGCTGTGCGAGAAGGGCAAGATCTCTTTCAAACTTGTATGCGTCCAACCCGGCTACAGTGCGTATTTGTCCATCGAGAATCCTAAATGCCTTTGCATCGCCTCCGCACTGTCAAGCGAGAAAAATGAGCGAGCCTTCGAGTAGATATCGACTAAAGGACATTGCACTTGCCATACTGTTTCATCATTCCTCTTCTACCTGCGCCGGCAGATTAGTGCCATTCCTGTTTACCTCCTCAACGCAAGCCAGCACACAATTTCCGGCTGACGCCTCAATTCAATCCGTGTGATGGCGCATTTTAGGAATAGAGTTTAATTGTACTTGTATTTGAGCGGAGACAGGCCATATCGCACCCTTACCAGTAGAAGATGAAAGAAAGAAAGGATATTTTCTCAAGCCGAAAGTCAAACGAGAGGCGCTGAAAATCAACTGACAATAAAATGTGAGATTAAAAACATCTCCAAGCGATTCCGAAGGCAACCTCTCCCCGCCATCAAAAAGAAGTGGGGACCGACGAGTCTATTCTCTCGAGGCGCGCCTATTCCGCCTTCTCCTTCCACTGCGACTTCCGATGGCCAAATGCTCGATGTCCTTGACCACGTCAATTTCAACATCCAGAAGGGAGAGTTCGTCAGCATAGTTGGGCCCTCTGGATGCGGGAAGAGCACGCTGCTCCGTATAATTTCGGGTCTCGAGAGACCGTCCACCGGATCCGTCCTGATCGACGGCAGGCCAGTGTCTGGAACGGCACAAGACAGAGGCTTCATCTTCCAAGCCGTCGGGTTGTATCCGTGGAGGAACACTATCGAGAACGTAGAGTTCTTCCTCGAACTCAAAGGAGTGCCTAGAGAAGAGCGCAGGAGGATTGCATTGGAGAAACTGCAACTTGTTGGTCTGGCAGATTTCGCAAGCTACCCACCGGTTCAGCTCTCGGGCGGCATGCAGCAGAAGGTGGCGATTGCTAGAGCGCTCTCGACCGAGCCGAGCCTCCTTCTCATGGACGAGCCTTTCGGAGCGCTGGATGCATTGAGCAGGGAGAAGGCACAATCCGACCTCCTTCAGATCTTGAGCAAGGACATGGAGAGATCCATCCTGTTCGTGACCCACAGCATAGACGAGGCGGTCTACCTCAGCGACAAAATCATAGTGTTCTCCCCCCGACCCGGAAAGATAAGGGAACTCATCCAGGTAGATCTAGGGACTAATCGCTTCGAGAGGGACATCCGGAGCGAGCAAAAGTTCAGCGCCTACTGCTCGGAGGTCAGGCGTCATCTAATCAGCGCAGAGTGAAGAAAGAAGAAAGAAGTGGACACGCTTTGTCGTATCAAGAAGAGAATGAAAAAGGAAGTACGAACAAACAGCAGCACCAAGAAGAAACCATCGCGCAAGTTGGACAGTCAACTGCAGAAGACGAAACCCAACTTGACTCAGACGAAGCGCGGGGGCCTGCCTCGAGGAGGTTACAGCTCGCTCGGAGGGCTGTAATTTTCGTCGTCAGCCTGGCAGTGATCCTGATTGCGTGGTACATTTACGCCATAAACACAAATCCGATAATATTTGCGACGCCTCAGAGCGTTGTCTCAGCTACTTACTTTCTCTTCACAAAGGCAAATCTCGCCGGCGCCATAGTGAGCGTCCTCTGGCTATTGCTCCTTGGCTTTGGCTTGAGCGTGGTCACAGGTATTCCGATTGGTCTCATTATGGGCAGGGTCAAGATTGTCGACGAGGTGCTCGACCCATACATGACAGCCTTTTACGTACTTCCGCGCGTCGCAATGATTCCGCTTTTCATCATCTGGTTTGGGTTTGCGCTTACTACGAGCGTACTCTTCGTCTACACATTCTCCTTCTTTCCGATAATCCTGACAGTCGCCCAGGGGGTCAAGAGCACAGACAAGCTCTTCATCGAAGTCGCAAAGATCGGGGTTGCAAGCGAGCGGCAGATCTTTACTAAAGTGATAATACCATCCAGTCTGCCCTACATATTCGCAGGGCTCAGGGTCGGCCTTGCCGTAGCATATATTGGCGTGGTTCTTGCGCAGCTTGACCTCATTGTCACAGGCGTGGGGACCTTACTGCTTCACGGACAGGAGTTCTACCAGACAGATCAGATTCTAGCAATCCTCGTTGTGCTTGCCATAATTGGGTACCTACTGTCAGAGTTCCTGAAATTCTTGGAGAGGAGGTTCACTCACGGCATGAGGTACAGCACGCTGCAGGGGATGTATTAGGGTGGATTTGGACAGGCGTCAACTTCCAGTTAAGACTTATATTGATAGGAAAGTTGCCGCCAAACTGAAGAATTGAAAAGTATGAAGTCATTTTTGCTCGGACAACTATCATCGTCTTCGACTCCGCCACCACCTCCTCCGACAGCCGGAGCCATCACCCAACCGCCAAGGAAGGGCAATCGCTCCAAGTTGCTCGCGATCGCAATAATAGTGATCCTCATTGTAGGCCTCATAGGCGGCTTTTACTACTACTTTTACCTCTCGAAACCAAATACAATCCAGACGCCACTTTCCTTTGCTCTTGAAGGAGGGGACGCAACTCACGCGGCAACGATTGACGCTCTGAATCATCTCTCAAGTTACAACATAAAACTCAGTTACCAAACTATCACTGATCCAACCGCCCTAACCTCCGCTGGTTCGAGCGGTGCGGTAGATATCTTTGGGTTCCAGTTTCCCACAACTACACTGAACGCGATTGAAAAAGGAGCGAATCTCGTTGCAATTGGCGAAGAATCCACGTCATTTCTGCAAGATCTCGTCGTATCGGATTCGATTCAGACGTTCCAGCAGCTCAACGGAACTACGATGGCAGCATTCAGTCTTGACGGGCCGGTGCTCTTTCCTCTGGTCTTCCAGTCCTACGGTCAGAACTATTCGAACTACAACATCAACCTCGTGGTGATTGGAGACTCTTCGGTCAAGGCGCAGGCCCTGATTGCGGGAAGGTACGTTGGAGCTTTCCTTGACCCGGAGGACGCCGCAACGGTATTCAAGGCTGCCCCTGGCAAATTCCACATCCTTGGCACTACCGCTCAGGCATTCCCCGGAATAGGCGGCGGAGTATTCTTCGCAAACAAGGATTGGCTCAAGACCCATTTCCAGGTTGCAGTTGATTTCACAATAGCGTATTTGGAGAGCGTGAGGAACATGACTGCCAACCTTCCCGCGTGGATACAGAGCACATATCAGAAGAACTTCTCTGGCTCAAACTCCTTTGATGTCTACAACTCAACCGAATACATCCTTGCGCAGTCGGACTACTTTAGCCCGAACATGATCACATACACGCCATCACTGATGAACGCATCAGACTACTTCCTATTTTACGGGGGGCTGATCAACGCTTCGGGAGACGTCAACCAGATTTACAACTTCTCGGTACTGCAGCAGGCGCTCAAGGAAATTGGGACTGTGAAGGAGCCCGCTGGTCCGTTCCAAAATAACACTCCTCTAGCAATTTTTGCATCAATACCTGCCAACGTAGCTGGCATCATTGGTAACGAGGGGCTCGAGGTCAGTACGGCGAGCAGGAACGTGCTGTAGGAGATTCTCTGAAACACAGAGGGTGAGGATTGCAGTACAGATTTCACTGCACCCTCCTCCGGCATTATTTTTCCTATCCTCATACACGGTGTTATGGTGCTTTTTCTCTAGCGTAGTCTTATCTTGCTCTGTTTCATTTCATCGACAGTAGTTCCTATCATGGCGCACGAGCGGCGGTAGGAGCAGAAAAATAAGGAACAGGGCAGAAGGAACTGGGTCCCATCTTCTACTTTTGGATACAAAATTAGAACAGGTAAAAAGATCGTGACCGGCCGGCGTACTGATACAACCAGGAAAGTGAAAGAAGAAGATCAGCAAGGTAACTCGAAGAGTGAAGAAGGTGGCTCTGGCGAACCAATCATTCACCAGCAAGATGCAGTCATTGATGGTGGACAGCTATTCCTCGAATCACTCTCTGCAGCTGCCGTCGACTACTTCTTCTACAATCCAGGCTCTGACTATTATCCAATACTTGAGCACCTGGCCCCTCTTGAGAGCGCCGAATCGTCTCACGCGCCTAATCGGCAAAAACCGGCACCACTGATGTGCCTCTCCGAGCACCTTGCGCTCTGCATGGCGCATGGTTACTCCATGTCCACAAACAGGGCACAGGTGGTTTTCGTACACGTCGGAATCGGCACTCTGCAGTTAGGCGGCGCACTGCATAACGCCCATAGAGGGAACGCCCCTGTCTTGATTTGTGCGGGAAGGGCACCATTTACACTCGAAAATGAAATCGAGGGTGGCAGGGAAAGTGCATACCACTGGGACCAAGAGCTCTTCGACCAGGCCGGCTCGGTGAGGGAGTACACAAAGTGGCAGTACGAGTTGAAGTCTAATGCAAATCTCCAAAGTGTGGTGAATCGCGCCCTCCAGGTTGCAAATGCGGAGCCGCAGGGGCCTGTTTACCTCGTGCTCCCCCGGGAGTTGCTTGCCGAAAAATTGACACTGCCATTGAAAAAGGGCCCGTCTTCTACTTCATCCCGTTTTCATGCGCCATCCCCACCCGAGGCGGATTTGAGTACGCTTCAAAGGATGGCGGACCTTCTTCTCGAGTCGGAGAACCCGCTGATCCTGACCGGGCAGCTTGGGCGCAACATGAGTGCCGTCCAAAGTCTCGTCAACCTCTCCGAGTCGATCGCGATCGGCGTCGTTGAACCCTCAAGGAAGAGGATGAATTTCCCCACAGATCATCCGAACTATCTGCCTGCCTTTCCAAAGGAAGCGCTGGAGTCAGCCGATTTGATATTCCTCCTCGACGTTGATGTGCCCTGGATTCCTTCAATCCACAATATCAGGAGGGACGCGAAGATTATTCAGTTGGATATCGATCCATCGAAATCCGACTACCCACTCTGGGGATTCCCTGTGGATCTTTCTGCGACTGGCTCATCTGCGCTCGCGCTGCCAAGACTTGTAGCTTTGGTACGAGAGAAGGTTCGCACGGCAACAGGTGAATCAAAGATGTCTTTGTCCGGGAGAATCGACGAGAGGTCTGCAAGACTCAGGTCAAAACACGACAGCATCAGAGCCGAGCTTACTGCAGCGGCGGAAAAGTCCTTGCGCTCTAATAGTTTGGGCATGGAAGCGGTACTTTATCTCCTGAACAAGGTAAAGTCCTCGGATTCGATAGTGGTGAATGAGGGAGTGAGCTACACAAAGATGATTGAGAACTACATCGACTCGACTCTGCCCGCGACCTTCTTTGGCGTTGGTGGAAGTAGTCTCGGGGAAGCGATGGGGAACGCGCTTGGTCTCAAGCTTTCCCAGCAAAGCCGCGACGTAATCAGCCTGATTGGTGACGGTGGCTTCGTCTACTCCAATCCAACAGCGGTCTTCTGGAGCGCAAAGAGATACGTCCTTCCAACTCTCACCATCGTCATCAACAACGGAGGGTACCTGGCAATGAAAAGGTCGATTGGCAAATTCTACCCCGACGGATGGTCCAACAAGAGCAAACACTACGCAGGTGTAAGTATGGATCCCCAGCCTGATTACGTCGCCATCGCGAGGGCCTGTGGAGCGGCGGGATGGAAGGCCGAACACCCTTCAGAGATCGAAGAAGCGTTTTCCAAAGCCCTTCGCGTTACAAGAACTGAGCGACGTCCCGCAGTAATCGAGGTCGTAGTATCGTAATGCCCGTCAGCTGCTGAAGGTGACAAGCATAAGGAGTCATCGAAGACAAGACGGACTTTAATTTTCTATGTGAAAGAAGATCTCTTCCATTCGGCGCGAATTACCACTACGGCGTCTTGCTCCCCTGGCAATCAGTCGTGCGCCAAGGGTCTTGACATCGTATTGTACTGAAACTTGGTCGAACCCGGCATGTCCTAGTAGATGCATCCTCGTAAAGACGTAGTAGTGTACGGAGCGGTTCATCCGAAGGGCATATTTGTTGCTAGAGTGGGCGCCGATACCCAGTCCAGCGCAGAAGCTGAACGGTAGGTAGACTGGAAGAAACATCACATCATCCTTCCTTATTTTGAGCGTACCGTTCCTCGCAAGTGCATTGTGACAGAGTTTCAGGAAACTACCCACATCGGCCAAGTGCTCGAGCATGTTATCAGTCTTGAATTCCGAGACTTCACCGCGAGCCAGACGTACCTCAGAAGCTCATATGCGTCCGCAGCTACTACTCTTGAATCATCAGAATACTTGTCGGTGCACAGCCAATCCTAGCAATATCTTGGGCAGCCGAGGTTTACTCTTCCGTATTGCAAATGTTAAGACTGGTGCAAGTCGCCTTCCTCCATTTGTTTTTGGCGAGGGCTCATCTTCGCAAGGTTTGTCATTAAGTGGGCAGCTAAACCATACCTTGCAAAAGAGTATCCCTTCCGCAGCCCATTCTAGAGGAATGTCATAGAGGTACAATAGCCACCGTCCAAGTCGCCTCTTATCCCAGTGCAGCTGCGCGTCAAGGCGTAGGACTTTCTGCACCACAATATCTCAAAAGATTCCCTTTCAAAGACGAAGTGCGCTCCCGCCTCTGAAGCCTGTGGATAAAATGCAACGAACACGGTCTAAACTAGTTTGGGACAGAATAGGGATGGTGGTCAACAGAAGTTTTCAGATAACGCGGACAAAAGAGAACATGCCATAGCGGATCCCGATACTATGGACCATCCGGGAAGATTCCAAGTCAATATAGAGAAAAGAAAAACCCGATGATTCACTAGTGTTTCTAGAAAGTGATCTCTCCGAGGAGCAAAATGTAGCCGTGAATGTAAATCCAAAAAATTTTGAGGGACCACATATTCACGGCCAATTTCTCCCCACCAGATTTCTAATCTGCGGCATTTGGTTCATGCTTTCTAACAAGAAAGGAAAAAATTCAGAACCAAAGCCCTCTCCCTCTTGCTAGAGTCATTACTTCTTCTTCTTTGATTTCTTCGCAGGCATTTTACTCTGCGATTTGTAGTTGCAAACTCCTTCCTTAATACTATTTCGAATTTTGCGATCTTCTGGTCGAAGCTGAACTTGTTTCCCAGATTTTGAAGTTTGCTCGAATAGTTCTGAACCTCGGAGAAATTTTGCAAGTTGAATCTGAAAAGCAAAGACCGGAAATGACGAACAGCAGGGAAGGAAAGATTTTATCATCTGACTAGACTTTGCTTCCTTCACAAATCAATTCAGATTTCCCTGAGTAGAAGAGAAAGGAAAAGAGAGAGCGTTTGAACGTTCAAAATGGATCAAAAAGAAAGTCGGGCGGACAGCACTAGCGATTCACCCGCTGCTACCCTTCCTGCTCGGCTGCCCTATGCTGCCGTGAGCATCCTTGCAGCTGGCTGGGTGATGGTCTATGCGGACCGCCTGAGCATATCTCCATTGATGAATTTGATCAAGGGCGAGTTCGGCCTCTCAAACTTTGAAGTCTCCATAGTCGTTTCATTATACTTCCTGGCCTACGTCGGCTTCACTGTTCCGGCTACCATTGCGGCCTCAAAGTACGGCTACAAGAGAGTCATGGTTCTTTTCTTTCTTCTCGCGGCCGCTTCTCTTGGTCTTGCTGGCGTTTTGGGCTACTCGTATTTCCTTCTGACCTTTTTCATGGCACTTCACGGGGTTGGCGCTGGAGCGTACTACCCTACCGCCTACAAGATCTCGACGGAGATTGTCCCCAGGGAGAGGATTGGGTTTTCCTCCGCTCTGATCAACTCGGGGATGGGGGTAGGATCAATACTCGGATTGATAGTCGCTGGCTTTGTTCTGCCTTTGATCTCAAGCTGGCAGATCGTCTTGATAGTCCTCTCCATTCCAACTGCCGTCGTTGCAATACTACTCCTTAAGATGATTCCTTCTTCCGAGTCCCAGCCGGCCCGAAGTACAGCTTCGTATGGAAGTATCCTAGGCCAGTACAGACAGGTTCTCTTCAACTCCAATTATGTCAAAATCGCGGCCGCGATGTTCTGCTCTCTGTATGGGTACTGGGTTATACTGACGTGGGGACCGGGGTTTCTGCAGGAATCCAAGGGCCTCGGCGTGCTTTCAAGCGGCGCGACGACCGCAATTTTCGCATGCGTTGCAATCCTCCCCTCGATCCTGATAAGCAGACACTCGGATAAGATTGGAAGGAAAAGGATCTCGCTAATCATACTCCCCTTGGCAGCTGCCTCGATCTTCTTCATGGGGTACAGTTCAAGTTTTCTCGGATTCGTGGCGGCGATTGCTGCCTATGGGGTCGTCGGAAAGCTCACGCTTGATCCGATTGCGATCGCATGGGTGTCGGACATTACACCAAAGGAGATCATCGGCCCTGCGCTCGCCCTGCTCAACGTCGCAGCCATGAGCTCTTCCATATTCGCTCCCTTGATCACAGGGCTATTTGCCGACGCAATGGGATCCCTGAGCTATGGTTTTTACTTTGGAGCACTAGTCGTGCTCTTCGGCACAGTTTTCGTTTACTTTGCAGGGACGTCGCGAGTATGAATTAGAGGAAAGCCTGTCAACAAACGGGCGGAATTAATCAGGCACACTCGCCTTTCGCTCATGCGACTAAGTATGATAAACGAAGAAAGCTGAGAGACAAAGACACTCCAGCGCCTCTCATCGCAGCCGGGGTCATTGTGATATCCTGTCTATCCGTGGATTCGGCTTCTTACTTCCCATCGAGATCAGTATATTCCTCGAGCTGAGAAAAGCCCAAGCCGGATACGAGCAAAGTCATAAAGCTGGGAATGACAAACATGTACTTTGCCGGCAGCCAGTCGATCTTCCAGATCGCGTTGATCTTCGTGATGGCCTATCTGGCAGTTGGAATGTCCTGGTAGAGTACTTCATTTATTCGATATCAGATAAGTCAGCTATTTTGCGTGGGAGGCCTTCACTACCTCTCCCTCGCCCAAGACGCCTAGCTCTATGGCACTGATTATCGCAGCCTGCCTGCAATCCCTTATCGTGGGAGTCTTTAGCGCGGATAGTTTACTCTCCACGTCCTGCAGTATTTCATTCCTGTTGGAGACCGGACCGAGCATCGAATCAAGCATCTTGCTCGCGTAGTTCATCAGCTCCTTCAGCGGCACGTTCGAGACCTCAACACTATACAGTCTTGTCGTAACCGCCGCATCCATGAGATCAATCCTGTTCGTTGTGGCAAAGACCATGTTCTGGTATGGGTTCATGTTGTCCAGCAAGTGGAAGAAGACAGAGTTCAAAGAGTAGTGCCACTCTCTTGCCGCAGTCATCCCCCTTGCAAGCAAGAGTGATTCAATGTCGTCGAAGAGCATTATCACCTTCGCATCGTTGCTGATCTGGTTGAGCTCTCTTACCATCCCGAACAGGTTCTGGAACACCTGCTCGGATTCTCCCCACCTGGGGCTTGCGATTACCGCGCTATCGACTGGGACAAAGCGAATAGTGGTCGATTCCTTTAGTGAAAATGAAACCCGTCGAGCAACCTGCTTCACGAGCTCAGTTTTCCCCGTTCCGACCGGCCCGTGGATCAGGAATCCCTTGAAAGGAGCATTCGATGAAAATCGCTCGCTCGAAAAGAAGTAGAGCGTGGCCTTGTAGAGCAGTTCCTCGGCCTTGCGCAGGTGCGGCATTAACTCTACGGGAGCGATCTGCTGAGCGTTGAAAGATACGATCCTTTGTTCATTTTCGCCGTGGTGATGACTCATCTAGACACCTGTGTGTAGTTTTTTCTAACTGGGAACGAAGTTAAGTTTTGATTCCCACGAACTAGGTAAATAAAAGTTCTCGGCGATCTAACGCGCCCAAGCAGGCGATGGTGCGTTTATCGACCATTGAGGAAAAAAGGAGGGCACGAGTGCCTGGCTTTCTTTTCATTAAGAAATCAAGATTTACTGTACTCAAAATAGTATCTTTCCTTCCGCCGTTCTGCATTGACTATTCGATGAAATTGAGCCCGTTTTGCGCTTTCTTCTTGACATGCGCCGTAAGACGCAAAATCGCCTTTCGCTTGCCAGATCATCTATCGTACATTGCGATAAACGCAATCAGAGCTTTCGATTCAAGGTCTCCCTGAAGAAAAAGGCGAAAGGCTTTTCTACGCGGAGGCGAGGCGTCTGTTGACTCAGCCTCTCGCTAGATACTCTTTCTTTCTGGGGCAATCACCTTTGGGAAAAAGAGGAGAGAGATCATAGTGTTCTGGGGTGTCACCCAAAAACTGATCACTCAACAAACAACCACAATGACCACCGACGTGATGATTGAGGTAAAATCCGTCGAGAAAAAGTTTGGACCTGTCGGTGCAGTAAATGGTGTATCTTTATCAGTTCGTCGGGGAGAAATTTTCTCAGTCATAGGACCCAGCGGATGCGGCAAAACAACTCTCCTCAGATCGATTGCCGGATTAGACGATATTGACGGCGGAGAAATTTCCATTGCAGGCAAGGTCGTGTCCTCTGCGGAGAAGAAAATGTTCCTACCTCCCGAAAAGCGCGAGCTTGGGCTGGTATTCCAGAGCTATGCGCTCTGGCCGCATATGACTGTATACAACAACATTGCAATGGGGCTGCGAGCAAGAAAGGTTCGAGACGTCGAAGAAAGGGTACACTCTGCTCTGAACCTTGTCGGTCTGCCGGGGATGGAAAAGAGATATCCCTCGCAGCTCAGCGGCGGAGAACAGCAGAGGGTAGCGCTTGCAAGAAGCCTTGCCTACGAACCAAAGGTCATATTGCTCGATGAACCTCTTAGCAACCTTGACGCTAAGGAGCGTGAGCGAGTCAGAATTGAACTCAAAGTCCTCTTGAAGAAAATCGGAATGACCGCCCTCTACGTCACACATGATCAGGAGGAAGCCTTCGTAATGTCGGACCGTGTCGCAATAATGAGAAAGGGGGTGGTCATACAGCAGGGTACGCCAGAGGAAATCTATGCAAACCCTGCAAACTCGTACGTGGCAACATTCATAGGCCGCGCCAATATCTACAAGGCATCGGTGAAGAAATCTGAGCAGGATAACACCTTGATCAGTGTGCCCGAGTTGCGCAGCGAGCTTGTGTGCACCAGTGCAAATGGCTTGAGCACCGACAAGGCAATTTCAGTCATGATACGCCCAAATGAGCTCGGGATGTCGAGCGCCGCTCCACCGCAGAAGGTCAATGTGCTCAGAGGGACCGTGGTCACAAGGGAGTACAAGGGCTCAACGGTGGACCACGTGATCAAGATTGCCGATTCGAACATCCTCGTTACGACGCACAGGTTCTGCAGCATGGTCAACGTGTCGGGGGACAACGTGTACGTGTACGTCCCCCCCGAGGCAATCACCGTCATTCCAGAGTGAGACACACGCGTCTTCGGGATCCTCTTGCGCGTAGTTTCCCTCGAGTATCCTATTTTTTGATGAGAGAACTCTATTGTTATCATCACGGACCTGGTGAATTCATATAGCGGGTCGCTCGCCCGCATGGCCAAGACTGCAGTGACTTTTGTTGTCGCTCTCAGGTAACGCCATCGGAACAATCTTCGCTGTCCTTGCGGCAGCAAGCTTTGGGGCAAATCGAGCGTGTCTGAGCAGGCCTCTCTTCTTCATCGGCGCGAGAGCAGCGAACTACATCACAGCCATCACTGGAGCCGTCGTGGCTTTTCTCGTTGTAATCTTTTCACAGCAATTCGGAGACCTTCTTTCCATACCATTTTCGGCGATTGAGGTATTCATAGTCGTTGGCGTGCTCAACTTTGGGATTTCGAGGGTGCTTTCCTATCTTTCGGTACGAAACATAGGGGCAAACCAGGCCTCCGTTCTCTCCCTGACGCAGGTGCTGTTTGCATTCCTCTTTGCGGTCGTTTTCATTGGAGAGACGCTCACGCCACTCGTAGCTCTCGGAGGTGTTCTCGTAATCCTCGGGGCGATGGTAATCGAGATCAGAACCAGTGCGAAGCTCAGGAAAGGGAGCGTGAAGATCGGGCTCGCCGCAATCATACTCGCAAGCCTCGTGAGGGGTCTGACGCCCGTCCTGATAAAGTACGGGCTTTCGGGATACCCATACGCAGTATCTGGGACGTTCGTCTCATACCTCGGCGCTTTGATATTCAACCTCTCGCTCGTGCGCCCGAGCAGCGTCGCCTCCGAAACAAAGAAGACGAACTGGAAACTCTTTGCCTCGCTCGTGTTCGGAGGGATCTTTGTTCTTGCGGCTCAACTCCTTCGATTCTCTGCGCTCTCTCTTTCCCCGGTTGTTCTGGTTGCACCTCTCACCGCTCTGGAGCCGATCTTCACCGTTACGTTCACCAGATTCACTGCGAGGGAACTAGAAGTGTTCAGATTGCGGACTATTCTGGGGATTGCGACGATGGTCCTTGGGGGCGTACTCGTCTCCTACGCTGCTGGAGGGTGATATACTTCTTTAGGGCATCAAGAGTTCAGCGAGGCCTCCAAAGACGTCGACGTACGTGCCAAGGCCAGCTTTCCTTGCTTCCTCGTAGACATATCTTGCAAGCACAGCGTCCTGCGCGGCGACCCCTGAGCTATCAAATATAGTAATCTCAGTGGCGGACGTCCGCCCGCTTTTCTTCCCACATACGAGCTCTCCCAGGTCGGCATAAACATCGCTCTCCTTCACAGCACCGGCACCTATCGCAACCGAGGTCTTTCCGTCGGAGCAGGCGATTGGAGTAGAATCGGCGACTATCTTGTTGCTCATTGGGAAGACTCGCGGATCTATCTCGGTCTTTATCCCCATCGCGTTCACATGCTGACCGGGCTTGACCATCTCGGGAGAGAGCACGGGAGTGGCCGAGGTGGTCCCGGTCACTATCACTTCAACGCTTGCAGTAGCTTCGATCGCCGAAGCAACAGGTATTGCAGAAGAAACCCTGCCGCTTGCGTTGATTTTCTTGGAGAGGTTCTCGCGGTGCTCAGGGCTCCTGCTGAAGATCTTCACCTCTTGAATGTCCGGCAGGAGTTCCAGCACGGCCTTTGTCGTAAAACCAGCGGTGCTGCCCGTACCTATGACGCCGATCGCCCTAGTATCCTCTCGGGCAAGATACTTTGCAGCAAGCCCGCCGGCTGCGCCTGTGCGCAGCGCAGTTATGTAGGCGCCGTCCATGAAACAGACGGGCAGTCCGCTGTTGCTGTCAAACAGAGTGAGCGAGCCCAAGACCACGGGCAGCCCATACTTTCTCGGGTTTTCCTCGAACGCGTCGATTGCCTTGACAACAAGGGTGTCCGTGGGCCGAGATTCGCCGCCCTCGACGTAGCACCCCATGAGTTTGATGTATGCCTTGTGCTTATCCATGTAGAGGAACGAGTTTCTCGCATTTAGGGCTCTGTTGAAGTGAACCGACCTGAACGCTTCTTCCTGCAGCTCGATGCACTTTCGCATCGAGACGAGCTTCTCTACGTCTCTGACGGATAGAACTAGAAGCTCTGTGTTTGTCGTGGGCAACTCTTCCGTTCACTCAGTGGATGACGTAGAGTCCTTCGTCCATCTTTGAGAGGACCCTGCACCCGTCCTCTGTTACGACGATGTCTTCCTCCGAGCCGTAATTCTCAACGTCCTTGTAGTAGGCCTCGACGGAAAACACCATACCAGCCTTGAGCTCGATGTCGCTGTCCATCCGTATGAGCATTGGCTCGCTCGACTCGAGCCCTATCTCGTGCGCGAGGTGCATGAAGGGATACTTTAGATAGTATCCAGGCGGGTCAAGCCCGAACTCTTTGTACTTGTTGACGAACTGCTTCATCACCTCGGAGGACTTTACTCCGGCCTTGATGTACTTGAGCGAGCCCTGAACTATCTTCATTATCATCTCCTGGTTTTTCTTCTGCCTCTCCGACGGAGCGCCGACCGTTGCCATCCTGTTGAACTCTCCCCAGTATCCATTGATGGTGCAACCAGAGTCGATGAATACGACGTCTCCCTTGGCAAGTGGTTTGTTCTTTGGGGCAATGAACCCTGTTCTCCACTCCGGGCCTGAATTCACAGTGACTTGGTCATGCGGGGGCCTGTAGGCTCCGGCATTGATCATGTAACTACAAACTTTTTTTGCGGCGTCGATCTCCGTGTCCCCCTCGTGGAGCTCGTTGAAGCAATACTCGAGAGCTTTTCCATTGATTTCGTCCGCCTTTGCGATGCACTCGATCTCCTTTGGGGATTTCACCATCCTCATGCTCCACAGTAGCTCTGAAGCATCCTCAAATCTCAGGTCGGGGAACTCCCTTTCGAGTTTGTGAAACTCCCTGAAGGGCATCGCCATCCTTTGCTCGACCCCCAGTTCTGCTCCAATCTTTGCCCTGTCAAGACCTAGGTCCTTTATCGCATTGCGCACGAGTTCGAAGGTAAAGGGTTGCGTGTACGACCTTACGTCCTTGACCCATGAGCTGACCTGGGCGTCGCGCTCTGTAAGACAGTATGCGACTATGATGGGCTCTCCCTCCTTCGGCAGAACCAGAATGTGCGGCCGTGCAGAGTTTGCCTGAAAATCTCTAGGGAGGTGACCGCTCAGGTATCTGTAGTTGTGCGCCGAGCAAAAATCTCCGGTGACCATCAGCGCGTCAAAGCCGAAGGTGTTCATCAGGCTCCTTGCCCTTTCGGCCCTGGATCTGTACTCTTCGATTGGGAAGTCCTGCTGGACGTAACTGTCTCTCTGCAATGCGAGCGCCTGTGACTCCATTTCGGTATTTTAGGGTTCTTTCTTTGGCCGCATTAGGAGGTTGACCTCACCGGTCTGTGTGTGTCACAATCTCTTTCTGCGCCTAGGTTTTTCTTGCAGCGGTGGAATTTCCAAATCATCCTCGAAAATCCGAAAATCCAATTTGCTGCCCTAATTCTATCGGAACTGAAAATAGACGGCTTTACTCGGTTTCCCGCTTTATATACCATTATAGCACCGTTACGTACCCCCTCTAGGGGGGTACCCCATTGAATTCTCGACAATTGTCGAGAAGTCCAAAGACGAATAGAGTGGAAATTCCTCCACTGAAGTAAGGATGCGTAACAACGATTAATCAAGTCTTGATCACATCATAAGCAAGGGCTGAGATGATTTACAGAGGAACTCTAATGGCGCAACTGTTCCTCGTACGTTGCACGACTCCTTTTTTTGGCTCGCCATGAATTAGGAACTCTCAAGTGCTTTTAACGTTCACCAAATGTGATCACGTACGTGCGTACGTAATTTCGCGAAGGTTCAAATGTCAGAGAGTCAGTTTTCGAGGACTCGATTTCGGGCGAAGCTCGAAGCAATATAAACACCAAGCCGTAACGGGACTTCCCGTGAAAGTAAAGTTCGGTATTCGGGTTCCGGTCACCGGCCCCCTTGCCTCTTCCTCAGCCATTTTAAAAGTTGGAAGAAAGGCAGAGGAGCTAGGATTTGACGCAGTTACGACGCACGACCACGTTACACAGCCACGCAGCCAGAGGTATCACAATTCCGGAGGCATCGCGGAGCTCGTGGATGAAAACGAGCACAAGGGCATGCCAATGAGCGTGTTCGAGACGATGTCCACTCTTAGTGTCCTCGCTGGCATGACGAGCAGGGTGAGGCTCATTCCTAGCGCCGCCGTGCTTCCCTGGAGGCATCCCGTCCTATTTGCAAAGCAGGCGGTCACGCTTCATGAATTATCCGGTGGGAGGTTTGTCTGCGCGGTGGTAGTCGGAAGATGGAAAGCAGATTTCGAGGCAATGAACGTCGACCACGCGCTGCGTGGCAAAATCATGGACGAGTACCTGGAGATACTTTCTAGGATAATAAATGACAAGGATCTCTCCGGCTTTTCTGGCAAATTCTACAGGGCACCCGCAACTTCAGTCAGTTTCCATCCGAAGCCCACGAAGAAACTTCCTATCTGGGTCGGTGGCTCTTTTCGAACCAAAGTATTCGAAAGGATTGCAAAGTACGCTCAGGGGTTCACTCCCGGCACAATGCCCGCAGAGCAATTTGAAAAGGGAGTGCCGAGGCTGAAAAAGTACGTCGCGGAGCACGGGCGAGACCCTGAGGAACTGGAAATAGGCGCACAGACCTTTCTTTGCATGAGCGGGGACGGAGAGGAGGCAAGAAGGATGTCTCACCGTACCATCGAGAGCTACTTCGATGCTCCGCAGTTTGACGTGAGGGATCTCAACGACCCATCAAAGACCGTCAGGGAGGTGCTGATGGAGGGAGTTGTAAAATCCGCGCTCGTTGGTTCGCCGGATGATGTGATAGAAAAGATTCAAAGCTACATCTCCACCGGTGTGAGTTTCTTTGACATCAGGTTAGTGCACAAAAGCGTCGAAGAGGCATTGTTAATGATGGAAAGATTCTCCGCCGATGTTGCGCCCTCATTCAACTGAAGCCTCAAAAAGTTAAAGAAGAGAAAGCTGAAAAGTATCACGCACATGCCGGTAATAATTGATATCGAAAAATCGCCGAGACGAGACCTTCCTCACGGCCGGGGCGTCACTGCCGTGCTCTTCAATCCTTCCAACGGGGCAATGAATGTTGATGTCCACATCAATACTTTGAACCCCGGTGTCAGGGAAGGTGCGATTCACTACCACAGAAAAATGGAGAACATTTACGTCATACTCGAAGGAGAAGGAGTGATTATCGACGAATCAGGCAGGGAATATCCGGTTAAGGCGGGCCAGGCGGTATTACTCAAACCCGGCGAAGGCGTAGACACTCACGAAATATACAACTATGGCAGCGAGCCTTTGAGATTCGTCGAAATATACGCACCTGCTCATCCCAAGGAAGCATACGTCGGCTCGTCAATAGATCCCGAGAAAAGAGACCACGTTGTCGTGAAGAACACACACTAGGCGGAAATACATCTAGTAAACTCGCTCGAGAACTTGTCGAGCTGGCTCTTTATCACCTGGTTGACAATCCACTGAAAAGATCCACGCGCCTCAATCTCTGTGTCGAGATTCAGAGTTGAAGACCCTAGCTTCCCGGCATCATCCCGCACTCTTATCTTGAAAGTTCCAGTGAAATCTCCGTCGGCGCTGTTGAACTTTACGACGAGGGTCTTTTCGCCTTCGTTCTTTTCAACCACCTTGGCCTTCGCGTCGATCTTTCTGCTTATCACACCGACGCTCATTTTGACAATCCACCGCGATGTGTCCTGATCTATCACAGAGACACTCTCGCAACCCGGGATGCACTTGCCCAATAGTACGGGGTCGTTGAGTCTTTTCCAGAGCTCGTCTGCTGATTGAGTAACGACAAGTTCGCGATTTAGTTGTACCATGGTGTTTGTCCCACTTTCTTTCAGATCCGTTTCGATTCTAAATAACGTAGCCCTTTTTTTCCTACAACACGACAGGACTCATTCATTGGTTTTTCCCAGTTTTATTCCTCTTTGCATCCAGCATCTCGCTGGCGACTTCACTTACTGATTTTATGTAGGGAAGGTAACCTGTGCATCTGCAGATGACACCGCACAGTGCGTCCTTGATTCTTTCCTCCGTGACCTCTTCCTCGTCTTCATCCACCCTGTTGAGGAAGGATTTACCTGCAAGAAGCATTGCAGGGGTGCAGTATCCGCACTGTGGAGCAAAGTTTCTCTCGAAAGCTTCCTGAAGTGGATCTAGCCTATTACCCTCTTGGGAGGCAAGACCCTCCACCGTGAGTACTTTCCTTCCCTCCGCACGCCAGGCCGGGGTCATGCATGAGTAGACGGCCTTCCCATCGATGAGCACCGTGCACATTCCGCACCCACCGGAGTCGCAACCTCTCTTTGTCCCCGTTAGATTTAGGCGGTCTCGCAGGACTTCGGCGAGTGAGGTCGAGGGGGAACAGTTGTCTACTTCGTGCGCCTCGTTGTTGATCTCAAGTCGTACCCGCAAGTTCCAGAATTCGCCTCTTAATCTGGATTGGCTGCATCGTACCGTGTAGCTGGCTTTGCACTTCTCTCCAAAGCCAAAAGGATTGCATCTCGCACCAGAAAAGGTATGATTTTCTTCTTGTAACTGCTCGAAGCATGAATCGAAGGCGTGGGATCGAGTTCAGATAGCGCTGCATTCGAGGCTTGCAAGACAAGTTTGGAATCTACCGCCGTCCCTTCCTTCAGGGTCTCCTCGGATCTTTTCGCCCTAATTGGTGTGTTCGCAACAGCACCGAGCGCAACTCTCGCGTCCGAAATCCTGTCTGGATTTGAAGGGTCGCGTGCCAATCTAACCGAGACATTGACAACGGCAAAATCCGAGGAACTTCTTCCAAGTTTTACGAATGACGAACCGCCGTGCGCAAGGGCTGGGATCTCAAAGCGAACAAGCAAATCCTCTGGCTCAAGCGCTGTAACAAAGTAGTCTTTGAAGAATGTCTCCATTTCGACCATTCTATGACCGCGGTCGAGCGAAGCAATCTCGGCCCTCGCATCAAGTGCGACCAGTACTACCGGCATATCATAAAAGGGGATGCCGCTGCACACGGCCCCGCCAATTGTGGCCATGTTCCTCACCTGTGGCGGCGTTATCTTTTCAGCGGCTTCGCTAAGCGCAAGCCAGCACCGCGAGGCCTTGACCAACGTGGATGACGCAAGCTGCTCGAAGGTGGTCGCACAGCCTACAGAGAGAACCTCCGACGAGTTGCCCTCTCGTTGAGCCTCTTTTCTGATAAAATCCAGACCCAGCCCCTTGGCATCGATTAATTTTTCCACATCGGCGAGCGCTCCCTGTCTTGCAAACTCGTAAAGAGTTGTGTTTCCAGCAACTACTCGTGCCTTTGCACCGGACTTTTTCAACTCTTCAAGCGTCTGCTGGATATTGTTAGGGCGCACGAGCTCCGAAGGTGAGTAGTAATTACTTGACAGCTGCATCACACTTCCTAGACTTCAAAACTATATTCCCTGTTCGTTTTGCCTCTTCTTTTCGAGAGCCTCGAGAACCCTCTCAGGCGTCATAGGAAGGTCGTTTATCCAGACACCAATCGCGTCGTGGATAGCATTCCTAATGGCTGGCGCCGTCGGTACGATCGAGGCTTCGCCGACACTCTTTGCGCCGTAAGGGCCGTGCTCATACTTTTCATCTTCGAGCATTATCACACTTACGTCGCCTATCGCATCCGAGCTGGTCATCACCTTGTAATCGGCGAGGCTCGAATTCTCTATCCTGCCGTTTGAGAGCACCAGCTCTTCAAAGAGTGCTGCGCTCACTCCCATTGCGACGGAGCCGACTATCTGCCCTCTAACGAGTTCGGGGTTTACCGCAGTTCCCACATCAGAAGCCGCTACCACCTGCTCCACGCGCACTCGCCCCGTCTCGGTGTTGACAGCGACTTCAACAGCCTGAGCTGCGCTCACATAGTAAGCTGACATCCTTCCTCCGACTGCAACTCCGGTCATCGGGTCGAACTTGCCCGTCTTCAAAAAGACAGTTCCGTTTCCGACGAATCCGCCTGATTGATCAAACATGAACGTATTCAGGTGCCCAAACATGTTTGCCTTTGTGAATAGACTTGAAATGGGGATAGATTTTCTTAGAGCATCCTCCTTTACGCGGGCAAATCCTCCACTGACTTCTACCTCTTCTGGATTCACGCCAAGTAAATCGGATGCTCTCTCCGCCACCTTCCTCTTCACCTCGTCACAAGCTTGAAGCAACGCCCCTCCCACGTCGACGAGCTGCGTACTCCCGGAGGCCCCCCTTGAAATTCCGCTTGTTGTGGAGTCCGAAGCGCCGCTAGCAAAGGGGAGTATGATAACGTCGGTAATCGGGATTCCAAACTCTGTGGCAATGAGCTGGGCAATGCCGGTGAATATTCCCTGGCCGTTTTCCACGAGATCGGCTCGGACCTCGACCTTTCCATCCCCCGTCAAGGAGACGGAACCTTGGAAGACCCCACTTGTTGCGTACTTTCCCGTTACCGCGATTCCCCATCCTCTTTTCCAAGGGGAGATACGCTTTCCTCCGCTTACCTCACTTTCCTTGCGTTCGTGATTGATTCTGCGCGCAACTTCGAGAAGGCACCTCTCATAGCATATCCCATCCATCAGCTCTCCGACCGCGTTGGTCTGCCCATTTCTCAACAAGTGTCTTTGCCTGAATTCAACCGGCTCTATTCCGAGCCTTGATGCGATAGCGTCCATCTGGCACTCCACGGCCCAAGCCATCTGGACCACCATCGGCGACCTCTTTGGGGTACCGGGCACGTGGTTTGTGTATACCCTGTAGACGTCCATGCTCAAGTCGCGGATATCATAGACGCACTGTGCTGTCAGCACCGCATTGCCAAGCGTCTGATTTCCCATCGCGCCGAAGGCGCCTCCGTCATAAATTGCCCTAATATATCTTGCAACAATCCGTCCGCTTTCGTCAATTCCGTCCTTGATTGTGATTTTTGCCGGGTGGCGGACGCCGCTGGCGCTTACGCACTCCTCTCTTGAAAGTTCGAGCTTCACGGCTCTCCCTGTCTTCAGAGCAAGTTTGGCGCAGACTGAGGCGATGTGATTCTCATCTTTGCTTCCAAACCAACCACCGAGGAAAGGCACCTTCGCCCTGATCATGCGCTGATCTATCCCCAAGTACCTTGAAAGCTCGACCTGCATCTTGTGCGGTCCCGAGCTTGTCCCCCATATCGTCAGCCCTCCGTCTGGATCAGGCTGGGCTAGGAAGCTGAGCGGCTCGAGCTGAAAATGCGTTTCGAGCGCGGTATGGTACGTGTTCTCAACTGTTAAGGAGGCTTTCCTGAAAGCGTCTTGCACGTCTCCCTGACGCACTCGTATGTATCTCCCAACATTAGGCGGCTGCGCTTCCTCACCTGGATGCCTTATGACGACTCGCGGCGAAGAGCTGGAGCCCAGAGCTTCTTCCACATCAAAGACCGACTCGAGCTCCTCATAACCCACTTCCACTGCATCGACGGCCCTCTCAGCGAGTTCAAGGGTATCGGCCGCCACAGCGACCACTCCTTGGTTTGCATACAGCGCTTCCTCGTAGGCAAGCGGCGGCGTGTCCTCGCCCGAGGGAGGAGGGAAATCTCTTCCAGTAATCAGCGCTCTAACGCCTGGAATGGCTGATAGGCCCGACGCATCGATGCTCTTTATTCTCGCATGTGGATATGGACACCGCTTGATTTTGGCAAAGAGCATCCCGGGAACCTTCAGATCTTTAGAGTACTTTGCGCCTCCCGTGTACTTGAGCCTGGAATCAAGACGAGGGAGAGACGATCCAATGTAGTCACGCGGCTCCTGCTTTTCAACTAGAACAAGATAGTGCTGCTGCTGCTCATGATCCATTTCTTGAGCGCTCATTCTCTTACCAAGCCCCAACACGCACCCCTTTTCTCTCTTTTTTTCTCTTCCTTCTTAGCCTTTCAGCCTCTGTTTGGAAAAATGTGAAGTGGAAAAAGGATTTGGAACGAAGAAATGTAGTTGAACGGAGAAGGAAATCTTTGCATCCACAAAGTGTCAAAAACTTAAAGGGCGTATAATGCCCCGTTCGCTTTCTGAGAATGGATAAGATCGGGCTCAGTTTCACTGGACAGCTTTCGTACAATGAGATGTATTCGAACGTGCGTCGGGCCAAAGAGCTGGGCTTCTCCTCAATCTGGCTCGCCGAGCATTACTTTTACAGAGACGCTTTTGCTTCGATCGCCGCACTTGGAAGCTCGTTTGACGGATTGACGTTTGGAACAGGCATAGTCTCACCTTACACACGTCACATCGGATTACTCGCCATGGGAGCCCAGACGCTATCGGAGATTACCGGGGGTCGGTTTGTTCTTGGCCTAGGGACGAACTCGAGATTCTGGAAGGTTCTTGGAATCAGCGATCCACATCCGCTTGGCAGTATAAGGGAATCTGTAACTACGCTTCGTAGCTTGCTCTCCGGCGGAGCGACGCAGCTTTCGCGTGCCAGCGAGCAACAACATGAAGGAGGCGACGCAAAGCTTGGCTTTACTACGAGCACAACTGTTCCCATCTACATCGGCGCAATCGGTTACAGAATGCTTCGCCTTTCAGCGCAAATCGCCGACGGTGTACTACTCAGTGCGGGTTCCGCGCCAGAGTATGCGAGGGAAGCCGTGTCCTCTCTGCGAAGGGATTTGAAAGAGAGCGGGCGAACCAACTTTGAGATGGCCTCCTACATCATTTCACTGAGCGACGAAGATGCAAAGACGCGAAACCAAGCTAAGGAGAGGCTGGTCGGCTTGTTGTCCCTTAAGGGCAGGGAAAAGATGTTAGGGCGCATGGCTCATGACGAGCGCGTCCCGAAGATGCGTGAGGTGCTTGCCTCAGGAGGTACAGTTGAAGCGGCAAGCCGGTTCATTGGAGACGATATTCTCGACCACGTCTCGATTTCTGGGCCGCCAAGCAGACGAAGGGAAAAGGTGGAAGAGTTCAGAGAGGCCGGAGTTTCACTCCCAATACTATCGCCGGTTGGAGGCAGAGACTTTTCCTCGCTCCTCGAGAGCGTGGCCAAGTGATTCGGAGAAGAAAATCTAGTAATACAATGTGTTCTCTCCGCAATACCGGTCTAATTCTTGATCTAAAGTGATTCGGCTAGACCTCGACGAGCTCACAAGGATACTTGAAGAGACTTCTCACTCCATTCTTTGTTACAATGAGGTTCTCCTCAAACCTGACTCCAAACTTTGGAAGGTATATCCCCTGCTCCACGGCGAGAGTCATGTTTTCCTTGAGCTCGGTGTGGTCAAATTCTCTAAGTAGCGGGCGCTCCCAAGTGGAGAGACCGATGCCGTGCCCGGTGTAGTGCCTGCAGTACCCCTCAAACCCAAGCTCTTTGAAATCCTTCAGGGCCCTTATGTGAACATCGGAGGCCTTTGCGCCGGGCCGTATGACATCTACCGCATCTTGGGTGATCTTTAGGGCAACGTCTGCGATCTCCTTCTGCTTTTTCGTTGCCTTGCCCAGGACAAAGCACCGCGTCGTATCGGTCCTGTAGCCCTCGACGTTCACTCCAAAGTCAAGCATCACAACCTCACCTTTCTGTAGCTTCTTTGTTGAAGAGGAGGAGATGTTGAGCAGATAGCCCCGTCTCCCTGAGAAGACTTGTGGGTGGAAACTCTCCCCCTCCGCGCCGTGTCCTATGGCTGATCTGATTATCTCTCCGGCGACATCGAGTTCGGTCAGTCCGGGCCGAAGGAATGATTCCCCTACAGATGCTACAACCTTGTCGGTTATCCTGCACGCTCTTTCGATAAGTCGGAGCTCTTCTTCGTCCTTGACCATGCGAAGCTCCTCGACTAGTTCGGAGCAATCCTCGAACCTCGCGTGCGGCATTTTCTTCTCAGTAAGCATTGAATAGTGCGCCTGCGTAAGATACCTCGTTTCCACCCCGATCTTCGGATTCGCAGCCAACCTTTCCGAGAGGACTTCGCTAGTCTTTGTCCACATCTCCGGGCCGTCGTAGGGTCGCACGTCCTTCACTTCTTTGTGTTCTAACTTTGCCGCCATTCCGAATGCCGCCGTGGGAATGAAAGTCGTCGCCGAGCCTTTCCTCCCGTCGGAGTATACTATGAGGGGCATCGGGTCTCTAGACAGCGATCGCGACTGGATCGGTTTCATTCCAGTGAGATAGTAGAGGGATTCCCACGATGTGATTATTACGGCGTCGAATCCTCTTTCGACAAGTTTCTTTCTCAGTTTGCGAGTGCGCGAAGAGTAATTCAATGTACCTTGCGTTCCCGCTTTTTGCGCAAGAAACGGCTCCTTATACTTTAGGGAAGTGGAGAACAGGGATTGAAACAGGTGTTAGCTATATACATGGCCTAATTACGTCTCGTCACTACCGGACAGGTAATGAATAACAGACTTTGTGCCTCTTGGCAATCATAAAGGGGCCAGTCATCCGTTCGCATATGTTAGGGCAATGCGCAGTTTCGCATCCAAGCTGCCCCCCAACCGTTTCCGAATCTCCCTCCTATTATTCCTCTGCCTCTCTAAGCCATGGATCACTGTACTTCGAGCTCCTGCTCTGCTACTCCTCTCCTCTCCTCTCATGTCCACTCACTCCAATGTAGTGAAGACAGGGCCTGGAGAACCGCAAAAAAGAAGAGACGGGAGACAAACCTTCGAGCTTATTCAAGGCACCCTAGTCCGGTCCGAAAGAGAAAGCAGTGGTGGAAGCAGAAGGACTTAGAGAAGGCTAGGAAGTTGAAGTTTCGTGAGGAGAATTCTAGATATCCGGGCGTTGCGGGGGAAATATCATTTCAAAGATCTTGAATGCGAAAAGAACGAAATGAAACGCGGCTGGGAATGAGTTGGCAGTTTTCTTCTATGATAGTTACGCCGTTCTAGCCTACATCGATGACCGTCTAGGATACTTAGCCTACTTCGAGCAGAATGACGGCTGCTTGACCAAATTGAATCTCATGGAAATCTACTATCGCATGTTTGAGGTTCACGGACCGCAAACTGCATCGGAGGCAATTAATGCATTCTCAAGATACGAAAGAGATTTCGGCACTGAGGAAATAAAGAGGGCAATGAGACTCCGCTTGAGGCTGAAGAGAAGAGGCCTCAATATTTCTAATGCGGACGCCTTGGGCTATCACGTTGCGCTGCAATCCAAGATCTAATTCCTAACCGGCGACCCAGCATTCGAGAAGTTCAAGGGAGTCGAATTTATTCGATAGAAGGATAATGTTTTGAAAGTACCTAAACCCATGGTGAGCTCAAGTCCATACAAGCTTGTGTTCTATTGCAAATTTTGCAGAGCATTTAGGTTGGTTTACGATCTTCCTAGCAAAGACATCCTGACGGTGATATTCGACAACATAGACCTCGCGGAGGCTACCCTGAGAAGTTTCAGATTTGATGAAACGGCGTGCTTTGTCATAATATGACACCTCGGCACAGAGATCGGAAAGAGACAATGGGTTTATTCAGCGTAAATAAACCCTTTCAACACACTCGTATTCAAACGGATTTCATGGAGTACGAAACTGCTTCCAATTTGGAGCCAGTTTTCTAGGTCTACCACCCTTTGCCTTCTCGATCTGGCTCAAGACATCCGATATCCTTCCTAGAGAGTTAGAAAACAAGCCACGCTCCAAGAGTGAAATTCCTGAACACCCAACCATGAGCAAGAAAGTGATATTGCCGCGCTTCCCGCATCTCCGAATTGCGAAGTTTTGCTCCATTGATACCCACGCTTAAGATCGGTCCCTTGACTTTTGGTAGGCTTCTTGAGCTGATCACTTCACGTAGGTGCAGGCCACTACAGTCCAGCTGCTTGGAGGAGAATAGCTGGTGGTTGCAGTAACGTAGCTAACGGTTTCAGTGACGTTTGTCGTGGTTGTGACAGTAGTCCCTACGGTGGTGCGAGTTGTAGTGCTAACAGGAAGATATATCGTCGTTCCATTTTGAAGGGTCATCGACTCTATGCCTAGTACCTGGTAATTCGTCGTCACGCAAACCAAATCTATCGATGATTGAACTGGCACGGAACTTGCAACGACCACTGTTGAAGCACTCGATATGCTTTTGTCCTGAAATGTTGCGATCAAAGTTACTTTGTATGCTTTGCCTGATACTATGGGCAGAGTCTGGTTAGTCGGATTGGCCTTGTATTGGATAACGTAGGCGGTGGTGAAATTATTGGAATACGACGAAGTGCTCTCATACGTGCCGTTTACGTAAAGTTGCAGTGATCTTAGTGGTGAAGTTGAGTCCACGAGAACTTCTGCAGAAAGGTAGGGGCTCGGATAATTGCAACTGTCCGCACAAATGGAAGCACTACCTTGAACAAAGGAGATCGGTTCATTGGTGGTCTGATTGCTTATTTCGCCTACAGTAAAGTGCAAAATCACCATTTGTCCCCACTCGTCGCCAGCAGCTACTGTGTAGACACCTGGAGCAAAGAAATGAAATGTCGTTGTGGAGTTAACTGGTCCATAATCTCCCGAAATTGAATAGTGATATCCGACTTGGCTTTCGTATGGCTGAAACGGGAAATAAGTATGCCAAGCACCTGGAATGAATGGACATTCAGGGATGAGTGCAGGGTTGGCAAGTTGAAGCTCCACGCCTGGCTGTAAGGAAGATATGTTAGATTGCGTGTAGTATCCCTGAAAGATCTGGGCATTTGCAAACGAATTGCAGCTGTCTATCGCGCCCCAGCCAATGAACCAACCTTCCGACCAATCGGATTCTGCCGTAATGTTGTTGAAAGTTGAACGTATGTTTGTTACCGTAGCCGTGATGCTAACAGGCTGCCCATCTCCGAGCTGAGTTGAGCTAAGTGTGAGTGTAAAATTTAATCCAAGAGTCGCATTAGTCGTAGTTACGCTAGCAGGGTTGCTCTGCAAGATCGTAGTCGTTGTGGTTGTAACGCTTGGGGTCAATGTGGTAGTAGTTCCCATAGGAAGATAGATGACTCCTGCGACCACGATGATCCCGAGTATAACAGCCGCTACCCCACCAATGACTATCTGCCTTCGATATTCAGACAATTCGCAGACCAAGGATTATAGGCCAATAGGAACTATATCTTTCTAGAGTTTAGAAATCCTGACTAAGCATCGAAACAGCCTTTCTAAACACTAGAAATAAGACTCTGGTAATTAGAAATCCTGACAAGCGATTAATCTATTGAATGAAAAGCATCCTTCTGCTCTACGCCTTGGCGGAACGACTCTCAAGGTCTACCGCATTCTTTACGCAGAGGGAAAGCCTCTTGGCCTGAATGAGATACAGAAGAGGGCCAGACTGAGTTCTCCGTCCGTTGCTCACTACCATTTGTCCAAATTAATCAATCAGGGTCTGGTCTCAGAAAAAGAAGACGGATACGTCGCTGAAAGGGCGATCTTCGAGAACACGATAAGAATTAGAAGGTCGCTTGTCCCGCTCCAAACCACATTTGCACTTTTCTTTGGAACGACGCTTGTTGGGTTGTTACTTTTCGTTAGACCTACAAGCTTATCTTCGCTTTACGCGCTCGCCCTGATAGTAAACGTGGCAGCTCTTGCAATATTCGTCTATCAAACTTACGACGCCTTGAAGAAGTGGAGAGTCTGATTTTCGCTCCTTAGGTTTGAAGAGCACTTTGCGATGACTTATGAACATTACAAAGCGCACCGACACGTTGACTGGTGCTGCCTGAAGTATTGGTAATTTTCCTGCCACATTTGAGGTTCTGAAGCTATCATATACGTGTATACAATTGACTCCATTCGGCATGAAAAATAGTACAGACGTCCACACCATGTTTCTCATGTCAAGAGTTCGCTTTCCGTTTGAGAGTTTCGCAAGGCGGTTTGACTCTGGGTCCTCCATTGCCGGAGAAGAAATGCGACGCAACACCCGGCCGACCTACGCAGTCGTTGTTACGAAGCTCAGCAGCCGTTCCATATCCATCCCTTCAATCCCTAGTTTCTTGCTGGACCTGCCCTGCGTCCAGTAGTCCACCGAGTTGATTTTAGAGGCAAGAGTGATCAGGCCGTTCATAATAGGAGTCGCCACGCCCGCTATTTTACCAAATTCGGTCATTGGAACCAGTCCGTGCCCAATGTCTTCGTGGATGTACCTTGAATCTAGAGAGGCAGGTGCCATAATTGTCTTGTTGGGTTCGCTTGATCGCATCGCCTCGTATACACCCCCCTCATTGTTGGTAGTTGAACCGATACTGTAGAAGAGATCAACAAATCGCAAGGGCTTGAGCTTCATCTTCTGCATGATTTCAACCCGCTCCCTGTCAACGGCTTCGGTCACCCTCGCAACGCTAGGAGTGAACCCCTCTTGGTAGAACAGGAAGCTACCCTTGGTATGCTCCACCCATCCCGCGTTCATGATCATGCCCGGCGGGTGGCAGATCGCGTTGATGTTGCTCATGCTGGTCTCAAGTACATTCCTCGCAAGAGTCAGATTTGGGAAAAGGGCCTCGACCTTCGAATTTCGTCCGGCGGGCAGCGAAGCATACAACACGTTCTTCGATTTCCTGAAAATCTGGATTGTGCCCGAGTCACTCAGCCGAGTGATGTAGGTCAGCGTCATAGTCTCGCAGAGAGCAAACTTTGCGTTCGGATTTATTGTGCGGATGCAGTTTCTGAACTCCAGAGCGCCCCCAGTGTGCCCAGGGTTGAGCAGGATGGTCTGGTCTTCACGGGTCCATGGTTCGAGCAGTTCTGCGTAGTAGGCGTGTGCTGTCGTTGGAACGGCGACCACAACCACCTCGGCCCCGCTCACCGCGTCCCCAATTTTCTTCGCGACATTGATCTTCGACGCAAATTGCGCCCTGCCCTCGACGATTGCATTGATCCCTCCTCTTCTGTGCACCAGTTCAAGTTTCTCGGGTGAGCGGTTATACATCGTTACATCGTGATCGTTCAGGGCAAGGTCTGCCGAAGTCGCAAAGGCTCCGTTCCCGCCCCCAATGACTGCCACCTTCAACTTGACGAAATTCTTGACTCCTCTAGAGAGGGTGCACAGCATTCATCAATGAAAGATTCAGACGCATTATGAACAACCTTGCTTACGAGAGCTAGGAAAATCCATCACGGAGGATCTGGTTTAGTCCCTGAACCGTGACCCCATGCAGGCCCATCTTCTCGGAGTTCAGGCCCGTAACCTCGAAGTTAATTCCCGTCATTGCGGAAGAAAGATGTACCAGCGAGGACATTGTCGGAACAGGAACTCCTGATATTTCGCTGATTGCCTTCATCGGTACGAGTCCGTAGCCCACATCCTCGGTCAGGTACCTGTGATCAAGCGAGGAAGGAGCCATCAATTCTCTGTTGGGTTCACTTGCCCTAAGCGCCTCGTAGATTCCCGTTGCTTCTTCAGATGTATACCCTGCCTTCTTGTAATAATCCAAAAACATCATCGTCTTTATGCCAAGCGCGTTGCAGACCGCGACACGCTCCTCCTCGAAACTCTCCATAACCCGAGCAACCGCTCGAGTGCACCCCTCGCTGTAGTAGCGAAATCCCCCATGGCTTGCCTCTATCCATCCTGCGTTCATCACCATCCCGGCCGGGTGAAGGACAATGTTCGGGTTGAGCATTCCGGACTCCAATACGCTGTCTACCGGTACTAGAAACGGGTAAACGTCCTTCACGACATCAAATGCCTCTCCCGCGTACTTCGAGGGCAGGGTGCCGAGCTGCAAGAACTTGCTCTTCCGGAATATTCTGACCTCCGTCGGGCCGGTTTGCCTTGAAATGTAGGCTAGGTTGTTAGTCTCACAAATCCGGACGCGGCCAGAATGATTGCCATTTCCGCCGCCTGCCGTGTCCCCCTGCTCGCCTATCAATTTCAAAAAGCGCAACGAGCCCCCGATGTATCCGGGAGTGAGGAAGATAAACTGTCCATCGTGAAAGAGATGCGCGCAGGTTAGGGCGTAATGTTCGTATCCGTTGGCAAGAGTAATTATCATCACAAGTTCACTATCTCTTATTATGGACGGATCCATTGTCGCCCTAACTTGTTGGAACCCTTCGCCCAGCGCGCCCGTGTAGTGGATTCCCCCCTCCCTCTGGAGGGGCTTTATCTTTGAATCCGCGTCGGGCTCGAAGGTCGAGCAGAGCTGAACGTCAAAGCCTCGCAGCTTGAGGTCGACGGCCGCGGCGTAGGCTCCGCTCCCCGCGCCGAGAATTGTCACCTTCAACTTCTTCTTGCCTTGCTCTCCGAATTGATTACGGGCCTAGGATAGAACTTTGAGCGGTATCTATCGAGTTTGTTTTCGTCGAGCTCGACGCCGAGACCTGCCTTTTTCTTCGGAGGGTAGATGTAGCCGTCCCGATATGTGAACGGATCTTTTATGATGTCGTCGGTGTAAAATACTCCCGCTACCTTTGTCTGCTCCCATCCAACGATGTTGGTCACAGGCACGACGCATGGGAGCTCCAGAGTTGCCGCAGCAATTCCAAGGTGTATGTTTGCCGCGTTGCCAACCCCCGTTTCACATGACCCGTTGATGTTGCTCATCAGCGCGTGTCTTGAGCAAAAATCGAGAACCTGCATTGCATGATAGAGCCCGCCTGGCTTTGTCGTGTAGACCGAGATTCCCTTTGCGGCACCTGCTTCGGAGATATCAAGCAAGTCCTCAACCGTCCACGCGCTCTCATCAGCCACGACCGGGATGGAAGGAAATTTCTTCTGGATTTGCTTCAAGTTCCGAATCCCTTCCATCGGCTGCTCTACGTACATCAGGTTCGAGCGGCTCATCAATTCAACGGCCCGTATAGCACTCTGCAGATCCTTGTAGCCTCGGTTTGCATCGACCCCGAGAAGAGTTTTGTCGCCAATTGCGTTCCTTACGGAAGACACGACGCGTGAGTCCTCCTCGCTCCCCTGCCCCACTTTGATCTTGATTGCCTTGATGCCTTCGTCTACAGCGCTCCTTGCTTCGCGGGCCGCGCCTTCAGGATCCATGAGCCCTATACTGTGGGATACCAAGAGTCCGTCCCTCTTCTTTCCGCCGAGAATTTCATACACCGGCCTGCCCTCCGACCTGCCCAGCAGGTCGTGAAGTGCCATGTCGATGGCCGCTTTGGCGTATGGGTATCCCGCGACGACTTGATCCATTGTATCCAGAAGGTAAGGAATCTCGTTTACCTCACTTCCCCTGATGGATGGAAAGAGTACATCATTTACAAGATGGATCGTCGTGTCAATGTCTTCGCCAAAGTACCTTCCATAGTCTCCGCCCCAAGTCGGGAGAACTGGTGCCTCGCCGAGACCTTCCTCGCCGCCACTTGAGATCAATCTGATTATCGGATAGTGTCCGATGACATTGGGCCCGAGACCAGTCCATCTGTGGGGCCTCCTGGTCGGAAGCATTACTACATCTATCCTGCAATCTGAGAGTTTCAATGGCACAGGGGAATTCTATCTTCCTCTTGCAGATGTCCAACAGCCTCAAAATCGTAAATATCAATGATTCTGCGCAGTCAAATAGAAAGAGATGGTGTTCTGACACTTGGTGCTGGTTCTCTCCAATGACGATGTTTCACGACTTTTGAGCATGAAGGCGTGTGTTTCTGCCCTCGAAGAAGGGTTCGCTGAGCTCGGAAGGGGCAGGGCTGTCGCTTCAAACAGGAGAGACTCGCACTCGCCTTCAACTCCAAAGGGAACCTATTACAGGTTCAACACCATGGAGGGCATAATCTACAAGCTTGGAGTCTGCGCACAGCGGATCGACTCCGAGCGAATTACGTGGAAAAAAATTGATGGCATTGTAAGGCAGGTCGAACTGCCTTCTGCCGATGGCGGCTTCGTCGGCCTTGTCTACCTCTACAGTATACGGGACTGCAGGCTGCTCGCCGTGCTGAATGACTCTGAGATTCAGAGGAGGAGAGTAGCGGGCGTGTGCGCCGTAGCCGCAAAGTACCTCTCGAGGAAGGACTCAAAGGTGTTAGGGCTCTACGGATCCGGCTGGCAGGCTGAGGCCCAGGTTCTTGCAATGAAGCAAGTCAGAGACATCGAGACCGTCAAGGTCTACAGCCCGAACCCCGCGCACCGTAGGCAGTTCGCGAGGAGGATGTCTCTCGCAACGGGTATGGATGTGGTGGCCGTCGATACGCCGATGGAAGCTGCTCATGGTGCGGATATTGTAAGCGCGGCTACTAATGCGAGACAGGCCGTCTTCGAATCATCCTGGCTCACTCCAGGTCTTCACCTATGCGGAATTGGTGGCGGGGATTATGACGAAAAGACCTGGGAGGCATCTGACCTCATCTACATGTGCGCCAAGGGATTCCATGAGAAGTACCTGATGGAGAATCCTAGAATGCGTCCTGACCTAAAATACGACCACATGACATCATCCGGAGGAGTCGAAGGTGCACTATACAAGAAATTTTCGAAGAGAACGAACTACCTCCCTCAACTTCTTGTCGGGAAATCTCCAAAGAGGAGCTCAAGCGAGCAGGTCACGCTCTTCCAGAAGGTTGGCACTTCACAGGGGATAGAGTTTGCCTCGACTGCTAAGGCTGTCTATGATCAGGCGCTAAAACAAGGAGCCGGGAGAGAGATTCCGAACAAGTGGTTCGTCCAGAGTACGCCCCAATGACCGCGTAAGGTGTGAGCGGAGTATTCTTGCGGCGCAGAATTCACAGAACATTCTAGGAAACCATAGGCCAGCTCCGTCCCTTTGATTTGGCCGGCAGCGGGGTTTTCCGCTAGTTCTCTTCCGTAATCTTTCTGCGAAAATAGATAAAGCAGGCAGGCCATCCTACATCTTGACGACACCCCATGGCCGATCAGCAGCTAACCTGCGTAGAATGTCACATTCCGATATTTCAGGCATCGTTCGCAGAGCAAGTATTCACGCCCTCTTTCATCCCCACAGGAGAAGTACTTTATTGCCCGATCTACCATGCAGGGCCACTCTGCCCAGCATGCTACTTTCAAAATCACAAGAAGAAACATCGCTGATGTTTAGAGCACATCGGCATACTACATGCTGTGCTTACCCACAGGGACCACCTCAGGTTCCATCTTCCTGGTTGTGGTTATGGTGGATCTCCTTCCACTTGGATTGACGACCTCCGCCACGAGGAGCACAGCTCCGATGAATAATGTCACAAGCACGGACGCGGCTGACACCTCGCCCAGGGCTGCAGCCTGCGTAGTCCACAGGTTAAGCAACAGAACATCAAGGACTATGGTGCTCGAAGTCGTCAAAAGTATGACTGCGCCGAGCTCCCTGATTGAATCGACGAAGGTGTAGAGAAAAGAGTTCACCATGCCTCCCTTCACGAGTGGAATGACGACTCTCCACAGAGTCCTCCACCAGCCAACTCCACAAACCCTCGGGCTCTCCTCGAGTTCGTTGGAGATCTGCACCATGTTGCCGGAGATCATCCTCACCGATTTGGGCAAATAGATGAATGTGACCGCGATAACCATCGGCCATATCGTCCCGTAGAGCACGTTGGAGACGCCGGGGAAGAAAAGGAAAGTCCAGAATAACGCCAGGCCGTAGACAATGCCAGGGATTACAAACGGCATGTAGCTGATGTACTCCAGGTAGCGAGCGCCACGCATTCGGCTCTTCAAAAATGCGTACGAAAGGAAGAGCGCTATTACTGTGGACAGCACTCCGGCTGCGACGGCAAAGAGGATACTGGTCTCAAACGATTGCCAGAGTAGGGGCAGAGAAAGCGCTTGCGTCCAATTCCCCAGCCAATATGTTGCGATTAATTGTCCTCCCGCAAGGAAAGTGAAGCTCTTCGTGAAAGATATGAAGAGCAGTGTCACAAATGGAAGGATGAAGGAGAATGTGAAAATTCCAAAGCAGACGATGAATGCAGGAATCCTCCACTTTCTGAGCTTGTTCACGGTCTCTCTGGACGCCTTCCCACTTATTACCGCGAAGGTGAAGGATTTTCTGGTGAGCCAGACGTAGATAGTGACGAGAATCAACGTCATCGCGATGTACTCCAAACTCAGCGTAGCGGCGTATCCGTAGTGCGGAGGAATTGCCTCAGAAGCGAAGTAGTCAACCTCGGTCGCGAGTGTGTTATATCTGACCGGCTCTCCAAGTATGAGCGCATAGTCCAGAAGGCTCATCCCGTCGATGAATAGTAAGAAGAATACCGAGGCAAGGGCCGGAAGTATTCCGGGCAATGTTACCCTCAGGAACGTCCTAACTGGGCTGTTTCCGACTACGCGTGATGACTCTTCCAGACTGGGGTCAAACGAGTCGAGTGCGGGCTTCATAATGAGGTACGCAAGGGGCATACCTCCGACACCCGTGGCGAATATGATCCCGCCAGCGCCGAAGATGTTGAAGGGCGGGCTGCTGAGGTGGAAAAGGCTGACAAGCACACCGTTGACCAACCCAATCTGTGGGCTGAAGAGAAAGATCCAGCCAAACCCTTTCGTGAGGAGCGGCATCGTCAACGCGAGGAGTGGTATCGCGTTGAGGAGCCTCTTGCCTGGAACGTCAGTCCTCGAGACTATCCAAGCATAAATGCTGCCCAAGCTCGTGGCAATTAGTGCTCCGCCTATGCCTGTTTCGATGGTGTTGATTAGCGGAGTTATTTCTTGAGAAAATACACCGACGTCTATCGTTCCATGACCGAAGATATACGCGCCATAGTAGAGGTAAAAAATGGGGAGAAGAAACGCCACGAAGAATGCCAATGAAATTATTATTGGAACTCGTGACGTCTTCAGTTTAGATCAACCGAATATGTTGTGGAATGTCGTTGACCATGTCCCCGTGTTGGTGTAGAAGCTTGGGTTGTTGTAGTCCGCCGCGTATATGGTGACATTTGTCGGTACGTAAGGCGCAAGTACCGTCGATGACACCAAGGTGTTCTCTGGTGTTCTGCCAGTTTGTGCAAGAGCCAACTGTCCTGGGATTGAGTCGAGCCAGTCAGTCAGCAGTTCTGCCATATATGGGTGAGGCGCGTTCTTTGTGATGCATACGACGTTCGGCAACCCTACGACAGGTTGCGCGAATACCGCAGCGACCGAGGTGTTGCCTTTCTGCACCGCAGCAATGTAGTCGTTGAGCTGACCCAAGCCTACTGGGTACTGTCCGGAGGAGACATCTGTGAACGCTACTCCGTTGCTAGAGACGATTACTGGGCTGTTGGCTGCCAAGTTATGCATAAACTGAGTCCACGATGCGTTCCCCATTATCGGGTAAAGTGTAGAAAATGTCGCACCAACGCCTCCGAGCAGTGATGGATCCTGGATGACTACCTTTCCTTTCCAAGTTGAGGAAGCGAGGTCAGTGTAAGATTTTGGTGCTTGCGAAGCGCTAACCAAGTTGGTGTTGTAAATTATGACTCCTGGTAGTACGTATCCTGGATGCCACATGCCAGTCGGATCTGAGTTGTTAACGGTGTATCCGTAAGTGACCAGGTTTGGATCGATCCAGGGCTGGACAGCTCCTCCTTGGATTGCGTCCTCCAATTGTGTCAATCCAGATATCAAAACGTCAGCGGAAACTTTACCCGCAGTATATTCTGAGAGCGCTCTTGTTCCGACGTCAGCGCCTCCAAGTGCCACGAAGTTGACTTTGGCCCATGGATATTGTTTTTGGAACGCAGGTCCGATCACGGAAGACCAATCGCTTGCGTCAATGACGCCGTACACTGTGACTGATCCGCCCTCGGCCTGTGCCAACGCGGTAAGGTTACCTCCCCCTTGACCTGACGCCGTCGTGGTCACCGTGGTTGTAACAGTTGAGCCTCCTCCACCACCGCCCTGCACTGTAGTCGTCTGAGTTACCGTCTTTGTACTGGCTCCCGGAGCCAAAAATGCGTATCCGGTCAACCCAGCTAAGACGATGATTATGACAATCAATCCCGCTACTATGCTAGATACTGCTTTCCGTCGCCGTCGTGTGAATGCCATTTTGTTAGCCTCCCCGTAAAACGCCGATTATTTAAACCATTGGCAGAAAAAGAAAAAGCAGTTGTTGGCCCAAGGGCATCTCTGGTATGCTTAACTGGATTTGACGTTATTAGATGTCAAATAATTGTGATATTAATAACAGACCATGTTCGTAGAATCTCCGTAACCCGAATAGTGCACAGTTTGAGTATCTTCCAACCAGTTCCCAATTAGAGCGAAAGAAAGCCAGAACAGCACAAGCAGAATGGTATTCAAGTTCCATAGATTTCCAGCGCAAGTTTCTTCGGGTTTGAGATGATCTCCTGAATCAACTCTTCACTCCGAAGTTTCGAAGTGTGGTATCGATCGTAGTGGACAAACGATTGCAACGGCCTTCGAGATTTTGCTCTAAATTGTCTTGGATAACCTACGGGAAGAACCTGAGTCACTTCAAGTTCTCCTGGGATTCCGAAGCATTCCTTAATCTCGTTTTCGACGTGCCTAATCATCGTAATCACTGAAGCCAACCCAAGCGAATGGATCATCAGCCACATGTTTTGCACAAGGTGGCCCACGTTCTGCCGCTGAATTATTGGGATCGAAGTACTATTCTGCCCAGAGATTTTCGAAAACCTCGGATACGTTATGATCACAAAGAAGACTGGTACATTTCTTGTGTATCCCAACCCTCCGAAGGCAAAGGTGCCGCCGGTGGCAGTCTCGTTTGCCCAGTCGATTCTAATCATCGATTCAAGAATCTCTATGAGCCAAGCTCTTTTCTCGGGATCTCTGACGACGAGAATGTCCCAAGGTTGCATGTTGGAGCCAGACGGTGCGCACCTTCCCGCCTCGAGTATTCTTTGAATGTGCTCCTCTGGTATCGGGTCTTCTTTGAAGGCACGACAACTTCGCCTTCCTTCCATTATTTCAAGGAGATCGACTGGTGCAGTTATCATAATGCCTCCAGCTTTGGTTGAATCATATTAGTTAAGCATTGGACCATCCAGAAGAAAAAGGGAAAGACGGTCGACAAGAGTAAGACCCACAAAGATCAACATCCTGCAGAGGTGGAAATTGTACAAATGAAGAGTATTACAAGAAATAAGAAGCTCGCTTTTGGTTCTCGTTTAAATATCTCGTGCAGTTGGTGTATGAATTCTGATGCTGATTAGAAATTTCGAGTACCTGGCGCCGCACTCAATTGAAGAGGCGTGCGGTTTCTTGAACGAGCATTACGGGGAGGCAAGGGCCCTCGCGGGAGGGCAGAGTCTCATTCCTCTAATGAAATTGAATTTAGTAGAAGCGAAGTACATCGTTGACCTCAAGAGAATTTCAGGCCTCAGAGGAATCTCTAGAATTAACGAATTTCTGACCATCGGAGCGCTCACCACGCATTCGGAAATTGCAGAGTCCGAAACCGTTCGCTCTGAAGTTCCGCTACTGTCAGAGACCGCTTCTAGGATTGGCCACCCGCAGGTTAGGAATCGCGGGACCATCGGTGGAAGCCTGAGCCACGCAGACCCGGCCGGCGACTATATCTCGACAATGCTCGTCCTCGAAGCACAATTCGTTTCGGCATCGGAAAGGGGCTCGAGGCGTCGCATACCTGCGAAGGACTTCTTCAAGGGGGCGTTTTCTACAGATCTACGACGCGGCGAGATCCTCGAAAGAATCGAGGTACCAATCCCATCGAGTGACATGTCCCACTCTTTCATGAAACTGACTTTGGGGCACGGCGATTTCCCACTTCTTGTAGTGAGCGTTCTGGGAAGGGTAGCTGATGAGCGCTTCGAGGAGGTGAGGATCGGACTCGGGGGAGTGGCTGAAGTGCCCTTCAGGTCTATGGAAGCCGAGGAATTTCTCAACGGCAAGGCCGTCTCGGAAGCAAACATCAGTGAAGCTGCAAAGATCGCAAGCAATCAGGCAAGACCCGAGGGAGATTTAGGCGTCTCCAAGGAGTACAAGTCTAGAATGCTCGATGTGTACATTCGAAGGGCTCTTGGTGGAATTTCAAGAGGGTTGTGAAAAAATCTTGCCTGGATTGCTGCGAATTTCACTTAACGTAAACGGCGAGGATCGGGTTGTAGAGGTCGAGCCTAGGGACATGCTTCTTGATACACTACGGGACAAGCTTGACCTAACCGGAGCAAAGAAGGGGTGCAACGAGGGAGTGTGCGGGACATGCACCGTCTTGCTCGAAGGACGCGCTATCTGCTCTTGCAACATCTTCGCCGTCGAGGCCGAGGGAACAAAAATTACCACAATTGAAGGCCTTTCGAGGAACGGACTCGATTCGATTCAGAAGGCATTTGTGACTTTGGATGCCCTCCAGTGTGGCTTTTGCACGTCCGGTCAGATTCTTGCCGTGAAGAGCCTACTCTCAAATACGAAATTAGAGCACCCTCTCGATGAACAGGAGATCAAGGAAGCACTCTCGGGCAACATCTGCCGCTGCGGTTGTTACAACAACATAGTCAGCGCGGTCCAATCGGTGGCGTCTCAAAACGCAGGACGGGTGTGAGAGAGAAGAAATGACCGTGGTACTGCAAGAGCAACCTAATCAAAAATCTCCATCGCACGTCCGCATTGATGCAGTCGAGCGCGCGAGCGGGCAGGCAAAGTATTCCGGCGATTGGAAAATGCCCGGAATGCTCTACGGAGCAATTATTAGAAGTACAGTCCCACATGGCATCGTAAAGAGTGCCGACAAGTCCAAGGCACTTTCTTTGAAAGGTGTAGAGGCAATCCTCACGTGCCTTGATACCGATCTTGTGTGGAATGCGGGAGAAAGAATCCACCAGAGAAACGTGTTTGCAAAGCACGTCAGGTTCATAGGCGATTGCGTCGGCGCGGTGGCCGCTAGCTCAAGGAGTGTTGCTCGCGAGGCTGCGGAGCTTGTGAGTTTAGAGTACCATGAGCTTCCGGCCGTATTTTCTATTGATGAATCGATGAAGGAGGGGGCCATAAAGATCTGGGAAGATGGAAACGTTCTAGGACCCTTTGGACTTGCATTCGGAGACGTAGACGCAATATTTGGAAAAGCAGCCACTGTAACCTTCGAGCGCGAATACAGAAGCTCGCGGGTCAACGGTGTTCCGCTGGAACCTGCCACTTCGCTTGCTTGGTGGGAACGCGACGCATTGGGCGAGGAGAGGCTCACTGTTGTGGCCGCTACTCAAAGCATCTACGGGTGTAGGGATGGGATCGCAAAGGACTTGGGACTTAGGCCAGAACAAGTAAGGGTGATTGGCAGGTTCAAGGGCGGGGGCTTTGGCAACAAGAACAACTCCATGAACTACGACCTCGCGGCCGCCCTTCTCTCAAAGAAGACAGGTCGGCCCGTAATGGTCGAATACAGCAGGGAAGAGGATCTCGTCGGCCTTCAATCTCGGTGGTCGACCCGTCAATTAATCAGGGCATCTATCGATCCAGACAGGAAAAAACTTCTTGCGGCAGAAGTCAAGGGTCTCTGTGACATAGGAGGCTACACCCGTCACATCAAGCAGGGGATATTCATTGACGGCATCGACACGTATTATCCATTGGAGGCTTACAGGTCAGAGATACGTGCCGTCTACACTAATACGCCAGCCACGGGACATGTTAGGGCGCCGACCGGGCCTCAGTCCTGCTTTGCAATGGAGTCGCTAGTAGACGAGATATGCCACGAACTCCAAACGGACCCGCTCGAATTCAGGCTTGGCAATTTAGGTCACACAGTACACGGTCATAAGCATTTCACTTCAAACGGCCTCGAGGATTGCCTTGTCCGAGGCGCAGAGGCATTTGGCTGGAAGGAGAAGTGGAGGAAGGCGGAGAAGCCTCATGAAGGTGAGAAGATTCGTAGAGGTATCGGACTTGCGATCGCCACGTGGCACGCTTTCCTAGGTCGCGGGGAGGCAATCGTGAGACTGAAGAGCGACGGGCGTGTCGAGGTCTTTACCGGCGTTGTTGACATCGGGACGGGCGCCAAGTCAACCATGGCCATAATAGCCTCAAAATCTCTAGACGTGGACCTTGATTCAGTCGAGGTGGTTTGGGGCGACACTTCGATGTGTCCGTACTCCATAGGAGAATCGGGCGGTCGAACCACTTCATTTACGGGACTCGCGGTCAGGCAGGCAGCTCTCGCGGTCAAGGAGCAGGTCAAGAAGCTTGCCTCAACCTATTTTGGAGAAGCCGACGTCGAAGTTGCGAATGGCCTCGTTGCTTTTGCGAGATCACGTCCAGAGAAGAAAGTGGAAATTGTGGAGATGATGCGGAGCAAGGGGTTGAGCGACATCACCGAGAAGGCGACGAGCGACCCGAAGCTTCCGGAAGATCTCGAGCGACTGGCGTTCGCAGCCCATTTTGTCGAGGTCGAGGTGGACAAGGAGACAGGCTTTGTCTCTGTGTTGAAATACGTGGCGGCTCACGACTCGGGTCCTCTTGTGAACGTGCTCACTTCGGAGAGCCAGGTCAAGGGAGGCATCGTCATGGGAATTGGAATGAGCCTTTCGGAGAAGCTGCTCATCGACCCAGACTATGGAAACATCCAGAACCCCAGTCTGATGACTTACAGGTTGCCGAACATCACGTCTATACCTCAAGTGCAGGTGATTTTCGTGGAAACAGAGGATCCCTACGGACCAAAGTCGCTCGGGGAGATTCCGATCGTTCCGGTCCCCGCCGCAATAGGGAACGCGATATTCAATGCAACCGGCGCGCGGCTCAGGGAAATCCCCTTCACTCCCGAAGCGGTACTCAAAGCGATCGACACTTCGTAGCTCTTTACCAGTTGGAAGCGAATTCTACTCCGTCGTGGAACGTCTCGCAGATTTAAAAAGGTCATCGCACAGGTGAGCATGCAAGAAATATAGCGAGTGTCAGATATGTCATCTTCTGCAGGAAAAGACAAGTTTGGATCCGATGTTATCGTTGATGCTATGAAAGCAATGGGCTTCCGGTACGCCCCGCTGAACCCCGGCGCGTCAATTCGAGGGCTACATGATTCCATAGTCAACTATGGTGGAAACGAAAATCCGAAGCTGGTGCTATGTTGCCATGAGGAGATTGCGGTCGCTATCGCATCAGGATATTTCAGAGCCTGCGGTGAGCCTCTCGCAGTCCTGGTTCATGACATCGAGGGACTTCTTCACTCGACCAAAGCGGTTTTTGACGCCTATTTAGAAAGAGAAGCGATGGTGATTCTTGGAGGAAACGGTCCAACTGACATCGAAAAGAGGAGGCCAGGAATCGACTGGCAACACACGGCTCTCGTACCTGGTCTCACTGTTAGAAACTATACAAAGTGGGACGACCAGCCCGATGGAATCGTCTCTACGGTAGAGGCACTGTTTAGGGCGTACAGAATAGCCACGACGGATCCTGCGGGTCCGGTCTACCTGAGTCTCGATGCAGACCTCCAAGAAAAGAAGCTTGAAGGGGATTTCAAAGTTCCTCGCTTTGCAAACTACCCTTCACCGACTCTGGGAGAGGGCGACCTCAGCTCGATCGAGGAGGCGGCTAGGCTTCTCGTCAACGCCGCGCACCCGACAATCATCGTCGATGGGTACGGAAGAGACGAGTCCAGCGTATGGAATCTTGTCAAACTCGTTGAAGCCACGGGTGCTGCTGTGATTGACACCGGTCAGCGATTCAACTTTCCTTCGGATCACCCGCAGAACCTCTCGGGGCTCACAGAAGAAGTGCTGGGTAAGAGCGACGTAGTTGTCGCACTCGGCGTAAGGGATCTCTACCATGCTCTAGCAAAGGAGGCCAAGGGGCACTTTTCCAGGGAGTCGAAGTACATGACGAGCGAGGGGTGCAAGGTCATCAGGATTGACACTGAGAGCGTGTTCAACAATAGTTGGGTGGCAGACTACGGAAGGCTGACCCCGACCACGATGAGCATCGTCGCGAGCGAGCCGGCCGCTGTTGCAAAGCTTCTTGAAATTGTCCTGCGCGTGGGCAACAAGAACGCTAGCGCCATAAACGAACGGAAGGGAAGATTTGCCGAACTTTCCTCAGCTCAGAGGAAGAAATGGCACGCCGCAGCAGAACAGCAGCTCGACAGATCTCCAATCACTTACCCTGCGCTCGCATACACGGTATGGCAGAAAATCAAGCAACTCGGTCTCGACTGGGTGCTCAGTTACCCCGGCTATACCCGCGGTGGCATCAACGCATGGGTAAGACAGCTATGGAGCATTACAAAATTCTACCAGTACCCAGGAAGGGGAGGCGGGACCGGGACTGGAATCGGAAGAGCAATTGGCGCTGCGCTTGCAAATCGTGGAAGAATTTGCATAGATTTCCAGCCAGACGGCGACCTTCTCTACACAGCCAGCAGCCTCTGGACCGCCGGTAACCTGAAACTTCCGCTCGTCATATTCGTCCTAGACAACCGTTCATACTTCAACGACGAAGAGCACCAGAGGGCGATAGCCGAGGACAGGGGGAGGCCGGTCGAGAACAAGACGATAGGAATAAGAATTGAAGATCCAAATGTGGATTTTTCGAAAATGGCAGAGTCATATGGTTTGCACTCAGCGGGTCACGCGGTGTCGGACACGAGATCTCTCTCGGAGATCCTCGGCAGCGTGTTCGAATCGCTCAAGAAGGAGAATCCAACACCCTTCCTAATCGACGTTGCGGTGCAACCCAAATAATCCTCTGCATGCGTGATGGTTGCATTCTTTCTCCGTCATCCTTACGCGACCACCTCTTTGCTCAAGGAGAGTGGTAAGAAAGCTAGAGAAACGCAAGAGCCACGTACTTCGGTTCAAGCCGCACGGCGAGGATTTCGGGAAGTAGTACATATCTTATCACAAAAAAGGCAAGTTCGACGACTGAATGCCCCTGAATAGAAACATCTACCTGATTCTTCTCTCGAGAAGTCTCAGGACCTTCCCCTATGGGTTTCTCTCAGTCGTCTTACCGCTCTATCTAGCTTCAATAGGTTCCTCGCTTGTAGTCGGCTCCTTCTTTTCAATCTCAGTAATCTCGAGCCTGGTTCTTCTCGCGGCGCTCAGTTTTCTCGGGAACAGAGTGAGGATCAGGAGTGTCATCATCCTCCAGATGGTTCTCTTTGCGCTCTGTATGGTCATACTGACACAATCCACCATGACCGCACTTCTCCTCCTCGCTGCGTCCATCTCGGTGACGAACTGGGCTCCCGGCGGAGGGAGCGGCAGCGGGTCCGGTCCATACAATACTGCTCTAAACCTGATGCTCTCTGAGAACTGTGACAGCAGGTCGAGGACTCTTGCAATCAGCCTTGGATCGGTAACTGGCACACTGTCCTTCGCCGCTGGCGCCTACTTCCTCGATCTGATCAAGTTACCCACAACGCCAGAGTTCGTTCCGTTGACTCTTTCAAGCTTTGCGACAGACAGCGTTTCTTTCCTTTTCATACTCAGTGGTGTGCTTCAACTTGCTGCGGCGGTGCTACTTCTCCCCGTTCCCGCGAGACATCTGCAAGGTGCAGCTCCGAGAAGTAGGTCTCCAGTAGCTAACTTGACAGATCGAAGAGCAACCGCCTCATCCTCGTCTCCCCTCTCTTCATCAAGCAGTGAGACCGCGGTTGCCAAAGGCGCTGGCCAAGCTCGCCTGGGCGCAGCATTGAGGCAAGCGTCGCGTTTCGTTTCTGCGGAATTCTCCAATGGATTTGCCAATGGTTTGTTCCAGCGATACATGCCACTCTGGTTTTACCTCAGATTTCAAATTAGCCTCAACACGCTGGGTCAGATATTTGCAATATCCGGAGTAATCACGGCCCTCCTTATACTCCTTTCACCCAGGATTGAACGCTTGCTCGGAGCCGTGAACTCGATTTTTTATGGCAGGACAGGATTTGCTGTGCTGCTTGTGTTTATGGCGTACATCCCGTCTTTCAATGCCGCGCTGCTGATCTACTACATCTCGCTCGTATTCGCAAGGGTAGCCGCGCCCATCCAGCAGTCGCTGGTATTCGCAACTATAGACAAAGAAAATTGGACGAGAGTGACAGGAATGATAGGCATGGCTAACTCCGTTGGAGGAATAATCAGCCCAATCGTGGGGGCCTTCCTGCTGCTCGACGTGAACGTAGTGCTTCCACTCGTAGTCGCATTTCCTTTCATCGTTGCCAGTGCCTTGATCTACAAGGTTGGCTTTCGGGGAAGGCAAAAAGATAGTAACTTGAACGGAACACCAGCACCCGCGGCAACAGAGTAGCGAGCGTGGAAAGGTGTGGGAGAACACCCTCTGCTGCTATTGCTCCGAGTGAAAAAATTACGAGCGGGTCAAAGTTAGGAGATGGACGAGCAAGAGGGAGAACGAAGGGGAAGAAAAAATGACAGAGTGGATCAGATCGCCGACGCTGGCAGAGATCGTTCCTCCGGAGGAAAATATCGCCACATGCTTCTCCTCTCTTGGATCAATCGAGACGGCAAGCTCGTTCTCCTTACAAACGGGATTCGCTCGTTTGCTTACGGTTTCGTCAGCATCATTCTCCTGATCTACCTGAACCTTGTCGGTTTTAGTCTTCTCCAGACAGGGATCATAGTTTCTTTGATTCTTGTCTCCGGTCTCGTCACCACCATCCTCTCGAGCATCTACGCCGACAGAGTGGGTCGGAGAAGATTTCTCTTCATCGTTGGTGTGATGATGGCAATAACAGGCTTGATTTACGCCCTTACCACTAACCCAATTCTCTTGATCCTCGGAGCGCTGACCGGCACACTTAGCCCAACCGGGTCGGACATAACCACATTCCTACCGCTGGAGCAGGCCATGCTTCCCCAATCGAGCTCGCAGGAGAGGCGAAACGCGCTCTACGCCGTATACAACACGACCGGACAGCTCACGCAGTCAGGAGGGATTCTCTTAAGCGCCATGCCTGTATTCTTCGAGGGCTACTTTCACCTCTCGCAGGTGGATTCCTACAGACCGCTGTTTGCGGTGTACTCCGCCCTTGCGTTCGTCCTTGCAGTGCTCTACCTTAGCATCTCCTCCCGGATGGAATTGCAGACGCCGGCTATCAGGCTTGATGAGAAGGAGAATAAGGAGTCGGCAATTGATCGGGCAACGCGTGGGGCGACTAAGTTGAGCCGCGAATCCAAGATGCTCATTGCCAAATTCTCCGCGATAATCGGCGTAGACGCGCTGGCCGGAGGCTTTGTCATCCAGACAATCATCTCCTTCTGGTTCTACAAGAACTACAACGTGCCCCTGCAGTACCTTTCGCTGATCTTCTTTGTAACGGGAGTCCTCTCTTCATTCTCAATTTTGCTCGCCGGGTGGCTCGCAGACAGGATAGGGGCGATAAACACGATGGTCTTCACGCACCTGCCAGCAAATCTGTTTCTGATGGCGATTCCTCTCGCGCCAAACTTGTTCGGAGCACTCGCGTTCTTTTTCGCGCGGTCCATGATCACAACGATGGACGTGCCAGCTCGCCAGGCCTACACTGTATCGGTTGTCAAACCACACGAGCGAACCGCCGCGGCAGGTATGACCAGCATATCGCGTAACAGCGCCAGGACAGTGAGCCCGTCGCTTTCAACGTATGCACTTCAATTCGTTTCGCAGGCACTTCCATTTTTTATCGCAGGCTCGATCTACATCTGCACCGATTTGACGCTATTCTTTGTTTTTCGCAACGTCAAAGAAATGCGCGAGGAGTAGCAATAAGGGGGAAGGAAAAAAGAGAGAGCAGAAGTAGAATAATCTCTTCCGGATTACCCGCGTTGCGCCTCTAATTCAATTGAACTTGCTTGTTTGACTGAAAGTGGTGATGTACTCTTTCCAAAACGCAGGCAAGGTGCTCGCCTCCATCAGTAACTGGCAAGGAGCGCTAAAGCCATGGTAAAAGTCGAACCCAGGCCAAAAATCAGAGAAGCTGATAACAGCACTTCACTTTTTATAGTTTGACAATCATCGAAAGGAAAAAAGCTACGGATTTCGCGAATAGCAATTTTTGTACGATCTATTGCATAATTTGCAATACTTTTATACTTCGGGCAAAGACCAAGCGGGCTGGTATGCACGCCTCAAAGAGCGGTATTGCACAGACTACGGCTATCTTGACTATTGTGATAATTGTCCTCGCGATCGTTGCAGGGATTGGATGGAGCGGAATCGTTACCAGTACATCCAAGACACCTTCGACATTAACAACAACCCAGTATCAGGATCTTGTTGCCCTCGCAAAGTCCGAGGGGACTGTGACTATCTATGGTCAGGTCGATACTGCCGCTTGGAACCAGTACATTACGGCGGCGTTTGAGCAGGCCTATCCGTGGGCGCATGTGGTCTACCAGACTGGAACCTCAGGTGATAATCTGAACAAGGAGCTTGCTGAGGCGAAGTCGGGCGCTGTACACTCGGACGTCATAGAGCAGCTCCAGACGAACTTTATCGCTCTCGAAAATGCAAGCGCCATTCAGGCCTGGTACAACCCCGTGGAGGTCATGATGGGCTATCCCTCCTCGTTGCTCGACCCAACTAATTACACTCACCCCTTTGACCTCAACCAGTACTTCCTAATTTACAATACAAACCTGATCAAGAACACGTCAGTGCTGCCAAAGTCATGGACTGATCTTGCGAACCCGATCTGGAAGGGCAAGCTTGCAATTGATGACCCGAGCAGAATGAGCGCTACAGGAGGAGCGTTCGCTATACTTAGGCAGAACATGACCCAGAGCCAGTGGACGACCTTCCTTCAAGGGGTTGCTGCAAACCAGCCGTACATTGCCTCTTCATCTGGAGCGGTCTACGATGATGTCTCCTCTGGACAGGCCGCGATAGGAATTGGAGCAACTACTGATGTTGTGTCGGGATTGAGCAAGGGAGCTCCAATCGGCTACGTCTGGATGAACCCAACTCCAATTCTTGCGACACCCGTGGGAATTTCGAAGGGTGCGCCCGACCCCTACATGGCAGAATTATTCATCGAGTGGGTGACTTCATGGGCAGGACAGTATGCAATCGGGGCATCTTCAAGGCCGCCGACCTTTGGTCCCGCAGCTCAGGCTACAAGCTTAGCTCTCCTGACCACACCTCTGCCGGCTTCGTACACTCAGGTGCAGTTTTCAAACATCGTCGCTCACAACTCTAGCCTCTATGTGAGCACGTACACCCAAATATTCGGCAAGTAGGTCCTCAGCTCTCCCGCTAACAGAGCGCTCAAGATGACCACCAAAGTTCCGATAGCGGTGTCGGCGATCTTCGCCGTCCTTTTTATCGCACCGCTTCTCTACTTTTTTGGAACGAGTACATCTCTCAATCAAATTCTTGTCGCGCTGCGAAGCCCCATCTACATTGACGCAATCTGGACGACGATATACCCTGCCGCGGCGGGAACCGCAATTGCGCTTGCGATGGGGACCATCTATGCATGGATCGTCCAGAGAACGAACGTGCCTTACAAGAGGGTTCTGAGCCTTCTACCCTTTCTAGGCCTCACCCAGCCAGGCGAGGTTAGGGCCATAGGATTGGTGTTCCTCTTCAGCCCCCAAATCGGATCGATAAACCGCCTGTTCATGAATATGTTCTCCGTTTCCTTTCCACTCTTCAACATCTACTCCAACAATGGCCTGATTTTCGCCCACTCGATAGGTGGACTGCCTTTCGCATACCTTTCGATGTCAGCCGCGATAAGAGGTATCGACCCAATTCTCGAGGACAGTTCAAGGTTGACCGGTGGGTCCGTCACGACGTCGCTGTTCAGGGTCACCCTTCCGTTGCTCAAGCCCGCCCTAATTGGAACATACCTCGCGATGATCCCGATCGGCATGGCGAACTTTGATTACCCCTTCATCTTCGGCCAGGCCGCGTCGTCGGGAGTCAACACGCTCGCCACAGCGATATACGACGCAATTACCGACACATCCCCACCAGACTACAACACCGCCGGAGCGCTCAGCATAATCTATGTGCTCATTGCCATCGTCGTAGTTACTTTGTTCATCTATGCAACCAGACAGAACTTCAAGTACGTGACGGTCAGAGGTAATCAGGCTCCCCCCACAGTGTACTCGCTGGGAAGGTTGGGCAAGTATGGAGCTCTTGCCATTTGCCTGTGGATATCCTTCATATCATTCTTCCTCGAAGCGTTCATCCTGCTACTCGTTTCATTCGTGCCATTCTACACCGCGACGGAATCGCTCATCCCCCACCTGACTTTACAAAACTACGTCGTACTTTTCACAGGTTATCCTCTGTTCTGGTCTGCTGTCGAGAACAGCTTATTCGTCTCGCTAGTCGCTGGCTCTGCTACAGCGATACTTGGGACTTTCCTTGCTTACACAGTTGTGAAGAGCAAGTTCAGGTGGGCAAAGCTATTCGAGTACGCAAACATTCTCCCGTATGCAATCCCTGGCGTCGTGTATGGGCTAGCGATGCTCTGGCTCTTCCTCTACACGCCTGCGCTTGCGAGGACGCTCTACGGGACGGTGTGGGCGCTGCTCATTGCTCTAATAATTACCTGGCTCCCCTTTGCAGTGCGCATCATGGCCCCATCCATGCTTCAGCTTTCCAGCGAACTTGAGGAGGCGTCCTGCGTCTCGGGTGACAGGTGGTCAGGAACGTATCTCAAAGTCCTTCTTCCAATGATGAAGGTTGCCATGCTTGCAAGTTTCACATATGTTTTCCTCGATACTTTCAGGGAACTCGGGACGGTCACACTGCTCACGACTCCAAGCTCATACGTGCTTACGACTTTCATTCAGGACCTTTTCACCGCAAGCTCAGCGGACCTTCCCACTGCCGCCGCGACGTCGGTGTTCATGATGGTGGTAGGTGGGATATTCCTTGTAATTGCGTCCAAATTACTGGGCGTGGACCTACTGCGCAGAGAGGGCTCAGTTCTCGCGCCAGTTCCAACCCAAGGAGAGGTACCAATACCTGTTCAACCGAGCAAGGATACGGCGTAAGCCTTCCTCGGACTATGGCAGCTTGCTGAGAAAGTTTGCAAGGATTGAATTGAAGAGCTCGGGCGCTTCCAGCATCGGAAGATGACCAACTTTGGGAATAATCTTGAGCTCAGAGCCCGCGATTTGTGAGTGAAGCAACTCTGCCTCATCACGGGTCGTGATTCTGTCCCTTTCTCCAAATACAATCAGGGTTGGAATATCCAAAGCCTTGAGCGTTTCGCGCAAGTCAAAGTCCCGAAAGGCCGTCAGGCTTCCAAGTGCTGTATCCTTTGAGACGTAACCGACGTGCTCTAACAGATAATTCTTGAGCTCTTCTCTTCGCTTCTTCATCTGTTGTGGATCACCTTCTTCTCCCGTGAAGCATTTCGTTATTGTTTCCCTGACAATTTGCTCCGGCCCTTCAGTCTTCACCCTTGACACGAGCGATGCAAGGTCTCCTCTTGCCTTTGCTCTCGTCCCCACGAGCACCAAAGCGCTGACCTTGTCTCTGTTTCTCAGAGTGTAGGCTTGAGCAAGCAGACCCCCCATCGAAGAACCCATGAGCACAAGATGCTCTGTGAGCCAAAGTCGTTGCGTCAGCGTATCGATGTCATTTATGAAGTCAGACAGCTCATACTTTCCGCTGCCGGGATTGCTGGAGTGTCCCCACCCCCTCAGATCCGGGGCCAGGACATCGTAACTAGGCGAGAAAAATTCTAGCTGGTTGCGCCATACTGCGGAAGAACCGCCGTAGCCGTGGAGCATCACTAGGCCGTACCTCGTCTTCGCGCCTTGATGATCTTCGCTTACTTTTCCGCGAAAATCATAACTTATCGTGACCCCGCCGCCGAGATCAACCCTTTGCGATGCCATCCTGTCTTTTTGACACCTCATGCTATTTACTGTTGATTCATAGAGTTGAGGTTGGCAAGCGGTTTAGGGCTAGGGAGCGATATAGTCGTCACTTCTTATTGGCAGACGATCTGCTTAGGCGTTCTTCGCATCCACAATTTATTTTCAGACGGTCTCTTCTTTCAAGAGTTCTATCTTCTTTTGATTTTCTCCGCCGCTGTGGTAGAGGTGGCAGGAAACCGCGTGACTCGAACCTCGCGAGCTCAGTTCAGGCTCCTCGACTTTGCACCTTTCAAAAACGAACGGGCACCTCGGATTGAAGCGGCAGCCCGAGATGGTGGTGAGGGAGGTCTCAATTTCAGTCCTGGGCAGCGTCGGCTTCCAATCAGATTCCACCTCAGGAGATGGTATCGAAGACACCAGAGATTTAGTGTATGGGTGCAGCGTGTCGGAGAAGATCGACTGCGCGTCTGCCTCTTCGACTATCTTGCCAAGGTACATCACAGCTACCTTGTCGCACATGTGCTTCACGATTGCGAGGTCGTGCGAGATGAACATGTACGAGAGACCTAGTTTCTCCTTCAGCTCCAAAAGGAGGTTGATGATCTGCGCCTGAACCGAGACGTCGAGCGACGAGGTGACTTCGTCGAGGACGACAAATTCAGGCTCGATTGAGATAGCTCTTGCGATTGCAACCCTTTGGCGCTGGCCACCTGAGAGTTCGTGCGGGTAGCGCTCCAAATGCTCTAACTTCAATCCGACTTCCTGGATTACTCTCTTCGTCCTTTCGGTACGATCGTCAAATCCGTGAAAGCCCAGCGTCTCTGAGATGATGTCCTTGATCTTCTTTCGCGGGTTCAGCGAAGAGTACGGGTTCTGCAGCACGAGCTGCATGTTCTTTCGGAAATTACGCATCTCCTTCTGAGGTATGTTCGTGATATCGGTACCCTTGAATACAATCTTGCCCTCGGTTGGATCAAGAAGCCGGAGAACCGTGCGGCCGAGGGTGCTCTTCCCGCAACCGCTCTCGCCGACTATTCCAAAGGATTCCCCCTTGTTTATCCGGAGATCGACTCCGTCAAGGGCCTTCACCGTTGTGTGTTTTCTCAGGAAGAAATCCTGAAACTTGCCGGTTCCGCCCTGGAAGTGTTTCTTCAGACCGACCACTTCGAGAAGCGTAGCTGATGAGTTCATGCCGGTATTTCGCTGATCTCCTGCGCGCGCAGACAAAGCGACCTATGCGAGCCAATTTGCGGCCCAAGTTCTACAAACTTGATTTCTGATTCCTTGCAGGCCGGTATCCTCATCGAGCACCTAGGGTAGAACCTGCATCCCTTCGGTGGGTTGATCAGGTTAGGCATCCCTCCAATGATTGAGGGTATCTTCTTCGCCGTATCGGAGATCTTTGGAACGGAGGTCAGAAGGCTCTTTGTGTAGGGGTGGCTGGGATGTCGGAAGATCTCCCTGACATCTGCGAACTCGACAATTTTGCCCGCATACATCACAGCTATCTTGTCGCAGACCTTCGCGGCAAGCCCCAGGTTGTGAGTAATGAACAGCACCGAGGTGTCCGATTTCTTTTGAAATTTCTTCATCAGCTCTATGACCGCGGCCTGGGTGATCACGTCGAGCGCGGTGGTGGGCTCATCGGCGATGACCAGGGACGGACCGCAGGAAAATGCAATCCCGATCATTATTCTCTGCGCCATTCCGCCACTCAACTGGTGAGGGTATCTCTGCATCACCTGCGCTGGATTGGTTATTCCTAACTGTTTGAGGATCTCCACCGATTGAGAGATTGCCTCTGATTTATTGATCGATTTATGGAGCGTTAGTATGTCCGTCATCTGAGTTTGTACTTTGAAAGCAGGGTTGAGCGACGAGAGAGGATCCTGTTGGATTGCCGAGATCTCTTTGCCCCGGATGGACCTCATCTGGTCGGGAGTATATGAGAGCAGATTCTTTCCCTTGAAAACTATCTTGCCCTTTGCAATTTTGCCGGGCCTGGGGACGAGATTCATTACCGCCCTCCCAGTTATCGTCTTTCCTGAGCCTGACTCTCCCACGAGACCAACGGTCTCGGCCTTTCCAATCGCCAGGTCTATGTTGTCTACTGCTAGGATGTTCCCCCTTGTAGTTGGAAAGACGACTCTCAGAGATTCTACGCTAAGGAGATTCTGGTTCAATTGCTCACCGATTCTTCTTTAGCAAAAGCGAGATTTCGCGCCTCTTTGATCTGTCCAGCATAACTCCTCTTCAAAATAGAGATCTTCTTTCTTTCCTTGAGAGTTCGACGGGTAATCGGTTGTAGACCCGTAGATTAATTTATCGTGCAAAAGAACCTGCTTGGAGATAAACATCATTACGAACCACAGCAGGGATTCGTGACAGAGGTCTCAGTTGAAGGAGAAGAAGATTTTGATCTCCGGGGGAGGAGTCGCTGGGGCGGGTGTAGCCTGCGCGATCTCTCGCCTTGTCAACTCAAATGAGATCTCAATAACCGTACTCGAGAAGGAATCTGAGCAGACCCTTGGTAACGTCAGAAGGGGTGAGGTCCTGAGGCCCGAGGCGACCAAGGTAATCCACGACGCCGGCCTGATGGATTATGTGATGAGGGAAAAACCGGTGGTCAGATACTCTCCCGCGCCGGAGATATGGCACACGAAAGAAGGAAAACTCGGCTCGATTGATTACGCAATCTTTGCTCCAGAGTACCCTATGCTCTACCTGCCGCACAAGCAGATAGTGCAGAGCCTGCACAATCAAATGAAAGAGATCGGGATCGAAGTGATCTACGGAGCAGAATCCGAAAGCGTCGAGCTTCGAGACGGGAGGCCGCTCGTACACTTCAGTAAGAGGGACGGCGCAAGGAATAGCGAATCTGGAAAACTTGACGCTGACCTCCTGATAGTTGCTGACGGCGCAACCTCAAAACTACGTTCGAGCCTTCGCATACCAATTGATTTCTACGATTACAACTCTGGCTACCTGATGGTCATTATAGATAAACCCAAAGATCTCCAGTGGGGCCGTCACTACCTGAACAGCGAGAACTTTGTCGGGGTCTTCTCTCTTCCAAATGATAGGATGCGCGCCGCAATTGAGGTGCAGAGCAGGGACCTCAAGAGTTGGATGTCCATGGATAATGACATATTGCGAAAAAGGATGGTCGAACTCGCGCCGGTCCTGAGTGATTCGGTCATTCGCAACGTCAGCGGATTTTACCACGTTATCGAGAGGCACGCCAAGCGATATGTTTCCGACAGGATTGCACTCATAGGTGACGCGGCGCACACTACGCACCCGCAACTTGGCCAAGGAATGTCGATGGTCTTCTTCGACGTGTGGACCCTTTCAAAGCTGATACTTTCAAACGCGGATAGCTCGTTCAGTGAAAGCGAGCTTAAGGAATACGAAATTACTGCAAGGCCGCACAACGCGGAAGTAATCCGCAACGCCCACGAACTGACTGACGCGTTCAATGTTATAGGAAGGGATCCTTCGATGCTGGATTCATACCAGGCACTATTGAAGAGAGTCGGATTTCACAAGTCAAGTTGAGAGTAGCTAAGCATGATTGGACAGCCAGTATGCTCTAAACAATAAAACGCTGATCGGCCGGAATAGGTCCACTTTTTGTAAGAAGCGAAGAGAAATTTCTGGATAACTGTATATACCGTCTGGCTGGACTTCTCTTTTCTCAGGAGAAATACTTTCTGTGGCAGAGCTTTCAAGGTGGCAGAGAGAGGGGATTCCAAACTCTGTGCTGGACGTGGTACACTCCGTCCGCGAGGTAGAGTCGAACATTCCGATTGTAGATATGAAACTTGTCGAGACGCTGGGTTTTGACGAGGGTATAGTCACTATCAGATACCACTGCGTTTCTCCATTCTGCCCGGCCATGCTCGTTCTGGCAACAGGCCTTGAGTTGAAGAGCAAACTCTCGAGCCTTGCAGAGGTAAAAGAAGCGAGAGTTTCGGTTGTCAATCATTACTTGTCGGAAAAGATAAACAAGAAGATCGAGAGTTTCGCGCCAAAGTCAACCGCGGATTGAATGATAAGACAGATTTGTTAGGCAGAGGACAAACCGTTGTTTGCCCTACTCAGGAATTCCCTGACTCTTCCACCCAATCTTTTTGAATACTCATCCCCTTCGATACCATGCAATCTCGATTCCGGATCTATGCCAAGGAAAGAAGCCATAGTACGCCCCAGGACCATCTTCTTGTCCTCATCTGTGAGCGGTGGGATGCCGTAACCCTTCTGATAGTGCTCGGGGATCTGCCAGTCCCAGAAAGCTTCGATGTACTCCTGGCCGCCCGGAGCAATCATCGTGTCGCTGCCCCAGCAAATCTTCCTGACGGGCGCGACGGCGAGGAATTTGCAAAGCTGATCTGTGAACCACGCCGGTTTGTACACAATCGCAGGTATGAGCGGCGAGCCAAAGTCGGCGTATACATTCGGGCGGTTCGCGCATATAGTCGCCACCTTCTCTACCTCTGGGTAGCCCATGTGATAAATCACAAAGTTGATTTTGGGGAAACTTGCGGCTGCGGCGTCGATGTCCATCGGATCCTGCCATCTGTTTGCAATCATTGGGAGCGGGAGCTTGTGAATGCTGGTGAATTTTATGCCCAGGCTCTGCATCTTTTCCCAGACAGGATAAGCTATCTTTGGGTCGTCGCACCACCATCCTTCTGGGCCTCCAGATGGATCCATAGGATAGAATTTGAAGGCCGCCGCGTTGAGATCGTGGAATTGGTGATCCATCCTCTCGAGTGCCTTCTCGCCCTCGAGCGGGTTAACAAAGCCAAAAAGCACGACCCTGTTCGGCGCTCTATCACGAGTCCTCGCAAAGATTTCAATCGACCTGTAGACGTCAATGCCGCAAATCTCGCTCAGCCCGAACAGGTTAAGGCAAGCTACGTGAGTTGCAGTCTCGGTAAAAAAGTGGTTCAGGAACCCCTCTTCGCTGTGAGTGTCTATCGAAAGCAGCGAGTAACTTTCCTTCAGTGTCCTGATCACTCTCTCGACTTCTGCAGTGTTTGCGCGTATCTCGTTGGCTAAATAGTGGGCCTGATCGTCGAGTATGAATAACGGGCGAGTATCAGTGTGCAACGCAGAGTGTGCCAGCCTCCGCATTTCAACCCCCTCGTGTTAAGTGTTTTTGCGCATGGACACTAGGCTCGGTCTTTTTCCCCGACGTGGCACTCTTTGCATAAATAACAGCGATCAAAAATCTATTCGCCGTAGAAGAAAAGAGAGAGGCGTCCATCGTTTCTAAATTTGGTATCTGATTTGCGAAAGTGGATTGATTCGCTTGATTCAAATGGGCTTTTGCACAAGGAAGAACGCGAGCTCGACGTGCGGAGTTGCTCGGCGCTGATCTCTGAACATTACAAACAGGCGAGCTTCTTCAAGAAAATTGCAGGGTATGATTATCCCCTGATTGCAAACGCTGTCTCGTCAAGGGAGATGATGGCGCTCTCGCTCGAAAGCGACGAGAGAGGACTGCTCGAGGAGTACCAAAGAAGGATCTCGTCGCCAATCAAGCCCAACTTTTCGTCATCCTCTGACGCAGGGTGTCAGGAAGAAGTTACAATTGGTGAGGATCGCGTGGACCTCACGTCGCTTCCAGTGCTGCTTCAGCACGAATTCGATGGCGCGCCCTACATTACTTCCGGCGTCCTTGTCTCCAAAGATCCGGAGTCGCTCGAGTACAACATCGGAATCTACAGGCTGATGTTCAGGAAGAAGAATGAGCTCGGAATAAACATAACCGCGCCGCACAGGGTCAGGTGGTTCTACCTAAATGCGCTAAAGAGAGGAAAGCCGCTTGACATCGCAATCTGCCTTGGGCTTCACGCTCTCGATCTTCTAGCCGCCGTGACAACAGTTCCGGAGGGCGTGGACGAGCTGGCGATATGGGGAGGGATTCAGAGGGAACCAATCAAACTCGTCCCGTCAAAGACTCTGGACGGGCTGTATGTCCCCTCGCACGCCGAGATTGTGATTGAGGCGCAGCTTGAACCAGTGGGCTGGACGGAGCCCGAGGGCCCCTACGGAGAGTTCCCCGGAACTTATAGTGGAATGAGGAAGAACCCCACGATCAAGGTCAGGGCGATAACCAAGAGGCGGAACGCGATCTACCAGAGCGCGACCCATGGAGGAAGGCACATTGAGAACACTGACTTCTTCGTGCTGATACCGCAGATAGAGCTGAGCATACACCAGGCTCTGAAACACGCTGGCGTGGACGTGAAAGCCGTGAGAGTTCTCCCCTCGAGCGCCGGGATGATGTGCTTCCTTTCAATATCACAGAGGAGCAAGGGGGACGCGAGGAACGCTCTCTACGTAGCGCTCTCCGGTTCAAGACAAAACTTTCCGAAATACTGCGTGATAGTGGACGAGGATATCGACGTAATGGATGATTCGCAGGTTATGTGGGCAATCGCGACCCGAAGCCAGCCTTCGGAGGATGTAATCCTGCTCGACGGCATGAGGATACCTTCGTCTTCTGACCCCTCGCTGTTCGGCGGCCCTCCATTCTCAATGTCGAAGATGGGGCTCGACGCGACGATTCCAATGGACAGGGACAGGCAGAAATTCAAACACTCGGAAGTACCAAAGCCAGCTCCTAGGACTACGCAAGGAGCCGAGAACAAGTCCGAGGAGACCGTAGCTTTGGAAATTCAGGAAATCCTGCGCTCAGGTCCGCTTTACTTTTCCGAGGTACTCGAAAGAGTCAGCGGCGCTAGCTACAGGACGGTGCTACGCGCTTGGAGTTCACTCAGAGAGCTTTCCGCTATCTCTCAGAACGAAACCGGAAGGTACGAGCTTCGTAAGCAATGAGAGAGTGCGCGTGTGGCACAGAGAACAGCAGTATTGAGGAAACGCTTAACATTTTCACCTGTAATTTGAATTGCACCATCAACTGGGAAGTCGTAGGAGATTTTGAAGGAGGAAACAAAAACTATCTCATGTGAGATATGGGAAAGGTCCACGAAGTTTTTCAAACGCTAGATAAATATGATCATGTTCTCGCCGACACATGGGCTTCACTTCGAAAATCCGCTGTTTCGGGAGGTACCGCTGCTACGAGAAAGTGCAATGAGTTGATCATGGTCGGCAGCTACTGGGAGAGAAGAGAATGGAAAGAGTCTTGCCAGAAAGCGGTTAGGGCAAGAGAAACCCCTCGAGACGTGCATCAGGCTCTTGCCATCCGCACACACCTCATGAACAGCTAGTTCGACTGAGGAATGGAGTCCGTACTTGCTGCGGAGGACGAGCAATTAAAGAAGAAGCCTGAGGAGAAGTTCACCGGAAGAGCTGAAAGCGCGAAGCAAAAAAGGAGAACGAGTAAGTCGGAGAAGAAAAATAATCGGGATTTTTCTCATTGTAGATCCTGCATGTTTCTCGTTCTTTTCGTGCCTCTTTCATCTTGTCCATGTTCAAAAGCCGCTCTCCTTGTCGAGCCCTTGGATGGCGGAAGGGTCAATAAAATTTGATTATCCTTCGCTAATTCCAGATGCAAATTGCTTCTTGGCTGGCCTTACTTCGGTAGATATATAGGGCGCAATCGACCCAGAATACACCGGCCAGTGCAAGGATGAACTTTTTACTAAATCTTTCTTTGATTTTGCTGGGCTCGATTGCAGGCAATCTCCTGATCGCGGGCTATTTCATCTACGGCATTCCTCTGACCTTGGTTGGCCTTGCCTTAGTTTTTCTCGTAATCAAGGCGGACAGGAAGGAGCGGGAGTTCACCCAGAAACTGGTTGACAAGCCAATTTACTGACATGCACTTGCGTATAACTACCAGATAAAGTAAAAACCCTTGCATCCGTGCGATGTTTCTTTTTTCTCCTACTCTCCATCTTTTCGCCTTAGCGTCGCGCATATCATGATGAGGAAGACACATTGCCGTTAACAAGTGTGAATGTGTAGTACTTTAAAGAAAAGGTGTCCTGAGGATTTTTCGCGGTAGCTAACGTCGTAGTCAGATAGATCATTCCAAATCCCGACCCTCCTTGCGAGGTTGTGATTTGAAATTCTTCAATGCTGCTCTGATTCCCCATCGCAAGCACAATTTTCGGAGAAGACCACGCGAGTGTTGTCGAATTCCAAGCAGAGTAGTAGATGGCACTACCGTTGGTCCAGAAAACCGTCGTTGAATTGTAGAAAGTATTGTTAGCGAAAAGCGCATCTCCATTTAGTGCAGTCGGCGCGTCTGCCAAGATGTTACGTATCGTAACTTGTCCCGTTTGGTAATCGAAGGTTATGCCCGAGAGATTGGAAACATCTTTCTGGCTTGCATTGTTGTCTGCTAGAGCCAAACACAAAGTGCAACCATGCGTGGCATACAGAAGGTTAACGACAGCGCTATTGTTGCCCGCTACGGTTGGAGTGGCCGCAAGTATGCTCGATGAGTTTGGAAAGGGCGACATCGTGTAATTTCCTACGGGCGGGTTGTTTCCGCAAGACATGGGGAGGCTGATGCTTCCTCCATCCCAGCCCTGTCCATTCCAGCTGAGAAGGTAGCTCCCGATGGACGATGCATTTGCACCTGGAGGCTCCGTGCAGACTATCGTTGCCACCCTGTTTTGCGAAAGCGGAACCACATCGGCTTGGACTACACCTCCGCTCCAGTACGCCAAGTTGTATCCGCCGGAATAGCCGTTCCCGAGACTTCTCGGGAATCCACGCGACATTACAAAGGTTTCGTTGTTTGATTGGGATCTTATCACGGTAAAGTTGTTGTCCGTTTGATGGTCATACTGCGCCTGAACAGAGGTCAGTATCCATGGATGAAAGGTAGAATCTACGCGTATCTGTGATATGAGCAGGGTGGCTCCCCAGAACCCGCCGAACTGATTATAGTAGTTTGTGTGATAGATTGACTGGGTCGGAGTCAGCCACTCGACCGTTCCATTTGCCATGGGTGCGCCTAGCCTGTAGCACAATGTCATGTTTGTGAAACCGTAGTAGGCAGAGCTTATGTTGGAATACGCGTAGTGAACATGGACTCCGTCAAAATACACGGTGGAAGGAGTTTCCGCCTTACCAAAGAGTGTGGGCGTGTTCCAGTTTGCACCGTCTGGCGAAGTAGAGTAGAAAGTACCCGTGGAATTTGAAAAGAAGGCCCAGTAAAGTCCTGAAGCAAAGAAAGTCGATGGCGCATAAATGCCGTCTGGGCTAGTCGTATTGAATATTGTCGCAACGACTTTGTTTGATTGAACTTGAGAGTTGCCAACAGGACTGTCAGAAGAATTGGCGCAGAGGGGATAACCTTGGTACAACGATGTCGAATTTGTTTGCACAGATGTGGTTGACGAGGTGCTGGCGGAGGGGTAGGAAGAAGATGACGATGAGTGTTCTGTGGAACTGACAGAAGTGGTAGTTGATCCAGAGTTTGTGCTCTGATTGGTCGAGGATTGCGTCGAGCTCTGTCCCGTGGATCCTCCATTTGATAGCGCTGTCCGCGATGAATGAGCTGTTCTAATAATGGGTGTTGATTCGGTCCCCTCCGACGTTCCGCCGCTGGAAGAAGTCGCTGATTCTCTACTGTTGCGATTACTTGTTGTTGACGAATGTGGTGGTGAGAAAGAGAGAACCGTGACTCCTACCACGACTGCGATGAGTATTATTGTGATTACTGCAGCCGTAGCGGTACCACGCGAAATTGCGGATTTGCCTAATTTCTTTGAACTCAATTGTTCGATTTCTGGGCTAAATAACTAGTTCGAACAATTTCCCTTTTGGCGATTGTTCACTTCGATTACGTGCAGTATCTATAGAGAAAAGGTCTTTTTGACCTGCAGTAAAGTGCTACAATTTTGCCTTCATCCAGAAGTAAACAGGTGCGATTTTATCTTGCCTCCGTCAAGCTGACAAAGCAACCCTCTCAGTATACCGGAACTGTATTCGCTTCCGGGATTGAAGCACATTGTGCTGCCAACCTTGACAGAACCTCTCGACTCGTGAATGTGGCCGTGCATCCCAATCAGCGGCTTGTACTTTTCAACGGCGCGTCTAGTCGCGGTACTTCCTGCCGAGATCATCTGAATCTGGCCGCCGGAAATGATCGGTTTGAGGTTTGCGTCAAGTTTCGGCGCTTGATCAATCGGAGTATCAATGGGAGGGACGTGTATGTTGAAGATCGTCTTGGACATGTCCTTGACGCCGGATGCCATCTTCTCTATCTTCTGCATCAAGACATCTTCGTCCACCTCCCTCGGGCTGTTCCACGGAGTATGATTCGCGTATCCGAGGGTTATCATCTCGTGCTCGCCGTCGATGCTGACGACTTTCTCCTCCGGATTTATGACGTATGAGGAGGAGTTTAGGGCATCGTCTATCGCAAATATGTCATCGTTGCCCGGAGAAACATAGCACCCTATTCCCGAGCCCTTGAGCCTCTCCTCTGCGAGGGCCATCCACCGCTTCACGCCTTCGACCATAAGCCTACTGAAGAGCACCTCAACTTCTTTGGGTTTGGCCTGCAACTCCTCGTACTCTTTCTGTTCGGTCTCGAATGGGTAGGCCCCGGAATCACGGATCGTCTTGATCGTTTCTTCTACCTGGTCCCTTGACTTTAGGGTCATCTCCTGACCGAATACAGACGATTTCCAAGTGCTTCCGTTTTCCTGTCTTACTATCGGCACGATCATCTTGCCGGTAATGTCGCCTCCTAGAATGAGAACGTTGGCCTTGTAGAATTTGCCAGCGTTGAGAAATTTCTTGAAGCAACGATCAGAACCGTGGACGTCGGTGATGAAGAATACTTGGGACTTGGTCAATGTGCAGGGGAATAAGAATCGAGTTTGCGGATCATGCAAATTAAACCTTTTTGAGCCGTCTAGGTTTCCTTTTCTTTTGGCTTTGTAATACTACACAATTCGTCTATGATTTGCTGTGCCAACACGCGCATAGCTGAATTTCACACGCGCCCAGCCAATCTAATTGCACAAGCAAGAGATGGAAAAATATGGTCCTGCTTATCATCTTATTTCCCAAAGGATAGGATGTCCAAATCATCGCATAGGTCCCACATTAGCATCAATCTGTCTTCCCTTCGGATTTGTCTATCAACCTGTTGAAGGGCAACAGCAGTCATTTCAGCATCAATCACAGTAATTATGGCTAGCCCTTTCTTGTTCAGCTCTTCTCTGTCTTTTTGACGGTTATCTTCTTGGAAGTCTATGGCTACTATTGACCATATCGAAGGCTCTTGTATCTTCCATCCTCCTGCCTTTCTACAAGGCGATGTATGGTCAAGCGCCTCAAAATTCTCGAAAGTATTTCCTGGTGCAGATTGTTGTTCTGTTTCAGTCTCGAGAAAGAGATGGGTTCATAGCTTTCACAAATCGAGTTGCAAACCTGCCACTCTCTCATAGTAAGCTCGACGCAAAAATTTTCGGAGTTTGTACAACAGATCAAAGGAAGCGATATGCTAGACATCCTACTAAACGCTAAACTTTTGATTCGGCTGGAGCTATTTATTGACTGACTGGGCGTATAAGGCGAATACTGGGCACGTCCAGAGGCTAAAGTAGGAAAAACCAGAAACAGAATTGGGAGTAGCGTATTCCGTCGCATGGCACAAAACAAGTTAAGAAAACCAATCAACAGCAAGAGATCATCGTCCTCGGTACGAACCAATGTCCTTCGTGCCCTCAACTCCGCAATCCTAGCTGCGGATCCGAAAACAAGCATCGCAAGAGCCGTCGAAATGAAACACGGCAGCTCCGTCATGAAGCTGAAACCTGCCTCACTTACTCTCGACCTTTCAAAGTTCGAGAGAGTCTTCGTGATTGGAGGTGGGAAGGCCTGCGCCTCCATGGCCGAAGAGATCGAAGATTTGATTAGAGAGAGGATTACTGGCGGCGTGGTCAACGTCCCCGACTATCTAAGACAAAGGCCCGAGCTGAAGAAGATAGAACTGCACGATGCATCGCATCCCATCCCCAGCGAGGTGGGAGCAAGAGGAGTCAGAGAAATGCTTCAACTCGTGAGAAATCTGACCCCAAACGACCTCGTAATTTGCCTAATTTCGGGCGGAGGTTCAGCTCTACTTCCGCTGCCCGCAGAAGGAGTTACACTTCGAGACAAGCAAAAGACTACTTCATTACTCCTGAAATCCGGGGCGGCAATTCACGAGATAAACACGGTGAGAAAGCACCTCTCAGGTGTGAAGGGAGGGAGACTCGCCGAGAAGCTCCAGCCCGCAACTGTTGTCTCTCTAATAATTTCCGATGTGGTCGGCGACGACATCAGTTCAATTGCGTCCGGCCCAACGGCTCCTGACGATACAACCTACAAAGACGCAATGGACATACTCAATAGGTATGGAATCTGGAGAAGGGTTCCCCAAAGTGTAAGAAAAGTTATTGATGACGGAGTCAGGGGGAGAAGGGAGGAAACGCCTAAATCCAATTCGATGGTCTTCAGCAAGGTTCACAACCTGCTCATTGGAAGCAACAAACAATCTTGCATAGCTGCAGAGAGATCTTTGAAGAACGTAGGATACAGGACCCTCGTTCTCTCCACAAAGATTCAGGGCGAAGCTACGCAGGTCGGCGGAATCCTCGCATCGATTGCGAAGGACATCAGAGAAAACGGCCTACCTCTTGCTCCCCCCGCTGCAATTGTGGCCGGCGGGGAGACGACGGTGACGGTCAGAGGAAAGGGCATAGGAGGACGAAATCAGGAGGTCGCTCTGTCCGCATCTCTTGGGATAAGCGGGTTGGATAGAGTTGTGATAGCGTCAATTGGCACCGACGGAGTGGACGGGCCGACCGATGCGGCGGGCGCAATAGTTGATGGCAACACGGTCAAGAGGGGAAAGGAGAAGAAAATGGAGGTCACTAAATACCTGAAGAACAACGATTCGCACAGTTTCTTTCAAAAGCTCGGCGATCTCATAATCACGGGACCGACCGGGACAAATGTCAACGACGTGATGGTAATCGCGGTTGGTGGGCGCAATCATCACTGATCTTCTAGTGCTTCGCCCCAGCGTTTTGCTAGGAAGAAGGAGAGGGAGAAATCGCCTAGGCGCCCAATTCCGTCACGAAGAGCAGCTCGCCCTTCTGCCTTAACAACTCGGCGCCATCGCACACGACCGCGATTCGGTCCCCGTTGCGCGCAAGCCCCTCTTCAACTACGCTCTTTATCGAAGAGTTGAGAAGCTGTCCGAGGCTTGCCGCCCTGCTCAGGTACAATGGATGAACGCCCCAGAGCAACAGGAGCCTGCGAAGCGTTCTTTGGGAATCCGTGAGCGCAACTATCAGCGCCCGCGGCCTGAACTTGGAAACCCTTGCGGCCATCGCTCCGTCGTGCGTCGGAACCACGATCAGTTTTGCTTCGATGTTTGCAGAAATGAGATCCGATGCTTCGCTCGCGGCGTCCTTTAGGTCCTTGGAGGCCGGAGAGCCGATCAAGCGCGCGACCTGCTTAGTGCGAGGTGCCAGTAATTTTCTCTCCGTCACGAGTGCAACCTTTTCAAGTACCTTGACGCAATCTACGGCGTACTTCCCTATCGCCGTTTCCTCTGAGAGCATGAGGGCGTCCGTGCCGTCGAGGATGGCGTTGGCGACGTCGGTTACCTCTGCACGCGTAGGGCTGGGATTGTTCACCATCGATTCGAGCATCTGCGTCGCGGTGATCACAGGAATTGACATAGCGTTGGATTTCGAGATGACCTCCTTTTGAATCAGCGGGACCTGTTCGATGGGATTCTCGACGCCGAGGTCTCCCCGTGCCACCATGATTGCGTCGGATGCTCTAACTATACCGTCGATATCGTAAAGCGCTTCCCTCTTCTCAATCTTCGCAACAATCGAAGGTCGAGCGCCCCCTCTCCTACCGAGGTTCTCCTTCACGAACTTTCTAACGGATTCTATATCCTTTGAGCTTCGCACAAAAGAAACCGCAATGAAATCCACACCGTTCTCTAGACCGAAGAGAGCGTGCTGCCTGTCCTGCTCGGTGAACGTCGGAAAGTCAGCTTTCAGCGTCGGAACGTTTATCCCCTTTCCGGAAAAAATCTGTCCCGCCGTCCTACTGACGCATCTGATCTCCGTGTCGGTGGTGCTCAAAACCTTCAGTTTTATCGAGCCGTCGGCGAAGAATATCGTAGACCCCTCTGCCACGAACCTAGGAAGGTCCTTCTGGCGCAGAGGAATTCGCACTTCATTAGAAGAAGTCAGATCTTCAACATCATTGTCGTCGCTCGCAAAAAGTGTAACCCTCATTCCCTTTCGGAGTTCAAAGGACCCGTTTCGCAGATTCCCCATTCGAAACTTGGGGCCGGGCAGATCCTGAAGTATTGCAACTTCCTTTCCCAACTCTTTGGAAACTTTTCTCACACCTCTTATTGTCATCAGGTGTTCCTCGTGAGTCCCGTGAGAAAAGTTGAGCCTCGCGCAGTTCATGCCCGCTCTAGCAAGTCTTCCGAGCATCAATTCGGAAGAAGTTGCTGGACCTATCGTGCAGACAATCTTGGTTCTCCTCCTTCTGGACGGAGCGTCGCGATAGGCTCTGGCGGTTACAGCCAACTCTACATTCAGGCTCTTAGTAGATGCATTCAATCAAAAGGCAGAGAGTCGAAGACTTTGACAGCTTTCTCTCTTCTTCCCCCGTGTAGCTCAGCTCTTCCAGGTGTTCTTCATCACCCACACTGGTTCGTCCGGGTTGAAATACTCCATCCCCTCCGCCCTGTGCGTCTCAAGGACCTTTTCGTCCACCTCGACCCCGAGCCCCGGTTTGTTTGGAACAACCGTGTGCCCGTTCTCAACCTTTGTCTCGTTTCGCACGAGCTCCCTCTTCCAAGCGGGAAACACATCGTAGAAGGACTCTTGAATGAGGAAGTTCGGGATCGCAGCGTCCAGTTGAATCGTCACGGCGTTCTGGATAGGGCCAAAGGCGTTGTGGAAAGCCATCTCCACGCCGAATGCCTCTGCGATGGCGCACGCCTTGTGGGCCTCAGTCACTCCGCCTATATTGGTGATATCCACTTGAAGAAAATCGCACAGGTTGTTCTTTAGGACGTAGGCGACGTCCTCAATCGTCAGCAGCCTCTCTCCGAGAGCTACCCTAACCTCCGGAACCGTTTTCCTGTACTTCTTCAATCCCTGGAGGCTTTCGGGGTGGACGGGTTCTTCCATGAAGAGCGGGTCCAAATCACGCAGCGCCCTGGCGATCATGATAGCAGAGTTCGGGTTAAACCTTCCGTGATGCTCGATCATCAACTCGACCTTTCCTTCCGTTGCGTCTCGCACCGCCTTCGTCCTCTCGTAAGCGAGCTTGAGTCCCTTCTCGTCAATGTAGTCGTAGTAACTTCCAAAGACGTCAAACTTCAGGCCCGTGTACCCCATCTTCTGGAACTCCCTTGCCTTCTCTGCAAACTGCTCAGGGGTAACGCAGTTATCATACCATCCGTTTGAGTAGTGCCTAACTCTATTTCTGAATATCCCACCCATCAGGTCGTGTATGGGCGCGCCGTAGTGTTTTCCGATGATGTCCCAGCATGCAATATCGAATGCCGAGACGGCCGTCGTCGAGTTGAATGAAACAGGCATGTAAAAGTCCTGCTTGTGCCACTCGTGCAGGTTCTTTTCGACGTTGAGTGGATCCTTGTCCTTGTAGACTCGTGCCACTTCATGAAGTGATTGTATTACGGGCTGGACTCTCAGCGTGGGCACGGCTTCGCCCCAGCCGACAAGACCGTTAGAGGTTGTCAGTTTGAGAATTATTGAGTTGCCTGCCCACGTCGCGCTGCCTGCCTTCGCCGGCTCTCCCAGCTGATAGATTTCTATGTTTGTTATTTTCAAGATTGTTCGGTTGCACTTCCTCCACTCAATTATGTGATGATTCGTCTAGTAGGTGAGTGTGCAGGAAGAAAAGAAGGGGAGGTTCAGATTTATGCTTAGTGATCTAGCTTTATCGAAGATGAAGCAAGTGGCGCAGACAAGAAGCGGAAGCAGTGGATAGATTCGCCCATGGGGAAAGAGATCTACTAAGGGGCGGATACTTTCTCGTGTCGTAATCTTTGTTTCTTTCTTTCAGCTTGCTATTGGGCCAATTCATTTGAGCCCGTGCGAGTCACCCGTGCAACTTGAGCATCGTTAGGGCGTTTGTCCGACTATGAGTCAGAGAGGAGTTGAGCGAGGACTTCCTCGCCTGCGTTTATCATTCCTATTTGCTTCATGCTCTTCGTGACCTGAATCCAGCGCTCATCCTTCTTGAATATTGGCTGCAACACCGCCTTGGCCTCATTTGTGCGCCCGCTTCCAAGCAAGGACACGCCTTCCCAGAAGCGAAGTTCATCGATCTCTGGGGCAAGCTGATTTGCTCTGGCAAATGCTTCTCTTGACTCCTCAAACTTTCCCGAGCTCAGGAAATCTTCCCCTCTCTCTGCCCACTCGTACCCTCTTTTGAGGCGAAGCAACCTCTTTAGCTCCTGCACAGGCTCCGGATGATCTTCGACTCTCAGCTCAACAAGCCTACCGGACCAGTACGAAGGAGAAACGGTAGGGGAGACTACGAGCAAAGCAGCAGACTGCCTCCCTCGAATATCACCGCCAGCCTGTTCGGCAGCCTCTAGGGCAGCCACGAGCCTTTCTGGGAGTGGAAGGCTCCCCTGTGCGAGGTAAGATTTCTCCATGGCTCCCCAGATCGTATCGTTGCTCATCAGATTTGCTTCGCAGGAGAACTGCTCTCCGGCAACGTGACCAGCAAACGGAATGCATTTCTTTCCGGTGTGAATCGCAACACTTCCTCTGGAATCTACCATGGCAACCTGTCTTACTTCGGGTTTGGCATCAGCTTTGAGCAGGGCGTCAAGCGCTTCTCCAGCACTCTTGCCCGATGACATCAGCTCAAGACCGAGGGGCCCGTAACTCACTTCGACCATGGATTGCGTCGCGACTGCCCCAACTCCAGCCCTGGCCCAGGTGACGACAGAGCCGACGGAGAAGTAGTGCGACTGAACGGCGACGCCCAGCTCTCCTGTTTTCGGATCCCTTGCGACAATAGAGTAGGTCATTTCTGGAAAGGCTTCGAAAGTTGAACGAGAATATAGGAGTTGCGTCGCAGTGGAAATGAAAATAAAAGAAGGAGTGCGAAGTTCTGGCAGTTCGGATTTTTTCCTTACCGGTCTTGATGCGGCGAGTCTCTAGGCAGGTACTCAAGCAGTCTCTTGGACACAATTCTTGCATCGTCCGGTGTGTCAAACACCCAGACAAGCATGTCTTTGATTGGAGCCGGCCTGTAGCCGAGCTCGTTTGGACTCTCCATGTCGGTCTCGATCGCGCCCGTGCGGATTTCACCGATTTTCTTTTCGTCTAGCGTGGCTTCCACGGGGTCGGTGCGAAGGTACAGTGTGATTTTCACAGGCTTTTGCGATCTTCGGATGAAAAACACGTCGTATCCTGCCGCGATTATGATGAATAATGCCAGCAGGACATAGCCTCCAGGTGGTGCAAGGACTGCGAACACTACGCCCAAGGCTACGAGGGCTAACGCAATCGCGTGAATCTGCTTCAGCGAAGCTCGTCCGACTCCGGTAAAACTGATTGTCTCAGGGTATTGATACGGTCCAAAGTCATCTTTGCTTTTGTTAGGCGTGCTCAGACACTCTCTCTGTATAGCTCACTTCTGCAAAGATCGCGGTGCGTATGTCCCATACATGTTTACTACTTCATTGAGCTGACGATGAAGATTTTCGCTGCTGCCTCAGAGCAACCAATAGAAATGGCGTGCCGAGAAGATCAATAATTCCTAACGTGAGGAGTGCCTTCGCAATCCCTTCATTGAAGAGGATCGCCTGAGAAGCCGTGAGGTTTCCAAGATTTCCTAAGTAGATTTCAGAGACCACCGAAGCTGGGAGGAAAGATGCAGACACTGCTACGACAATCGCGATGCTAGCTGCAAACCCTATGTTGATCAACATGAAGGCAGTTCCGTTTGCGACTCCCCTCAACTCGGGCTTGGCGAACTTTAGTATCATGCTTATCGTCGGCGTCCACACGAACGCATTTGCGATTCCGATTAGAACCAAGAAAAGGTCGATGTAGAGTGGAGGACCTTGCGCTCCCACTACACCACTGAGGCCAATTATGGCAAGCGCACCAAGAATCGCGCCCGCGATCGAGAGTATCGCTGACACCTTCATCTTGTCGAAGAGCCGCCCGGCCAGGGGACTGGCAAGTGCTAGAGCTATAGGAAGAGGGGCGATTGATGCCCCAGCGATGAGCGGGGAGTATCCCTGAACCGTCTGGAAATAAAACGACATCACGAACGGGATGCCGAGCAACGCGATCTGGAGTATGACTAGACCCACCGTCGAGGAGATGTATCCTACGTTCTTCCTCAGCTCGAGATCTAGCAGTGGTTTTCTTGTTCTGCTTTCATTTACAACCAGCGCCACCAGTGAAATCGCCCCAATAATCGCGAATCTCGCATCAAAGAATGTGAGCCAGAGAAGTATCATCGCAACCGCGAGAGCGAGTAGGGCGGAGCTTACGACGTTGATGCCTCCCCGACCACTCTCTTTCTCGATTTCCGCGGGTGCTTTCCTCCTCGAAGGAATCCTCTTACTTCCAATCGCGACGGCGGCGAAGGCGATAGGGACATTGATGTAGAATATGAGCCTCCAGTCAAGAATCACGATGAGTCCTCCGACCACCGGGCCGGCTATGGCTCCTACCGACCATGCAATCGAGTTTATCCCGATTGCAGCCCCCCTTTCCTTGGGAGGGAACGATTCGTAAATCAGTGGCGTGGTCGTGGCGGTGAGAAACGAGGCACCAATCCCTTGGAAAATGCGGAAAGCAACGAGTTCTGTGATATTCTGGCTGAGCCCGCAGAGGGCTGAGGCAAGCCCGAACATCGCAAACCCCAAGAGGTAAACTCTCTTCTTTCCGTACTTATCGCCTATCTTACCTGATTGAAGCAGGAATGTAGCAGTGGCAAGGATATAGCCCGTTATCACCCATCCGAGGAGTGAGATCCCCGAGGAGAGGCTTTCCGAAATCTTTGGAAGGGCAATAGTCACTATGTTAGTATCGACAGCGGCCATGAATGAGCTGAGCGTTGTTACCGAGAGTATCGTCCAGCGCGGGAGCTGAGTTTCTGCAGTGATTTTCGCAGTTTCTCGTTCTGGCGTTATCGAAGGTGACTCCGCCGATGAAAAGGAGGCGTTTCCAAGGTTATCCTTATCTCGATCACCCAACTTGCGGCAAAGATACCTCCTTTTCAAACCTGATTGAAGGCAAGCGTCGAAGTAAAAGAAGGCAGATGGAATTGCCCCCGCTACTTTCCCCTCCGGCTGTCTCTTCTAGAGTAAGTTATTCGCTGTACGTGCCTTTAATATGCTTCTTCCACAGTGTGCGGCAGAAGAAGATGTAAGCGCTCGCAGTCCGTCGCCAGATTAAACAGGCAAAAATTCTGTTTCCTTTAGAAGGCAATAGCCAACTTCGAATTTTCAGAACAAGCAAGAAAGCAAGTCTCAAGGAAAAAATTCAAGATCAGAAGTAACATTACATGGAGCAGAAAGCACAGTGAGCTCTTGAATCGAGCGAGTGGCGAGACATGCTCATGCCGATGGTAGATTTTACGGGGAGGGAGCCGCAACCTGTGGAGATTCAGTGATGGTGACAGGACCGATCTTTGTCCGGTGCTTCGGCGCCTTCTCTACCTCTTTCTGTGGCTCTCTTTGCCTGCGTTCCTGTTCCTGTTTTTCCTTCTTCATCTGCTTGCGTGTTCCCATGACGAGCGACCTGAACATCCCGTCGGTCAGCAGCGAAGGAGCAACTGCCGTTGCCATCTTGAAACCGAGTTTCATGGTGGTCTTTGTTTCTTTCCTAGTAAGGAAAGTGACAAAGTCCTTGTCTGGGTGACCGTTGGCTTTCAGCACAAGGTATGTAGAGATCATTTTCGAAAGCGTCTTCTGGTCGAGATCCTTCCGAATGGCTGACGAGAGCCTCTGAATCGACCTGTTTTCAGAGATGCGTCGTATCTCTGTCTTGTCAGTTTCCGTTATTACCAATTGCTTTGCCTCCCATGCGGGCATCCGATAGAAGAAATGAAAGATCCCAAGTGCTAGTAATCAACTGGAGATTGGCTTCTTGCTACTTCTGTCTTCTGAGAAGGAAGTTTCTAAAAAAGTTCTGCAGTAACTGTCACAGGCTTGTAAAGTTAGGCGGTTCACAAAAGAAATTTTCGTCTCTGGAGCGGAGAAACTGCCAAGTGACAGTACAACGATTAATAGTATAGAAGATAGTGGCGGGTCTCTTTTTATGAGCGACATTTATCCTCGATGCGAAACCCCATGCAGGTAATTGGCACAAAAAAAGAAGAAGTCAAGCGTGGAGAAGAGGAGCAAGACAAGTCAGACATTCCCTACAAAGAGACAAGTATTGAAATTCCACGAGCTATCGGGCTAGCCTCACAACTAGGGACCATATCAAGAAAGTTGGATTTCGAAAGATTTAGGTTATCCGTAGAGCATGTTCAGGATGGAATACTGGTAGATTTTGAGATGCGAGCAAACGTCGATCTTGGCAATTCACGCAGCAGTGCCAAGGAGGGTACGGACGCGACGAACCCACGCTAAGAATCTCCTCCTCTTTTTCCTTTGAACTCTCTCTCACCGAGAGAGTAGGGAATTCCGCTTCCGGCTTAATGTAGTGGAACAGTCCCTCAGTAAAAGGGAAATATACACAGCCAAGATTGGACACTTGCTGCAAAGCCAGTGTCAAGCAATTACCCAGACCCGAAATCTGCACTGCCAGCCGAAGGAACGCGTTACGATATAGTCATAATTGGCGCGGGCATCCTAGGAGTATCGCTAGCATTCTGGCTCACAGAGCTGTATGATGGTCTTTCGGTCGCGCTGGTCGAGAAGGAATCGCTTGTTGCTCAGCACACTAGCTCGAGAAACACCGGCGTAATACACAGGCCCTTTTACCTCGACCCTGAAAGAAAGAAAATCTTTGCAAAATCGGCACAGAAATCCTACTTCCTCTGGTCAGCGCTTGCCTCCCATTTCAGGACTCTGCCTTGGAAGCAGGTCGGGACGTTAGAGGTGGCCCTTCAAGATAATGATCTAACTGTCCTTGACAGATACGAAAAGTGGGCCATCGAAAACGGAATGTGGGAGGGGGAGGAGGTACAACTCCTTGATTCCCCTTCATCGGTGAAGGAGCTGGAGCCGCAGGTAAAATGTCTTGGAGCGATTTTTTCAAAGACAGATACATCCGTCGATTACGGAGCTTTCTCGAAGTGCGTCTTTGATCTTGCGATGCAAAACGGCGTGCGACACATCTTAGGAGCCCGCCTGATTAATATCAAAGAGTCAGAGAATCTGGAGTTACTCATCGAGAGTACTGCTTCATTACAAGGGAATGGAGAAAGAAAACGAGTAAGATGCGGCTTCTTGATAAATGCGGCAGGAGGCAACGCGCTTGACATCGCTCATATGCTCGGCCTAGCGCGCGAGTATGCGGACCTGCACTTCCGCGGCGAGTACTGGGTGGTTGAGGAGCCTTTCGCTTCCAAGGTATCAAGGAACATCTATTCCGTAGCCAAGTACAAAGAGTTCCCCTTCCTCGATCCTCACTTTATAATCCGTGCGAGCGGGAGAAGAGAAATAGGCCCGAACGCTGTTCTCGTCTCCGGGCCAGGCGCATACCGTGGGTTGTCCGAAAACAAATCGCAGCTCTTTGGAAAAATGGTCGAGGGCCCGATTACGCCTAAAGTCCGACTCTTTCTTCTCAACCGAAAGTTTCTCTCGCTCGTGTGGAACGAGTGGAAGAGCTCACTTTCAAAGAAGGCGATGTGCAAGAGGGTTGAGCAGTTCATCCCTTCGCTCGATCCAAGGATGCTCAGCCAGAGGGGACTCGCCGGAGTCAGAACCTCGGTGATTGATGGGCATGGCTTTGTCCCTGAAGCGGTTCTGGTCGAGGGGCCAAACTCCCTGCACATACTGAATTACAATTCGCCCGGCGCGACCGGAGCTCCGGCTTTTTCTGCGTACGTCGTTAGGAAATTAGAGCAAAATATCGGACCAGTGAGTCGCGGGCGTAAGGAAAGGCACAGCAGAAAACACGATTACATATGGAACTTTGATTCAGTTGTAGAGGACTTTTAATGCGCATAAGCGCCGGATCTTCCAACCTGGTCTGCCTCAGCTATCGATTTCAGGCATACCTCAGAGTGGTCGAGTATTATGCCTTCGAGCTCGTCCATCGACACTAAGAATCCGGGGCTCCAGTACCTTTTGACGCCTTCGTATCTTGTAACGAATCCGACCTGTGTATCTTCAAGAACAATTTTGTCTAGTCCCTCCTTGTATGGTCGCACATCACCGACGAGTTTGGATTTCGCACACCCAATGCTGGGAATATCTAGGACCATCCCGCATATCGTTGCGAGTCCAAGGTAGCGCGGGTGAGATATCCCATGCGCGTCGAAGCAGACTAGGTGCGGTCTTTCCTTGAGACCTCGCACGGCCGCAACCACAAACGGCCCTTCGTGGAGAAAGAAAATCCCGCTGACGTAGGGAAAGGTGAAGTGTCCGCGGTAGGTATGAGTCTCCAGTACCTGGCCGCTCTCTGAGAGCAGAGAGGCTGACGCAATTACATGATTACCTTGTGGGTAAAATCCGTCCACGCCGCAAATCCTTCGGAAGTTACCTGGAGCTGTCTTCCTCAAAATTTTCGCAGATGTGGCGGGAGGCGTCGATTCTTCTAAAGACTGGGAAGATGTTGAACGAGGCACTAGAAGTGACTGCAATTTCTCGAAAAAGTAAATTTCCGCCGGGTCAACTAAACTCGGTTGGGTGAGGGTCGAATCGGCAGAGTCTGAGAAAGAACGAGATTGAAGTTCAACTGCTTTCAAATGTGAAATAACTCAACTACGTCTCCCAATAAGTAACGCCGAACAATCATTCACTAGTGATAAAGTCCTCTTTTGTCTTGCATGGCTCCATCCAAACACAAAGTTAAGCATTTATCGAGAACAGAGAAAAAGAGGTCGCGAGTGTATCAGAAAGGAGGCAAGGGTCCGCAAATACGGGGAGAAGCAAAAACTACTTTTTCTTCCTGACGAACCGAAAACAAATAGCGAGGAAAATTGAGATGAAAGACAAATGATCAAACTTGGTGTTTGCGTTCCGAATTATGGTAGTACCCTATCTGTAGATACTTTGCGCGAGGTGGCCCTCGAGGCTGAGAGATTAGGGTACGATTCACTCTGGACGACAGATCATATTCTCGTGCCAAAGCGAAGCGGCACGCCTTACGAAGTAATATTCGATAGCATAACTACGCTCGGGTATCTTGCCGCGCAGACCAAGAAAGTGAAACTCGGGATTTCTTCTCTAATCATAGCTCTGCGAAATCCGCTCGTCGCGGCAAAACAGCTTGCTACATTAGACGGCCTGAGTTCAGGAAGGCTGTCTATCTTTGCCATAGGCGCGGGCTGGCTTGAAAAAGAATTTTCATTCCTTGGATCTGACTTTCACACGCGTGGAAGGAGGGTTGACGAATCCATACGCCTGATCCGGGCGCTTTGGGCGGGAGAAGAAAACTTCCAGAGCAAAACGATTGCGCAAAATTTCTCTGACTACTCATTTGAGCCAAGACCGAAGCAAAGAGACATGGGATTGAACATATGGATCGGGGGGACAAGCATCGCCGCCATGAAGAGAGCGGCTGATCTCGGAGACGCGTGGCACCCAAATGTCTCCCCCATTGATTCCTTCCGAGAACTCGTGTCCCAGTTCAGGCAGGCCTCACCGAATGCGAAGGAGAAACCCATCTGCGTGCGCATCGGCCTGAATTCGAGCGCAACCCAATCGGAGTATAAGGGACCGAGAGGAGACCGCCGGGTAATGCTTTCGGGCAACATGGAGGAAAACAAACTGATTATATCGGAGCTTGAAAAACTTGGAGTCTCCTATGCCCTCGTGGTGACGAGTCCGGATGGAATGGCCCCTCTGGAGAACCAGCTAGAAGGGTTGAGAATGTTAGCTAAGGAACTGCTCTAAATATGACAATGAAATTGGGATACAGCAGGCCAGTCATCAGAGCTACATCATCAACAGCAGCACAAGTTGTGATTTGCTTCTATCTTGGTAAAACTTGCTGACCTCAACCTGTCGGGGCCGAGATTTGCCCTACGTATAATCGGTGGGATTTTCTTCGCCGCGGTTGTCCTGTTTATCTTCTACTACCTACCTTCCCACCTAACCGAACTTGTCTCCCCATACTTGTCGTCCCAATACATCCCATACCTCAACGAGATCACTTCTGCAATCGTGAGTCCTGGCATCCCCTTCCTTGGAATCCTCCTAGCTGTAATCACCTTCTTTGACGTCCTGCTCAGGGGCTCGTGGACCTATGGGATCATCCTGATAGTTACCGGCGTACTCTACCTAGCCTATGACTATCTCCTCTTTCTCGGAGGTCAGCTCTTGATATCGGACTACCCCACGAATGTGACACAGAGTCCGATATATCAGCAGGTCTTACCAATCCTTTACGCGCTGGTGATAATTCTAATTCTATCTACTCTCCTCTCCATTGGTCGGGGAGTCTACCTGATCGTCAAAGGCAATCGTAAAACCAGCGGGAACATACAACAGCAGCAAGAAGCCTCCAGCGGAGCACGCTAGGTTGAGAGTGATGACCCAACCAACGTTTGGTTTAAAACTCACAAATCACAACTCCATGCTTTACCCGGTCAAAAATTGTTAGAGGAGCACGTGGTTTTCCACAATTGCCTTCCATCCTAGCACAAGGCCTAACAAAGGACTTTACCTCGGTCCGGGCACTGAATTCCGTAAGTACGAGCGTAGAAAGGGGGGAGATAAGGGGACTGCTAGGAGCCAACGGTTCCGGCAAATCCACGTTCATGAAGATTCTGATGGGCCTCCTCAGGCCAGATTACGGAACCGTGATGGTGGAAGGTCTTGACCCGGTCAGAGACCCAATCGCAGTTCGTCAGATAGTGGGATACGTGCCCGAGGTTCCTCGTCTCTACGATTATCTCACGGGCATCGAGTACCTGGACTTTGTGGCTGATCTGTACGGGCTTTCTCCTGAGGTAAAGAAGGAAAGGGTAGACGAATTCCTGACCGCTTTCGGCCTCAAGGATCAGGGGAATGATCTGCTGTCAGGCTACTCTCTCGGGATGAGGCAGAAAATTGCGCTAACAGCGGGACTGATTCACAGACCGAAAGTGTTGATACTCGACGAAGCGCTGAACGGGTTGGACCCTCGATCAGCGAAGATAGTGAAGGATACTCTCCTGAAACTTTCTTCCGACGGTGTCACCATCCTGTTTTCAACTCACGTCCTGGAAATCGCCGAAGCCATCTGCAGAAAGGTGACGATACTTGACAAGGGCAACATACTTGCCGAGGGGAACATGGAGGAGTTAAGGCAGAGAGCTGGAGGATTGAACCTTGAGAGCATCTTCCTCAATCTCACCGGCTCAGCCGACGTCAAGGCAATTGTAGAGGAACTCACGGCTTGAACTCTGGAAAAGTTTGGAGAATCCTCCAAACGCTGCTCTTGGCGCAACTGAGAGCATCAGCAACAGGACGTAATGTCCGCTCCTTCATCCGCAGGCCGACCGCTCTGGTCGTTCTAGACATCGCGCTCTTTGCCGCAGCTGCGGTTATCTCTTACATTGTCGGCATCACCATGTCAACGGACCCCACGACTGTCGTTGCGATCAGGCCGCTCCTGAGCGGCGCGCTAGTTACGCTTCCTGCCCTAATCCTCGGAATAATCTTTGTGCTCGGACTAGTTTTGGAGGTGAGCGGCGGCTCGCAATTTGCCGCGTCCGATGCAATCAACTGGCTTCCAGTCAGCGCCGGAGAGTTCGTGATTGGCTCCGTGCTCACGTTTGCAATATACTACTCGGTCGTCCCTGTCCTCTTTATCTCTGCAACCCTACCACTCGCATATATCTTCGGTATGATCCGCTCTTGGGAGCTTGGTACTGTCCTCTCGGTCTTTGCCATATTCATTGGTGCCAGCGTACTCGAAATCATTAGGGCGGTACTGAACAGGTTCTCAAGTTCGTTTTACAAGAAGGGTGGAAGGGGAGCGATTGCGACACGCGCTATTTTCTACGTGCTCCTTATACTTGTATTCCAGGTAATGTTCTACCCAACCTTCTATACGAGAATAATTGGAGATATCACTTCCAATCTCGGGCCCGCGTGGTTCATTCCAATCCTGTGGTCCTCGGTAAGCGTATCGGCCCTGCAGGGGGGAAACGGACTCGTGTCGGCGTCCTTTGCTCTCCTGTTCGTATCCCTAACGGGAGGACTTTTCTTTGGGGCAATCTTCACGAGGACGCGATACTGGGTTCCGATGCCAGCCTCAATCCGGATAAGCACATCTGCCTACTCGCCGCGCGGAAGCTCTCCGCTGGTCGGGATTTTGAGCCCAAGCCAGCTAGCGATAACCAGGAAGGATCTCCGTGGCCTCGTCAGGAGGAGGGAAATGATGAGGTTTCTCTCCCTTCCCTTCGTCTTCCTCGTTACGTCAGTCATTGGCGTATCTTCAGGCGGGGGCCTGGGCGGCTTTCAGTTCGCGGGCTTTTTCATAGTTGGACTTTCCTCCGTGATAATATCCATGGCCGCAATCGGCTCGGAGGGTAAGGCGATTGCAAACCTGTACCAGTACCCACTCTCGGTGAGGGATTTTGTAGTGGGCAAGGGGGCGACTCCGGCCATTTTTGGGGCACTCTTCGCAGTAGCCTTCTTCGTTATTACAGGCCTTATCTCGAGGCTCGGTATTCCGGAAGTTGTCATGCTGCTCGTCCCGGCGCTACTCCTAGTATTCGAGATGACGCTGTTCGGGATGTACATTGGCGCGAGGTTCCCCAACTTTTCGGAATTCTCCCGCTCGTCTTTCATGTCGCAGTCGGCCGGACTCATCGGGGTGCCGCTGTCATTTCTTCTGATGGCAATCTCTGTCGGCCCGTTTCTCTTCGGCCAATTGTCGGGATCCGGTACTTCGGGCATATTCGCTGGCTTTGGCATCACGCTTGCAATCATCGTGATTGCAATTCTAGTACTGTACAGAATGGTTTCGATTCAGGCGCGCAAGCTCCTCTCGCAGCTGCCCGGGCAGGACTAGCAAGTTGACAAACAGTGAAAGCAGAATGCAGAAGCAAGTCGGTATAATCTGAAGCAGACGTAGAAAAACAAAACCTTTCCGGTCATTTCCCTTGGGCTTTCTTTTCCCGGTATTCCAGAAGAAGTAGGATTCCTGAAACACTACATGACCCATATGATGGGCGTTTGGTAAGTTTGACGATCGAGTCCGATACATTCTCTGAAGATTTGTGCACGAAAGCGATTCAAACCTTGGGTTGTGGCATTAGGCAACTGCAACCTTGCAGTCTCGACCAACTGGAAAAGCAATCGAAAGCACTCGCATTTCTTGACACAGAATAGGATCACCAAAAAGATAGGAATGATCGTCTCACAGGAAGCCTTTAGATCGGGAAACTGTCCGATACAGGTATGGTAAAGGTAGAAGAAGTTCTTGTTACGAGGCGAGGGTAGACAACAATCCCTGTAGCAATCAGACGGAAGCTCGGGATCGAAGAGGGTTCGAGACTGAGGGTTGAAACCTCAGGCGACAAAGTGATTTTCACGAAAGTCCCGTCAGTTTTCGATCTCGCGGGAACGTCTCGATTGACTCAAGGACAAGCGTTCAAGCAGCTCGATAAGATGAGAGAAGCTGATGAAAACTAAGGCTCTTTGATACGCGCTATTTTTGGGCCTTGTTCACTTCGAAAAGCTCAGAGATGCCATAGACTTAGGGCAATCTACGATCGAACAAAATCCCCATACGTCCCATCCATTACATTATATGAGATTTGCAAACAGACCCTTGCTCATAAAGACAGGGCTGTGGCCAAACTCCGTGTTGATACGATTGCAAAGGACTTTGACGTAATTGACGTTGACTCGCATATCGCTGAAGAGGACGCTGGAATCAGTCATCGATTTAGGATTCCCATGGCTGATTTGCTCATAATGGCGACCGCCAAGCGATACAATCTCCCCTGTGTCATTGATGATCCTCACTATTCAGAAGTGAAAAGGGTCTGGCCCTGAACCCAAGTGGATCTGGATTTGGCCAATGAGGTGCATTATTTTGAAAAGCGGGGTTTCGTGCACCGCTACGTTTCTTATTCCACTGCCACTACTTTCTTTTTACTTTCCTTCCTTGACCATTTCTCGACGAGTTCTGGGCTCGACGTGATTTTCGCATTGTAGATTCTTCTCAGATACTCGATCCCAGTCAAGTTATCTTCCTGCAGGGCCTCTACACAATCACTGGGGATAACTATCCGGTACCCTCTTTGGAATGCGTCTGCAGCGGTATGCCTGACGCAGATATCGGTGTAGAGACCCACAATTACGACCGTGTCGACCCTGAGATTTCGGAGCAGGAGATCCAGTCCCGTCCCCTGGAATGAGCTGTAGACTCTCTTTTCAAACACGTAATCTGCAGGCGTGGGCTTTAGATCGTCAACCACCCTCGCCCCTGAAGTCCCTCTCATCGCGTGCCTTCCCCACAGGGAAATCTCAGGATCGGTTGGGAGGTGCGCGTCGCAGGCGTAGATCACCGGCACGCCAGCTTTTCTCGCGGCAGTGACGAGTTTCTTCGTACTGGGAATTATCTTCGCGGCTTTATCAGTTTTCAGCTTGCCATAAACAAATTCGTCGAGTACATCGTCCACTATTAGTGCTTCCATTGGGCAAAGTACCCAAAGACCCACAAGCGCTAATAAGAGCTTTGGTTCCGGAATTGGAGCTTGTCAAGTTATCTGGCCGTACCCTTTATGGCCACGATGTCTTTTGACATTATGCTGCCATGAGAAACTATTCTCCCTTCCAAATCATGGCAGCCAGAATCAGAAGCATATTCTCAAAGGAAGAATAGGATCAGCCCAGATGACAGAAAGCTTCTGGCTGCCCTGCTCTATCACCTGGGTCTATCCTACCGTCGCGTCTCCACGGCAATGGAGAACGCATTCTCCCACGAAGCTGTCAGGCTGTGGTATCGGAAGATTGGTGAAGATCTTCCTCATCCAGACAGTATCGAGAGGCGCATTATAGCAGTGGATGAGACCAAATTAAAGCTTGCAGGCAAACAAGTGTTCGTATGGAGCGCCATAGACGTGGAACGATACGAGGTAATCGCACTGAAAGCTTCAGTCACCCGAGGAGAGTTGGATGCAATATTGTTCTTGAAAGAAATACTCCAATATTGTGCTGGCGAGAGACCGATCATCCTCGTAGATCATGGACCCTGGTATCCTCCTGCAATGGAACATCTGGGACTGCGATACAAGCAGGTGACATTTCAAAACAGAAACAGCGTGGAATCGTGGTTCCATATCTCTTAAAGCAGAATACGAAGAGGTTCTACAATGACTTTCCGTTTCATTCGAGCATGCAATCGGTTGCAAGCTATCTGACATCATTCGTGAGGATGCAAAACATCCTCACTGGGAAGATAACTTGACAAGCTCCCGGAATTGAAACTCGGCAGAAATATATGACCTAGTTAACCGCGCTCTAAAATCACGACTCGAATATTGGTGCCTGTTCTTCGTTCCCAAAGACTCTGACTTCTTGTTGCGCTCCCGGTGGGATAAAACTTCCAATCCAAGATTCTATCTCGTCTTCATTGGCGGCACCAAGGTCAGGCGGATGAGTCAGCGTATTTTCCTGGATCCCCATGGTCTGGCTGAGCATGGCCCTGCCTTCTCCGATGCACTCGGCGTTCCACACCGCTAGTCCATCTTCGAGAGACTGCGCCGTACTGAGATGCGTAGCCAAGGACACTCCATCGGCAATCGCAAGTGATGAACCTCCGATCACACTCACGCTTAGCCTGCGGTAACACCTCGAAATTCCAGAGTACCATGCGAATTTCAGAGACAGACCCTCGTATCAAGCAGATCTGAGTGTGCTGCCAAATCTTATGAATTCTTCCTTTTGGTCTAGCCCTCGTGGCTCTAACGTTGGTCAACAAAACGATATTACAAGGGTGCAGATAAGTCGCATGGATAGCGGCTACTAGATCTTTTCCTTGACCCAGATCAGAATCCCAACCTGTATGACCGCCGCAATAAGGAGGAAATCCGCAACAGCGCTCTGAAGATACCCCCTCGATGTTTCATGAACTATCGGCGATAGGACAAAAAGAGTCGGTATCAGCGCTGCGAGCGATCCCGCCACAGAAAACGCAAGTCTCATTGCAAGACTCGAGCGGTAGGACCTCACTTGTATTGCATATGCAAAGAGGCCGGCTATAAACCACGGAGACGATTTTCAACTTTGAGAATGAAGAAACGATGTAGAACTCTTGGGGGAACGCACAGAGGCGTCTGGTCTTTTGAACAATTTGAAGAAGTAATTGATGGATCATCATCTCGCCCATCATGACTTCGGATAGCGAACCCCGCATTTCGTTCAGGTCATTGCCATTGCGCGAATTGATGCACGAGCCCTCACAGCTTTGCCGAAATGCGGACTGGTTGCTTAGTCAAAGTAGATTATCAACTTTGATGATCGTCTCCTAGGCATATATCGCACGCCATTGCTAATTTTACTGAAGGTGAAGAAGAAGTCACGTCAACAGTCGCAGCAGAAAAGAAACCGGGAAACGAGGAAAAGCTCGAACATAGGCTCGCTCTCACAAACGTAAGAAGACAAATGCTGAGCTTTGGAAATCAGGTCCACGAATACTTTGATCACATTCAGGCAGACGTCGAAAACTACAAGTTCACTGTTGAGAAGCACGGCGACGGAGTAGAGGTCGAGGTCGTCTTCAAGGCGTTCGTGCACCCCAAGCTAAGCGAGGCAGCGACGATAATTCCAAAGTAGTCGGGACAGAGGCAAGGAACCTCGTCCCGCGCTCGTAGAAGATTGTGTTCAGCGAAATTCTCGTCTCCCTTTTTTCTTTCTTTCCTTCCTTACATCTCTATTTTTTTCACATTGTTACGCGCGCCTCCTTAGGAGTTTTTCGCATGAAACAATAAGAGCCAGATGAAAAGTATTCGTCTAGAAAGACTATCGAGCTGGAAAAGCATTGCGAAGCCGGAAATTCTCCCGAAAATTGGGGCAATTCGAACATTTTTGTTCTTAAGCATGGACCAGATTAGCTACGAAGTTTTGTTTGCGTGATCATCATCTTTGATAATCGTATTCTATGCCTATATCCAGGAGGATTACTATTACCTATCGAGGGAGTAACAGCCTATGACTATGCTAATTTCAGAGAAAAGGCCAGAAGTGAAGAGCTCCGCCGCAACAACTACCACACCGCAGGCTTCGAACGTTCCCATGGCGAAAATCGGGCACCAGATGACTGCGTTCGGAAACACAATCCGCGAGTACCTCGAAAAGGTTGATGCAAATGTTGAGAACTACAAGTTTTCTGTTGCGAAGCACGGCGATGGGCTCGATGTCGAACTCGAGCTAAAGGTCCTTGTTCAACCAAAGAGCGTCTCAAAGACCGGTTAAATTGGCTTCGACCAGCCGCCCCTTGGGTTCAACTGACATGAAGGAAAAAGGGGGGCTTCGGACAGTCTTCCCCTTCTTTCTTGCTGTACGAATCTCTATTTTGTTCATTTTCTAGTACCACCGAGTAGCGAGCCGACGAGGAGTATGGGGGAAAGCCAGACTGTAAGAATTACGGAAGAACAAGAAAAACGGCGTCAGCCTACTGACAAAGAAGAGATCTCCAAGCTCCTGTCGTCTTCCCAATATTTCCTCAAACTTTCGGATGCAGTTTTAGCTAGCCTTGATAGGAAAACGCTCGCGGAATTTATTGCGGCCTATCTTTACTGCCGAGCGAAAGGAAAATCTGACAGCGATTTCTTCTTGCTTTTAGTTTCAAAAGAACCGTGGAAGATACTCGGAATGGCGGGAAAGACCGGACGGGTTATCGCTGGCGGCTTGATCTTTGACAGGGCCTTTCGGTCAATCCTCATGGCCGCTGTGAAACAATCGCTTCAGAGACGGCAAACACAGCCCAGTTCTAGCCGCTCGAATTAACACCTCAAATAGTTTCATGCGTTACATCTACGAACTCTTTGATAGGAGATCGCATCTAAAATTTCTTGACGGATCTTTGGTTAGCCAATTTGTCTACTCTATTTCCGATTCGATTAGCAGCACATTGATCTACGAAGACACCGGCCTCGAAGCCTCATCAAGCAACTCGGAAAGATTCACAATGAATCCGAGTCAAGAAAAACTTGTCATGTATAAGAAAGTGAGGAGAGTGGAATAAAGAGAGAAAAAGGGGGGTCAGGTGTTCCCCCAACTCTTTACTCTCACTCGGTCAATTCTTCTATGAAGACGGCGAGAGAATTGCAACTAGGAGGCTTGCTAGTCTCTTTCCCTTAGTCTCTCGAGTGGTCTGCCGGCCTCGTAGTATATGTACGGGAATTTGTCCTTAACTATAGGCTGGTATACTTTCCTGATGCCAAAGTGCGTCCTGAGTTGCTGGCACTCTACGTCGCTCGTGTTGAAGTGCTGGTGGACTGTCTGGGGGCCCTGTATGTGGAATGTTGTTCCGGGTTTCCAGGGAATCTTCTCTCCGTCGACTATGCTGTAGCCCTCACCCTGAAGTATGTGCAGGATAGCCTCCATGTGCGCGTGCTTCTCCGACTGCCAGCGAGGCTTGTCGTAGAAGATGTCGGTTATCTCGACCTCGTCCCCGATGAAATCGGGCGAATTGCCCATCATCCTCTGTATCTTGGCGTGTTGAACCGTGCCCATCTCGTGCGCGTAACTTTCGTGGAACGCGTCCTTTGGATGGTGCTTCGATTCGCCGTGGTGTCCGACCGCCGCATCTTGCTTGTGGAGCACAATCCGCCTTCCACCTGCGTCGTGATCCTTGACAGGTCCCTTAGCCTCTGGCAATCGTGAGTACTCACCGCACTCGGCCTCCTGAACGAATCTGGCGACCCCGATGTAATTCTCTAGGTGCGGGACGAGTGCGGAGTAATACAGGACGGGCGCGTCTCCTGTGTTGAAGTGCTGGTGGCTTGCTCCAAAAGGCATCCTGAGGCAAGAGCCCTCCTCCCAGTCGTAGCGCTCGCCGTTGATGAAAGTGCACCCCTTCCCTTTGATGATGTAAATCGCTTCCTCGCCGTGGGAGTGCCTGCCAGTCATCCAGCCAACAGGAATCTCGGCGAGCATCGTGATACCTCCGTTTGTCTTGAAACCAGTCTCCGGAGCTACCGCCAGCGCCGACTTTGCGTCTTGGCGCGTCTTCACCCAGTTCATTTCCTCCCACTGGATTACCTTCCTCGCCCTCCGATACTCCTGAACGCTCTTGTCCCAGAGGGCAAGCCAATCCTCGTAATAATTCGACGACGACATTTCTCTATTGTGAACAGCGCTTCCCGGTGTTTAAAAAGCGTTGTTTTGTTTTGGTAATTCTTCTCCTATGTATTGGAGCCTCGATTATCTCAGAGTCACGCAACAAGACGTCTAATCATCAGGAACACGCGTGTCAGAGAAGTCATGATTACTGGATAGGTTCTGTCTAGATTCTCCGTTAAGTTCCGATGAAATTGACAGATTGATATCGGGACAAGCTGGGCTTTGAATCTCAGGAGTACGCGTTATGTAAAACACAATCTCGTCTACTGCTTTTTTGCGGACAGCGTGATGCGCGGGAGAAAGATCAGCCCGGAGGAAGGACTGGAATCTAACTCTCATGTGAAAACAATATGCAGATGCACCTGGACAAACAGAGTGACTTAACATGCCATCTGGCGATCCTGATGATATTGAAAAGACGCATTGTTCGCCGAGGAGCTCACACCCAACAACCAGGGTATATGCTGTATCCAAGGATCTGGAGGGCAATGAGTTCGAGATCTTTTAGTGTGTCCATATATCTTAGCTCGTCTGAAAGTCTGTTTGCATAAAGCAGCTTGAATATATCCTCGCCCTAAAGCTTACCGCAGCTAATGGGCGAAGACAAGTTCGGCCAGTCCGAATAAGTGATTTAGGAGAGATTTGGGAAGGTTCTCGGAAAAAGACTAAATCGTTTCTGAAGGGCGAGTCTACTTACCGGAGTTCTTTCTCGCCTCTTGGTCAAGAAAACGCTGTTGTCTTCGCTTATCCTGGTAGTCGCTGGTCTGGCACTTCTTGTCTATGCCGATCCGCAATTTCGGCTCATATTCGCTGGAGGAAGCACACTGGGGTCTGGATTTCCGACTACACGATTCTCGTTCAACAGTACATTTCCCAGATCATTTAACGGAACTTTTGTTCCTCGCGGAAGTTTGGGTAGCCGCGCCGCCGCACTCGGATTCAACGCGGCTTCAATAATAGAGAGCCTTATCGGAGTCGGATTGGTCGGAGTGGGCATAGTATTCCTCGTAATTGAAATGTTCATGACAACCAGGTCAGCCTGAGCAATCCGGCCAGTTGCAGACTTTTGATCCCGCTCTACTCCGAATAAAGAAAACTATCAAAAGGAGGACAAGAAGTTGCATTTGGGTCATCAATTTTCCTCATCACCAAGTTCGGAGTTCGCAATCCAGGCAATCGACCTTGTGAAGAGATACGGAGAGGGGGCGAGCTCCACGTTTGCCCTAAACCACGTGACTTTCAACGTTGCTCAGAGAGATTTTGTTTCCATCATTGGGCCCTCGGGTTCTGGTAAGAGCACACTGCTGAACATCATCGGTGCCCTAGACCGTCCGACATCTGGGAGGATCCTGATAGACGGAGTAGATCTTGCAAAGCTATCAAACACGGCGCTTGCCAGCTTGCGCAACAAGAAGATTGGGTTCGTCTTTCAATCATTCAATCTGCTTTCGAGAATATCCGCGAGGGAGAACATTGAGCTTCCTCTGATGCTCTCCGGGAGACCAGCCGGGGAAAGGAGGAAAGTTGCGTTGAGATTACTCGACCAATTTGGTATCGCTTCAAAGGCCGACAGCAAGCCGTCAACCATGAGTGGAGGAGAGCAGCAAAGAGTGGCCGTGGCCCGAGCACTCGTGATGGATCCATCGATCATCCTCGCCGATGAGCCGACCGGCAACCTCGACACCAAGAACACAGAGGTAATGATGGAAGTGTTGGAGGGACTCCACAGGGAGACGAAGAAGACTATAGTCATCATCACCCACAACATAGACCTGGCGAGAAGAACGCGAAAAGTGATTTCGATACGGGACGGTCAAATCACGGACCTAAAGGAAACAACGAATTGAGAAAGGAAAAAGGGGGAACAGAGAGAAAACAGAATGCGATTCAGAAAACTTGCTTGCGCCATTACCATCTTCTTCGTGGTGTCCTCGCTTCTTTTGGCGCCGTACGCTTTTGAACAAACTTCCACGCGAGCGAGCGCGCAATCAGGAACTGTCGGTTTTCAGCCAATTGGCTCGCAGTGGGGGACGAGCACAACCGCGTCGGAGCCCGGACCCGGAGACCAGGATGTTCCCCTCACAATCAGCCTTCAATACCTGTATCCATACCAGGCCGTCTCAGCCTCATTCGAGATCAAGCTACCGGCCGGTTTCAGCAGCGCATCAGGCGGAGCAGTCCAGGGTTCTAACAACGCAACGGCGTACTACCCTAGCAGGCTCTCGCAAGGGCAGATATTTCAGATTCAGACCAACCTAGATCTCTCTCAGAATCTTTCTCTTGGCACGTACGTATTTCCTATCGAAATCCAGTGGTATGTTATTCTCTCAAACTCCTCTTCCATGCCCGAAGTAGCCCTCACTCAGAACACCAATATCACCGTGACTTTCAACGGTGATTCCAAGCTCAACTACGCTACGCAGGACATCGAACTAATCCCCGGAGAGGTCAACTACGTAACACTAAGTCTTAACAACTCTGGGGACGGCAATGCATCAAACATTTCCACAACGGTATCCTCGGGAAACTCTCAGGCGGTCAGCGTTCTGAACCAGCTTCCAGTGGTTCAAAGCCTGCCCGCGAATTCCACTACATATCAAACTATACAAATGTACGTCAGCGCATCGGCGGCTGGATCCTCGATTACACTCACGCTTACGAACTCATACCTTGACGCCTACGACAACACGCAGTCCAAGAGTCAGACTCTGGGTTTCTTCGTGGGATCGCTCGGAGCGGGAGCAAACATAGCCTACAGAGCTTCGCAAGAGTCGCTCACCCCCGGACAGGTCAACAATGTTTCCCTGGTCGTAACAAACGAGGGAACCCAGACACTCACTCAAATTTCGACTCAGGTCTCTGTCACGCCATCCTCTGTGAGTGTATTATCGCAACCTCAGACGCTGCCAAACCTCACAGCGGGTTCATCCACCATGCTAGAGCTCAGCGTATTTGTCTCGGCCTCCGCATCCAACACTCCGGTTACTCTCTCTCTTTCAACAAACTACTTTGTCGCGGGATCAGACGCGAGCAGCACTTCTTCCACAAGCGTGGGACTCTATGTGGCTAGTCCCTCCGTCGGCACTTCCATTTCCGTCACCAGCGTGAGCGACCACCTCACGAGCGGCATGCCCTCGACTGTTTCGTTCTTGATTACCAACACGGGCAAGACGCCGATCTACAACCCCACTTTTTCTCTGACTGTAGCACAACCGCTCGTGGTCATGTCAAACTCCTCCTATACACAGGACGGTGGACAGGTTGCGCAGAATGCCAGCATGGTGTATGAAGCCACGATTGTCACGTCGCCGTCCGCAACGGTGGGAGCATACGGAGGGAGCGTTTCCGTTACATACACCAACGCGTACGGCGTCTCAAGTACCCAGACGGTACAGGTCGGCTTCATCTTAACAGGGACAATAGACTTTGTGATACAGGATGAACAGGTGACCCAGGGGTCGGGAAACTTGACTGTGAGCGGGACGCTTCTCAATGAAGGCACCGCCATCGCTTACTACGCGAGCGCAAGTGGATTCACCAACTTTACCTCAAAATCAGAATCATCATCTTCTCCTAGCGCATACATAGGGGAGGTCGACCCCAACACGCCGGTTCCATTCACAGCCACTGTGCCCTACTCTTCGAGGAATTCTGCGACCGCAGCTCTCGTCACTCTGGTCATCATATACAAGGACAGCTTTGGGGACCAGCTTGCTTTTGCTCAAAACACGACCGCAACGCTACAACCCGCGTTCTCAATTTCCCAGCCTTCGACAGGTTCGACGGTGAACCCGTCCGGCGAGGGCCTCGTGCTCATCACCCTGTACGCAATGGTTGCGCTGATCGTAGTTGCCGCACTGGCCGGTGCGATATTCGTCAGGCGAAGAAGGCGGCAAAATCGCGGCGCAGACTCTGGAGTCGTCTGATACCGGTTAGCGTGTGTGGGTGGCGCCTGAAGGCCTTTTGAGAGTAAAAGACCAGTTTGTCTTTGCGCTCCGCGCGATGACCGACCGAAGGCTCCGGACGGCTCTGACAATAATAGGCATAGTAATCGGGCCGGCTACGATTGTGTCGCTGGTCGCCGCGACTCAGGGCTACAGTAACGCAGCTTCTGCTCAGTTTGATAAACTCGGTGCGACGACCATCTTCGTGAGTTCGACCGCCCGTGGATTTAGCCTGACGCAGAGTAATCTAGGGGAAATTCAATCGCAGCTAGGCGTCTCAGCCGCACTGCCCTATCAAATGCTGAGCGGATCGGTAAATCAGGGCGGCGAGTCGGTGTCTGTGCAGATTGTTGCCACGGATCTATCGAAGCTGACTTCCGTGTTTCCGAGCTTGAGCATAGAATATGGATCTCTCCCGAGCAGCTCGGATCTCAGTGGGGCCATAGTAGGGCACTCTGTTGCCTTCCCGAATTTGAGTGGGGCCTCTAATCTTACGCTCAACCAGATACTCTCAATTTCAACTCTAGGCAGGGGGGCGAGCTTCGGCCCTCAGGCTCAAACTCAAAGTTCGTCATCCGCCTCAAAATCATTCATTGTGCGCGGCATTTACAACTCCTTTGGGCAGGGATTCTTCCTCAACCCCGACGAAGCGGTGTTCATCCCCCTTGCTACGGGAGAGGCTCTATTGCACAGCTACTCGTACAGCGGAGTAATGGTCGTGGCCTCGAGTGCTTCCGTCGTGAATCAGGTGGAATCGGAGCTCACAAACCTATTCGGGACAAACGTCAGGGTAACGTCCGTGACTTCGATACTCTCGACCATCCAGTCGGTCACTCAATCAACCAGTACACTTCTCGAGGCGGTCGGAGGCATCTCGGTGCTCGTTGCGTTCATCGCAATAATGACTACAGAGTTCACCTCGGTGCTTGAGAGGACGAAGGAGATAGGGATACTGAAGGCGCTTGGGGCGAACTCTAGAACGATCATGCTGAGCTTCATCTCGGAAGCGCTGGTCACAGGTTTCCTCGGAGGCGTAATCGGCGCAGCTGCCGGATCGGCATTTTCCTTCCTAATAGTCACGCTCCTTCAGGGCTCGGGGACCCGGATTCCAGGTACCGGCGCTGTAGGCGGCGGTACGAGATTTGCAGCTGGCGGAGGCTTTGTATCGTCGGCCTCGAGCAGTCCATCAATCTCCATTACACCCGCGTTGAGTCCGGAGCTCTTGCTTCTTGCAATCGGACTGGCTACGGTGGTCGGTGGGTTAGCTGGCCTCTTGCCTGCTTGGCGTGCCTCAAGGCTGCCACCGGTTGAGGCACTGCGAGCATCCTAAGCCTGCAGCACAAATCCTCCTCTTGATGCGAAGGAGATTGAACTGCGGCACTTTCCCTCTTCATTCAAAGCTTGTCGATCTATCTATTCGTGGCTAGTTATGCGGCCCCACACTTTAACCAATGCAAAGCAAACAGAATGTGAAAATTCTTTAAGAAGAAAAACAAAGCATAGCTTCCTTCATTAGCCGAACCGATACGAGTTGGTGGGAGTAACATATCGTCGGGATACGAGAAGCATCTGAAAGGCACAGCCACTTTCGTTGACGACATTTCCTTCCCAAGAATGGCTTACGCCGGTTTTGTTAGAAGCCCTTATGCGCATGCTAGGATACGAAAGATCGATTTTGCGCAACGGGACCTGATCGTCAAACTAACAGGAAAGGAGATCGGAAAGTATACTTCGGCTCTTCCGGCGTACCTCTATACACAAGGAGAAGCAAGGATACCCGAGTGGAAGTGTCTTGCCGGGGATAATGTTGCGTTCTTGGGCGAACCTGTCGCAGCGGTTGTGTGTGAAAGCAGAAGTCAACTCGAGGATGCCCTTGAATCCATCGAAGCTGATTATGAGACCCTACCGGTGGTCATGGACGCCGAGAAGGCTCTGGAACATGTTGCGCCTCTTGTCCACGAAGAGCTTGGAGGGAACCTAGCGCTCTCAATCAAGATGAGCGGCGGCGATATCGAAGAGGCCTTTCGCAAGGCGCGCTTTATCGTGAAGAAGCGGTTCAGAATGCACAGGCACTCCCCCACCCCAATGGAGCCCAGGGGAATAGTTGCAAGTTTCGATTCAGGTTCAGGCGCCCTCAGCGTCTGGGCTTCGACTCAGATACCTTTCATAATGCGCGGGCACCTGGCACAGATGCTCGGAATAGAGGAGAAACTGGTCAGGGTCGTTGCTCCCGACATCGGAGGAGGATTCGGGGCAAAGCTACAGCTTCCGCCGGAGTACATAGTTGTCTGTATCCTCTCTAAGCTATGTGGAAGGCCGGTGAAGTGGGTCGAAACAAGATCTGAGTCGATTGCGTCGTCTCCTCAGGCGAGAGAGCAGACCCATTATGCAGAGGCCGCGTTTGCTTCAGATGGCGAACTTCTAGGAATTAGAGATAGGGCGGTGGTCAATGCCGGAGCCTACCTCGACACCAGAATAAGCGGGCAGGTGCTCACGGCGGCGCACGCGCTACAAGGACCCTACAGGACGAGAGCTATTGATTTCGAGGGCAAGGTCGTCCTCACTAACAAGTGTCCGTACGGCCCGTTCAGGGGGTTTGGATCGGAGAATGGAACATTCGTGGTCGAGAGGCTGCTCGACATCGCTGCAAGGGAATTACACATCGACCCTCTTGAGATCAGAAGTCGAAATCTGATCCGCTTGCGGGACGAGCCTTTCCAGACCGCGCTCGGGTTGGTCTACGACGAGGCGGACTATTCAAAGGCGCTTGAAGCGGCTCTTGAGGTCTCTGGCTATCACGAGTTTAGAAAAGAGCAAAGGAAGTTGCGTGGGCACGGTAAATTTGTGGGCGTCGGCCTTTCTCTTGCAATCGAACCCTCTTCGGTCAACGCATACACCGGCGTACCCGGAACCAGTAACGCTCAATCAGATCCAGTGGATTTTGGCTCGGCCATGTTAAGGATGGACGGCGAGGGAAAGGTTTCGATTTCGCTCGGGACGGCCTCGATTGGGACGGGACACGCCCTAGCCGTGGCCGCGCTTGTGTCAAGGGAGCTTGGGACCTCTCCCGAGGACGTTCAGTTACTTGAAGGCGACACCAGCCTCACTCCGTACGACTGCGGAGTTAGGGCATCAAGGTTTTCGCCGATTGTACTCCCCGCGGTGCTCGAGTGCTTGGACAAGATTAAGGAGAAGCTCGCTTTGGCTGCAGCCTACATCTGGAAGAGCGATGTTTCGCAAATCAAAATCGAGAACGGGGTTGTATTCCTAGAGGGTTCTACGGAGAAACGCATGCCTATCAAGGAACTTGCACGAATCTTCTATGCGGATGCTGCTGTCGGAAGCCTACCAACCAACTTGAAGCCAAACTTGGAGGCAAGCGCGACTTTCAGACCGGAAAAAAGAGGGCCGTTCAACTCATTTTCTCACACGGTGCACATTCCAGTAGTGGAAGTAGATCCGGCGACAGGAAGAGCGAAGATACTGAGATACACGGTGGTCGAGGATTGCGGAAACGTCGCCTCTCCTCAGGCGGTAGATGGCCAGATTTACGGCGGCGTGGCTCAGGTGAGTGGTGGAGTCTTCCTCGAGGAGATAAGGTACGATGCCAACGGGCAGCTCCTCTCGAGCACATTTATGGATTATCTGCTTCCTTCCTCCACGGACGCGCCAGGCGATGTTTCCATAGCGCACACCGCTACGCCCTCGCGCATGCCCGGAGGGTTCAAAGGAATGTCCGAAAGCCCTAACATTTGCGGCTACGCGGCTCTCGTCAACGCAATCGAGGATGCGCTTTCTCCTTTAGGCGTTGAATGCCACGAAACTGATCTATCCTTGGAAAAAATGTTCCAGAGTATCAAAACTGCGAACGGACTTGTTTCTATCTAAGAGTCAAGTAACCTCGGCATTATCTCCTTTGCGATGAGCTCAATCGCTTCTTCGGGTCTCGGGCCGATAAGGTCAAAGGCGATTGGAACCTGGACGCCTAACTCTCCGAGCTCCTCTAGTTTGCCCACGCACTCATCCACGTTGCCCGCTATTGCAAACTCTTCGATCATCTCAGGACTAACAAGCTCGGCGGCCCTGTGCATCCCTCCCTGGCGCAATCCCTGCTTTACCCGCTCGAGATCTTCGGGTTTGACCTTGCTGTGCTGGAGCATGAGGTTTTCCGCTGTCAACGTCGGGTCCGCGACGTACAAAGCGACGACCTCCTTCACATGGTTCTTTGCGAGTTCAGAGTCCTTCGAGACAGAGAAAGTGAGATTCGACGCAATTACAAGGTCGTCCAGACTTCTTCCCGCCTTGCGCGCGCCGTCCGAAATATGCTTGAGGCTGTCTTTGACGTAGGACCCAGACGCGCTGAGCGACCTGGATAGAATTACACCGTCAGCCTTTTGACCGGTCAGCTCCAAAATCTTCGGGCTCCTGCTCCCCAGGTACAGTGGTTGATTGGGCCTCAGAGGCCTGAACCCGTGAAAGTTCAGGGTACTTCCTGGGTCTGGCAGGCTGAAAACCTGGCCGTGGTATACGGTATTCTTGCCCGAGAGCAGTCCCCTGATTATCTCTACAGAGTCCTTCATTGCTTCGTATGGTTTCTGTTTCGTTGCGGATTTGGCGTCGCTCACCAGGCCATGTTTTACGAGCGAGGAGACGTTCACACCTATCCCGATGTTGAACCTCCCACCAGATAGCTCATCGATAGTCGCGGCTTCCATCGCTATGATTGCTGGATGCCTGTTGTAAACACCGATTATCGCGGTGCCGAGCTGGATTTTCTTTGTCTGTACTGCGACGGCCGAGAGCAAGGCCGTTGCGCTTCGTCCGTGGAGTCCCTCGCCGAGCCAGAATCCACTCACGCCGTGTTTTTCAGCGAGCAGGGCGTAGCGAAGTGTTTCCTCTGCGCTCGCAAACGGAGCGATGTCGAATCCCTTGATTGTGCCCTTCACGTGCGGCAATGACCAACCTATCGCTAATTAACCTTTGACGGTGTGTGAATTTTCTTTGAACTCGATGAAGAATATCTCTGTTCCCTTTTTTCTACAGTTAAAAAGAAGAAACATGCGGTGTGCATCCCCTCGCTCCACTTCCCTCCTAATCCTTTAATCTGCAATGCATCATCCATTGTCAAAAACCCAAGGGAGACAGGTGCGGTTTCGCGTGCGCTATATCGTCGGAGTTGACATTGGGGGCACTTTCACCGACTTTGTCGCCTCTGATTTGAAAGGGTCGAGGTTCTTTACCGAAAAGGTCCTTACAACTCCAGATAGGCCGGCCGACGCCGTACTAGAGGGCCTTGAGAGGTTGGCTGAAATTCACGGTGTGGAGCTCGGGCAGGTCGATAAAATACTTCACGCAACCACGCTTGCAACCAACGCCCTAATCGAGCGGAAGGGGAGCACCACCGGACTTCTCACCACGAGCGGTTTTGAGGACGTACTCGACATCAGGAAGGGGCTGAGGTACAACCAGTACGACCTAAAGCTACAGGTACCCGACCCCTACGTACCGCGCTTTCTCCGGCGCGGAATTTCTGAGCGAGTGCTTGCCTCCGGAGAGGTCTTGAAGGAAGTCGATGAGGTAGAAGTAACAGATAAGGTCAGAGAGCTCCTCTCCGAGGAGAGAAAGATTTCCTCGCTAGCGATTACTTTTCTTCACTCCTACGCCAATCCCAAGAACGAAATTAGGGCAAGGGAGATTGTGCGCAAGAACTTTCCCGATCTCTCCGTCTCGGCCTCGCACGAGGTGACGAGCCAAGCGAGGGAGTATGAGAGAACTTCGACCACTGTGGTCGATGCCTACATCAAGCCAATAATCAAAGAGTATATCGACGACCTCTCGTCGAGACTCTCTGAGCTCGGTTTCAAGGGCAAACTACTCATCATGACCTGTTCAGGCGGGGTCGTTGAAACCGAGGTTGCAAAGAATGTCCCGGTCCTGCTTCTTGAATCCGGGCCCGTCGCGGGCGTCTCGGTCGTGGCAAAGATTGCAAAGGAGCTTCGCATACGCGGGGCGTTCTCCTTCGACATGGGAGGCACCACTGCGAAAGGTTGCGTACTCAAGGAGTGGCAGGTAGAAAAGTCCTACGAGTTTGAGGCTGCTAGGTTTGACAAATTTCGCAGAGGCAGTGGCATCCCGATAAGCATCCCAGTCGTGCGCTTGATAGAGATAGGGTCAGGCGGAGGAAGCATTGCGAGGGTAGACAAACTCGGAATAGTCAGGGTCGGTCCTGAGAGCGCAGGCGCGAAACCCGGCCCCGCTTGCTACGACCTCGGAGGGTCCGAACCGACCGTAACTGATTCCGATCTTGTGCTCGGCTACCTTGATGAGAACTACTTTCTCGGGGGCGCGATGAAACTCAATGTTGAGCTCGCGAGGAAATCGATCGAGGAAAAGATTTGCAAGAACACAGACCTTGGCTTGGAGGAGGGAGCTTGGGCAATCTACGAACGCGTGAACGAAGATGTCGCATCCGCGTTCAGATTGTATGCCTCGGAGATCGGCGTCGACTATAGAAAATACTCCTTCGTTCCCTTTGGAGGCGCGGGACCGATACATGCGGCGAGGATAGCAAGAAAGCTAAGTGCGACTAAGGTCGTCGTGCCGCTTAGAGCTGGCGTGCTGTCTGCCCAGGGCTTGATCGTCACCCCTCTTTCAATTGATCTTGCGCAGACAAAGCGGGCAGAGCTCCCTGACATTGATTACGAATCATACCGCTCCACCTTCGATTCTCTGATTGAGAAAGGAAGGTCGGTTCTCAAATCTGCAGGAGTAAGAGACTCTGAGATAGCGGCTATCAGGAAGTTGGACATGTGTTACCACGGTCAGGGATACGAGATCCCCGTGAGCCTGCCCGGCGAAGTGCCGACGCATAAGGAATTCGAATTGCTATTCAAGACTTTCGAGAATTATTATAGGCAAAAGTACTCTCTCAGCGGTTTTTCACCTTACGCAGACATTGTTTCTTTCAAGGTAACTGTCATGTCTGCACATGACAATGTAAGTAATAGGAAGTCATCGCCAGAAGAGTTTCGCGAGAAGCTGTCATCGCTCCACAAAACTGTTGGCAGAGGCACGAGGACGGCCTTTGATCCTACATCGCACAAATTCAGGAAATTCGAGAAGGTCTACAGGTATTCTCTCAAAAAGGGGGATACCTTGAAGGGACCGACTCTGGTACAAGAGATTGAATCCGCCGCAGTTGTGCCTGCAGGCGCGAATGCGAAGATCGACTCTCACTACAACCTTGTCATTGAACTCCAAGAGGAGAGAGAAGAGTAAGCATGGGAACTGACAATAGAATGATGACAAAGAAGAAAAGAAAGGACATGAGCGGAAAGCCCCTCCTTGATTCCACCACCTTTGGACTCTTCTGGGATCGATTGATTTCGGTGACCGATGAAGCATACAGCGCCCTAATACGCAGTTCGTTCTCCCCAATAGTCAGGGAAGCGCTCGACGCAACGTGTCAGCTCTTCGACTCTAAAGGCAGATCAATCGCGCAGGCCTGGGCCGGCCCGCCCTCATTCATCGGAACGCTTCCGACAACACTTGCCGAGATGTTGAAGGTCATACCAGTCGAAGACCTGAAACCTGGCGACGTGCTCGCAACAAATAACCCGTGGATTGGGACCGGGCAGGTCAATGATATCTCCGTGATACTTCCAATTTTCTCCTCCTCCACTAATCGAGGAAAGGGAGAGATAATCGGGTACGCCGGCGCCGTCAGTCATCTCCCGGACATTGGGGGTCAGATCTGGTCGGCGACCGCAGGAGAGGTATTCGAGGAGGGGCTACAGCTGCCGCCCTTGAAGATTATGAGCAGAGGAGTCTTTGACAGGACGATCCGCGAGATCATCAGCGCTAACGTTCGCCTGCCGGCTCAGACTATCGCCGACATCATGTCGGATATTTCCTCAGCTCAGACAATGAGCAGGCTCCTCCTAGGCATTCTCGCCGAGTACAACCTGCGCGACCTAGAGTGGGTCGCAGACAGAATAATCGAAACGTCGGTCAGCGCCGTGAGGAGCGAGCTTGAGAAACTCCCTGAGGGCGTTGGCGAATCCGAAGTTGGGGTGGAAGGCTTTGGGGTCGACCACAAAATTCACTGCAAGGTTTCGCACGATCTCGAGTCCATGCTCATCGATTTCGCGGGCACCTCGCCCAGGTCCGACTATGGGATAAACTCGCCTTTTGTATATACTAGGGCGTATACGGTGTACGCTGCCAAATGCGTCGTCGCGCCTTACGTCCCAAATAATCAGGGAACGATGGACGTTTTCAAAGTGGAGGCGCCCGAAAACTCTGTCCTGAATCCTAGGCCTCCGGCTGCTTGCGGTGCAAGGCACATAATGGGCTGGCACGCCCCAATAGCAGTATGGAAGGCACTGTCGCAGATAGTACCGGACCGCACAATTGCCGACACGGGCCTCCCTTCCAGTTGCACTGTAAAAGGGACCGACTCCAAGGGAAGGCCCTTCGTCGCGATCACGGTGATTGGTGGCGGGGGAATGGGGGCGAGGCCGGAATCGGACGGTCTCAACTCTACAGGAATACCCACCGTCACCTCGCACATATCAGCGGAAGTCTTGGAGAGCACGACTCCTCTCCTCGTGGAGGAGCTCAAGCTGATACCCGACTCTGGAGGCGCCGGGAAGTTCAGGGGAGGGCTGGGAGTTTCCTACACCATCAGGAACATCTCGGGCCGGCCCGCCAAGGTTGCATTCATAGGAAACAAGTCGCGCTTTCCCCCCGAGGGACTTAAGGGCGGGATGTCCGGAACTCCAAGAAAGTGTTTCGTTGACGGGAGCGAGGTAAGCTCTATGGGGATGTATGCCCTAAGGGAGAATGGGACGATAAGGATGGACAACGCTGGGAGCGGCGGATTTTACGATCCTCACGAGAGGGATGAGGCAAGCATTGAGTCAGATTTGAGAAACGGCTTCATCACGAAAAAGGCTGCGCTGGAGCTCTACGGGTATGCCTGAAAAAGTTCGACCCTATAAGTCGCCATCCGAAAGGATCTCTAGGGTCCCTCCATCCGTGATGTTCGAGCTTGCAGACAAAATCAGGCAGCTCCAATCCAAAGGGAGAGAGATCATAGACCTCTCGCTTGGGCAGCCTGAGGTTCCGGCACCAGCGCACATTTCGAGGGCAATGCAAGAAGCCCTGGAGACTCCCCTGACTTCGTACACCTCTTCAGCCGGATCAATCGAGTTGAGGAGGCTGATCGCGGAGCGCTATACAATGGAAAGCGGCGTTGACACCGGAGAACAGGAAGTCATAGTCACTTCGGGATCAAAGCACGCACTCTTCATCTCTCTTCTTTCCTTGGTAGATCCCGGCGACGAAATACTTGTGCACGAGCCCTTCTTCCCCGCCTACGCTGAGATCGCCGAACTGACGGAGGCAAAGCTTCGTACGGTACCCGTGTCCACATCCTTTTCCGATGATACAGCGGCATTTAAGCTAGACCTTGACCAGCTTTTCTCAAAGGTCACTCCCAAGACAAAGTTGATCCTGCTAAACTATCCCAACAATCCAGCCGGATGGACGCTAGGCAGGGACGAGGTGAAGAGGGTCGCGAACTATTGCTCTGGGAGAGGAATCTATCTTCTCTCGGATGAGATCTACGACAGGATCGTATTCGACGGAAGAAACCATTGCCACGCCTGGTCCTTCTCGGCTGACAGCCAATACATCATTGGTTTGGGAAGTTTCTCCAAGACATACAGCATGGTGCCCTTCCGCCTAGGATACATAATCGCGAGGAGAAGGATCTGCAAGGATTTCCTGAAGTCACAGAGGGCTACAATCACCATGGTCAGCCCATACATCCAGAAGGCCGGAGTAGCCGCCCTAACGGGACCGCAGGATTTCATCGCGGCTCGATGCACAAAGTATCAGGAGAGGCGCGACAGGTGCGTTTCCATGCTCCGTAAAAGTGGGGTACCCGTCCGCATCCCGCAGGGAGCCTTCTATCTGTTCGTCAAGATGCCCGAGAAGGTCATCGCCGATGCATCTGAATTCGTTTTAGATTTCCTCGAGAATGAGGGAATCGCACTCTTTCCAGGCTCGATCTTCGGAGAGCGGTGGAAAGGCTACGTGAGAATTTCACTTGCAACCGAGGACAAGAGCCTCTACCATGCAGTCGAGCGCTTCGCCGAAGCCTGGGCCTCGATTGCATCAGGAAAAAAACTAGTGTAGTAGATGTCTACTCGAAGGCGGCGAGAGGCTCTCTCTCAGAGCCAGGGTCTTGTCTTTCCCTTCGAGTTTACAACGACCGACTTTGTCTCAAGATAGTTCTCCAGTCCCTCTAGGGCCATCTCCTTCCCGAGCCCGCTCTCCTTCAATCCACCAAATGGCAGGTCTACCTGAGCTTCGTGGAATGAATTTATCCAGATCGTGCCTGCGTCTATCCTGTCCGCAGCGCGGTTTGCCTTGTCCAGGTCTCTGGTCCACACCGACGCCCCGAGTCCGTATGGAGAATCGTTTGCGAGCGCAATTGCCTCCTCAAAAGTCGAGTACCTGAAAACTGGTAGGATCGGGCCGAAGACCTCCTCCTGCACTAATTTAGAACCAGTGTCAACACTTGTGGCTATCGTTGGGAGATAAAAGTACCCGCCGGAGAGCTCCTCCTCTTTAGGCTCGCTTCCACCGTAAGCCACCTTGGCTCCCTTTTGCAGCGCGTCTTCGAGCTGCTCCTTGATTTTATCCTTCTGGCTTTTCGAGTGCAGTGGCCCCATCCTCGTCGAGCTTGCTAGTCCGTTCCCCACCCTGATCTTCTTTATGCGCTCGGAGAGTTTTTCCAAAAACACGTTGTACTTGTCCTCATGCACGTAGAGCCTCTTCACGCTCATGCAAACCTGGCCACAGTTGCGAAATCTGCTCAGGAGGGCGCCGTCGACCGCTCGGTCAAGATCTGCGTCCTCAAAGACTATCATTGGGTCGCTTCCGCCTAACTCCAGGCTCACTCTCTTGACTCCCCTCGAGGCTATGCTCATCACTCGCTTGCCTGTCTCGGTCTCTCCCGTGAACGCAACCTTGGAGACCTTTTTGTTTGAGATCAATTCCTCCCCGACCACCGCGCCTGAACCCGTGACTACGTTCAATGCTCCTTTGGGGAGTCCAGCCTTGCAGATGAGGTCGCACACCATCAGGTCAGCGAGCGGCGTTGAGCTCGCCGGTTTTACGACAATTGTATTCCCTCCTGCAAGGGCAGGAGCTATTTTGACCACCATGAGGACGACGGGAGAGTTCCACGGCGTGATTGCGACGCATACGCCAACGGGCTGCTTCAGCACAAACCCAAATTCGGTCGGATCAGATAACGAAACCCGCCGCCCAGAAATTGTTGGAGAAAGACCCGCATAGTACCTGAGGACGGCGCTCGAAAATTTCACCTCGCCCAGGGCCTCGGGGAAGGGCTTGCCCTGCTCTTTTGTCAGTGTGCTTGCAATTTCGTCGCTCGCGCCGTCTATGAGGTCAGCGGCCTTGAACAGGACCTGTGAGCGGGCGCGCGGCGTTGTTTCCCTCCAAGTTTTCAGCGCCGCTTGAGCAGAGTCCACAGCTTCCTTTGCGTCCTCAATTGAGCCGACATAGACTTCGCCAACCGTTTCATTATTGTTTGCAGGATTGTGTATTGGAACGCTTTTGCCATCGTGCGAAGGGACGCGCTCGCCATCGATCAGGAGACTGTACTGCGGTGCCCTAACTGCCGTTGTGGTCAAAGAATTCTAACACCGCTCATAGACCAAAGGTAGAGTCCCTTAAATTGTTAAGCGCCTGCTCGACGTGCGTGTGTCCCGCGTTCACCCTCGTGGCATCCTTTTCTTGAATTATCTGTAGCAACTCGACGAGAGTCTGGATCAGCTTGGAGCTCAACGGCTTTGATGGCTCCGACCACGGAGCTTTCTCCGCGATCTTCTTCATTAAATCCACGTTAGCCTTCATCTGCCTCACGTCCCACAAATTCAAGTCCATCCTCTCCTTGAGTAGTAGGTTCTCCAATAGGAGGACCGCGTTCTCTTGAGTCAGCTTGTCAGATGATGACATTTTCTTTTGTTCTCCTATCTCTGCTGTTTCTTTTCCATCGCTTCGTTCTTTACAGGTAGTCTTTCAGGTCGATGTCCTTCCAGTACTTTTCAGGCACGTCCGCCTTTTCCTGGAACGGGAGGTCAATCGGCCGAGTCGCGTCGATGGCCCACTTTGTATTGAGCGAGGCCCTCTCGCTCCTTGATCGGATGGAGTACGCAGAAGGATCCAGTTCTGCGACGTAGGCCTCGGTCACGGTGGTGATCGCCCTATCGGCCTGAACCCGAGTTGCAACAGCCCACCACACCTCCTCCTCATTTCTCACATTGATGTCATCGTCGACGATGACCGCGAGTTTTAGCATAGGATCAGCCGCAAGAGCTGATATCGAAGCAATCTTGCCCTGCCCGTCGTAATCCTTCTTGAAGGAAACGTAGACGATGTGTCTGCACGTCCCCGAGAGAGGGAGGTGTACGTCGCGCACTGTCGGCGTTGAGAGTTTCAGCCTCTTGTAGATCACCGATTCCCTCTGTGTCTTCGCGGCCATGTTGTGGTCCGCGTGCGCACTGAACACATCGTGGTAGATCGGATTGTTGCGGAAAGTTATCGCGGATACTTCCAGAATGTGGGACATCCTCTCCAACCCATAGTACCATGTGTACTCTCCGAACGGAGCTTCGGGCTCTCTGACGTTCGGCACTATTCTGCCTTCGACGACAATCTCGGCGTAGGCAGGGACTCTGAGGTCCACGGTCTCGCACGGCACAAGTTCGACCGGCTCTCCGAGCAAGCCTCCCATCACAGCGAATTCGTCTGTGGCGAATGGCACCTTCGTCTGCGAGGTTAATGTCGCGGCGGGGTGGTGCCCGATGAAGAAAGCCATCTCGGTCGGCTTGCCCTTCGACTCGTACTTTCTGACAACGGACATTGCCTTCGAGTAGTCTCCGAATAGCACGCCGAACTTGTTCTTCCCCTTGTACTGTAATCTGAAAATCCCGGTATCATAGTTTCCAGTGTCCGGGTCCTTGAACACGTGGACGCCGGAAGTGACGTAGGCGCCAGCATCTTTCTCACAGTGGGTTATGTGCGGCAGGACTGAGAGGTCAACCTTGTCACCGATGAGTTTGTTTTCCTTGACCGGACCGTCTGAGACTATCTTGGAGGGTATCTTCTTGTCCTCAACAGCCATGTAGTCCTGGAGCAGGTTCGACTCTCTCACACCGAAAGCCAGGGCGAGGCGACTGGGAGAAGCGAAGAGGTTCGAGACCACGGGTATGTTCGTGCCCTGGACCTTCTCAAAGTAGACCAGTGGATACTTTCCAAGATCCTGGAATTTTCTGACGACGCCGCAGAGTTCGAACTCTTGGCTCACCTCCTTTTTCACGTGCACAAAATCCTTGGGTTGCTTTTCTTCGACCTCCTTCAGGAAGTATCGCAAATCCTTTGGCATTTTCTCTTCTAACAGAACCTCCGTCGCTGTATATAGTGTACGATTTCCCGTGTTGTTTTGTGATGCTTAAAGAGTTTAAATGAGGCGTGTTGAACTGTGCGGCACGTTGGAAGCTCCCCTTTTTCTTCCGCAGTACAGAGGATGCGAGGTTCTCTCCTTCATTTCATTGTGCACATGGCTTTGAAGAACAACACAGGAATAATTAGTGTCAGAGCGAGGATCCATTGAAACATTGATCGCCGATAGCATAGTCGAGTTTCTCGAGCATCTGGAGGGAAAGGGGTATGTCTTTGGAGTCCCCGGCTCGACAACAGTTTCGCTGATAAACGCGATCTCGCAGTCAAAGAAGCTCAAGTTCGTCTCCTCGCTTCATGAGAACGCGTCTCTTGCGATGGCGGATGGGTACTCGAGGGCAAGCGGAAACATCGGCGTCGTCGTCTTGCACACGACTCCGGGCCTCTCGACCGCACTGCCCAATCTGTACAACGCGTATGTCGACAGCGTCCCGCTCTTGATAATTGTCGGAGACGTGAATTCAAGGTCGCTTATACGCCAGCCAGGACTTTCGCTCGACAAGCTCGAGGATCTTGCCGAGCCAGTCACACGCTGGTGCTATCACGCAAGGTCGCCCAGCGACGTGGAAACTGCAATTGAAAGGTCCGTTTCCATTCTGAATTCAACACAGCCCGGTCCCTGCTGCGTGATAATTCCCGAAGACATACTTGAGGAGAAGTATGAAAGAGCTATTTCTCCTCCTCCTTTGCCGTCCCCTCAGAGAACAACGATAACGCCGGACCAGAGCCAAATCTCAGAGCTTGTATCGATGATTGATGGTGCCGACTGGCCCGTCCTCATCATAGGCAGGGAAGTAAAAAACGAAGCATCAATTAAGGCACTAGAAGAGTTTTGCAAAAGGCTCTCCGTCCCTGTCGTATTGGAAAGTCCTTACCCCTCGGCTTACAACGTAAGCTTTCCACAAAATAATACCTGCTACCTCGGATTGTTCAGGCGAGAATCTGAGGTGATGAAGGGCGCCGATCTCGTCGTGGGACTCGGTGGTCAGCTTTTCACCGAGAGAAAATTCTATGAGCATGATATTTTAGATTCGAAAACAACGCAAGTCGTTCACATCCAAGCAAATCCATGGGAGCTCGGGAAGAACATCAAGACCGACGTTTCGATCATGGGTACGCCTGACGTTGCTGCTCTCTTCCTTGACAAGGCCTCAAGAAACTTAGAGCATCCTCAAGTCGAAAAGAGGAAAGAGAGGATGGAGAGGATCGAGCAGATCCACGAGAAGAGGTTGAAGGAAAGGGAACAACTTGCCTCAAGGCCCGGAGACAATCAGGGGATAAAGCCTTGGAGGCTTGTCAGCGCTTTGTATGATGTCCTTGGGAGGGGCGAGCAATATGGGGATTTCATAATCGTGGACGAAGGCGTTGTGACCTCCTCTTACCTTTCTGAACTCTTCGTCTTCACGAAACCAGGGTCGCTAATGGGGAGGAGCGCGGGGTGCCTCGGATGGGGAATTGGTGCAGCCATCGGCGCAAAGCTGGGCAAGCCTGAACGGAAAGTCATTGCGTTTGTGGGGGATGGAGCATTCACGTTTGGCCCCCAGGCCCTTTGGAGCGCTGCTCACTATGGAGTACAAATTACAGTGATAATCTGTAACAATTCAGGATACTCTTCGGTGGCGCTTGCCTACGACAGTTTTGGGAAGAGGGTAAGGATGAACCGACAACAACTGTCACACACTGGTGCTGAAATTGTGGAACCTGAGCTCGATATTGCGAAACTCGCAGAGGCACTTGGGGCGAAAGCCCTTTCGGTGAAAAGTGAGAGAGAACTCGCTCCAGCGCTGAAACAAGCAATCTCTTCTTCTGCAGTTGAAGTGCTGGACGTGCACATCGATCCAAAGGAGATGGGTTACGAGGTCTCCGTTGGGCAGAACTCGGCCTGGACCTGAGGCAGATAGAGCAGCTGGAATATACTATTGCAAAACGGGCATGTGCGTCTTGACCCTGATCAGCCTGTCAATCTGACCGTGCAACTCGAACCGCTCCTTCATCAATATTTCCTTGATTTCGTTCGATTGAGTTTTTGAGATTGCCGAGTCGAGTCTAATTAGGGCAACTCGCAGTCCAAGTATGGCCTCCTCGACGACCTTCCTGTCTCTCGACCTCCCGTTATCTTTTTGCAGCTTTTCGCTTGCTTCATCATCGCCTTTTGACTTGAAATCAGGCATGCTCTGAGCAAAAGTTGTCAAGGGGGCGCAATCGACACCGACGGGTTTTGTTTCAAGCTCCTTCCTGATCTGCCTAATCTGAGCAACGCTGATCTTTTCCTTCTCCAATCTTTCGACGACGATTTCTCTGGCGGATTTCTCCTTGAACCACACAAGTTCCTGCGCCTGGCTTGCGCTTATCTCGCCTCTCGCGAGTCTCACGAGAATGTTGCTTGGAAGATCGAGCAGAAGTATCCTGTGAGACACGTACTCTTCGCTCTTTCCTATCTTCCTCGCTAGGTCTGAGACGCCACCCCACCCAAACTCGGATACGTACTGCCGGAATGCCTTCGCCTCCTCCATAGGCGACAGCGTGCTCCTGTGGACGTTTTCAATGAGCGAAATCTCGAATGCGGCCTTGTCATCGAGCTCCCGCACTATGCAGTCGATGTGCCGCCTCAAAAGCCGGCGGCAGGCCTCGAATCTCCTGTTCCCGCAGATCACCTCGAACTTTGAGCCCTTCGGCCTGACCACGATGGGTTGAAGCAACCCATGTTCTCTGATCGAAGCGCATAACTCAGTCAGATCCCCGAGGTCAGAACGCACTTGGTTCTCGGAGCGCACGAGCAAACTTATCTCTATGGGCTCAATCTGCTGGCAGGATTCTAGATACGTCCTCAGGTGGCGAGGCAATTCTCTTCTTTCCTTGCCTCGAAGGAGCCATCGCTGTTGATTATAAGTGGGGTTAGGGTTGCATTCCTCTCCCACAACATTTAGGAATAAAATTCTTTGCTGTTTTTCTTGCCTTTTTTGTAGATATCTACTACTCAGTGCGGCTCCGTGTACTTGTTTGCTGCTCCTTCCCGCCGCCACCGAGCGATTTAGTCACGACTCTCAACCTCTCTTCAAAGGAAAGTGACTTTGCCCACATGTCTTCAAAATAGCTGACGCACCCGCGAACAAGCACGCTGTTCTTTGTCGTAAGCACGGACCTGTCGGGCTCGTCTCCGTACTGCACGGTGCCTGCTAGAACGAGCTCAGAGCCATCTATAACCAAGTAACGGAGCGACCTGTCCAAATTTGCAACGTGTCTCAGGTGGGCGCACCCTGCGTAGCTCTTCGCGATTCTATAGTTCTGCGGCTGGATCTCCGTCAGGATCTTCACGGTGACTCCGCGCGCTGTGGCCTGTTCCTCGTACTCAGCGAATTCGATGTAGTGTCGGCGGAGCGCCAACGCGGACACTACCTTGACTATCTCTCTTCTCGCAGATTGTATGCTTGAGATTACCTTCGGCGTGACGGCGTTCCCCTTTACCAAGCGAAACGTCGCGGTGTCGTCGTCGTCCTGTCCTTTCTTAGCCGCGGAGGATTGTTGTTGGTTTCGAAGCAACGCACTTTCCCGCTGCCTTTCCAACCATTCGGTTAGGGCGTCAGTCTTCGACTCTAAAGAAATCAGCTCCTCGCGCTTGCCCTCGAGCAGCAGTCGAACGGCCTTGATAGGCTCGATTGCGTAGTACCTCGACGGACTCTCCACATCTACCTCGACAAGGCCTATCTCTAAGAGTTTTCTCAGCGCCCTGTAAACGTCGGAACGGTGCACCTTGGTTACTCTTGATATCTCGGTCGTGGTCAGTCCGCTCATGCCGACCAGAGAAACGAAGATTTTCCGCTGGAGCGGAGTGAGGCCAAACTCGAGAAGTGTAGAAAGAATCTGCTGATCTCCTTCTTCCGATTGACGAATTGTCGTCTCTTCTCTGTCGCGGTACATCGCTTGGAGCCTTTCCCTTGCTGATCCCGCTAGTTACCTAAAAAGTGCATCGCGCTTCTCGGTGCCCCTGCGAAGAATAATGAAAGAGCGAGTATTCTGCAGGGAGAAGAGCTAATGAGTGCTGCGGATGGTTTTCCACACATTCTCCGGCGAAAGCGGCTGCAGAGAAACCTCCTTCTTCAGAGGATTCAATGCGTCCTGAACCGCGTTGGTCAACCCATATGGGGGCGTGATTGTTCCTCCTTCTCCTCCGCCCTTGAATCCGCCGAGAGTGACTGGAGAAGGTGTCATCATGTGTATCACCTCGACGTCTGGGATTTCGAGCGCCGTGGGGACAAGGTAGTCAATGAACGTGGATGCAAGAAGTTGTCCGCTCTCATCGTAGGGGAGATCCTCGTATACGGCTCCTCCAATCCCTGCTGCGACCCCGCCCTGAATCTGCCCGTCTAGCGACATTGGATTGATGATATTCCCGCAGTCCGAGACAAAGACCTGCTTTTCGATCTTTACCTTTCCGGTGTTCACGTCAACCTCGACTATGACTCCGTACGCTCCCGCCGTCTCCGAGGGGTAGAGGTTCATCCTACCCTTCTCATCCGGTATGTACCTAATGTTAGGCGTTACGTACCTCGCAGTCTCCTCGAACCCCGGCTCCAACCCTGGAGGCAGTAGGTAGATCTTCGTGTAGGCAATTTCCGCAAGTTCCTTGATTGAGATGCTCTTGTTTGCGTCCTTCACACTCGTGAGATACCCGCCCTCGAAGATCAGTTCCGCTTCCGGAACTCCAAGGTGAGAGGCAGCGAGTTTCATCAGCTTCCTCTTGATCTTGTCGCAAGCCATGATGACCGAGCCCACTCCTACTATGGCAAACCTGGACGCCCATGCCCCGAGGCCGTAAGGCGACATGGCTGTATCGCCTTCGATGATAGTGACGTCTTCGGGCAGGACACCGAGCTCATCGGCCACGATTTGAGAAAGCGCAGTCTCGTGCCCCTGTCCCTGGGCGGCAACCCCGACCATTGCGGTAATCTTACCGGCAGGATCGATTCGGATCGTTGCGGAGTCGTATCCAGTGTGAAGCGAGTCTGGGACCGCATTTCCAGATGGCTCAATCATAAAGGAAACGGAGATTCCTTTGTAAATCCCCCTGCGATGCTGCTCAGGTTGTGCCCTGCGGAACTCTTCGTATCCTATGGCTTCAGCCGCCCGCTTCAGGTTGCCCGGATAGTTGCCGCTGTCGTAGATCGCGCCCGTGCACGAGTTGTACGGAAATTCATTCGGCTGTATGAAGTTCTTCATGCGAAGTTCGAGCGGGTCCATCCCGATACGACGTGCCGCTATGTCCAGCATCCGCTCCATCACGAAATTGGCATCGGCCTTTCCGAAACCGCGGAGCGCCCCAAATGGAGCTTTGTTGGTGTTCGCAACGTGCAGGTCAATTTCATAGTTCTGGATTCTGTATCCGCTCGGAATGAAAAGGGTCGTGGCTAGGACCGAACCGAGGCCCGACTGTGGGACAAATGCTCCCAGGTCTGCGATCATCCTGTCCCTGATTGCGGTGATGGTTCCATCCTTGCGAAGACCGAGCTCCATGTAGTGCACCTGTTGCCGCGAGTGTGCCCCCGACTTGAGATTCTCGGATCTCGTCTCTATCCACTTGACCGGTCTGCCGGTTTTCATTGAGAGGTAGGCTACGAGGGGCTCTTCTTGGTATAGTGGAATCTTTTGCCCAAATCCTCCGCCGACGTGCGGCGCAACCACCCTTATCCGATCTTCGGGGAGGTCAAGTGATTTGGAGATAAGGCTCCTCAGAATGTGCGGCGTCTGCGTTGATGCATAGTAAGTCATGGTCTTTGAAAAGGGATCGTAATTTGCAAGGTAGCCGCGGCACTCCATGGGGGCGGCGGTGTACCTGTGCCTGACTATACGCTCCTTCACGACATGATAGGAGTTTGCAAGAGCCTCGTCCACTTCTCCGATTTTGAAATTGTAAGCTATGAGCTCATTGCTGTCCCAGCCTTCGTAGAGCTTGGGCGATTTCGGGTCAATAGCTTTCTCGGCGTCGACAACGGCTTCGAGTGGTTCGTACTCGACCTCGACCTTCTCCGCTCCGTCCTCGGCAGCGTACCTGCTCGTGGCCAAGACTACCGCGACAGGCTCGCCGGTGTAGTACACTTTGTCAACGGCCATCATGTAGACGTTGGTCTTCTTCATCCACGGGAGCGTGACTGAAAGCGGGAGCGGCTTTGTATCCCTCTTAATCTGATCTCCACTTAGGGCAAGGACGACGCCGGGACTTTCGATCGCTTTGGTAAGATCCACCTTTTTTATCCTAGCGTGACCATAAGCACTTCTCAGGATTACTGCGTAGAGCATTCCGGAGAACTTTATGTCATCAACGTACGTGCCGTGACCCGACAGGAGGACCGCGTCTTCCCGCCTCTTGAGCGGCTTGCCGACGAACTTGGTCGGCCTGAGCGTTGAGATTGGCCTTGCTAGCTGCTGCTGAGTAGTACTCAAAGTGCTGCTAATACGTAAAGACGCGCAGAGGGCGTGATATATATTATGTCTCGGAAGATTTTCCTCGTTCGGGTTTTTTCTGCTTAGAGGTGTCCCTTTCCAAAGTTCCAGCTCAATACTTCGAGGCTATTGTACGGCTGGATCTTCACGAATTTGCGCATTGCAAAGTCCTGCACTGGAGGCCTGTTGGTCAGGATAGTATACTTGTCGGTGATTGCCTTTGTAACCTGCTCAATTGTCGCCCGATCTTCCACGAGGCTCGCGTCGCCCTGAATTATCGTCCCGACAAGGTCATCGTATGAGTATCCGGTGTCTGCCACAGCACAAACGTTGGGGGTGTGCTCGATGTTCTGGAGAATCACCGAATCTGGCCTTTCATCAAAGTATATCGCCTCACCCAGCCTCACAAAGTGCGTCGGGAGATTCCAAATATCCTCTTTGGAATCGAGTGTTGCCACTCTGAGCCACACCTGCGAATCTAGGAAGCTGTTTGCCTGTTCCGGGCTGAGTGCTATCTTGGAGTAGTTCCTACGCCTTTTGATCACTTTTTCAGACATTCTTGTTGAGCGGCGCCGCCTTGGAATGCTACCTTTTCAAACTCGCTGTGAATTTAAAGTTGCATCGCGGAGTTGTACTCGCACATCGCCTGTATCGCGCGCAGTGCCCTCCTCGGAGTGGGATACGCTGGAATGTTCAATCCCTCAAGCTCACCGAGCCACCTTTCCTTCACGAAGCCTCCCTGCAGGACGAGAAAGATTGGCTTGCCATGAGTCTTTAGACCTGTGTACGTTCCTTTCACATCAGGATAGTCGGAGTTGGACACAGCAAGGTCGATGGCTAGGAGTGTGTCCACGTTCTCATCATCCAAGATAGCCTGCATGGATTTTTTCCTGATGTCTCCCCCGAGAGTCATCCCGAAGCCAATGTCTGCCGGATTCCTGAGAACTTGGTCGGGAGGAACGAGTTTCTTCAGCATGCCCATTGTTGAATCGGAGAAATTCGGAAACTCTAGGGAGAACTCGTCCGCAGCGTCCGCGGCGAGTGTGCCGTTCGCGCCGCTCATCGTGACCACGCCGACTTTTCTCCCCTTCGGCAGCGGCTGGTAGGAGAATCCCTTTGCAATGTCAAAGAACTCCTCGATGTCAGTCGCGGGTTCGACGCCGCAGCTCCGTAGAAATTTCGGGTCGCTAAATGATGGATCCTGACCCGACGATCCTGTGTGGGCTCTGGTCGAAAGTCTGCCCATCTTGGTCCTCCCTCCCTGGAGCAGGATAACGGGCTTGCCGGCGCGCTTAAGCTCATGCGTCAGTTCAAAGAACTCTTGCGGGGGTTTTATTGATTCCAAGTAAAGCTGGATTGCCTTTACCTGGGCGAGCGAGCCAGCATACCTTACGAAATCTACTTCGTCAAAGTCCGCCTTGTTTCCTAGAGAAACGCTAAGCTCGTAGCCAAGCCGCTGGTTCTTTCTGGACATCACCTCGTCCATGTATGCACCAGCGAAGATTCCCGTCTGGCCGCCGATTGCGAGATTGCCAGAGAGCCAAGTGTCGAAGTGATTTATGCTCGCGACGAGTTTCTTTGGTGAAGATACAAATCCCGTGGTGTTCGGCCCGAGTATCCTGATGTTGCAACTCTTGCACTTGGCCAGTATTTCCGACTCAAGCCTCGCTCCTTCGTCGGAGGACTCTGAGAACCCTGCCGAAATGATTACTATCGCCCTAACTCTTTTCTTTGAGCAATCATCTATGAGTGGAAGAATTGCGCTGCCTGCAATTGCGAAGAAAACAAGCTCAATAACCTCTTCCGGGATCTGAGTCAGTGATTGATAGCATTTCAGCTCCAAAATCTCCGGATACTTTGGATTTATCGGGAATATCTTGCCCTTGAATCCGTGAAGAAGCATCGAATTGATCAGCGTATACCCTGGTCTGTCCTTGTTGGGACTCGCCCCCACGACCGCGATGGAATTTGCCTCAAAGATTTCCTTCAAAGTTATTTTGTTCACTCACTATGGCGTACGATGTTTTACTTGCGCTGTAGTCTATCCCATGTCTCCGACGAATTTTCCCTGTAATCACTGCGCATTATCTTCTTTGTCTGTTCGGTCTTCTTCAACTCTTGGACGAACTCGACGTATCTCGGGAGCATGAACCTGGGGAGCGCCTCTTCACACCAAGAGATGAGCTCCTGCGGGGTAAGCGTGCTTCCACGCCTCGGAGCAATCACGACTTTTATGTCGTCCCCACCAAACTCCGGGTTGGGCACCCCGATAGCTATGCACTCCTCTATGGAAGGGTGCTTTGCAAGCACTGATTCTATCTGGAGCGGCGAGATGTTCTCGCCCCGGTACCTTATGAAAGTCTCCACCTTTCCGACGTAGTGCAGGTAGCCCTCTCTGTCAATTCGGACAACGTCGCCCGACCTGAACCAACCGTCTCTTGTAAACCTCGAAACCCCTTTTCCCTCCACATCCTTGTAGTACAACTTTTCGGGCGTCTTCTTCGCATACCCGGGTTTCAATCTTGAAACAAGCTGCCCAGCTTCGCCCTTGTTTGTCAGATCTTCGTCACTAGAGTCAACTAGCCTTACTTCCGCGGAAGGGTAGGGCAGACCTATGGTGCCGACTCTGTTTGTTGGCATGGTTCCCGCCCCAAAAAATGCGCCCTCTGTCTGCGCGTAGTGTTCATACACCTTTACCCCGAACCTTTCCTCGAACGCTTTCCACGTTTCCTCGTTTGGAACGCCGGCGCCGACGGTTAGTCTGACTGAGTGCCTTCTGTCAAGGTCGGGGTTTGCGGGCTGTTTCAGGAGCAGCGGAATCGATGCTCCCTGATGCACAAGGACGGTCGCGTTGTACCTTTTCACGTCATTCCAGAACTGGCTCGCGCTGAACCTCTCGGCTAGAGCTATTCTGCCCCCATTGCGCAAAGCGCCGACGACGTGAACCTGCCCTAATACGTGATAAAGCGCAAAGGGAAGATACGTCGTGTCCTCGGGCCCTAGTTCAATGACATCCATCATCTGCTGCACGTAGGTTTCTCCGTGGTGAGGGACCATCGCGTAGTTTTCGTATACAACTCCCTTCGGCGCCCCTGTCGTGCCGCTCGTGTAAAGAATTAGGCACGGGTCCTCCAAATCCAAATCCGGGGCGGGAGAAGAAGAGGCGGTCGGTTGCAAGAGGTTTGCAGCAGAGTGACTCTTTTCAACTACATCCTCGCCTTCGATTACATAGTACGGGATCTTGTTGCGTGCGCTCTCCTGCGATTGCAGGAACTCTTGCAGGTAACTGGCGTGGAGTATCGCGAGAACGACATCTGCGTTCTCGATCAGGTATGAAAGCTCGTGCTGCTTCAATAGACAGTTGACCGGGACGCAAACCGCACCAGACTTCAAAATTCCAAACTCATAGATGAGGTAGTCGATGCTCGAGTGGGAAATTATTGCAACCTTCTGCCCTTCACCGAGGCCCTGAGAGATGAGGGAGCTCGCTACACTCGTCGACTTTTCCTCGAGCTCTTCGAGAGTAATGCTCTGATCCTTATAGTAGGCAAATGTGTGAGCGGGATCCTGTCTAGCTCGATGGTTCAATAGCTCCGCAAGAGTGTTGCAATTATCGACATTCGGGCGGCTCTTCAAAAAGTAAGATGACAACTTCCAAGATTGATGGACAAAAGGGATTTTCTTCTTTGCTTACTCTGCAAAACGGAGAGAGTCGAAATGAAGGAAGGAGAACAGTCAGGATCTTTCCTTACTGCCGTGCAGAGGAGCGTATGCTCTAACCACTATTTTGTGTTGATTCCTCTTATCGGCTTACCCTTTTCAAAGTGGAATGCAAACATCTCGATTGGCTCCACCTCTATCTTCACCCGCGGAAACGGCTGCCTGTGATAGTAGGTGTAGGAGGAACGCAGGCCGGCGAAGCTCTTCTCGTTTATTGCGTCGTAGACCTTCCACTCGAGGTCCTTGTCCTGGATTACTTTGGCCCTCCCCCTCATCATAACTCCTCTTGAGTCAAAGAAGGGCTTGCCGCTGTTCCAGACTAGAGTTATCTTGCCGTTCCTCTGTATGTTTTTGATTTTCACGGAAGCGTTGTCCGCGTCAAAGTAGATCCTGTCGTCAATTCGGATAAAGTTTGAAGGAATGTTGTGGAGCTTTCCATTGAGAGAGATTGTCGCCGCCCTCATGAAGAATTGATTGTCGATGTAGCGAAATACTTGATCCATCTTTACGGGTTCGAGTGCGTCCTCTGTCCAGTTCATATCCTTGGCACGTGTGCTCTCAATCTCTTTTTGCCTAGGTTATATCTCCTTTCCCTTTCTTCACCAATGATTTGCTGGGTTGCATTTTTTCTTTGCGATTGCTGACACTGTCTTCTTTTTTGTCCAATGCATCACAGTGGTGCTAGCGTTTAGGGAGATAGCTCCATCAGAAGTGGATTACCGAAAGCGATTAGGACCCAAGTTCAATGCGGTCGCCGAGCATTCAACTTTAAGTATGGTGCGGTGACATTGTGAAAGAATAGCTCACAGGATTACGCTCACAGGATCGAATTGTTTTGCTCGACTCAAACCGTCCATTTGAGACCATGCGAGAAAACCGAGGGCCATTTTCTTCGGTGAAACTAGAGACAGTTCCTTACGAATATGAACACTTTCCTCTTAGCGGTTTTTCTGATTCTATCATCTTGGATGTCTCCCCTCGGAGATGGTTTAGTTTCGAAATGATTTCATGATACGTCCTTTTAGACTCAGATCTGTCTGGTTCAAGTTCGGCCTTCTTTATGATTTCATCAATCGCCACAAGTTCTCCCAGTTCTCGAAGAGAGTTATACATATTCGAACACTTACAGAGTTCGAATAACTCAGATAAATCGGGTTCCGAGGCCACCTCACTGATTTTGGGGAGTCCTTCCAGTCACCAAAATTTAGATCGAACCAGTCCTTCCAGGGAAATGTGTTCCGTTTTTTCGAAGTATTTTTCGAGTATTCTAAGAGAATGATTTTTAAAATATTAGAAACCTATCAGTCCATCTATTGAAAGCGCTCCAGCTCCAATAACGATTAGTATTATGGATAAGAGCAGGTACACCATGTCAATCTCGTAGGACGGTTTGCCTGATGCCACATAGCTCGCCTTCATCTTGATTTTCTTCATTACTGTTATTGCTCCAAACTGGATAGCTAGGAAGAGCGCAACTATCGGCACGATCAGACCGACGATAAGAAGAAAACCACCGAAGAACTCCAAAATTCCTGCAAGTGCGGCAGTCGCTCCAGGCAGTCCCATGCTTTTCATCCAGTTCGCGCTCTGCGCACTAGATTTTATCTTGGGATAGCCATGTATCATCAGGGTGCCACCAACAACTACTCTGACCAATAGTGCAAGATATGGAACATACGCGAGTAATGGCTCCAACATTGTTGTCATTCAAGCATCACTTGACTTTCTATAGTTAGTAGAAACAGTCAAGTATATAAAAAGGTACTTACCCTATGGTAAGTAAGTAGTGTCGACGAAACATGGCAACCAAACTGAAACTTCGAACAGTAGCATTTCCAAAGACCGGGAGCATCTTTGAGATTGATGAAGAGAAAGTTAGCGTCAAAGATTCCTGCCCTGCCGTTGCAACCATTGCAAGCATCGGCTCGGAAGCTAAACTACTTGTACTGAGGCACCTTCTTCAAGGACCAAAGCGTTTCAACGAGCTTCTGAGAAGCTCTGGAATTAATTCAAAGACGCTGTCAGCGGCACTAAAATCACTGGAACAGAACCGCATAGTGATACGCGAAGTCATATCAACACGACCTTTTACAGTACAATATTCTCTATCCCCTTCAGGGTTATCGCTTGCTCCAGTATTCGAAGCGATGGGAGAATGGGGAAGAAAATGGCTGCCGGAACTTCCTCAGAAATAGAGTCGAAGATCAGCTTCTCCACAACATACAGATAATAACCGAATTATTCCAGCATTTGCACCATGACCAACGCCGTAATCAACACGACTCGGTGAAATAGAAGTTGAGCTGTTCCCTTCTGCCGTACCCACGACTGTAGCCAATTTCATCAATCTTGCAAACTCTTGATGAAATTGGCTCTCAACGTAGTGTTTCATAAATTACAGTCGTAATTTTGTACTCCCCTGATTGCGGTCACTAAAATATGCTCAAAAATCTATCACTTTATTGTTGAGCATCCCCTAAGGCATGTGGGAACTGATGAGCTTTGCCCGGAATGGAATGAAAGAGTTATCTTGACTTGCTCTTTTTCCAAATTAAGGCATAGTAAATTCAAGCGAACCTTCTGCTCGCTTGGTTGTAATTCAGTGTTATTTCGATACCGTCAGGATCGGTCAATAGCAAATCTTCATTGCTTTTGGGTTTAATCTTCGAGTTACTCTCTTCAACATTGAACGCGAACATTTCTAGACCAGTTTCGCCCTGCTCGTGCTTCTTTCCGTTCAGACTGTTCCAAGTATTCAGCCCCAAATGATGATGGTAGTTTCCAGCAGCTAGAAACATCGTTCCATAGTTAGACCAGTCAGATGAAATGTGTAGGCCGAGGTTCTTCGTGTAGAAATCAACGGATTGTTCAAGGTTAGTTACACGTAGATGCATGTGCCCGATCCTTGCGCCATTTGGAAAAGTCTCATGTTCCTTTTTGAGGTCCTCTCCCTCTTTCAACACACTCTGGAGGTCAAGAGGTAAAGAGTCCATGATGACGAGCCCTTTATTGTCATAGGGCCATTCATCCATCGGTTTGTCTCGATAGATTTCGATTCCGTTTCTTTCCGGATCATGCAAGTATAATGATTCGCTGACCAAGTGATCTGCAAAACCATCAAACTCTATCCCCTTTCTTTGAAGGCCCGAAAGAGCGTAGCCAAGACTCTTTCTGTCGGAAAGGAGTATTGCGAAGTGGAATAGACCAGCAAAGTTGTGAACTGTTTCTCTTGCCTGAGGATCGTGTTTTAGAACCAGGAGAGGAAAATCATTCTTTTCTCCCTTCAAACCTATTTCAATTAGCTCAAGGTTGTCAATCGGGCTTTTTTTCCTGTGGACTGATCTGAGTCCCAGGGGTCCTTCATAGAAGCGAAGCAATTTTTCGAGATCCTTAACGCGCAAGACTGGCAGTCCAACTTGCTGACCTTTGGGTAATCTCGGTCTATTCTTGCTCAAATCGTTTAAAGGGTCCAGATTTCGTTTCAATTGTAATACAACTTCACTTGGTATTTTTCATTTGACTAAGACGAATTCCGCCAACCCATCTCTGAACCTGATGCTTGCGTGGCTACCGTTGCAAAATGGTTTGTTGCTTGACATCCCGCAACGGCAGAGCGTAACCCGATTCCGTATTTCATACGGCACGCCGTCGTCTGACTCCACCGATATTCCTCCACGGACCCACAATGGCCCGCTGCATCCAAGAGCTGGATCCTCAACCACTCCAATGGAGGGAGGCAATTTGTGTTCAATTTCCTTTCCAGTTTTCTTGTCTTGTACTACAAGTCGACCTGCAGGACAGTGATTTGCTTCCCGGATCGTAAGCTCTCGCGCCTTCGGGTCATTTGTTTCTCCAATCAAATTCCAGATCTGACCTCCGGGATCACAAAATCTTGCGAAAGCGCAAAGATTCTCCGCGTCCTTTAGAACCAGCTTGGGTCCATCATACGTTTCCGCCTGCCTCGCAAAAGGTTTGCGCGTCGCAGTTTCCTTCCCATCAAAACCTATTTTCTCATGAGTTCCATCGCAAAATGGCTTATTTTTCGAACGTCCGCATCTGCAAAGTTTGTAGCTCTCTTCTGTTGAGAATTTCTTGCCTTCCTTCCAATCCCATGATAGACCCTCCTTGTTGGGTTCAATTATCTGCATGGATAGTGGAATCTTTCCTGAAACGACATAGGGGCCATTTGTGCTGACGACAATCTTCATGGTATCTTTTGGGTCAGTCATGATAATCGTAACCTGATCTCCATCTAATACTTTCTACTTTCGAGATAGGGGATTTCCGTGAATTAATCTCTAGTGGTGAATTTGCAGTCTAAATGAACAATCGATGGATAAGCAGGAGAATGCATCAGTGCGTCAAGATCTTCAAAAGTTCCTCAAAAGAGTTGTCTAGATACGTGAAGGTCGTAGTCGAGGATAATCGGAATGCAAGCAAAGGACGATACATAGATCTACTACCATCAGAATATCGAATCTTTCCTTTCATAACATGGTTACGCGATTCGTTGCGTGAATTGGTGCCAATTGAAGGATTTATAGTATCCAGACTTTACTTACAAAGATGATTTCAAAGCTATGAGCCAGGCCCGAGATTCGTCTATAAGAAGAATGCTCTCAAATCTTGACAACCTGCTTCCGGACTTGGAGGAAATTTACAAGGACATTCATGCACACCCGGAACTTTCGATGCAAGAGACACGAACCGCTGACATGGCCGCAAACAGATTGAATGCCTCTGGATTTGAAGTGACTAAGGGAGTCGGAAAAACTGGGGTCGTAGGCATACTTCGAAACGGCGAAGGTCCGACAGTAATGTTGCGCGCAGATATGGACGCACTGCCGGTCAAAGAGTCTACTGGTCTAGCATACGCAAGTAAGGTTACGGGCATTGACCGAGATGGGAAGAGCGTTCCGGTAATGCACGCTTGCGGACATGATATGCATGTCACGTGGCTTTTGGGTGCTACGAATTTGTTTGCCCTGGCCCGTGACGAGTGGCATGGGACAGTCATGGCTATCTTCCAACCTGCAGAAGAGACCGCAGCCGGTGCAAGATCAATGATTGAAGATGGACTCTTCTCGAGATTCTCTAAACCTGATGTTATATTAGGGCAACACGTAATGGCCGAACCTGCTGGAGAAATCGACTGGCGTTCGGGGGTAGTGACTTCGGCAGGGGACAGTCTTGAGGTCAGATTGTTCGGAAGGGGAGCTCATGGATCTATGCCCCAGGCAAGCATTGATCCAGTGGTGATGGCGGCTGCGACGGTCTTGCGTTTACAAACCATAGTCTCTCGGGAGATAGCGGCCTCAGAGTCTGCAGTCGTCACGGTAGGCTCAATACAAGCTGGCACAAAAGAGAACGTAATCCCAGATGAAGCATTACTCAAGTTGAACGTCAGAACATTCGACGAGTCCCTCCGTAAGCATGTTCTTGCTTCTATCAAACGGATTGTCGATGCAGAAGCAGCAGCTTCAGCCGCTCCGAGGCCTCCGGAATTCATACCCTTGGATAGTTACTCAGCCGTAACGAACGACCCTGAAGCTACCAACCGAGTCGTTGATTCCTTTCTCTCGCATTTCCCTAAGGAACGCATACAGGAATCTCAACCAACCTCAGCAAGCGAAGACTTTGGTTTGTTTGGATCTGAGAGCCATACGCCATCAGTTTTTTGGTTCGTCGGGGGCACAGATCCCGAAACATACGAGAAGGCAGAAAAAGACGGACGGATCGGCGAGATTCCGACCAATCATAATCCACGCTTCGCACCCGTCATACATCCAACTTTGGAGACAGGCGTCGAAGCTCTTGTATGTGCGGCAGGAGCTTGGCTATCGACCTAAATTATTTGCATAGGCGACGCTTTAGTGAGCGATTTTCTTTTACTTCTAGATCTAGGCGGCACCTTTGTCTTCGGACTCAGCGGAGCTGTTGCCGGAGTAAAACACAAGCTGGATATCTTTGGAGTTATAGTGTTGTCCTTTGTAGCAGCGAATACTGGAGGAATCGTCCGCGATTTGCTGATTGGAGCAATTCCTCCCGCAACGGTCAGCGACTGGCGTTACATCGTCGCGGGTCTGCTTCCTGGTCTAATCACGTTCTATGGTTATCGGTTCATAAAGCGGCTGAACGACCCTGTTCTGGTGTTCGACGCCGCGGGCTTGGCGCTCTTTGCAGTGACTGGATCTCTTAAGGCGCTTGAATATTCTATCAACCCTCTCGCAGCAGTCTTCCTAGGTGTTCTGACTGGAGTAGGTGGTGGAGTAACTCGCGACATATTGGTGAGAGAAATCCCAGCAGTGCTTCGCACCGACATTTACGCAGTGGCCGCTCTTGCCGGCTCGACAGTCGTAGTAATTGGTTGCATGTTGGGGTTTGCCCAAATTGCGTCAATTCTAGGAGCAATCCTGTGCTTTGTGATTCGAATATTGGCTATCAGAGGCCATTGGAAGCTTCCTACCGCACCCCACGCCTAGGAGGAATTTGGCTCTAGTACTGTTGCGCCTCAATTTCTTGGATCGTCGAGCTTTAAATTAGGCGCGAGAAGTTACAATGGCTCAAAACCAGGGAAAGATTCTTCCATGATCTTAGAGCATGACACTCTCAGCGCCCTTCGTATGGCGTTCAGAGGCGTTCCTTCAGGTAGACTATGGATTCTCTGTATTCTATACATCAATTTGAACAAGTGCTGCGGACGAGCAGAAGACTTTGGTATGTGTCCAAGCTCATCTTTCAATCCAGAAGTTCCCATTACGCCTCAAACCTGCTCTCTGCTAAATACTCCAAGTAATGCGTGAGAAATGAATTCACATTCGAGCTTTTTCCTTTTTCCAAGAAAGGATGACCTGAAATGATGCCAGCTTCTATGCCTCTTCAAACGAAATGCTCTTGAACATATTTCCTAACTTTCTCGATCTCTTTCTGGATCAGAGAATGGTCTGATCTCTCAAAGCTCAATATGACCTTCGCCCCAGAATTTTCGAATATTTCCTTGAGTTTTTCTACCTGAGTTCTTGGAACAATTTGATCTAACTCACCGGCCGAAAGGAAAACATGCTTGCCTGAGAGATCGGGAAGTCTTTCTGGGACAAACGGCAGCATTGCTCGAAATAGCTCTGCGCCCAGAAGCGTAGTGGGACGTAACAGGAGAATGCTTGCAGCGATGTTTGCACCGTTGGAGTATCCGACTGCGATGACTTTCCTTGAGTCAAATCCGTATTCATTCGCCGCATGATTTACAAAATCTGCGAGTTCATTTGTTCTAAACTTGAGATCTTCCAAATCAAACACACCTTCGGCAAGGCGCTTGAAAAAGCGAGGCATGCTGTTTCCTTCGAGTACCTTTCCCCTCGGGCTGAGGAGTGAAAAGTCGTCGCGACCCAGTTCCCGCCCGAATTGAATCAGGTCGTCTTCATTACCGCCCCGGTTCCGTGCAAGAGAAGGAAAGTTGTAGAGTCTCGCACAACTCTTGTTGAACTTGGGATGAAATGATGTGTAAAGCCGTCAAGAACTTGCGTGAGTTCAGAATTATTACCATGCTGCCGACGTCGATGCTCTTGCATTTCTCTTTATCACGATAAACAGTCCTTCTACTTCTCTCCTCTTCTTGATCTAGGCGATCGCTTGGTTTTGAATCAGGCGCCTTTGATCTCTACCAAAGAGCTCCACCTTCGGAAGAGCTTTTTCAATATGCTTCCTTGAAGGCTCTAGCCAGGGAGGAAGTTTGAGCGAAGTGCCCAATTTATCCTCGGGTTCATCAATTAGGAATCCCGGCGGATCCGTCGCAATTTCGAACAGGACACCGCCCGGCTCTCTGAAATAGACAGAGTGGAAGTACTGCCTGTCGATTACTGGGGTTGGATTTAGTCCGGCTGCGATGATATCTTCTCTCCAGACCTTTTCGTTTTCATCATTTTGGGCTCGAAACGCGACGTGATGGACCGTCCCGCCAAGAATCATTCCCCGAGGCAATCCGGGTTGGCACAAGAGGTCAACGTAGGTGCTTGGGCCGCCGTGAGATCTCGATTCGTATCGAAAGCGCTCCCTCTCTTGTGCAATCAGCCGAAATCCCATTGTGTCACTCAGTAGTTTAGCAGTTTTCTCGTATCCTTCCTCTGAAAGGGTCACGCTGCGGAAACCAAGGATTGCCTTCTCTTGGGGGACGGGAGACCCCTCCCATGGAATGAAGCGTTTTGCGAGATTTGTGATATTTGTTTGATCAGTAGGTACAAGCTCAAGTTTTAGATCGTCTTCGTCGTAAAACGTCAGATATTCCTCATTATCGTCGAATCGCTTTGCGACCTCTTCGAATTTGACTTTGTTGTCTCTTAAGCGATCCTTCCAGTAATCCATCGAACCATCCGGAATTGAAAATGATGTGGTCGTAACCTGACCGGTTCCTCTCATCCCCCTTGGAGCATTGGGCCATGGAAAGAAAGTGAGAACCGATCCCGGATGTCCAATTTTGTCTCCATAGTAGAGATGATATGTATGCGGATCGTCAAAATTTACAGTTAGTTTGACTAACCGCAAACCCAGAATTCCCGTGTAGAAGTCGATGTTTGCTTGAGGAATTCCAGAAATAGCTGTTACGTGGTGCAACCCAAGAATTTCCTTTTCAGCAACATTCTTGGTTGTCATGGGTTGTCACAAATCCCTTTTTTTGTCCATTCGTATAGCAACCAGCTGCATTTACGTTTTGGAACTGTGTCCCATTTCAATGAATAATTGCAGAAGACCAAGACTATTTCGCTAAAAGATGGTTTTCTAATTTCTCTTTACATCAAACCAGCCTGCTTCATCAAGCTAACCTGGTCGTAGAAGAGCCTCTCCTCAGTGATCTCCCCCATATCGTTCCAGGTCGCAACGGTGCAAAACTCGACGTGAAACCCCTTGTTGGTAGGAGGAATTACTTTTCCATCGGGCATTTTCATCGGCCCCTTCATCGTACCATAAAAGTCGGCAACGGAACAAGTATGATTTCCTTGAGCAAAGAGAATTTTGTAAGGGCGATTGATCAAATGATTGTCAGGAAATGTCTTGAAGAATTCAGCAGATTCTAGGTCATGGTTATGTCTTCCCCTTGTGGGCTCTGGTTGACCCGGCCAGTAGACTGCCACGTCCTCAGTATGGCGCTTTCTGAACGTATCCCAGAGATTGCTATTCGGACCGGCGTTCCACGCATCATCCAACGTCTGCATCAAGTTTAACAGATTTTCCGTAGTCTGTGACATGGAAGATCTTCTGGGAAAGAAGCTCTTGAATCTTTTAAGCCTGTCGAATTTTCCGGACCTTGTGAGCTGTTTTACGTTTAGTCTAGTAAGGACTCCCCACCATTGAGCAGCATTTACTTTGTCATGGAAAAAGGAGTAAGCACTGTTACACAAGTATCAGCATTATCCGCTAGAGACAATGCAAACTCGAGACGAACTAGTCATGCTCAATTGTATTCATAAGAAATTGATTCGCTCTTATTGAAGCAAATGTTTCTGCTATGCTTATGGCCCACTCATGATTCTCTTCATTCATGTTCACCCTTCTAAGTTCCGTTCCAGCTGAGACCCGATGCGCTCTAATCCTTAGGATTGCACGATGGGGGGAAAGAAGAATTGTCGCGTAATTTGTCCACGGTGTCATTCTGGAAAGGTCAAGAAGGATGGGCATTACAGGTCGTATCAGAAGTATTTTCTGTCATTCATGCACGAGAAGCTTCATCAATGACAAGACTGGAACGCTGTTCCACTATTCCCGGACGCCTCTCAATGTATGGTTCCTCGCGCTCTACCTCTTCTTCGTGCTGTGGGTTGGTTGCTCCATGCTTGAATTATCAAATGAATTCCTGATTCCATACGAGAGATGCTATCGAATGATCAGGACAGTGATGGAAAGAATCGCATTGACAGCATCGAAGAATCGTTCCATGCTGAAAAAGAAAGGTCGAATCAGACGAGTTCTACATCAAATCTGGTCTCAAAGGCAGGTCATACCATGAAGAAATAATCGCATCAGGAAGAGACCCCAAGAAGAAGAGGAAGAGATCTCAAGCCTTGGAGAGGAAGAGGAACATTCGAGAAAGATCAGCCTATGATTGTCTGCCTGCATCAACGGAAAGGATCCGTCACCGAATTCTATGTCCCTCGGCAAAAAAAGAAGCAGCCTCTGTTAGGCACTGTGCGCAAGAAAGTTGAGCCTGGCACCATGATGCACAACAGACGATTTCAGACCATACAGATTTCTCCAGCGCTATGGATGATACAGGCACCAGTTTGTCAACCATTCTGAGCGCGAATATGCAAGGGGGAGACGTGCACGTCAACAACTGCGAGTGCCGAAGCAACCTCTTCCAGATATGGATGAGCAAGTTCATGGGTGTGAACAAGAAGAATCTCCAGACGTACTCCAAAAACGTTCCAGTTCATAATGCAATCAAGGATCGACAACATGCCTCGAGAAGAGAGATTCATGCACATTCTCTCTTGTTAGGAGGCGGCCAAAACTGCTCTGTTGCACGAATATGATGTTTTGATGCCTTCCTCTGTGTGTTCTCTGAATGCTTCTTTTTTTACATCGCCGCAACAATGAACGAGTTGTAGATGGATACCT
>JAJPHP010000029.1 GCA_021325255.1 Nitrososphaerota archaeon | reverse complement strand
GTACATGATTTCGAACGGTGTTCGTTCTCTTTCCAATGTTGGTCACAAAGAAAGGAGAGCGGGCACTCGGCCTTAGGCCGATCGGTCGTTAAGTAAACGGGGCAGCTAGAAGCAAGTATCGGACTAAATCGCTGCAGAGCCCTCGAATCTGAGAGGCCCTTTCGTATCTAATTGCGAGTTCCCTACTTGACTATCAGAACGTTGGTCCTCGACAAATCGACAACACCAGAGGCGGTACTGCCCAAAAAAAAGTACCTTGCCTTCCCCCATCCCCTGTTTCCGAGTACAACGAGGTCGTAAAAGCCGTTCCCTGCTTCTTCCGCAATCGCTTTCGAAATTTCTATAGAGCCCAAAATCTTTGGTTCCTCGGAATTTACGCCGAGTTCATTGAGCTTCGACTTTGCCTCGTTTCCATAGTATCGCATTTCCTCCTCCATCGCCTCCACGGCTGTTGAAACGACAACCTCCGACGAAAGCATCCTGTTGCTTATCGCGCTGACCACATTGACTACTGCCCCGAATCTTCTAGCTAGGGCAGCCGCCATCATGAGCGCTTTCTTGCTCCCAGGTGAGCCGTCGTAAGCAAGAAGGATGCGCTGAATTTGCTCGTTGCTGTTCTTCGATATAAGGACCGAACAGCTCGCATCAGATGCAACCTTCTTCGAGACGCTTCCAAGAAAGAAACTTCTGACTCCGCTTTGACCTCTGTTGCCCAGGGCAACAAAGTCATAATTTCCTTCCTTGCAGACTCTTGCAATCTCATCGCCAATGCTACTGCTCTTTTCCAAACTCACGGAGATCTCCTCCGACCTTATTTGTCTACCCTGAAGCCACTTCTTGCGATCTAGAAGCATGGCCTCATCCTCTAATATCAAGGTCCTTGCGAGTTCTCTTTGCTCGACTGTGCTGCTCTTGGTTTGTGGTGTTAAAGGATGCAGCGCAGATCCGCTCGCCGGCATTCCCACCAGCTCCGCGGGCATGGAATGGACATGAACAAGGTCTACCTGGGCCGAGAACCTTTGAGCTATCTGTGCTGCAAGGTGAAGTGCGTCGTCCGAGTTTCGCGACCCATCTATTGCCGCTAAAATCATCTTAATTTCAGTAGGAGGCGCTTGAATACCCTCCTCATGCTGGCGTGCAGTCAGTTGAGTGTTAGCCATAAGCACTGATTACTTTCCGATTGCTTCTTTCGTCGTGCCTACAGTTAAATCCCTTAGATGATTCTCAAAGTTGATAATCTGCTCATGCTCACATTTTAGAGGATCCAAGCACGAATCTGGTTAGTTTTGTCCCCAAGTACTAAATGGATCCCCAGAATCTTCTTCGTTGGTTCTACACTCCGCGGGTTTCGCAGAATTGGTTTGTCGCTCGCGAAAGGGACAATCGATCGTGCCGATTAGCCCAAGTCTCTCCTGACACGCGCAGTAGCGGCCATACGACAACATCTACGGGAGTGCTATAGACAAGAAGTATATAGAAGGTCTAACTGAAGTTAGTCTCGAGAAAGAACGAATAGAAGAAAATTCCTAAAGATCGCGAGCGGCTCTGCACTCTTCGCGAGCCTAGGTGCAGGTATACTATTTGGAACACCCGTTGCTGACGGCCAAGGTGGATCCAAAATGACGAGCAAAATTTCCGGAACCTCTATCCTTGGGAGTCTATCCTCCCTTGTTGCGAATACGAGTCAAAACATGGGTTCCCTTGACTTTGCGAGCTGCGCTGACATTGCCCTAAACACTCTTATGGACAGGTGGTACCAATTCGGCAAAGGCACGTGGAGCGGTCTCGGCTGGTGGAACTCTGCGAACGCTCTTGAGATGGTCATCAATTACTCTTTCAAGAGACCTCTCGATAACAACAGTGCGATTATCAGGGACATCTATGATAACGGTAAGAACAAGTATCTAGGGAACTTTATCACAAACTACTACGATGACGATGGGTGGTGGGGGCTCGCTCTCGTCAGGGCATACGATCTGACACAGCTCGCTGATTATCTGAAGATGGCGGAGAGCATCTTTAATGAGATACTTGGAGGGTGGGACGAACAGACTTGTTCGGGGGGAGTGTGGTGGAACGTGACTCGAAGGGAGAAAAATGCTATCGAGAACGAACTGTTCATCACCCTCGCCACACGCCTCTATCTGCGCACTGGAAACGACTCGTATCTTGGCTGGGCAAAGCGCGCTCTTGATTGGTTTGACCAAACAGGGATGCAGGGGCCGAGCGGTCTGATAAATGACGGGGTTGATCTGAAGACTTGCAGGAGCAATCAGAAGACTGCATGGACCTACAACCAGGGAGTGATTCTGGGTGGTCTCGCAGATCTTCACAAGATAACGGGAGAGTATCAATATCTTGTGAGGGCAAGGCGAATTGCGACTGCAGCAATGACCAACCTCGTTGACGGCAACGGGATACTCACCGAGCCGTGCGAGTCTACTCCCGACGGTTGCGGCGCAGATGGCCCGCAGTTCAAGGGAATATTCGTGCGTTACCTTTCTTATCTGCATGATTGGGAACTGGAGTTTCTCTCGCAGAGTTCGCCGGTCTCGTTGGGCATCTCAATGAGAGAGGACCGAGAGTTTCTCGCAACGTGCGAGTCTTTCATAACTAGGCAAGCAACTTCGATTTGGAACAACAACCGTGACGGCAACGACACGCTGGGCCTTCACTGGGCGGGACCTCACACGGGAGCAGATGCGTCGACGCAAAGCTCAGCGCTCGACGCTCTGGTTGGGGCGATTCCTTTCTGACGGGTTTTACAACTTCTTTCGCTTCGGGTATTTACGTTCTCCTAGTATTTGCAAGTGCCCGTCAAAGAGAAGAATCGGAGATTTGCGAGCTAAGAATGTCGTCCCTCTACTTCCAAAATAGTGTGGAGTATGCTGGCATAAACTAATAGAAGTTCTTCATTTTACACGGGAAAGAAGTAGGAGAGTACGATGAAGACTTCAGGGAACACGGTGCTGATCACGGGAGGAGCCACAGGAATTGGGTTTGGGCTCACCTCGAGTTTCATAAATCGCGGAAACAAGGTAATAATCTGCGGAAGAAGGGAGAATAAGCTCCGCGAAGCGAGGGAGAAACTACAAGAGATTAGCATTCGGAAGTGTGGCGTTTCAAGCCAATCTGATCGTCAATCCCTGTTTGAATGGGCAACCTCAGAGTTTCCGGAGATGAACATTCTTGTTAACAACGCGAGAATCTAGAGGCCAATAGATTTGGCCAAAGGTACTGAAGATCTCATGATGAATGAAGACGAGATCGCGATAAATCTAAAGGCGCAGATCTACCTAGCAGCTCATTTCATACCGTTCTTTGCCAAAAAAAGCGAGGAAACTGCCATCATCAATGTATCTTCTGCTCTTGGGCTCGTGCCCCTCGCGAGGTTCCCGATCTACTGCGCCACTAAAGCTGCGATTCATTCGTTCACCATCTCCCTGAGGCATCAGCTCAAAGCCACTCAGGTCAAGATCTTCGAGGTATTGCCTCCAACAGTGTATGACACGGAGCTCAAAGGGAGGCCACTTCCAAAGAGTGATTGGACAGTTTCCTCTCAAGAAGTTGCGGATGCTATTATGAAAAGTCTGGAAAATGATGAAAAAGAAATTTCGCTCGGCGTGGGAAAGAGCTGGCTAACCGGATCCAAGAGGGATCTGGACCAGGCTTTCAACAGCATCAATCAGTAGATCGAAGGGCGATAACGAGCGTTATCGCATTCATTTTAGCGACGTAATGAACGCCGTCACTCTTTTCACGAACTCGTCAGGATTCGACGCATGTGGAGTGTGGCCGTCGTTTGGATATTGCTCTAATTTTGAGCCTGGAATTGTCTTCGCAAGTTTCTCGACAATGGGCTTGAAGAAGGGCGCGCTCTTCCCTCCGTTGGTCAAGAGTGTCGGCTTTTGGAAACCCGAAAGCGCCTTCAAATCAACGGTCAGTCCCTCTCGGTCTCTTGATTCGTCGAGGAAAGTATCGGCATTCGAGACAAATATTTCCTTGACACTCGCGGGCATCCTGTCCCATTGGCCCGGCCCGAATGAGATTGTCTCTACGAATAACTTGGCGCCTCCAGCCATGTCCCCAGCTTCTAAGAGAGAGGCGACCTTCCTAGCGCGTCTTCTTCCCTCCATTGACTTGACTTCGAGGGAGGAATTGCCGAGAGCTAGATCGAGCAGAGGCGGCTCGTGAGCAATAAGACTCCGAAAGACCGACGGATCCCTTGTAGCGAGCTTAAGTGCAATCGTAGATCCCCCAGAATTTCCGACAATATGCGCTGGATTGAAGCCAAGGTGGGAGAGTAGCGCTGACGCATCTTCGGCGTCCTCATCAAAGCTCCCCTGAGTCGTAATTTTCTCGCTCTTACTGTGTCCCCGCCTATCATAGGTAACGACTCTAAAGTTCTTCGAGAGTCCGGGAACCGCAGCATCCCAGTTTGTGTGATCGCCCCACGAACCGTGGACAAGTAGCACTGGATCCCCCTGCTCACCACTTACTTCGTAATACAAGTTTACTCCATTCACTTTGGCAGTTGGCAAATTCTGGCGCGTTCCACTGACTGTGCCAAGATGGGTTTGAAAGGCTATTGGTAATGTGAATCGCTGAGACTTGGAAGCGTATTTGATTTAGTTACAACAACAAGGAGTGCTTGAATCCCTGCCTAACATAATCCATGTGGAAAAGGCCCAAGAAGATAGCTGTCCTGGGTCAGTGGAATAAGGGATGTTGTTTCGGTTTCAGGTCCAAGTGTTCCCTAATCGGTAAGATAAAATATTTGTCGAGAACAAGGCATAAGAAGCGCAGGAAGAACATACTGAATTCGAGTGAGTCGCATCCAGAACTTTGCCTCCTAACGCGGATTTAACAATAAAGAATGGTCGCATCGTGACTCCCTCGCAGATTTATCGCGCGGCTATATCGGTCAAGGACGGGAAAATTGTTGCAATAACATCTACTGAAAACGCGTTGGCCGCTGACATTGAAATCGATGCCTCAGACCTTTACATCCTTCCTGGTGTCATAGACGCTCATGTTCACCTGAGAGACCCTGGCTATACTAACAAGGAAGATTTTTCCACGGGCACAGCATCAGCTGCAGCTGGAGGAGTAACCTGCGTCCTTGACATGCCCAACAATAGCCCCCCTGTGAAGGACGTCGCGGCGCTTGAACGAAAGATATCCGAAGCAGGAAAGAAAGCAATCGTGGATTATGGACTTTACGGGCTTCTTACCGAAGGGAGTCTAGAACATGTTGCGCCTCTTGCACGCAAGGGCGTTATAGGCTACAAGTGCTACATGGGTGAAACAGTCGGCAAGATTCCTCCACCCTCCGATGGAGAGTTGCTTGACCAACTCAGCACGGTGTCGCCTCTCAATCTAAGGGTTGCTGTGCATGCTGAGAACGACTCAATCCTCAAGTATAGAATAGCGAGGCTGCGCGAGTCCGGGAGGGTTGACGCCCACGCTCACTACGAATCGAGGCCTGAGGTTGTCGAGGAGGAGGCTATCTCGCGAGCAGTGTTGTTCGCAGCAGAAACAAAATGCAAGCTTCACATAGCTCATTTGAGTAGCGCGAGAGGCGTCGCTATCTTGGAGGCCGCAAAGAAGAGACGTGAACCAGTTACAGCGGAGACTTGTCCCCACTACCTTACTCTGGAAGACAGCCAGTACTCCACTTTGGGAGCGCTCATGAAAATGAACCCGTCGATCAAGACGCGAACCGACCAAGCAGCTCTGTGGACCGCCCTAAATCTTGGGATAATCGATATGATTTCGACCGACCATTCACCTCATATGTTGGAGGAAAAGGAAGCGCCCGTCATCTTTGATTGCATCTCTGGTTTCCCTGGTCTTGAGACCTCTGTCCCCTTGATGTTGACTCATGTCAATGCCGGAAGGATTTCGCTGAACAGATACGTGCAAGTCTCGTCGGAAAACCCGGCGAAGGCGTGGGGCCTGTTCCCTACTAAGGGATGTATCGAAATCGGATCCGACGCGGATCTTACAATAGTAGACATGAATGCCAAGGCCCGAGTTGATGCCAGCAAATTCTGCAGCAAGGCAAAATGGAGTCCCTTTGATGGCTTTGAGGTGCAGGGAATTCCCAAATATACCGTTGTTCGTGGATGCGTCGTCATGGCAAATGGACAGGTCGAGAAGAACCCCACGGGAAGAATGGTTATTCCTCACGGATTTGCATACGGGCAGGCACCAGCGTACAATCTCCGACTGGGGAGCTGAGAATTCTCCAGAATCCACACGACAGACTTCGAAAACGCTTGATGTTAGCAAGGACAAGCAGCTTCGGTTTCATGAACTGAATCTAGTTTTTAGCTAACGCGTCTTACGCGATCAGAGCAACCGATCTTGATTAGGTCGGCGCTTGAGTAGTTGTAGATAGAATATTCACCTTCGTATTGAAGTCCTTCGACGCAATCATATCTGCGCGATCTAGTCCTCCGCCGGTTACTAGTCCTACTAGCTGCACTGATGGATCACTTTTCCAAAGATGCGCTGCCGCGTTCAACGGGCGAGTCCTATGGCGAAATCCTAGTCTTGAGAAAACTCACATAGTCCTCGAGCGCTTCCTTCATCTGATATTTTGGCTCGTATCCTAATTGCTCTCGTGACCTCGTGAGGTCAAGCGGTTCTGCAATAACTGGGTCGGGCATGCGCTTACGAACCTCAGTGTTTCCTTCGAAGTGAGGTGCCGCCATGTCCTTTGTTGCTCTAACAACCCTTATTCTCGAAGTAGGAATCAATTCCCCAATCAGCCTAACGAGTTCTTCAAGCTTGTATAACCTTCCGAGACCAATGTTGAATATTCTGTCCCGGAGATGATCAGCGCGGCAAGCCAGCAGTGATCCGCGTCCAGCATCTTTGGAGTAGACATACTCAAAATCACCGAAAGAGACCTCCATCGGCAGGGCTGCCAACGAATTCACAAGCATTTCCCGCACCAAGTTCGTCGGTCCACCACCTCCGCCGTACCTCCAAGGTCCGAATACAGCAGCCAGTCTGACAGCCCTGAAGTCAATCCCATATGATGATGAATAGATTAGTCCAAAGTTCTCGCAGGCGAGCTTCGTAGCGGCATAGATAGTTGTGGGGCGATGATACGAGTATTCCTTGTTAAGTGAGCTGCAATCATCCTTAGAGGGCTCGATGTAAGTCGAGATTGTGTTTGAGCTTGTGTAGAGCACTCGGCTTGCATTCCATCGCCTCGCCGCCTCCAATACATTCACAAATCCCATTACGTTCACAGCTATCGCTTGCGACGGATTCTGCATCGACGTTATTGTAAATCCAGGATATGCCGCAGTGTGGTAGACTGTATCAATTCCTTTGTCTCTGAATATCTCGCCGAGGTTGTTGGTGTCCGTGACATCACCGCGAAGTATCTCGACCTTGCTCGTTGGAAAGATATCGTCTAGTGCATCCGGTTTTGGGTCAGCGTCGAGGATTACTATTCGCTGATTGGCTTCGCGTTCCAACTCTTCTCGGACAATCTGAGATCCTACGAGTCCCGAGCCGATAACAAGTGTAGACAATTAGTAAGCATCATTTTTCCGTTGTACCGTAAATCATCTTCTTTCCTTCCTCATTCGAACAGCGGATGTCATCACTTCTCGAAGGACGGCGCGACCTCATTCATGAACAGCGTCATCATTTCCAGCAGAGATGGGATGTCCGGATAAATGAATTTCAACTCTGTCATGTCTGCTCCAACTTCTTTGTATTTCCTCAGCCTGTCCGTAACTACCTTCGGATTCCCGATTAAGGTCCGCTTTTCGCCCTCCTCTTGCGATACAAAGCTCGTTAGGAGAGTGCTCTTGCTGAGCTGGCTCGCCTTATCTGAGTCGTTGTGAATCAAGGCAAATGTCTCGTGAGAAATCATGAAACTTTTAGGGTCTCGGCCGGTTCGCCTAGCTTCTTCACTTATCTTCATTCTTCCTTCGGAAATCTCATCCGGGGTGAGATAAGCAGGAATCCAACCATCGCCTAACTCGACCACCCGCTTTAGTGCTCTTGGGCTGATTCCCCTCTCGCCGCCTCCAATCAATATCTTTGGCGGGCGTTGAACTGGTTTCGGAAAGATCTCGACTTGTTTGAAGGCCACATATTTTCCGGAGAAAGAGGGCAGGTCATCGCTCCATATTCTTCTTATTGCGTTGATGTATTCATCTGTTATCTTTCCTCTCTCATTGTAAGGGACACCAACCGCAGCGAACTCGGGCTCTGTAATTTTGGGTGCACCGGGAGCAACGCCCAAGATCAACCTGCCTTCCGAGAGGACATCCAAATTAGCTAACTCTTTCGCTATGACAACAAGATTTCTCAGTGGCAAAACCAACACCGCGACACCTACATTGATCTTCCGAAGGCGGCCTGCAAGATAGGAGAGTGTTGTAACGGACTCGAAAAAGTTTGGTGACTGTCTTTGCTGTAATGCTTCAGCCGAACCTGAAGAGAGGTGCGTCCTATGCTGCTCCGTGCCCCAGACTATGTGATCGTTTTGCCATAGTGAATGGAACCCCAACTTTTCGGCCTCGTCTGCCACTTCAACAATGTTCTTCCTGTTGGCAAGTGGGCCCGAGTTTGGAAGCCTAATTCCGAATTTCATGATTGATTTTCAGAAAAGTCGGACAAAAAAGATCCAATAATAAGTTATTGTCGCTTGCAAACCCAATCGAGAATAGGTTAAATCTTGAGTAGTGATCGGGTGCACCCCAGCCAACGTGGGCAAATCGTGCGGTGTAGGTCGACAATGTTTGGAACATGCAAAGATCCAACTAGCGACTTAATTTTCTTCGGTCCCAAGGACCATGCCCAGCCTATCGAAGCAGGTCTAGTCTGCTCTTGAAGTCGTCATATTCGTACGAGTTGCCCGACTCTGACATGAACTTACCAATTAGAGTATCAGGTAGTTTTCATTTTACGTGAACCCGTATCACCCGTTCGTATGCCAAAGCAGAAAAAAAGATGTGGCCCGCCCTGGGACCCAACGAGCGAGAGATAGTACACAAAGCGAAAAGAATACCTGTAGAGCCTAACACATTCATCAGTTGGAAACGAGTTGGGCAATGAACGGAGCTATACACACTCATCATTTCTTGCCTTAATTTGGACATTCATAGAAGAAGACTGCGTCAGCAATTTAGAATTCTAGATACCGAAGAATTGGCTACCTCATTTCAATCTCCAGTTTCTTGTTCTTCTTCAAGAAATCCTTTCCGAGCCTTAGAAGTGAAGTTTCCAACCTTACGACGTTCAATCTGTAGGCTTTCGCAGTCTTTTCCAAGTCTTTTATCCCTAATTCCTTCATTGCGAGTATAACCATAGGCGAGGGTTTTGGATTTGCCTTGTCCCAGATGCCCCTCATGTCTCTCAAGAATATGGAAACCGTTGTATCACCAATTCCCGTTCCGAGAGCCTTCAGCCTCAGCTCCAAGTCTTTAGAGTCTTTTGCGGATGCGTGAAGGCGATTGAGATCGCCTCCGTAATTCTTTTCGAGGTTGCCGAATATCTCTAATAACCTACGTGCCGTACTGAAATCATACCTCGTGTAGGTGCCTTCGTCGAGAATAGAAACGATCCCTTCCCATCCGCATTGAAGGATCCTGGAAGCACTGAGCACTCCCTTTTCTTCGAAAACTCGGTAAGTTGAGGTAGCAGAAGACTCCCTGATAGGTTTGCCATACAATACAGAGGCAAGAAACCATTTGACAATTTCTTCGTTACGACGGGTTTCTAGATCTATCCCAAGCATCTCGGAGAAAGGCTGGCCATATTGCTCAACGAATTCCTTTAGTTTCAAAGTTGGCTCAAGAACTGAAATTTGTTCCGCGGATTCGTGATGAACTTGCGAATAGATTAAGGTAAGTAAAAATGTAATTGTTTGCGCCGCTGTCTCCGTCAAAAGCATGCGCCGTTGGCCTTGCAGGGAACGGGCCTCCTCCTTCTGGCATTCTCAAGACTGAGAAACGACATGGCTCCTTAATTAGCACTTAACCTGATATTTGACATGTCGTAAGTCCTGACTTTTGATCTTGGGGTCTCAGAGATCGGAATGAGAAATCTAGAGGTTGCGAGCATTCTAAGGAAGATTGCAATCTTCTTGGAAATGGACGATGTCCAGTTCAAGCCAAGAGCCTACGAGAGGGCGGCTCGATCTATAGAAGCTCTTGAAACGGACGTCGAAGACATCTACAGACGAAAAGGGCTGGACGGTCTAACTGAAATCCCCGGCGTCGGTCAGAGCATAGCTGAAAAGATAGAAGAACTGATCAAGACCGGGAAACTCGAATACTATGAGAGACTGAAAGAAAAAGTTCCAGTAGATCTTGAAAGTCTATATGGAATAGAGGGTCTTGGACCAAAGAAAATCAAAATTCTCTATCAACGCCTAAACATTGCAAACATGGATGACTTGGAAAGGAATTGCCTTTCTCATAAAGTGTGCAAGATTCCAGGGTTTCAAGAAAAAACTGAAGAAAACATCCTAAAGGGAATAGAGTTTGCAAAGAAAAGCAAGGGAAGATTCATCCTGGGCATTGCCCTGCCGTTCATAAGCGAAATTGAGCATAGACTGAGATCTCACCCTCAAGTTAGCAAAGCTATTGTTGCAGGATCCGTCAGAAGAATGAAGGAAACCATAGGCGATGCCGATTTCCTTGTTGTATCAAACAGTCCGGAAGAAGTGATGAGCTACTTTGTTTCAATGCCCGAGGTTGTGGACGTGATTGGAAAGGGCGAGACGAAATCGTCCGTCAGACTCAAGACTGGGATGCATTCTGACATCAGGGTAATTCCAAAGGAGAGTTTTGGAGCTGCACTGCAATATTTCACTGGCAGCAAGGATCACAACATTGCTCTTAGAAGGATTGCACAAGAAAAGAGGTTGAAGCTGAATGAATATGGTCTCTTCCGGGGCAACAAAATGATTGCAGGATCTACTGAAGAAGAGATCTACGAGAAATTGAGCTTACAATGGATTCCTCCCGAGTTGAGAGAAAACACGGGTGAGATAGAAGCTGCATTAGAGCGAAAACTTCCCACACTCATCGAATTCAAGGATTTGAAGGGAGACTTGCAGGTGCATTCAAATTGGACAGATGGCTCAAACTCGATAATTGAAATGGCCGAGGAAGCGAAGAGAATTGGGTTAGAGTACATCGTGATATCGGATCATTCGAAGTCTCTGGCGATGACGGGCGGCTTGGATGAAAAGATGCTTGTAAAGCAGGGGAAAGAGATCGACAAGCTGAACCGAGGGATTACAGGGCTCAAAATCCTGAAGGGGGTAGAGTTGAACATTTTGAAGGATGGAAGTCTTGATATTTCCGACAAAGTTCTGGAAGAACTAGATGTTGTTGGCGCAGCTGTCCACTCTAATTTCAGCATGGGTAGAGATGAGATGACCAACAGAGTCTTAAGAGCAATCGAAAATCCTAACGTCGATATTCTGTACCACCCCACATCTAGACAGATACAAAGAAGGGAGGCTACACAGTTGGACGTGGAAAAGGTCATCGAAGTTGCGAAGGACTACGGAACGATCCTAGATATCGATTCTTATCCTGACAGACTTGACCTGAAGGATGAGTACATTAGAAAGTCAGTGGAGGTCGGGGCAAGACTTGGGATAAGCTCTGACTCCCATACCAAGATTAACCTGCACTTTCTCGAACTGGGCGTTGCACAAGCGAGGAGAGGTTGGGCAAGCGCAAAAGACGTGGTAAACACACGGACACTTGAGGAATTTTCGAGGAAGCTGAAGTCTCCACTGAAAGCACTCGCATGAGTATCAATCAGTTCGCACTTTTACATGGACAGTGGTCCTTTCTTCAGCCTCTTTATGACGTGACTTGTATCTTTTTGGGATATGTCCTCGTCTGAATCGGCGTGGAAAGCTCATAGAATAGGGTTCTTGATTGAGTCCCTAATCGAGTTACATCGCTAGTCTTCTTCAGAGAGTCAGGCTGGTGAAGAACAAAACGACTCCAGCACGGACTCGTGGTATTAAGGTAAATCTGGACTCATATACGTTGATGACCACAAGTAGAACAGATTTGGATTTTCAAACCCTGCAGCAAATGATTAACAATGAACGGCCGTTGCATTAGCGGGAATGGCTCTTCTCATCTAGTCCCTAACTACTTTTATCACACGACCACTTATGACTGTAATGCAAGAAAAAATTGTGCACATCAAACTTCCTCAGCCCGTGGTAATTAGAGCATTATCCTTGATCAAAAAAGGAAGAGCTTATGACCCAAAAAAAGACAAATTCAACGCGACTGGGAAAGAACATTCAGCGAAGACTCGAGAGATTCATGATAACCGATCGAACTCTATCTCCTCACCCAAGTGGAGAGTGTCGCAAAGAATGGACCTCGATTCTAGCTGTTACTTTTAACCATGAGGCATCTTGAAAACGAGTGGTATCAAGGCGGTACGACCTTACCGCCCACCTTTGACTATCACTTTTAATGATCGTCTCCTAGGCATATATCCTTCGCCTTTGCTACTCAGATATTATGGTGAAGGAGAGAAAGAGAACCGCATGTCAACAATATCAGAAAAGAAGTTACTCTCGGGTCAGACGCCCGAAAGCGTAGAACGCAGACTCGCTTTGGAAAGCGTTCGAAAGCAGATGCGCACCTTCGCGCATCAGGCGCAGGAGTACTTCGATCGCGTCCAGGCAGATGTAGAGAACTACAAGTTCATCGTAGAAAAGCACGGTGAAGGAGTGGAGGTCGAGGTAGTTTTCAAGGCATACATCCACCCGAAAGCCATTGAGGCAGCAAACATAATTCCAAAGTAGGCCTCTGTTCGCAAAAACGAGGAAGTAGAGGATGTAGAGACCGAGTCGGAAGATGACGAGTCTCTAAAACTAGAACTCAAACAAAACCGATTCTTCCGATTCTTTCTTTCTAAATTCAATATAGACAAAAATGCGCGAGAAATAGTGTTCAAAGGCCGCGAGAATTGGCTACACATATTGCTCGGGAATCTACGTTGGCTCCAAGAGTCCTGAGTAAGAATTTCAGACGAAAGGCATCGTATTAGACATACGGCGCTTACATCTTTCTGTTGTTCGATATTTCGCTGGCTGCACATGGGCGTAAAGCAGTATTCATGTAGACTCGAGTATCCTAGCAGAATTTATCCAATTCTCGAGCGCATAACAAGAAGAGGGAGCGATTCTCACATTTGAGAATTGCCTATCCCAGTTAAGTAATCGGATGTAGGATTTGCTTTACAAGCACGCATCTCGGTTGCACTAAAAGCGGACTATCCCATATGCAGAATCTCTGTTTGCTTGCAAAAAAAGACTTGAACCAGACCAGAGTGGGAGCTGGTTCGCTGAAGAGGAACAAGTCTCTCACTTCAAAAAGCGCACTGTTGCTCACCTTCCTGGGTCTCTGGTCAATCGCCGCCTTAGTCGCGATGATTTGGGGGACAACGTACAATTGGCCCGACTATGTACACGTGAATTACGGGATACCATTTGTTTGGGGGACTCATACACTCAATACATTCATTGGACCTGTCGACAGGTGGAGCTTTGATCTTTCCGTGATGGCTCTTGACCTGGCAGTATGGTTGTTTCCAATGATATTAGGCGCTTATGTCATTAGGAAGTTTAAGGCAAAGTGAGGACGTCGGCGATCTACTTTTCAGCATTTGGGTATCGCTAACAGTGTGCGTGGCGCCAAACCGGCGAGCGATCGCATTTAAATCAAGTCATGTCATGCTGCATGATGGTTATCGTGCATGAGGATCCTACGCCGTATCTCGCCAGGATTATCACGTCCTTGCGTTCGCGAAGGCAGAGTGATATCTTCTCTTGGTTCTCTTCGAGCATGCATTTTCTTTGAAACATCTTCGGCACCTCATTCAACTATAGAGCCTTCAGCGGAGAACCAACTAATTTGACACAATCTTCAGAATGTTTTTCGCAAAAAAAGTAGTCCAAGCATCACCAAAAAACTACCCTTCGACAAGTACCAGGCAAGTGTGATAGCTGAAATTTCGAGTTGACAATCCAAAGGCCTCCTATCACAGAGAGGGATGGGGAAGAGATTCCTCTTTCTGAGCTTATCTCAAAGCTCAATCCAAACTTTGACAATGGGTTGACTGATTCTGAAGCAGAGAAGCGAAGTTCAAGGCATGGGAAGAATATTCTCTCTCCAAAGCGAAGAGGATCCGTTTGGGGCGTACTCTCCTTCCTGAAAGAACCCATGGTCTGGCTTCTTGCTGTTGCCGGAGTGATCTACCTTCTTCTTGGCGACACGTTGGATGCTATAGTTGTTCTCGTGGCGATATTGCCGATAGGACTCATCGATGTTGTGATAGATGTGAGAAAGGAGCGGGCACTGGAGCAGCTGGAAAAGATGGGAGAGCCTCGGGCCTTTGTTGTACGAAATGAGGTAAGGGTAACCGTCAATCCAGAAAGACTTGTGCCGGGGGACAGGCTTCTGGTCGAGGAAGGCCAGATAGTCATGGCGGACTCTGCGATAGTTGAAAGTTCCGACCTGCACGTTGACGAGTCGTCTCTGACGGGAGAGTCAGTCCCGGTTGAGAAAAGCAAGACAGAGTCAAACTCTGAAAACATCTTCGGCAATGTCGGCAGCATCTTCGCTGGCACTAGAGTTCTCAGCGGGCGCGCGACCTGTCTTGTTGTCAGAACCGGGTCTCAAACATACTATGGGAAGATTGGCGGCTCACTCGCCTCTACGACCAGGGTCAGAACTAAGCTTCAGAAAGACATAGACTGGGTGGTAAGGACGTTCGGCATAGCAGCGCTGGCGTTGTCCCTCGCGCTGATATTTCTCGAAATTTTGCTAGGCCAGAGCTTTTCAAATGCAATACTGGGCGGCGTGAGCCTTGCCATCGCTGCGATCCCTGAGGAGCTACCTGTGGTATTCACTCTCTTTCTATCCTTGGGGATTCTTGAGCTAGCACGAAGCGATGCACTAGTCAAGAAGCTTCCGGCCGTGGAAGCCCTTGGGAACGTGAACGTTATCTGTACTGACAAGACGGGAACGCTTACCACTGGAAGGATGGCTGTCAAAGAAGTTTTTGCCAACGAGTTACACTACTCCATCGAAGCGTTTCTACGAGCAGAGGAATCCAAGGTCTTCTTTCTGTATGCAATGATGGCTTGTGAGGAAAGGCCATTCGATTACATGGAGAAAGCAATCTACGAGGTGGGAGAAAAATGTGGGGCACCTTCAGAAATAAAGTCCTGGAAGCTCGTAAGGGAATATGCATTCGACCCCAAGGAAAAATACATGTCGCATGTCTGGGAAAGCTTGGAAAGCGGCAAGATCGTAATCTCAGCAAAGGGTGCAATGGAAGCTATTCTTCCGCGCTGCCTTCTCAGCGGGGAAAGAAGGTCACTCATACTTGCTGCCAATGAAAAAATGGGCGAGAGCGGGGTTAGAGTCCTTGCCCTGGCGTACAGGTACCTTGACAATTTGAGTAAGTCAAGGGAGGAAAGCGAGAGGGAAATGACTTCTGCTGGGCTGATCGGATTCCTTGATCCGTTGAGGGAAGGCATTCCCTCTTCCGTTCAGGAAGCTCAAAGTGCAGGAATCAGAGTAATCATGCTCACAGGAGATCACAAGACAACGGCGCATGCGATAGCTCATGCTGCAGGACTTGAGCATAACATCGTTATTTCAGGTGACGAAATCGACGCCATGGACGAGTCTCGCTTTGGAGAAGCACTTCGCGAGTGCAATGTGTTTTGTAGAGTTTTGCCAGAGCAGAAATTACGAATAGTGGAGACACTACAGAAAACAGGGAACAGTGTAGCAGTTACAGGTGACGGAATAAACGACTCCCCGGCCCTCAAGCGGGCGGATATTGGGATTGCAATGGGACTACGAGGAACTGACGTTGCAAAGGAAGCTTCTTCGCTTGTATTGCTTGACGATAATTTTAACACAATTGTAAAGGCTGTGAGAAATGGCAGGAAGATATACGACAACATCCAAAGCGCATTCAGGTATCTTGTTGCCTTTCATCTACCAATTTTCCTATCTGCCCTAATCATTCCAATACTAGGCCTTCCATTGTTGCTCGTCCCAGTGGATATTGTTGTGCTTGAGTTAGTTTTGCATCCTGTAGTGTCGATTGTGTTCGAAAGACAGAAAGCGGAACCTGGAATAATGAAGAGAAAGCCAAGGACCAAGACCGATAAGATACTGGACGGGAGACAATTTGCTCGCCTTGCGGCGATTGGATTTCTGATATTCATTCTGTCCACCTTGTTGTATTTTTGGGGTGTTTCGAGAGGTTTAGACGAGAGGAGTGCGAGGGGTTTGGGGCTCACAATGATGATTATGGGGCAGCTTGCGATAATTCCGACAGAACTCACTCCTCAGCGCATCAATTTTTCACAGGTCATTCAAAACAGGTACTTTGTCACGATGCTTATCGTTGTAGTCGTGGGCTTTGTATCCGCGATGTACGTGTCCGCGCTTGCAAGTGCGGTTCAGATCAGTCCGATCTCCGCAATAGATTGGGTCATTGTCCTTTCACTTAGCATATTTGTGTTTGGAGTGGCGACCTTGACAAAATTGGGAAAAAAGTAGCAGTCGCTCAGATTCTAAATTTTTCTTACCGCGGTCGAAGAACGCGATGTCGCCTAACTAGCTTTCCAAAGTTGATAATCCATTTTCGAAAGAGCCTACATGAGATTGAAGCTTTGTGGGTTCAGTTTTACGATCTCCTGCCAGGAAGAACGAGAACTCCAATTCAGACTACGTTGCCTATTCCCGTGACTCGCCATTCGGACAGCGCACCGTCTAGCGCGAACGAGTCGCCCCTCTTACTCACTCTTCAGTGCCTCTGGTGGCTATTCAAGAGAACCGACAACGACGAGCTTTTCTCATGAGGATATTCTTGCGATTCGGACCTTGGAGATATGGTGCGAGGTACGGGATTCGAACCCGTGTTAGAGGCTCTTTACTGACCCTGGAAACATCGTGGTTGTACATGTTCCTCGGGCAATGGGAAGCCCCTGTCCTAGACCAGTCTAGACCAACCTCGCCCGCAAGCTAACCAAAGACCTCAATACGATGTTCCTTCCGCACAAGCTCTGTATATCGACCTTTGAAGGTCGTCGCTTGCACGTGTCTATCATCTATGTAGTGATAGTTTTGCGCAGTCGGCTTGCCCAGTATGAGTGATGTGTACATAAAACCGTGCTCCCTCAACCACCTCTCGGTGGCTCTGCGGAGTCGCTCTGGCCGTTCACTGAACAGACATACGTAGTGTTCGTTCTTCATTAAACCATTGACCCACTCTCTTGCGCCCTGAACTTCCTTTGCCTCGAGCGCCTGCTTCTCCGTTTTGACGCCTGATGCATCACATATGCACTCATCTAGTCCGATGATGAAGTTCTTCTGCCCGTCCTTCAAGTGAAATCCGCTTCGGGCGATGTTTCCAGCTTGCCCAACATTTTCCAGAACCCTTCTTCTTCCTTTCGCTATTGCAGCGGAAAGGGCTTTCCGTCTAGAATGAGATTTGGTGCCTGCTTGGCGGCCTCCACGAGGCCTTGAATGAGCGTGCTCAACTTTCAAAGTGAACCTTCACACTCATCTGATCTATGATGGGAAACGGCATGCCTTGTTACGCTTCCACCCTAAACACAGTCATGAGTCTAAGAGCCACGACGTGAAAGGAAGGGAGCTACCGCACCGGGTGTCTCTTCAGCTTGACGGTAGAATTTTCCAAACTATATAACAGAATTGCGAAGCGAGGCTGGAAATTGGAGCGGCCGAGGACACGTGTTTGCTGTGCTCCTCAGACTCCTTCGGAGGGCTTTTGGAAACGAATCGTCCCGTCTCTCAATATCATGTCATAGATCTCATTGACTTCAAACCTGACGCCAAGGAGGTCGTACTCCACTTCACTGAGAAAGAGATTGATTTTTGGCTGTATCACTTCGGCAGCGAAAGGAAAACCCGCCTGTTGGAGGCTCGACATGATGTTCTTTATCATCGCCGTGTCGTCTGGTGCGCCAAACCCCCCACCGTAGAAGGAGCGCTGAGACTGGGGCTGTTGTTGCTTCACCTGCACTAGTTTGATGTTCTTTCCTGGTTTTCCTGTTTCTCTATCCGTCACACTGGTTATCTCGTAAACCCTGACTTTCACCGTGTTCATAGATGAAGACGCCCCAGATCCTTCTGCCATTTTTCCTTACACGTCACCCTCCACATTCAGTGTCCCTTCGATCTCGTCGCCCGTCCGCTCCGATATGCCTTCCGATGACACAACCGAGACTGCTTCTTCCTCCACCGGCGCTTCCTGATCTCCGCCCTCCGCCACTTCGGCTCTTTCCGATTGTGTCTCAGCCTGTTCGCTCTTTTGAAGCAACATGTCTGCGTATTCTTTGCTCAGCACTCTAGCAGAGAAAAGGTTGACCAAGCTGTTTGTAGAAGCCTCACCTGTGAGCTTGCCGATCCCACCTCGACTCTCGCGCCATTTTAGCCGAGTATTTCCGCTCTTGCTTACGTAAATTATTCCCAAAATGTCACGCGCATTTACGAAAGTGATGTCACGCATCTTCTTGAGGCTGACCTTGTCCGCCGCCTCGATGTAGATCGAACCAGTGTCGCCTTCCTTTTCGGGAAAAATGTCAGGGTCTCTCAGGTAACTCTCAGGTATGAAAGACATGCAGGTACTCTGAATCAGAAACCGTCTAAAATTCTCAAGCGAGCTCGTAGTGTCGATGAATACCAATTCTTCTTTCTTCCTTCCCTCTCTGTTCCCTATAACCTTTCTACTCCAAGAAACCTTCTCTTATTTTGTCCCTTTTCCCGCTATTGACTTCCTCAGGTTTGTTTGCACGTGATTCTATCATTGGCCAAGCTTGAATACCACAAGTACTCGAAGCCTTTCTTTCTTTCTTTCTTCAAACGGCCGTAGACTCTATAATCAGATCGAAGAGTTATAATTGCGTTGCGCCTCTCATGGTAATCTCGAGGCGCTGTGAAGAATTAGCCCTAGGAGCGGCCGGAAGGTTGCGATGAGAAAGATCTTGAGTTCGGAGCGCTCACGAATTTTCAGTCCAATAGCATAGGCAATGCTAGATCCACGTCCCGATACCACGGAAATTCTATTGGCCCCAGAAGAAATCTTCGAGCTTTGTGGCTCCAAGAATTTCGTCGAAATCATACCCCAGAGACCCAAGAATCTGGTCGAACGTGCTCTTCATGTACTCCAGATACTTTTCCACATCGATCTCGTCTTTCCGAGTGAGGGAGGCGGGCTTTGCACCGTCACCCGTCGTAGTCTTTACGAAAGAAATGATGTCTCCCGCCTTGATCTCTCTCCCGGCCTTCTGAAGAAGTTGCGCTGCCCTAACATGCTGCGGGATGTTGTCCCTGTAGCCGGAAATGTCCTTGCCAATCATCACGTTGAATGCAAGGTCGTCCATCGAGATCTCCTTTTGTTTCAGCCGCTGATAGTCGGTCTTGAGCCTCTTCTTGATCTCCTCCCTCGCAACAGCGAAATCCTGCTCTGTCTTTACCCTGCTCAGGCTGTCAAGTATTTCATAGAATGAATCTTTGATGAACTGTGGAGTTTGCGACTTTTTACCTGTCAAACCTTTGAGATCTACGGTCCCATCCTGAAGTACTCCGAAGTAGTTCTTCTTCCTCTCGCTCATGGCCACGTATCTGTAAACCTTGTCAACGTCGAGCTCTATGCCAAGCTCCTTCTGAGTCCAGGCGGACACTTGTGCGATCTGCTCTTCTGAGGGAGCCTTGAGGAAGAGTGAATCGGTGTCCGAGTAGATCACCTCGATTCCAAGTTCTTTGCACTTCGCGATCGTCCTAGTAATCGCATAACGCCCTAAAGTTGCGACAGCCTCAGCGGCTGGGAGGCAATAAAGCGGGAAGCTCTCAAATCCAAGCACACCATACGAAGCATTTAGGATAACCTTGAGACCCTGGCTTACGACCTTGTAAAGCTCTTTGTCCTCCTTCGAGAGGGTCTTGCTCTTCGTCAGCTGCTTGTAGTAATCGACCCTGAGGTCTCTAAGAGAACCGACGACGAGGGATTCGATACCTCTGCGTTTAGTACAGGCCCAGTGCCCGACCTCCGGTATCAGGTTGGTTCGGCACTCAGGGTGAGGGCAGTTCACCGTCTCGTAGGAGATGTTGAACACTTTGATTATACTTGGATACAGCGAGGCAAAATCGAGGACGGAGACGTTAAAATGAACGCCTGTCGTTGGCTCTATGACAAGTCCTCCTTTGTACTTCTTTCCTTTGATGATTGCCTCTGACTTGGCTCCGCCCTTCTCCTTCAACTCCTCAGGACGGGGTATCAGCGCGTTCTGCTTCCTGTGGGCGAAGTAAAGCATACTCCTGATCCAGTTCGAGACACCAAGTCGCGAGAGGTCGTCTATGGGCATCTTACCCACCCTTGCGATGACGACAAGCAGCTTCAAGAGCACGTCGTTATAGATGGACACGAGTTTGTACGTCAGAAGCGTGTCCTGTAGATTGTAGTTTGCGAGATCGTATGCCGGGAGGTCACCAATCATCCCATCGAATGAAACCTTACTCTCGTTTAGGAGTCCTTCGGCTACCCCGTTAAGCGTGTGATCAGAATACTTGTTTCCAAAAGCGTAGATCTGAAGCGACCTATTGTTGAACGTCTTGTAAAGGTCAATGTGAATCCCGTACTTTAGTCCGGAGAAGTTGTTGCCCATGACGATCGGGATCTCTTCCTTGGTCAGGTCGAACTCTGGTTTCTGCGATCTGTGGTAGAGATAGTTTAGGTCAAAGTCGTCTCCGTTGAAAGTCGCGAGGAACGGGTAGTCCAACATGTCGGTGAATAATTTTGTCAGGAGATCCCCCTCCGAACTGAAGAACAGGACTTCAGCCTCCTTCGGCAACGTATTCTTTCCCAGGTCGAGGTCCTTTCTCTCCAAGATATACAATCTCTGAAGATCATCTGAAACAATCGAAGCCGCAACAACCGGGTAGTTTGCTTCGTCAGCGTTAGGAACTCTGTTCTCTGGCGAGAGCACCTCGATGTCAAGTGCTGCCCTCTTCAGCCTGGGAAGGGGCTGGTTAAGGAGGGAGGCCCACACCGCAATCTCCTTTGCGATCTCCGGCTTTGACGATTCGAGCGTTCGCTTGAATGAGTCCTTCACCTCTTGGGGAGTATCGAAGGGGACGGGCTCTATCTTTCCGTTCTTGATCTGGTAGAACGCTCCGACATACAGCTCGCTGTCGTAGAGAAAGTTCTCGTAGTACTTGATGTCCGCCTCCCAAGCCGGGATCGCATTCCTCAGGCTGTTGTCCTGTCCTCCGATTGCGAGAGGATCAGTTGCGATTATCTTGCTAACCGTTATTTCCGAATCTGCAATCAGGTCGTGCTTCTTTACTGGCACAATGTCTATGATATTCGGTCTTTCCTTTTTCAGGTAAGCAAGGTCCGCTGGAGACTGTTTTGAAAAACAGTGAGGCTTGTGCCCGCTCTTGTCGGACCACAGGTAGAAGCGATTTTTCGTGGGTTCATAGAATTTTAAGATGGCAACGCGCCTTTCGCCGTCATATGTCGCAGAGAGGAGAAGAGAGGGCCCGAGGTCGGTGACCTCTGTTGTGAGTTCTGCTAGTTTGCTCTTCAAAATGTTCCTGCCATTCGGGGGCAGGGTTATTGCCTTGGGTTTCTGCTCGGTTCTTGATTGTAGTGTGATCCCCTTCGGCTCACCATTGTTATCATTCAGCGAGAAATCGAGCGTTCTCTGCTGAGACTGTTCAGATTGCACGGCGTCAATTCTTTCTTCTTGATTGGTCGTGCTTATAATTCATACGTGATTCTTGACTTGATCTTTGACTTCGACCTACGAAAGAGGTTGAAGGATCAAACTGCCGGCGAATAAAGAGAGAAAAAAGGCAAAAGGAACCCCACAGGATTCGATGCGCTCTCTATTGCTTGAAGCAATCGAGGTAAGAGAGACAAAGAGAAGAAAGAGAAAAAAAATGGAGAGCAAAGAGTGCCCTACTTTGGGTTCGGGCTCTCTTTCTCAGAGCGCGACGATTCTACGAGGTAATGATTGGGAGTGCGTCTCCCGTGATCGTTTCCAGCGTGCGTGCCTGCTGGGTTTGCTGCATGATGACCGAGCAGCCGCATCCTGCGTGGTGCTGCTTGCCCTTTCTCAGCGTACCCCTGTAGAGACCTTGCTCAAGCGTGTGGCCGCTAGATTTCTCCCACTCTTCAATTGGGATTGCGTACTTTTGCTGGATGCGGTCCCTGTACCATTCTGGAATCACGTTGAAAGCGCAGAACGGAATGATTCTCTGATCTGGTGTGACATAGTGAATATCGCACCTCATCAGTCTCTCCTCGTCGTGGTTGTACTTGTCCTGGAAGTGCATCATTCCAAGGAACATTGTCTTCTGGTGGAAGTCACCCAGGGCTTCATAGTCGTGCTTCACGAGCGCGTTGAACAGAAGCTTCGAGAGGTTCACACCCTCTGGCGTCTTTTCCTTGTCAATGAACTTGCTCAAGTTAGCAAGAATCTTTGGTATGACCACGAGCTTGCTAGCTCCGCCTTCGAGTTCGTCAGCCTTGTCCTGGAGATAATTGAGCATTCCCTCCATGTCGACGAACCTCGTGAGTGGAATCAGCTTGTCTTTATCCTTGAAGACATAGGTTCCGGCACCACATGCAAAGTGTATTGAGAGCTCATACTGGGGCTTCTTCGTAAACGCTTCAATGAAGTGAGTCATTGGCACGCATGTTGGGACTGTGAACCAGTCATCTTCCACAATCTCACCTTTTGTCTGTTCCTCAATTCTGCTGATGGCGTCAGGTATCGTGATTCTGTACTTTTCACGCTCTGACTTTGTCAGTCTTCCAGTCAAAGACACGGGCTGGAAGTTGACCGACCTGATAACGTCAATATTTGCCTGTCCGAATCGTATAATCTGTCCTAACTCGTGATCGTTGACTGATTTGATGACGGTTGGAACGAGGACGATTCCCAGTCCCGCCTTCCTGCAGTTCTCGATAGCATAGGGGGCTTCCCAGTGGTTCTTTCCGTTCGTCCTCGGTGTGACACCGTCGAAGCTCATGTAGACTGTGTTCACGCCAGACTCGCGGAGCCTTTTCACGAGTGCAGGATCAATTGCCATGTTGATTGCATTCGAGTTCAGCTGGATGTGATCTACGCCCTCTTCCCTGCATATCCGGACAATCTCTGGGAGATCGGGCCTCAATGTTGGTTCTCCTCCGGTAATCTGAATCGCGTTGCCAGGTACTGGTCTTTCCGCCCTCAGTGTCTTTACCATCGATCGGATTTGATCTAAGGTGGGTTCGTACACATAAGCGCCTTCGACACCCTTCTTCGCATAGAAGAAACAGTACCAGCAGGTAAGGTCGCATCGGTTCGTGATCACGAGGTTCGTGAGTCCGCTGTGGCTCAAGTGGCTAGAGCAGAGCCCGCAGTTCTTAGGGCAGTTGCACTTTGACAGAGGGACGTTCGGATTGTCGATGCCCTTGCCATCGTGGAAATACTTTGCAAATTTCTTGAATAGGCGAGCAGATCCAAAATACAACTCTTCGCATATGCCGTGGTCCGGACATGTCTTTGTCATCCAGATCTTCTCGTCTTTCTCGAAGACAAGAGCTGGGATTGTCCTATTGCACTCTGGGCAAATGCTAGCGGTTTCGTGTGGAAGCGCATAAACTGGCACCGTGTTAGAACGGGTCTGAATCTGCACTAATGGTAATAGTTCTTCAGCGCGTTGCATGGGGATTCCTACTACTGTCAGTGGTATATAAAGTATCCATTACAATGAATAAGCAGTATAGAGGACAATTGAGAGGCCCTCAATCACCGAACTCAAAGTTCACGTTATAAACCCGCCAAGCGGAGTGCTCCGGCCATGACAGTGACCCAGGCCCCGCAGAACAAGATACCGAGCGTGAAAATCGCCAAACCGTACATGGATGACGAAATTGTTAGATCCGTTGAAGAGATTCTAAGGTCCGGATTTCTAGTTCAGGGAAAAGTCGTAAAGCAATTTGAGTCGCTCCTAGCAGGATATCTCGGGGCCCGCTATGTATTTGCTGTCAATTCTGGCACTGCGGCCCTCCACTCGTCAATTCTTGCAGCGAGGCTGGAATTGTGGAAAGAGAACAAAAAAGGCATTCCAGAAGTCGTTACAACCCCTCTCAGCTTTGCTGCGACAGCGAACGCTGCTATTCATGCAGACTGCAAACCTGTCTTTGCTGACGTTAATGAAGAGACTTTCAATCTAGACCCAGATCTAGCTAGTGAACGGATCGGAGAAGACACAATCGCGATCGAACCCGTAGATGTTTACGGACTGCCCGCTGAGCTTGAGAAGTTCAATTCGCTCGCGAGATCAAGGAATATCGTAGTTGTCGAAGATGCCGCGGAAGCAATAGGAGCTTCATTCAACGGAAGGAAGGTTGGAACAATTTCTAATCTGACCTGCTTTAGCACGTATGCAACAAAGAATCTCCACACCGGTGAAGGAGGCTTTGTCGCGACCGACAGGCAGTCTCTCGCAGAAAAAATCGAGATGATTAGGTCACAAGGACAAGCCTCAAGGTACAATCAAAGAACAATTGGGTACAACTTTAGAATGCTCGAGATGGTCGCCGCCATAGGAATCCCTCAGATCAGAATAATCGACGAATTGAATTCCAGACGAAGAAAGAACGCAGTTGAGCTTAGAGAAAGGCTGGGGAAACTAGATTCGCTGACCTTCCAGCGCGTCGATGATCCTATGTCTCATGCATGGTACATGCTCGCCTTGCGTATTGATGAAAGAGCGGCAAAGATCAGCCGGGATGCACTCGTAACGAAACTAAGGGAAAGAGGCATCGAAGCCGACGTATCATGGCCAGTACCAATCCATCTTCAGCCCTATTTCAGGGAGACTTTTGGTTACAAAGAAGGGGATTACCCTGTTTCAGAAAGGATCTGCAAGAGCGTCTTCCAACTCCCAATTCAACCCTTCCTAACGGATGGAGATATTGAGAGGACGGCATCTGCGGTCACCGACCTAGTATCTCGCTGAAAAAGAAATAGTATGAGCGAAGAAAGCAGGGTCAGTGTCGAGCTATCAGTATGCGCGCGCAATGTACACGAGACTCTTCGCGCTTGAGCTGCAGACTACGCATCGCTTGCTCTGAATTGCAGAGTCACCCTGGTCAAAGGGAATCACTCTGATGTCCCCTCCGGTCTTTTCTTTGATTTCATCTTCGCACTCTCTCGAGCCGCACCAGTACGTCTTCACAAATCCACCAGTTGTAGCAAGCGTCTCCGAGAGTTGCTTGAAATCGCTAGTCTCAACCACCTGTCCTTTCAATCTCTCCGTAGCGCGATACCAAAGCGACGCGTGTACTGACTCTAGGCCTCTCTCAACGGCTTCCTCGATCTGTGAAAGAGGAACAGATTCTTTGGCTCCCGTGTCACGCCTGACCAGTACAGCCGTGTTGTTTGCTAGGTCTCTCGGGCCGACTTCGATTCTCAACGGGACACCTTTGAGCTCCCACTCGTTGAACTTCCATCCCGGCGTATATCTCTCTCGAGAGTCGAGGTGCGTTCTCACTCCTTTAGCCCCGAGCCTTTCCACCAGAGAATTGCACATTTGAAGAACCTCGTTTGCCTTGTTCGAAGAGAAGACTATCGGCACTATCACCGCTTGAATTGGCGCAACCTTCGGAGGAACGATCAAACCCTTGTCGTCACCGTGCTCCATTACCATCGCGCCAATCAACCTCCAGGAAATCCCCCACGATGTCTGCCAGACAAAGTGCATCTCTCCGTCCTCGCCCAAGAACCTGATTTCGAAGGGCTTCGAAAAGTTTTGACCCAAGTGGTGGGAAGTCCCCATCTGAATTGCCTTCCCGTCTGGCATCATTGACTCTAGAGTAGTAGTGTATACTGCGCCGACGAACTTTTCTTTGTCACTCTTACTTCCAATGATTACCGGGATGCAGAGCAACTCCTCCATCACCTTTCTGTACGTTAGCAGGATGTCCATCACTTCCTTCTCTGCCTCTTTTTCAGTCGAGTGAGCCGTGTGCCCCTCCTGCCAGAGGAACTCTGCGCTGCGGATGAACGGCTTGGTTGACTTGATCTCGGCTCTCAAGACAGAGTTCCACACGTTGAGCAGCATCGGGAGATCTCGCCAGCTCCTGATCCACTTTGACATCGAGTCGTGTATGATCGTTTCGGATGTGGGTCTGACCGCAAACGTTTCCTGCAAGTTATCGTTTCCAGATTTTGTTACCCAAAATACTTCCGGAGTGAAGCCTGCGAAATGTTCTGCTTCCCTGCGGAGCAGAGACTCAGGGATAAGGGAGGGAAAGTAGGCATTTCTGTGTCCAGTTTTCCTTATTGCAGAGTCGAAAAACCCTTTGATCTCCTCCCAGATCTCGTATGCATAAGGGCGCATGACGATGAATCCCTTTGCGTGAGTATAATCTGCGAGCTCGGCTTTCAGAACGACCTGGGTGTACCACTCGGAAAGATCATCGACCTTCCGCACCGTCAAACCGAGCGATTCTTTTTCCTGTGAAGGGCCTTCTCTCGCTTTCCTACTTTTCTCTCGCTCTTTGTCGCTCAAACTTTATTCCGTCCTTGTGATTTTTTTATCTCCATGCTGTTCAAGGAATGTTGCTGCTACCGCTTCCGCCTGTGATGAAAACCGGCGTACTGTTCCTCTCCCTGGTTATCCTTAGAAGCAGTATGATTAGTGCCACAGACGAGGCTGCAGCTATGGGAAGCGTGTAAAGCGTGACAAAGTCTCCGGCTCCAGTCAGCGACGGACTCAAGGTGTAAGTGGAAAGTCCATAGTCAACCGCCCAGTGCAACAGGATTGCGGCAGGGAGACCGTATTTGTAATAGAGCGCAGCGAGGGCGATTCCTGCAGTGGCCGCCTCAGCGATTTTCCCCGGCCCCCAGCCCGCTCCGAGCACGTAGTGTGCTAATCCGAACAGGAATGAGCTTATTGCTATCATTACGTACACAGTCCAGAGATGGCGCCTGTACTCCTTTGGGCTGTCATTCTTCTTCAGGTATCTTGATGGATGCCAGAGCGAGAGCAGTCCGTCCCTGACTCTTCCCTTCGTCAGTAGAATTACAAGTGTCGCGAGGCCTATGGGGATGACTCTGAACCCGAGTTCCTCCCTGATTGGCGCGATGCTGAGCTCAACGTACAGTAGCAGAGGATCTGTGGGCGGCAGGTTTCCGGTCGACACTCCGACGGACTGTTGAAGAAGAGCCATGATTACCGACACCCAGATTACAATTGGAAATATCGCCATCACCGCCAGCATCGAGTTACCAAAGACTCCACTGATTCCCACGCTTGCGGAGTGTTTGATTGCTCTAACTAGGCTTTGCAAAGGGCCGTTTAGCGCCATTGCAAAAAGCAAGACGTAGATCGTCCAGAGAACGATGAAAAGCGTTCCAAGGTCTGAATTGATTGGTACGACGAATGTGGCGAGTGTGACAAAGAAAGTAAGCCCCGTCAGTTGCGTGGAGGCAGAGTAATTCTTCTCTGAATCCGCAGTTATCGAAATTGGAGATGAAGTGCTGACTGAAAAGTTCTGATTCTGGCCGGAAAATCCAACCACCCAGAGGGAATGCACACTCTTGCCATTGTTTGAGATCAGTTTGAGATTAGCGTTGGAGATGGAAAAGTTTCCCGCAACGTTTCCGTTTGGGTCAGAATTTGTGTTCGCGATGAAGATTCCGGAGCTGGGGATGAAAGATTGAGGATTTCCGTTAGCGTCGTAATTGACCTGAGGATCGATCCATATCTGTCTCTGTGACGCACCGCTCAACCCTGTTGCACGGACTTCGACGAAGGCGTTTTGCGAATTGCCCGCATAGGTGGTAGCCACGACATTGCTGACCGGGCTGTTGTAGACGTAATACGCTCCCAGACCAAAGGTAACAAAGAGCAGGACAGCTAGGAGGACGAGGACTATCGCGTACAACACTGCGACCCAGTGGGTCTCTCGCCTCAACTCGATGTGTTGCATTCGTTTTAGTCTGTCACTCCTGTTTGTGCCAAGAATTCTACCAGAGTCAAGAAGAATTTGTCGCTTGATGTATTCGCATCGCGCGAACTCTCCCTCTTTGTGAACTAGAGAGAAGAAACTATCTTCGAATTGCCTCTAAGTTTGAAATCCTGACCCTTGCTTCTTAAAGTGTTCCGGGGAAGAAATTCATTGTCGAAGGGCAAATGCTTTAGATGCTCCATATGCAAGGGCAAAGACGTTGGGCATGCGCGTCAAACTATTGTGGTATACTCCAAACCCCGAATTCAACGTAGCGCTCGCAATGCGTCGTTGTTACAGCGCCAAGCCGATTGAGGAACTTGAGAAGGAACTTGCATCGAAACCAGGCTATGAGAAGGATCTTATCGCGAAGGCAATCAGGGACAAGACTTTCGACGTTATAGAACATGCAGTATTCATGTTCGAGATAGAAGGAATCAGCAGGGTGTGCTCGCACCAGCTCGTTAGACACAGGATTGCTAGCTACGATCAAGAGAGCCAGCGATTCAGTGTAGTTGAAAGAGAAGATTTCATCCTACCCCCATCAGTTCGGTCAAACCCGGAAGCTCAGAAATTATTCGAAGAAATTCTACAGAGCTCGGTAGAGGCCTTCAAGAAATTGAAAGAGTTAGAAGTTCCCAAGGAGGACGCGAGATTCATCCTCCCGCAGTGCATCGGGACAAAGCTCGTGATAACTGCCAACGCAAGAAGCCTGATGCACTTTTTCTGGCAGAGGACAGCACCTCAAGCTCAATGGGAGATCAGGGAACTTGCGGAAATGATGCTGGCAGAGTGTAGAAAAGTTACGCCCTCAATCTTCAAGGAGATTGTCGAATCGTAGGACGAAGAAGAAAGCGCAGCGCCTCGGTCTCTTCATAGATCTTGACGGATGAAATTCTCTGCTTTCTTTACTCAGTCGGGCTCAGCCTTACTGCGTGAATCTACCGACAAGGGCTCGAAAGCAACGTGACCCCTGTATCCACAGGATTCGCAAAAATATTCTTCCGGCAGGAGCCAGCCAGTTAGTTCGCCCGCAAGGTGAAGGTCCGAGAGGCACTTTGGGCATATTTTTCTCTTACCCTTTAGGTTCCTTCTCTTGAATCTGATCGCGAACCCGTCCGTTTCCGGATTCGCATCGTCGCCCTCCAAGGGAAATCTTCAATCCACCAATAAATGTCAGATAATGTCAGCAAGTGGGGCCATGACGCTGCCGCCAAGATAATGGAAAATGCTTGGTATAGTCGTCACTGAACTTCGATTGTGTTTTCTCCAAAGCCCATTCCGACGAGGCTTTCCCGGACTTGGTCCCTGTGGTCACCTTGGAGTAGGATGTAACCATCCTTTGCAGTTCCACCGCAAGCGAGTTTGCTCTTTAGCTCTCTTGCCATTCTTTCAATGTCTGTTCTCTTTGGATTGAGACCCTCGACCATCGTAGTGGGCTTGCGGAAGCGCCTCATTTCAAGCCTTACAACGATTCTCGTTTCTTCCTTTTCGAGGTCTTCGCATACACAAAGATCCTTAGGAAGCCCACACGTAGTACAGACCTCTGCCATCATTTAACCCTCGAGGCAGAAGCTGCCGTCTCAGAAGGAATTAGATTCGATACCTTACGCATCGCTGCTAAATTTTAGCACTTCAAATTATAAAAACCTTCTCATATAGCTGTCATTTTGCATTTCGCACTGTTTCTTCACGCCCAACTCTACAAGCAATTGATATTAGTGGCCGGAAGATCAATAATAGCTTGAGGAGAGGCTAGAAGAAGAATTTGTCCGCGACTTGTGCCAGATGCGGCGAGGATTATGTTCCGATGCTAGAGTCAGATGAGATCGAAGGCCTGTGCCCAGCCTGCCTCTTTGATCCGGAAAGGACTCAAACTTACTGCAGTTGAAGCTGCCTCGAAACACTCCCTCTGGACCTTCAGGCTCGTTCCAAGGCCAAAGAGAATCATGCAGACTGTTTTGCTATTGGCGCCCTAAATTGTTGGGAGCACAGTACATTTGAGGAACTAGGGATAGACAGGATATTCTATCATTACGTCATTGATCAACTAAACTTCCATTCAGGAACATTTGTAAGGAGCTATGCCCCCGCTCGTCAACTATAGAGAGCCTGACATCCTCGTCTGTGAGGCCTCTTCGAGCACTCGCTTCACCTCTGACTCTGGCACTTTCAACTGCGAGGAGAGAAGTGACGTCGAGACGTTCGGGTTGTGGTTCCTTACCTCGAGCAGAACCTCCCTTAGATAGTCTTCGTATTTTATCGCCTGAGCCCACTTGCTCTCAAATTGCTGAAGAAAGATCTCCGCCATCCCTTCGGAAGGTATCAGGTACCCCTCTCTCGTGGGCTCGTTCTCTCCGATCGCGGTGGGCAGTCCGATCAAAACATACTTGCGGTCGAAAACGACGTATCGCGTATCGCTCACGAGCAACGACGAATGAAAACCGATCTCCGCCCCCGCGAGGTGATACCGGCACGCTATGGGGAGCCTGTCATGTGATTTCAGCAGCAGGTATTGGACAATGATTCCACGACTCTTTGCATTTCTGATCTGCTCGACGATGTTGCCCACGACTTCGTTCTGCTCAATATCCTTTGGCACAGAACCTGTGACCGCTCCCTTAATCGTCCTTGTAGCAGTCTGCATTCCAAACAGGACATTGTTGAAGTACTCTTGTCGAGAAACCATCCTTGCGGTCTTTGTCAACTGGGTGAGGAGGTTTCGCCGCCCCCTCTCTTCCCTCCTGCCAAGTATGATCAAGAGCAGAGTCGGGACGAGCAAGACAAGCTCGACGACCAGCAGGAAGAGGTTGATGTCTAATGCCAAGCAGAGTAAATCTTGGGCAGTCCATTGTGTGGTGCTTTCTTAAATGGTTTCAACCGCATTTCTTCAAGGAAAGAACGTTGCATCATTGAAAGCTCCGAAATATACTAACTAGGAGAACTTTGGGATTTCCCCGTGACTCGCCAAAGCATGCATTGCTGCCACCCGTGGACAGCTCTTGACGCTTCTTCAAATTGGAATCTAGGAGTTGCCAAACATGCGAAGAGTAGAGCTTCATCCCTAGCACAAGGGTTTTGGTTGCGTCAAGGAAAACTGCGCAACAAGAGAAATATTCTGCTTGTTGCCTTTTCTCAGGGGTCCTTTCTTCCTCTTCCCCTTTTATCTCGCTAGGCCATGATCCGCATCATCGAACTCTGACCAAGCCCGAGAGGAGTTTCATCCCACTTTACCTGGACGAGGTCTCCATCCAGTCCAATCACCTTTCCTTTTGCTATCTTTGTCTTCGAAATGTCAAACTGGACTTCCTTGCCAACGAGTTTCTGGAGCTCGTTGATGTCCAGGTTCTCCTGTACCGCCGCCTCGCAGGCATAGTCGTCATCGAACGTGATAACCACAGCAGTCAATGGCATAGTTTTTGAATCACTCTGGTGAGTCCTCTACCCAAAACGGGGCCTATAATTGCTTTCTTCGGTGCCTAGATTCCTCAGAAAAATGTACACCGTCCTTCCCACCAACGATTCGCGAAACTGTTTGTTTAATGTCCGAGATTCTTATGTAGCCAGAAGTACTAACTATTCATCTTTGGATTAGCAATGCGATATTGGTGGGAGGGGAATCTTTGCGTTACGCATGGCTGATGCTACCCTATCGCTCTGGGACGCGAGCTTTCTCAGCTC
>JAJPHP010000039.1 GCA_021325255.1 Nitrososphaerota archaeon | reverse complement strand
AGTACATGATTTCGAACGGTGTTCGTTCTCTTTCCAATGTTGGTCACAAAGAAAGGAGAGCGGGCACTCGGCCTTAGGCCGATCGGTCGTTAAGTAAACGGGGCAGGGGCACCGAGGAAAAAAGCAAAAGTTTAACATGACACCGTAGGGGGGAGAGTGCGGCACTCAGACACACATGGTTAGAAAATACGCGCTCATCGCTCTGATCCTAGCCGCGGTCATCACCGTCTCTGCGCTCGCTTATCAGGAGCTGGGTGGAAACTCTAACCGCACTACTTCGTCAACGAGGCCTCCCCAAAGCTCGATCTCGACCATCATTACGAACGGGTCATCGGTGTATGTTTATCCAACCTCGAACCTGAGCTCCACAATTTCTCCTAGCGTTGGAAAAGTGTTTGGGGTGCAACTCAGCTCAAACGCTGGATCAACTGGTTACGATTGGAACGTAAGTACCGGCGCGGGGATACAGTATCTCAACTATACTGTTGTTTCGACCAGCACTCTTGCTGGCGGTCCACAGGTAAGAGATTATTGGTTTCGCGCAACTCAAGGAGGCAATCAATCAATAACGCTCCAGGACGTGCGCCAGTTTGCTCCACATGATGTTCATGCCACAATTCATCTTCTCGTTACAAACCCAAGCTCAGGATTCAACCCGAATCAAGCCTCCCTTGCCGGAGGAGGACCCCAACTGGTCGTGCTCTCTTACATTTTTTCAGGTAAACAACACCAGCGGCACCCTGTTCATGATTTTCAAGGATTATTCTAACTCCTCCACGACAATTTCATCAATACGCTATGACAATATCTCAGTCTCCAACTCCTCTCTAGAATTCGATAGCGGTTGCAATGAGTTCACGCCCGAATCTGAATGCGGTTTGACACTACTTTTCGGGGCAGGTGCATTGCAACTGCCACAGGGAGGCAGCACTCACTCGCTGACAATCACAATAGGATCAGGCGAGAAAGTCAGTTTTGAGGTCACGGTTGGTGTGACGGTTAGCTTGCAACCCGCGTGCACGAACTCTCTGCAACCAAGAATTGCGTTGGAGGTCGTGAACACGTTTGAAGATTCGAGCGCTTGAATTTGTTGCGCAAGTTGGCTAATCCTAGGTCCAAGTGGTTCGTCACAATTCGCACAGTATCTCGCATCATCTCTCGGGGTCCCTTTACCATTTTCTGCAAAATGATACTCCGCTCTCACTCACCAACTTAGAAGAGAAGAATCTAAGTCAGCTAGGATGTGAGGCCGTCAGTCTCTTGTGTTGACATCTTCGCCGATATCATGAAACTCCTTTTGCTATGAAACCTCAGCGTGGTGAAAGCGTCAATGAAACCTCAGCCGATCCCGAAATTGAATCGTAAGGATCGGAAGCGATTAAGATGTTCGGGATCTCGCCCTGAGCGCCATAGCCATTCTTCAGGGGAGGGTCGTCGGAGGCAAAATCTGAATGCTGAACCCAGCGATATACGGGTCTGGAACTTCAACTTGCCCATCCATCGACCCCTTTGCATTCGTACAACTAAGAGTCATCAGACTTCCTCCCAAAGTGCTATTGATCCAGCCGCTGAGTGTTGCCTGACCATTCGTGTCGATAGAGCCGTTCAACGACGCTGCCCACTGGATGGGGAGGGAACCCGTGCCTTGGCAGGTGGAAACTAAACCACCAATTGAGGGGCCGCTAAAGCCCGAAACCTGAACCTCGACGTTATCTGTTCCATAATCGTAGGCGTTGCCGAGAAGGGCACCATTCGAATCACTCCCCAGATATCCTGAGAGGTTGAAATAGGGATTCCCAAGTATAACCACTTTTGGAGCTATACGCAAGGCATTGAGAGTGACCCCAGTGATGTTGACGTTCAACTGCATTGTCCATCCACTCGTACCAGGGCTTGGCAAAGTGGATTGATTCGACTGACCAGTCGAAATGGAATTGATCAGCGGGGGATGATGATGACGACGAAGGAGCAACCTGTGAACTGATGAGGACAAACGCCTTGTTCAACGACGCCGAATTTACCAAATAGGAGACGAGAGTATAATACACAGAGGCCGGCCCGGGATTGTATGCGACCAAGTAATAGTTGCCTACAGTGTATGACGATCCGTTAAAGCCCACAGGTATCGGCGCGTCGTAACACTTCTCCGTACTCGGCGACGGAACGATGCCAAGGCCGATTGCGGGCGACATGGTTGGGTATCCGTATCCGTTGATAAGCGCAATCAGCTGGGCGGCATTCAATACGAAGAGATCAAAGTTGGCAGCACCTGCGCCGCTAACACTGTAACACAGAGCGATCTCCGGGGCACCAAAGATGCTGAAGAGTTTTGGGTGTTTGCCGGCCACTTGATTGCTCAGAGAAACTACCTCCGCGATGAGCGCCCAGGCACCGCCCGGAGAAATCGAAAAACCACTCTCTGCAGAGGTGGCGTTGGAAGCCGGCCCGTACAGCTCCGTTGCAACCGAGGGTGGACCGCTTTCGGTTACGATCTTGAAAGGAGAAACCTCAGAGACGTTTTGATTGCCAGAGGCTCCCAAAGCCACTATGAAGATGCTCTTGGCGCTTCCGTTGGTCGAAACCACATCTGTGCTACCATTGCTTCCAACTCCGCTAGAATAGGTAGCAGAGCCTGAGAAGGGCGCAGACGTGTTCACTCCCGAGACCGCAAGAGCGTTTACACGAAATTCAACTGGAGAGGAGTCTGTGACTGAGACATCATCGTGATTCAATACACCGGTTGAATACCATGTCTCCAAGGCAAGTCCGTGAGCTTGGACTCTCTCGCGGAGGACCCATGTCAGATAAGAAGAGTCCTTGATGGAAGACACCTCACCTGCCGACGAAGAAATTGAAACCCTAACATATATCAGATCGCCCCATGGTGGAAAGATTGAGCGAGTTTGTTGTCGTGGACTCTGGAGAATGTGAGAATAGCCATCTATCGAAGGTCGACCAGAGAATATCGCTGCGTAAGAATATGATCTTGGCGAGAGCGTTTGACTTCCGCTTGCAATGCTATCGTACGTCGAGCTTGTTGTTTGCGTAGTAGGAGCCGGGGCGGGCGAGGCTAATGCAGCGACCATCGTACCAACGAGCAAAAACCAATACCGCTGCTAGAACGAGGTTTCTCTTTTTCTACCTTCGAGATTTCGCCCTCGCGATGGAAATCCTTGGAGAAATTCGGCTCCCAGTTGGTGATAGTTGTGGACCCGCAACAACAGAAGGAGTAGAGGCCAAAACAACTTTCTGTCCGCATGAGCCGCAGTAAATGGTTCCCGCCCTCAGCTGGCTCCCGCAGTTATCACAGAATTGCGCTGAACCTGTATTGTAGGATTGGAACTCTGCTACCTTACTGCCACATTTTCCGCAGAACTTCGCGCCTTCATCGAGTTCCTTATCACATGGCGAGCAGAACAATATAGTGATTTCATCTCTCAAAAATCGTGTAACTAATGTTTACAGTTTTGATTTTAGGCAGTGTAATACTCAAACTCCCTGATCGAGTCTCTTGCCGCATTTGCGGCAGAAAGCAAAATTCGAATCGATAGGAGCTCCGCAATTTGGGCATGAGGCTCTCTTTGACAAAGCAGTGGGAGAGGAATTTGCCCGTCTCTTCGAAACTAGGAACAGGGAGGTACCGAGGATAACTACAACGATTATTCCAACTGTGATGTATGGCAAGAGAGTTGTGGGGCCCGGAGGCGGAGGAGTGCAACAGACATTGGAGGTCGAGCTTGAGCTGAATAGGACGTCAATCGAATCCGTGCTAAAGTGCGTTGTGAAGGTTACGTAATAGTAATTTGCATCCTCGGTGTACGACTGAGTTCCAGCCCTTGTTCCATTCACATAAACAACTGGCACGAGTCCGTTCGGCACATCGTTCTTTGGAACAGATATTGTGCTGGTACCAAACGTCCCGCTTTTCCCAATAAGCGTAAATGAAAGATCGTACGCACTCTGACCATCAGAGCCTATTGCGATGTTAGAGAACTGAGATGCATCGATATTCCCACTAGTTATCTTCAGAGGGATGATATCTGAGCATGTGCTTAGTACGGCGCGAGTTGAAGACGTTGTTGTGGTGGAGCTCGTCGCAAGCGAAACTCCAATTTTGCAAGAATATTTTAGAGAATAGAAATATACGTACACGGCGCCACCGCAGCCAGATGAAGATACGTCGCCTGAGGTAGGAAGAGGTCTGTAGACGGTCAACTTGACAGTTCCGTTACCATGAAGATTAGCTGAGGTTACAGCAGTTGTGGAGACCTGCGCAGCAATGCTACCGACCACGTTGGAAATAGAGAATGGATACGAAGACCCTGACGAGACTGGAAAGGTGATCGCGTTGCCTGTGGAGGAGCCTGACTTGCCGCCCAGATTGACTGACCAAGGGGTACCGCTCTTCAAACCGGCTTCTTGAAAGGTCACGCTGCATGATTGAGATGATAGAACGGTTGATTGAGAAGGCTGCGAATTGAATGCGCTGTCTTCTGTGGTATTCCCAACAGATGTTATATTCGTTGCAACCGAACTCGTATTTTGAACCTTTCCAGTCGCAACGGTCACGGTGCCAGAGCTCGGAAAGGCGTTTGGTCCAGAAAAACTCGCGACAATTTCTGCAAACCCCAATGACGTATCAGTATATTCAACCTCACAGCTCCTAGCCGAACCAAGCTGACAGCTTGTCTGACTAAAAGAACCGGTTGGACTAGTTGAAGTCCAAGTCAGCGTTCCAAGGGCGTATAGTTCCTCTGTTGCTTTACAATTTGTTTCCGATTGGTTTGCGCCAGGAACGCAATCGACCAGTACGGGGATCAGCTGTTTTAACACTGGAGTCGTCGCCGAAGAAACCAAGGTGACACAAGTTCCACAACTGTAAGTTTCTTGGAGAATAACGGGTCCAGGGTTAATTCCTGTTACGTTACAATAACCGTATCCGCAAGAGATGGCGACGGATCCGCTTCCTCCGCTCTGTGTAACATTTTTGTCGAACAGGTTGCAACTGAAAGTCTTGCCAATCTCGACGAAATCAGAGAAACAAGGGTACACTTCGGGCCCAAAAACCCAAAATTGAACACTAGTTCCGTAATAATTCGAGTCTCCCGAGTAGGTAACTGAGAGGGTACAGGCCGCGAGGTAGCAAGGGGTAAGGTACGAGGGTCCCAGGTCTGTCGTGTTATCAAAGTAACAGGTCTGGTATTCAGATCCTCCATCAAGCGAACACGAAGAGGGAGAGAAACTGCCTTCGCTCGATGAAATGCTGATTGTTCCAGTTGGATATCGTGGCTCTTGGTAGCCGTAAAATTCTATCCCCTCTACTTCGAACCAGCATTGCACTGTGCTCGTACCTGAGAGATAGCCGCAATTCTCGTTGGTGGCTACATTGTTCTTTACTATTGGGATGTTGATATCAGCGGAACTTGGAAGATAATTAGCATCCCCGCTGTAGGAGGCACGGAGCTCAACCGTGCCCGTAGATGAGCCGGTGAAATTGATCGAACAATAACCGGTACTCGAAACAACGCAGGATGACTCGGACATTAGCAGATTACCGCCATCGACGCTCTTTTCAGAGAACGCAACCGTTCCAGTGGGGCTTGGTGCGTCATGATAGGGCCCTGAACCAGAGCCTATGTTAACAGTGCAAGAGCTGCGCGTCATGAACGGGGACAATGCAACCATCCCCAAGTCTAGAGGATAGGAGCAATCCGTTAGGTCGACAGAGCTTGTGAATCTAGAGTCTTGTCCGCTAGGCCCCAAGATAACATTATGGCTGTTCACATCAAGCGAAGATCTGTCAATTCTAGCCTGGTTTCGCCCCAGAGCGTTTTGATTAGATCCCCTTGCCAATGAGCTTGCGCTAGAATAAATCAAAAAGGTAGAAACCAAAAAAAGCACAACGATGAACATAGTTGCAGTGAAGATCCCAGCTTTCCGAGCGGTGATCAATTGAAAGAATTCACGGCCCCTATAATCTGATCATATGAATTGTAGGAGATTGGCTTGACAAGTCACTAGCATCGTCTTACCACTGCTAAGGCAGACCGTTGTGGTCGCATCAACCCTTGTGCCACAAAATTGGCAGAAACCTGTAGGTGAATCGGGCTTTGGAGGCGCGCTAGTTTTGACTGGCGCTCGGCATGCGTAACAGAACTTCTCGCCGGGCTCTACATCCTTTCCACATTTCTCACAGAATAGCATTCGGTTGTACTCCCGAAAAGTGAAGCTATTTAGTTCTTTTCTATATAATTGTTATACATATCCGTCGTTCCGAATAACCAGCTTCACCAGTTCTGCGGTCTGCTCGTGATAGAGAATAGAGGAGTTACGAACAAAAAAAGCCTAGGCTAGCGGAAGTCGTTTTGGTTTGAAGTTCATGGAGCGTAACTCTCCGGAGTGGCCTTACGAGACACAAGTATGGCCATATTTTCTATGAGGGTTGTCTTGGTAATTGAACAGCCTAACTTCAAGTCCTAGCGAGTGTGTTCTAGACACTTTAGGAGGCACGAGCAGGATCAATTAGTCCACGCCGCCAAACCCGCATGAGAGAGAAGATCATATCGTTTTCCAGTTGGAAATCTCTTCAAACCGGAGTTAGCCTGTCCTAGGCGATGTTGTCTCGCAGGTCTCTCCCTTTTTGTATTTTACAAGACCGGGCTTTCGCGCCAAGAAGTACGTTCTTCTACTTTGATACTCTGCAAGAGGGGCATACGGTTCGCGTTCTATGATTTCTTCAATTAGAAACTATCCTTCCTGTACAAGTCATCGAATTAAGAGTGGTTGATATAAGAAGGAGTCCATAGAAATCGTCTTGCCCCACCTTACACTCTCGTGAATCACTTCGTCGCCGATGACATATACGCCAAATCAGATATGTCAACATATAAGACTGATGAACCTATCCATGAATGTTGAGTAGGAAATCACGCTCGCCTGCGAATGAGCATCCTATCCGTGAGCACCCACTTGACTCCATCCTTCGAGCGCTCCTCTTGCCACGTGAAAGAGTGTCCTGTTTTATTTCTGAAAAGATCCACTTCAGGAAGTCTCCCGCGTCTGGATCTTTCCCTTCGAGGCTGATTTCATCCCCCATCTTCCTTCCTACGAATTTGACGACGCCATTTCCCACGGGAGTGATCCACGTATTCCGCGATGCATCAATTTTCGGATCGTACCACCCGCTGGGACCACCCTACCGGTTTCCTCGTCCTTGTACATCCAGACTTCTTGCACGGCTCTTCCCTCGAGAATCCACCTCCAATGCAGCTCTCCCTCTTGCACAACCTCCGTACCGTCAAGCTAAAAGAAGCGGTCTTCTAGAATGTCCCAGTCACCGACGAACCGACCGAATATCATCAGCTTGTCCTTGAACTCGGGGTTCGGACCATCGGCGCCCAAGCCCTCAATTTTCCAAAAAGTCTTCAAGTCAATCAACCATTCTCTCCCTAATCAAGCGAGAAAGTTCGACAAGGATTCCGAAGGGATCCTTAATGCACTTTTACCCATTTATTGGTGCTAACGGTATCCGACTCAGTTCCAAAGCAACTTATCATCTGTTCGGATCTATGATAGAATGTTATGATACAATGTTAAATGAGGCACTGACATTGCGCTAGCCGGCACAAAAAATGTCTAGCAAAAGTGCAATCTCCAGGTCTGCACATATCTCGATTTTCCTATTCGTGCTTGCCGGCGGGCTTTTGATAGGGTTTGCTGCGTCAAACCAGTTATCTTCTCCACTCTCTCAGACTATCTATGAGACCCTCGTCACAACTGATACGCAGAGCCAGGTTGTAGAGTCTCCTGTTCCAACAACGATAACTGAATCTACAACATTCATAGCAACCGCGACGGTGACAACAATCCAAACCAAGACCACTACAAACAGCAGCGCAATTCAGGCGCTGGAGCAGGAGCTGTCCAGCCTCAGGAACGTCTCCTCGCAACTACAACTCGAACTTTCGGTCATGGATCAGGCCGGAAAATTGTCCTTGAGTGTCTTCGCCGTTAACCAAACAATCACTGTTCTGGGGAACACGACTTCTCTTTTTTACGACTCAGGTCAACGACCATAACGGGACTCTCGTACTTATATTTCCGATTGGATGCCCTTCAAGCGGAGACTCCTCCAACTTCACTCAGGGCCAATACAACTTGTTCGTCCTGCTTAACCCGAATGTACCTGGTGGGGTTGGCACAATATCTGTCCCGATCAATTCGACCAACACGCAGTTTTCGGTCTACTTCCAGAACATCGGTCCGTCTAGCGCAACCTGCACCTTTTCCCTCTTCTATGTCTACAATGATTCCTGATAGTTCTATTGCCATTGGAGCAAAATATCACTATTGAGAATCGTCGTCTGGATATAATAGGCTCGTTCCCGCTCATCTAGTTCTACGTGAAAGATAGGCATGCAGTTCGTTGCATTTTGGGAGTTCAGCTATGACAATGCTGAGAAGTACGCCGAGTTGTACAAGCAGATGATCGCCGAGAGGGAGAAGGGGACCGCAAAGTCGCCGAAATTGATCTTCGGGCCATGCATACTCGACGGCCAGTATAAGGGCTTCTCCGTGTACGAGACGGACGACCCGGACAGATTGATGAGCCTCGCGCTCTTCTACGCTCCCGCGCTGACCTTCAAGTTCGAGCCGATTATCGAGAGCAGAAAGTTCGTCGAGCTTCTTCAAAGCATGAAGAAGTAGTAAGCGTTTTGCGGGAGGAACCGACATACTCGTCGGCGAGTATCATCTTCTTAAAGCTGGATGACGAGCTAGGCGTTGGATAAAACTCTCGTTCCACATTCACGATTGTCACTTGGGCGTGCTTCTCTTAGATGATGTCTGAGGAATCTGCACTGTCTGTTGTAGGGGTGACTTGGCATACGCTGACTTTTTCAGGAATATCGTGGCCACACCGACCGAGACTACCACAATGGCACCAACCATGTATCCGGACCAAACTAGCAGCCCCAGAGCTCCCAGAGTAAGGAGGGCGACCCCACCAGCGAGAGATGGTCTGCCTTTCGCAATCTTTGCTCCCGCCCTGACAACAAATATGCCTATGATAAGGCCGGCGACAATCATCGTGGCCGGGATCGCGTCGAAAGCGGTGAGCAGACTATAATTCAAACCGATCACCAGAAACCCGGACGCGGCGCCTCCGATCATAATCAGTCCAGAAATTATGGCGGCCCAGCTGAGAGCTTGGAGCTTTGGAGACACTTTGACGTGGTTCTTCTCCAATCTTCTGTGCACAAGGAACGTGCCTATCGCAACCGATAACAGAACGGGGCCTAGAGTCAGAGCTGGATTTTGTTCGAAGAAAGACTTCACCTGCAGGATTGAGATTGGAAGGTAAATCCAGCCTAGTGCAGTAAAGGTCTCAATGTCTCCAACTGCGAGAGTATACTTGCCGCAACCAAGATCGCCTTCAGCGAATACCGCAAGGTAGTATGTTCCCGTGGCGGGAAGAATCACGGACATGTTTTGCTTGTTCCAAGAGACTGTCTGGGAGAACCCCTCGTACGACTTTTCTCCGAGCCCTGAGGAGTTGAATGATAGCGAACCGCTACCGGCTGGCACCTCCACGTGGCTTGCCACTTCTTGAGTAGCTGCAGGGAGGCTCGGTCCGACAATCGCTACCACAGGGTTGAATCCAGCACAATTTGGGACTGCGGGAACGCTGAGAGCTGCGTCGATGGTTTGACCTATGGCACCGTAAAATGCATAGTACCTTGTTTCTGCTGGGTCGTTCAGTTGACCATAGATGACCCAGGAGTCTGATGGATTGGAAATCCACTGAGCGTGGGTAGGAGAAGTATTGCCACCACTGAATACCGGTTGATGAGCTTCAGCAGTAAGAGTTGGAAAGAAGAGGAACAGGAGCAGTCCCGAAGCTACTGTGTACTTCAATACTGCATTCAATTTGAATCTGATGGTAAGTCACTTCCCTCTTTAGTCTGGCACACCAAAAGGAGTAAAGATCAAACTTGCCTATTGAATAGTGTGTAATTTCAATTGATTACTTACAGTCGTCAAAGACATCACTGCGTTAATCGGATTCGCTATTATGACAACAGATAGGTCCTTTCGAAGGCCCCCAACAGCGAACTTGCATTCCGCCAAGATAGACGTGAGTCCGACCTCCTCTGCAAGGAAGAGTTGTCAAAGTGCGAGTGTAAGGAAGGTTGCCTTCACACTCATGCTCGGGGTGAAGTGGAATGGGAACACAGTAAATTAGATTGGCTTTGAACAAATTGATGTGGATTGGAGCCTTTTCGCAAATTTGCATCACACTGCACAGGCTCTGACCCGACGGCACAATCAAGCGAACGCTGCATCCGGGCGGATTTATTCGATTGTCAATCAGGAATAATCGCAGACTAATGCGGTTTTGCGTAGCAATCTGACCTTCGGTCGGCCCCCACTGCGGAGTAGTTGTAACTCCAGAACTGGGAGATTACTCCATTGACATGGAAAAAGTACAGGTGCCCCGGCTCAGTCTGGACGTCATAACTTCCTGTAGTTCCACTCTGATTGATGTCTTGGGATTGGTTTGTTGTTAGACTAGGATCGAAGAGGTTCGTGTTCTTAATCATCGAAGCAATATCAAAGGTCTTGGGATCTGACGGTGCACTCCTTCCTATTGAAGTTCCGCGTCAGACGTAGGGGTGTATTGAGTGCAACTCGGGAACTTGATGTCTCAGATGCGGTTCTCGTTTCTCTTGAACATGATTCTTATCTTGAGTCTGCGTGCGTTGCAACCTTCTCTTTAGTGTAATGCGACCGGCTGTGCAGGTGAAGTGTCAGGCTCCACAACCACCGCCGTTCCATAGGCGAGGACCTCCGTCATCGATCCGCTCATCTCGGATGTATCAAAGCCGACGGAGACGACTGCATTTGCTCCGAGGGTCTTTGCATGATCCGCGAGTTGCTGGAGGGCCAGGTGGCGAACTTGCTCGAGAAGATTAGTGTACACATTGATTTTCCCCGCCACCCCACGCTCGGAAGAAGGCAAATATGTTCTGCCCCAACCCTCTGGACCTCACAATCAATCCAAACGTCGCGCCAATTATACGAGTCACGTGATATCCTGATACGAATGGCGTCGTCACGATGATCAGTTCAGTAGGAGGCTTGAACAGATCCGTTTCAGCAGGTGTAGTATCGGAGGGCTCCACACGGTATGATTACCTCTCCCTTCCGACCATCCTTGGCCATATACATCTTCCAATTTCTAGACGCGGAAAAGAGCTGCTGATTTGTTGTGTCTTTACGGAAAAGAGATGGAACTTTGGCACTCGTCTCTCTTTTTTGTAAGAATCTGGTAGGTCTAGTACGATTCGTGAATGCAGAAAGCTAAAATGGCAGTTTGAGCTATCCTGTAATTTCCTTCAATAAAAAAAGAAAAAATGTTTGATTGAAGTACCATGAGATACAAGCACGAGCAAGGTCATAGACTACCCATCTCTTCTTTGCAAGGAGTGCTGCTGCAACATCAGCAACAGGAAGAAGAGGAACAACTGCAGCAACAAACTCTGCTTACAGTGTCAATATGCGGAAGTTACCACAGACACCTGGAACAAATGAAAAAGTCCATAGCCGAATGCAGACAACTCGGGATCAAGGTCCTGATCCCAAAATACACTAGCGCAAAATCAGAGACAAATGGATTTGTGATTCTTCGAGGAGAGAACGGTTCTCCGAGAGAATTGCAGGAAAAGAACTTTGCAGCGATTGCAAATAGCAGTTTTGTCTTCGTAGAAGATCCTCACGGATACATCGGGCCGAGCACCGCCCTCGAGATAGGATACGCCTATGCAAAGGGGATTCCAATCTACTGTCGAGAAAAGCCAAAGGAATACATCTTTACTCTCTTCACAAGTTTCGGAAAATCTTTGTCGGAAATAAAGTCCATCATCCTGGAAGAAGATAAGAGATAAAGCAGGTCTAGTTGAAAATCTCGGTCGACGGCACTAGACTGATGCTCTTGCATCGATTATCGTTACATGCGGACCGTTTGGTTTGCCATTTTCCAAAACACTTGTGTAACACGATTATCGGATTCGGCTCAGCTGCATAAGTATTCGATCTTCTGGTCCGTACTGTCGAACCATACATGAACTCGTCAAAAAAACACGACAGGCAATCTCTTTCAAAAAAGTCGGTGCTGCTACTTTTGCTCATGGTCTCGGTGCTTGCATTACCGGCATTCGTTCACACATCGACGTCAGCGTACACGATCGTCTCGACCAAAGGGATCTACAATGTCGAAACATACCACCTACTGGATCTTGTAGCGCCCACTCCGTCATACGTGGTAGTCAACGACACAGCACTTGCAAACCCTCTCCTAGGCGGTCATTTGCCTCCAACTGTGAGCATAGTTCTTTCCTCCTCCTATAATGGTGGAGCAGCGGAGAACATTCTCGGATGCACAGCTCATACACAATTGGGAGGGACGCTGGCTGAATGCTCCTTCGATATCCCGTTCCATGGATACGGAGACTATCTGCTCATTGGAAGCGTCTACGGTGCTAACGGACAGCTGCTCGGTCAGACTGGAATAGACCCGCTTATCGAGCCAGAGTGGTGATAGTAGCACCTTACTAGAACCATAAAGGCTGCATGGAGACTACAGATGCCGGTAGTCCCATCCTTAGCCTCTTCCTACTTTCTTACTCCATACCATTTGCTAGCCTTATCTGATCGCCCGCGTTCTTTTTCAGCCGTCCATACTGAAGTAACAAGGGGATATCGCATACAACCCTGCCGGAGGAGATAACGAAATAAGGATAGTAATCAGATCCGAAATCCCTAGTTAGTGAATTCTTTTGTGGCTCAGGTGCGGTTTCGACGAATGGCATCTAGATTGCCAGGCGGGCGCAGAGCTTGACCTAAACCGGTCTGTAGCAACCCCGAAGAATCACGACTTCATAGCGGCTGTAAGGAGAAAAGATGATGACAAATTTGAGATTTTCATATCACCCTCATACACAAGGGTCTTTGATTCAAATGCCGCATTAAACAGCTATCTAAGAGCCTTGGGCCTAGAAGAAATTGGCATCATTCCTCGGACGCAAGTACACTAGTCGCCTAAATCAGCGAGAAATTGTAAGACGCTTGCCGTACTTGCGATTGAAAGAGCAAAATGAATGCAATCTATTTTTGCTCTCATCCATGTTGAGCAAATTCATGGAAATGCAATTTGCGAATGCTAAACACGATGCTACGAAATAGTGTGGGGCAGAAGGGAGGGCCGCCGGTGGGATTTGAACCCACGATCGAGAGGTGTCTGTTCTCTTTGTCCTCTGTCTCTCCTCTTTACAAAGAAGAGCCCAAGAGAACCACAGCCTCCTATGCTAACCAAACTGCACCCGAAGCAGAAGAGAAAAACAAAGTGGAATCCACCAGTCTAAACTTCTACTGCAGTCTGCACCACAGCGGCCGCCGAAGCGTTTTCAGTCTTCTTTGCAACGGCGGTTATATGCGTTTTCGGGCGCGCTCTGCACAACCTTCTTATGGTGTAGTCGAGGAATACACTATAGTCAGGGAATCAAATGGAGATCCTGGAAGGCAAGGCTCTTACAAGACTGCTTTTGGAAAGATACTCGAAGAATCCTTCTAACTGGCACTTTGCGGTATCTCCTTCAGGACGGAGTGACGGTTTCTTTGACGCTCTGGTCTCCAGCCCCTCCGAGTCCTGGCACATCAAGCTCGACTCGATCTTCAAGCCCTCTCCAATAATGCTCGGGACGAAGGTCGAAGTTGACGACGCCAAGCTAAGAAAATTCTCCAGCCCAGTTTCGTACGGATACAGAAGCCTCAGCGAGGATGTTTTGCTAAAGATACTTTCCACTTTTGAGGAGCAAAGGCCGAAACCAACAACAACAAGAAAAGGGGCGGCTCGTGCCACGAACTCGATTGAGGGGATACTCGGAGGCATCGAACCCGTCGCCCCGGTATCCGGAGGCAGCTACGCCGAGGGCCCTTTCATCTTCACCAAAGAAAAGGTGATAGGCGGCCTGTCTTCTGGCCAGGAGCAGCTCGACGACAAGCTATCCTCGGAGCTGCGAAAGCTATTGAGAAACCGGTACCAGAGCTATGGCTAATTGTAGAAGAATTATCCTTCTTTCTCATATTTCTTTTCACCCTCTTAATGTCGCTAAGGCAGACCTCCGAAATCACGAAAGACGATATCTCCCAAACCCAAGGCAAATATAGCGGTGACTTCTGCGACGATTCGAGCCGATGGCTTGCCAAATTCAGGCCAGTCGGTGAAAAGTGTATGCATGGCTAGTATTCTGATTGCAGAGGACGAGGACTCACTGGCGAGTCTGTACAAAGTACTGCTCACAAAGTACGGGCACAAGGTCATCGCTGTAGTAAAATCGGGAGACGAGGCCGTGGAGATCTACAAGCACTCCAACCCAAAGCCCGACGTGGTAATAATGGATCATAGGCTGGAGCGCGTCTCCGGGCTCGAAGCCCTAAAGGAGATCCTGAGCGTTGACCCGAAAGCTAGAGTAATCTTCGCCAGCGCCGACGACTCTGTCATGGAGGACGCAATAAGCGCGGGAGCGGTCGATTATATCGGCAAGCCTTTCTCAATGCAGGAGCTCGTCGAAGTGATCAACCGATGCCTCTACTGACGATGTGCGAAGGGACCACCTGTCGGGCGAGCATCTCGGAATAGGAGGAAAACTCCTCGACGTGCCTGATCTTACCTTTGCTCGCAGGTAGAAGCTCGTGCTGGTAAAAGAGGTCCACTTGAGCGCGACCGCGAAGCACCCTCGTCGCCCTATGCACGAGCCTTTTGCCCTCCGAATCATTGTCGAGCAAAAGTATGACCTTCCTGAAACTGGGCGCCCTGTCTTCTAGTTTTGCAATGCTCTGGTTATGGCACAACATGAAGAGCTCTCCAGAAAATCCAGAGTTCCTTAGTGCCCTCGCGTCCCTCAGGCCTTCCACGACTACAAGCGCATCGTCCTCGTCGTTGAGCTTCCGTATGAATGATGATAGCGACTGGACAAGAGCCGACTCTGACATTGAAGACTTGCTCATTTCAGGAATATGAAAGGAGCCGGTCGGCCTCTGATTAAAATATTGTGGGTTTTCTAGAGTGTCTCCACAAGGGATCTGGTTTTCTTTCGAGCGTAAAAGGTCGAGCAGCTATGATTATATCGTGGTTTTTGCTAAAGGTATTGTTACGATGATTGAGTTACTCGTTCGGAGGATGTAGAGAAAAATCATGTTCGCAAGAACTCTAGTTCTTTTCACAGTCCTTACAATAATGCTGATGGTGTTTGGTTTCGTAATAGGTCTCGCGATTGGCGTTGACCCCTTGAGCCTGATGTTCGTGGGTCTTGTCTTTGCGGCGATCATCAACTTTGCGTCATATTTCTGGAGTGACAAGTTCGTCCTATGGTCAACACACGCAAAGATGATCACGGAGGCAGACAATCCGATGCTTTACAACACTGTGCGGACCGTAGCACAGAAGGCAAACATACCGATGCCGAGAGTCGGGATCGTAGAATCTCCGCAGCCGAATGCGTTTGCGACGGGGCGAGGGCCGAGCAAGGCCGTGGTTGTTGCGACCACCGGAATTCTTCGCACGCTCACTCCAGGGGAACTGGAAGCGGTAATTGGGCACGAAATCAGTCACGTGACCCACAGAGACGTCTTGGTTGCGAGTGTTGCGGCGACCGTTGCTGGAACAATATCATTCCTCGGGCAGATGATCCTTTGGAACAGCATGTTCTACGGAGGATATGGCGGCCGAGGAAACAGGGACCAGAACAACGGGGCTTTGCTGTTGATGATAATCGCAGCGATTCTGATTCCAATCGGAGCGATGCTCGTGCAGCTTGGCATTTCGAGAGGAAGGGAAAGCGAGGCTGACGCTGCAGGCGCGAGGCTCACTGAAAAGCCGCAAGAGTTGATCAACGCTTTGAGGAAGATCTCAAACAAAAGCAATGCGGCGCAGTGGAACCAAGCAAACGCCCCTTCTCCTTCGACCTCCTCGCTTTGGTTTGTAAACCCATTAAAGGGCTCGTCCTGGACTGAGATATTCTCGACCCACCCGAGTTTGGATCGCAGGATCCAGAATATCACCAAAGTAGCCCAGGAAATGGGAATCTGGGTCTCGTAGCAAACGGAGAGCACATTCTGTGCTAGACTGATCAGCGATAGATTGCTCTCTACCTCCTGCTTTTCACTCCAACTTCACGTAGGAACTAGTTGACAGCCGTGAGAGACGGGAAGAGCCTCAAAAATAATGACCTTGCCTGATTGAATATTTACAAGCCTCTTGACTCTTAGGGCGATCTGGAGAATTGGATCTGCCACAATTTGGCCACGTCGGAGATTACGACACTGGTGTTGTCGAGTTAGATTCTGGAGTCAGGATTGGCTTCCATGAAGAACGTAATCTGGAAACTGAAGAAACCATAGTTTTTCTCCACGGCCTTAACGGGCACTCTGGAACGTGGAGGAAGAACGTCCCGCACTTTTCCGCGCGGTGCAGAACATTTGCGCTCTCCCTCCCAACATTTCGCGGTCCGTTTAGCGAAGTGCCAATCGAAAGGTACGCGAGTTACGTCGACGAATTTCTGAGTAAGATGCTCCTCAGAGAGATACCGAGGTTGACATTTGTGGGCAACTCGATGGGCGGGTGGATTTCCATGTTGCTCGCTGCTGAATACCCGAGTCTCGCAAGATCTCTAGTCCTCGAGGACACGGCTGGCGCAAGGCAGGAGGAATCAAAAGACCTCACTCGAAGACTAGAAGAGATTAGAGTTCCTGTTCAGATAGTGTGGGGCAGTGAAGACAACGTCTTACCGCTAAGAGTCGGAAAAGAGCTTGCTAAGAGGCTTCCCTCAGCAAACTTCACCGTGGTAGATTCTGCCGGGCACGTGCCGCACTGGGAGAGGCCTGACGTGTTCAACCGTATAGTGGATCAATTCCTTGCAGGCAAGAGATCCGATTAAAGCTCTTACTTCTGTTCTCGACTTGCTCTACCTCATATCAGGACGAGAAATGCGTAGAAAATTAGGACAGTAACAATGGTTACCGGAATCCCAGCTATGAGAAACTCTAGGAACGAGAAGGAACCCCCGACCCTGTTCTCCACCGAATCCATGACAATCACGTTGCTGACAGCCCCAAGTATCGTCAGGTTTCCGGCGAGAGTGCTGCCAGCGGCGAGCGCGAGCCACTGCACGACCGAGGTCGAGGTGAACCCAAGCGCATGCATCTGGTATGAGTAAAGCTGCACAAAGGGGACGTTGCTCAGTATCTGGCTCAAAATAATTGACGAGGTCATTATCGACGCGACCGATTGGGCCTTGTTGTCAAGCATCGGAGCGGGTATTGCAGAGAGGATGTATGCTCCGATCCCAGAGTTCCACACCGCGCCCATGACGACGAACATCCCAGCAAAGAAGATCAGGATGCCCCAGTTCAGGCTGACCAGCAGGTGGGTCCTCTTCTCGCTGAGCGCAAGGAGTACTAGTCCCGCGATCAGTGCAAGTGTATCGATTGAGAGTCCGATGCTTTGGAGGACTGGGAATATCTCGACGAGCGCAAAGCCCAACATGAGTGATCCAAGGGTAGCAAGAGTGAGCTTGGCGAGCCTCCAATCCGATATTGCCGCCGAGGGGCTACTCGTAGAAACGGGATCATGATTTTGTGAATAGTTTGAAGAGGGATCGCGAAGGTCCTTGCGATAGAGAAATTTCGAGATCAGAAAGACAACCATCAGCGACATCAGCGAGGGGATGAGCAGGTATGCGAGGAACCAGACAAAGGGTGCCGACATTCCGCTGTTTAGAGCTACAAGCAGGTTCTGCGGATTCCCAATCGGCGAAATTGCACTGCCTGTCGTGATTCCGAAGGCGAGCGGTATGAGGAACGCCCTGCTCTTCTTCAGCCCAAGCCTCGCCCCGAAACTCAACACCATCGGAGTGACGAGTAGCGCAATCGTGTCGTTGACAAGTATAGCGGACAGGAGACCGGATCCGAAGACAACCGCGAGAAGTAAGGAGTTGAGATTCTTCGCGCGCCTCAATATGGCAAGTACAAAGTATTCGATCAATCCGGATTTTTCAAACGCTGCGGTGATCACCAGCATCCCAAAGAGAAAGGAAATCACCCGGAAATCAATCGAGTGGAAGGCATCAATAGGAGAGATTGAGCCTGTCACGACCATCAGGAATGCTCCGACGACCATCGAGGCCCAGATTGGGAGTGTGCGCCCGCCTATCTTCCTGAAGAACAGAATAGCGTAGGTTATCAGAAAGATTGCTAGGACAACGTAAATGATCAATGAAACCCTTGTTTCACTTTTTCCTCTCTAAGCGAATCTTTTACCTCTCTTAATATTTGGTGTCCCAGTTTCAAACTTCTGTACAAGTGAGCGGAAGAACTCCGAATGAGATTACCTCTCTATACACAGCCTCTCGTGATCACGGTGCTTTCTCCTTTCAAGCTCTCTCGTTCTGCCGAATGCAGATCAAACCTTTTTTTGCCAGGAGCACAAAGGTGTAGGCAAGAGAGCGGAATAGATCAAACTTTGGAAAGGCCCCCGACTCCGTACGAAAAGTTCCTCATGGATTCGTTACAGGCGGAGAAGCAATCTCTCGACAACCTCTACAACCAGTTCGCGCATGCGAATCCAGTGAAGAAGCATCTCCTGAAGCGCCAGATAGACGCGGTGCTCCAGAACATCAAGCTAGTTTCAGACAATCTTGAGAAATACAGGGCAGGCTTGGCCTGGCTTCGGGAGAAGAGCAAGGAGAGGGACGAGCTCGCTGAAAAGCTCGGGGAGATAAAGGAGGAAGAGACTCCAAAGGAAGCTGCTACTCCAGCGGCTATCGCGAAGGGGCAGACCGCGGCCAGACCGACGATCGGCAGGCCCGTAATCGGCAAGCAGGTTTCAACCCCGACGCAGGCGCAGAAACCGACAAATCAACAGGGACCGGCAGCACAAGCTCAAAGTGCTGGACAGCCTCCGGCAGTGAGCCCACAGCAACAGCCGCAGGTCTCCGCTCCAAGGCCTGTAGTAGGGAGGCCCGTCATAGGGAAACCAATAGGGCAGGGCCAACAGCCTGCAGCACAGACTGCTCCGCAGCCGCAGCCACAACAACAGCAACAACCTCAAGCGCAACCGGCCGCCGCAGCGCCGCCAAGACCTAGAATTGGAACTCCAATTGGCAAACCGATAGAGAAGAAGAAAGAAGAAGAAGGAGAAGGCGGTTCCTCCACACAATAGGCGAGCACACTGGACGGAACTGATCTGTCGTCAGAATTTCCTAGTGCAATGCGCTTCTAACTGGAGCTAGGGCGCTTGCCCGTCTTAACTTCACTCTGGTAATAGTTGCAGAGCGGCCGCACGTCGCATATCTTGCACCTCGGGACGATGGGTTTGCAAATCGTCTGTCCGAAAGCGACGAAGAGTTCGTTCACCTTAACCCAGTACTTCTTATCATATAGCATCGCCAGTTCCTCTTCTGTCGTTTCGGGGTTCTTTGTTTTAACGAGGCCAATCCTGTTTGATATCCTGTGAACATGGACGTCGACGGGTATGGCAGGCAACTTGAATGCGTAGACTAGGACGCAGTTTGCTGTCTTCCTCCCCACGCCGGGGAGAGCAAGAAGCTCGTCAAAGTTGTCCGGCACGCTCCCACCGTATTTCTCGACAAGAATCTTTGAGACTTCGATTATTCTTTGAGCCTTCACGTTGTAGTATAGAACGGGTTTGATCAGACTGGATACTGTGTTCTTATCCGCCTTGGAAAGGGAATCGGCGTCGGGAAAGCGTGAAAAGAGTCTCGCAGAGGCTTCCTCGGTGACAGGGTCCTTCGTCCTGGCCGAAAGCATCGTGGAAATGAGAACTCGGAAAGGACTGGAAGGAGATGACGGATCCTGGGAACTGATGTTGGCGAGCGCGGTCTCGGTGGTAACAGCCTTCTCCATAAGATCGAGTACGCGGACTGCTCTTCGCTTCTCCGTCTTGCCGAACTTCTTGACTGACATCTCATTTCGGGTCTTCTTTGTCCGCGTGGCACTTGTTCGCCGCAATCGAGAATCGCACCCTTTCTTGTCTCTTTTGCACTTGAAGTTTTCAAGTGTCCATGTGCACATTGCGAAGAAAATTACTGCTTGGTCGCAAGCTCGTCACAGTCCAGAGGCCCTCAAGCCTGCATGATCACATCCTTGCTTACATTTATCCGGGCTGCATCGCGCAAGCTCAGTCTTCCACATGATGGGCTTCTCGCCAAATGTTTCTTTCGAAAGCACCTTCGCTGTCGTTAGTGTTTCTGATCTGCGAAGATAGAAGAATGATACAATGCGAGATCCGGCCAAACACTGTATGTAATCTCCGTCGACTTTCTCGTAGTGAATTCCCATGCTCAGGTTACTGGGCAAAGAATATATTTCCACAATCAAATTGCAAAAGCCCGCACCTTCGCCAAACACTGCGGCAAGCGAAGCAAAGAAGAAATATCGGACGGAGATTTCAAGAGCTCAGACATGGACGGAAATCATCACTTTTTCACGCCTGAGGGCGCAAACAAGAAACTGCCAGAAGTGAGGCCTCTAGTAAGCAAGGTCGTAGAGTTGAAGAAGCTCGCAGATAAGACGGCGCCGTCGAGCAGGGAGCGAAACAGAATCATCGACCAGATCGGAATTTGCATTGCAAAGCTCGAAGAAATAGGCATAGAGGTAAAGGATCTCGACACAGGGTTGATTGATTTCCCAGCGATGAGATACGGGGAACCGGTTTGTCTGTGCTGGAAGCTAGGTGAGGACGAGGTGTCATACTGGCACGGGAGATCCGAGGGGTTCAGGGGGAGAAAGCCGTTGAAACCAGAACTCGCTCAGATACGCTGAAAGTCATAGGCAGTACGCTAATCTAGTGCGATAAAGTTCACTACTACTTCTTCTCCATACCCGATTGTCGGATCATTTCGGAGAACTGCACGACTGCGGTCTCCTGTCCGTTTTTCTCTATCGAACCCGGCCTCTTTGACCTAACAGTCTTGATTGCCTGGATCGGATCCATTCCGTATTTGCTGCAAAGGTACGCGGCAAGTACAGTCCCGGTCCGCCCCTTCCCAGCGGCGCAGTGAACCACGACGCGGTTGCCAGCCGAGGTCTCGGCGAGCAGAAAATCTACGCAGCATTGGAGTTGTGCAAGGCTGGGTACGGTATGGTTGTTTATCGCCAGGTGCTTGTACCGAATCCCGTCGTTGAGGATGTCCTTTGAGAGCGGTTCTTCCGTGAGCGAAAGTATGGATCTTATTCCTAGGTCCCGCTCGAGCCACACCACCGCCTTCCTAGTAAACGGACGGGCGGAGCCTCCCACAAGGTCATCGATGAGGGAGACATTCATCGGTCGTCCTCTCACGTGGTCGTGAAGGAAGCGCAAAATATCGCCCGGCTCAAACATCGCGTCCAGACATCTCCCACATTCATTCCAGTTACCTGTTTCACTGGTTTATTAGATTGCTCAAAGAGAAAGCGCGCCTCTTTCGCTCTCAACGCTCATTGATATTTCACTATTTCAAGGAAGGTTGCTAGTCGGCTACAGTATGATTTTTATCTGCCAAAGCCAGCGCGAGTATAAACTCGAAGAGTCTTACTGCTTCTACCAAACAAAGAAGAGTGGAAGGGAAGCGCTCACACTCAATCAGAATCGAGTAGCAAGGAAAAAGGAAGTAAGCAGAGAACAAATTGGCAACTTTTGATTACGATGTTATTGTAGCCGGAGGCGGAATGTCCGGTCTAATCACAGCCGCCGCAATCGGTGCTTATTCAAAGCAGAAGGCCCGCGTCCTCGTGGTCGACAGGAACCTGCCGGAGTCGCCGGGAAAGAAGACGATCAACGGATGGACCTGCGGTGATGCAGTCAGCAAGAGGAGCCTTGACTACATTGCCGACAATATCGGAATTAGATACGGCAAGCCCGAGCTTGAGCACAGGGTCGAAGGAGTTCTCGTCTACTCGCCGGACCACGAGACCAAGGTGTTGTTCGAGGGCGAGGGTTACATCCTGAACCGGAAAATACTCCCTCGCAGGCAGGTCGAGGACGCAAAGAAACTTGGCGTAGAGTTTGTTTTCAATGTCGTAGTTGACAGACCGCTTTCGGAAAACGGGGCGATCACCGGAGTGATCGGCAGAAACATGGCCGACGGTACGGAGTTCAAAAAAACTGCGAGGCTAGTCGTCGACGCGGCGGGATCTGCTACGAAGCTCCGCCCTAATCTTCCGATCCAGTCAAAGATTGAGAAGGAGATAAACAGGGACGACCTAGAGAGCACGGGAAGGTACATCTTCGATTTTAAAAAAGGCGCCGACGACCCCACCTGGTTTGACTCAAAGTATGCAATCATTCACCTCGACCAATACCTGGCACCAGGAGGATACTGCCTTGCACCTGACACACCTGTCGTTTGCAAAAATAGTCTGAAGCCTATTCAAGATATCAAAATTGGGGATGAGATACTAACGTCTTCGGGATGGATCCCCGTAGCCGATACCAGCGTCAGGGAATACAACGGAGAGCTTGTTAGTGTGACGCCAAGCATGCTCAACTTTGAAATCAAGATGACTCCTGACCATCTCGTCAGGGTGTGGAATCAGAAGGAGGGCGAGACATGGAAGCCTGCAGATTTACTCGTAAAGAGTACCCACGCAACGCGAAGGCATGGAGACTATCTTGTATTGCTCCTTCCGAAACAGAATCAAGACCAAATTTCGTTTATCAATGCTCTCGACTATGTCGAGGGAATCTCGGAAGGGGATTATGTTCATGTCGGAATTTCAAAACACTTTTTCAATGGACGCGCCCCTGACGGCAGTTACCAAAGTAAAACAGGCCGAGCGAAGCATCCCAAGGGAACAAAGCTTCCGGTGAAGGTGCCTCTTAGTAATGAGTTCCTCGAGCTCTGTGGCTGGTACGTTTCTGAAGGCTGCATAAAGCGCGGTCATGTTACTATTTCAAACACAAACGAAAAGCATGTCGAGAGAATCAAAAATCTAATCGATTCCCTTGGCTACAATTGGCTGGTCTGGGACGGTCAGAGAGCGGATAGAACACTTCCATGTCACAACATAGAGATTACGAATTCTCTCGTCGGTACTCTTTTTGGAAAATGCTTTGGTATAGGAGCCCACACCAAGAAATTGCCTCCGTGGGTTTACAATCTCTCGGAAGAGGGCAAGCTCTCGCTACTCAGAGGAATGTACCTCGGCGACGGCACGATAGAAAAGGGCAGGAACGGACGATCTGATAAGAGAAACTACACCACGGTCTCGCGAAGTTTGATAATCGATCTATGGATGCTTCTCGCGAGTCTGAAGGTTGTCGCATCAATCAAACTGAACAAGAAGAAAGGGGCATGGGTCGCAATTGTTTCAGGTTACCAAGCTAACTTTTTCAAGGAAGAAAACCTATGGAGGGCAAAGAACAATCAACGAAACAGGTTCTTCATCGGGGATGGATGCATCTACGTAAGAATTCGAAAACTCGCTCGGATTCCCTACTCTGGGCCTGTCTATGATCTCAATTCGGCGGGAGATTTTAGCCCCATATTCAATGTGCATAACTGCTGGACCTTCGCCAAAGGCGAAGCCAAAGTCAATATTGGTTTAGGCGTTCAGAAAAAGGCGCTCGACGCTCGAAACGCAAAGTACAATCGCAAAGACGGATTGCAGGACCTAATCGACGAATACGTGAGGCAAAACAAGGCCATCAAGAACCCACTCCAATCGCCAGGCGAGGCGGATTCGGGAAATACAAAAGGGAGCTGGCAGGTCTCGGTCAGGCGGCACAACGACTGCCTCGTCGCAAACGGATACGCCATAGTAGGCGACGCCGGCTGGATGGCTAGACCCATAGACGCAGGAGGGATAGGCCCATCAATCTACGCAAGTGTGATACTCGGCAGAGTCGCCGCGCAAGCGATCGAGGTGGGAGACACGAGCGAGGCTTCGCTGTGGAGATACAACATCGACTACATGAGGCACCACGGATACCAGATGGCGAGTTTTGAAGTCCTGCGGAGGTACCTCCAGACGCTTTCAAACGACGAAATAAGTTACGGCATGAAGTACTTCCTCTCGGAAGAGGACGTCGCGGCAATCGTGAACAGGGAGCACCCGAAGTTTAGCAGGTTGAGGATGCTCGGACCGGCAATGCTCGCTCGCATCGCGACGCACCCTGGTCTTGCAAAGGGGCTGCAATTCACGGCTAAGAAGAGCGAGACGCTGATAGAGCACAACCTAAAGTATCCAGATTCGCCCTCGGGGTTTGACGAGTGGAGAAACGGTCTCCACAGAGAACTAAACGAAGCCTTTGAAAAGTTCTAAGGATGCGGCATCCTCCGGGACTCGCTTTCTTCTTTCTTCCTTTTTGTTCTCTCCGCTTCCTCCCTTTCATTTACGATAGCTGTCAGAGGATGCTTTGCGGAGTAGGCAAGGAAATCTAGGTTAAACAGTGAAGCAATCGCGGATCCTTTGACCTCGTCGCTAGGATCCTTTGAGGCTTTTTCCAAGGCTTCTCTTGCGCTCTCGTCACCGATCGCGCCGAGCGCGGCGGCTGACTCATGTCTAACTATCTCGGATGGGTCGTTGAGCGCAGAGTCGCACAAGTAAGGGACGGCGCTCCTGAGCCCCATCTGACCGAGAGAAAACGCGCACTCGTGCCTGATTAGAGGACTGGGATCTTTCTTCATCACCTCTGCGAGAACCGGAACCGAGCTTTCGTCGCCAATCTCGCTGAGTGCCGTCACCGCGTGAACCCTGACGACAAGGGTTGGTTCGTTCAACAAGACTTCGTTGAAGTAGCGCGGATCCCTCTCCTCGAACTTTTTCTCCATCATTGCGAGCACTTGGTAGTCATGCGTCGGATCACTGTCCAAAATCTTCTCTGTTAATCTTGCGTTCATTGTGTCCTTTTCTTCTTCCTCTTCAAAATCATCTGAGCGTGCGGGTTGCCAATGCCCCGTTACCTTGTGCGACAGATCGTCTTTGAGAAATCATTGTTTTCAAGGAGCCAAAATAAATGTAGCGCAGTGCTAGAGTGCTTTGCGACGATTTCCTGCCAAGAAAATCATTCTAGGAAACAAAGGAACGAAGATTCTTGCTAACCATTCAGAACGCTTGAGGCATAGGCGGCATACTGTTCTGATTCCTCGATTCCATTTCGCTTTTTCTTCATTCATTGCCTTACAAAAATCAAACGATAAAAGCGCCTTTGACGATAAAGCAAGATTGCTGAATACTGGAGAGAGAAAGGTGTTTTTCCAAAGCCATGGTAGTGCAAAATCCCCCGCAAGAAGAGATTTTTGATATCCTAGAAAAGTACAAGACGATTGCGGTCATCGGCATGTCCAAGAACCCTGAGAAGGACGCGTACTCTATCCCGGCTTACCTGATGGAAAAAGGGTACCGCATCATCCCTGTGAATCCAAGCGCAGATCAGATACTTGGACAGAAATCATACAAGAGGCTCGCCGATGTCCCAGGCGAAGTTGACATCGTGGACGTCTTTCGCCCGAGCGAGGACGTTCCGAATTACGTCGATGATGTCACTTCAAAGAAACCAAAGGTTTTCTGGTTGCAGCTTGGGATTCACAATGCAGAGGCTGAGGAAAAAGTTGCAAGAAGCGGAATCAAAGTTGTGTACGACAGGTGCTTGATGCAGGAGCATCGAAAGCTCACCATGCTTAAAAAGAGCGGGACATGAACGGAGACCTCCCCTTCCCTCTCTCTGTGCTTTTTTTTCCTGACTCACCAAATTGGAGTGCCGTCTGCTGGACTGGTACCCGAATAGTAGAACTCCACTTCGTGGCCTCCGAGGTAGGAAAAATTCATTCCGCTGTAGCTTGCTCCGGCTGTGTAGAGCACCTTCCAGAAGGAGTGTATTCCATTTATGAAGCCCGCCTTTGGTGCACATGTCCAGGCGCCGTTCAAGACTAGCATGGGGCACTGTTCATAGATGCGCCAGCTGCGGTCGGTTATGGGGTAGGCGCTTGATACACCGAACTGGTAAAAGTACGCATAGTATGCAGGACGGTTCCCTTCTCCTACGTAAAACAGTCCTGCATCCCAGTAATGGTTCTGAATCTTCGGAGGGTCGTAACTACTGTATGCTATCCAAGGGGAACTACTCGTTTCGTTGTAATTAATCCTGTAGTACCAGACGATCTGTCCAGAATCAGTCCAATTCATTTCGACCTGCACCCAGTGTGATAATGCTCTCGAGGGCAACTGGGCCGCACTGAGGTGAAGAAGTTGCTGCCAGCTGTATCCCCCGCAAGCAGCGTTGGGGTCACACGCCCACCAGGCCCTAGCTAGGGCATACTCACTACCGTTGCTGAACAATGCGACATCAGCCCTGTAGAACAGATCTAATCCATCCTTGCAGCAGTTCGGAGACTGGTCACCCACGCCGGCGGCGAGGAAATCATTGGGAAACCTTGCCGAGTCTATTGACGTGCCGCCAAAACTCACATTCACGCCGACCGCGCTCGTGGCAACTCTTGGGATTGCGAGGTATCCCGCGTCGTATACGAAGGTTCCTCCTACTTCGAACGGAGAAAAGCGTGACACCGTCGTTCCGCCAAAGACGTTGACAAGCGACGCCTGATAGTTTGAGCCGACGAAGAAAAGGCTCCATAGCAGAATCATTGTCACAACGATTACTGTTGCGCTTATGGCGACGGGGGCTCGCGTGGTTGACCGCGGCCTTGCTACTCCAGTTTTGCGAGAATTGATTTCACGAGGAAACAATGATTTTGAAGCGAACACAACAGCTGGGAGGCTAAAGAGCGACGCAACTATCAGGATTGAAGCGATGGAGACACCATAGTTCTCGCATGCTTCGCAGGGAAGGAGGACGCCTAGGGCAATCCCGAGTATGACGCCCGAGATGCCCGTCAGGAATACCATAAAGAGTAATTTCTTACCATCGAACTTGTCTAGAGCCAGCAGCGAGCAGCTGATTGCTGCGGGAGCTCCCGCCAGGAACCACTGAAGATAGTCTTGTGGATAGGGGACGCTCACACCTGCGAAAATGTGCATGATTGGATAGAAGCTCAGGGCGTAGCCCAGGAGCGTCAGGACGCCAAACTCAAAGGCGTTATCGAAATATGTTTTGAGATCGCTGTTGCGAATATTTATCCGTGGGTCGCCGTTCCCTGCAAGCTTTTCACCGCTGATACTTTTCCTTGAAAACGCAGGAGAAGTGGATGTGGATGCTGCAGTGACCACGCCAACCGAAGCAAACAGAAGGAAATCCCTGAGCTGACCAAGACCGTCGGTCGAGCTAACGTAACACTCTCTGGCATCACATAGCGGGACCACGTTTAGGGCAATTATGAGAGCCGCGGAGGCTATGATTGGTGGCATAGTTCCGATCTTCCTCCTCTGCGGACCCACGACGAGGGCTGAGGCGACCCCTCCTACTCCGAAGCAGATCAGGTCGACCCACCACCTCCAGCCTGAATAGAAAAAGAAATTCGGATCAGCAATCAGGTAAAGATGGAACGTGTACTTTTCAAAGAGGAGTGCCGGGAGGAAAGGGATTACAGCCGCTATGAAGATACGTATCGGAACCTTGTAAGACCGCGACCTTGCTCCCTGAGAGTCGTGCATCAAACGGTTGAACTTCGGTGTGAGGGCTGGAGGGAATTAATTATTCGTTGTTACCATTCGCACTGGGATATCAAAGAGAAGTGAAAGATCTCGCTTTACTCTCTCAAGATGAGAGGTATCGTACGAGTTCGTGGTAGTCTCTAGTGTTCAGTATGTCTTTCTTCTCTGCCCAAGCCCGTCTTGCCTGAGCGACCCCGAGGCTCATGTATTCCAGCTCGCTCGATTCGTGAGAGTCCGTGTCAATTGAAAGCAGGCATCCGGCCTTGAGGGCTTCATGCGCCTTCTCATCGTTCAGGTCAAGCCTGCTCGGGTGAGCGTCAATCTCAAGAACCGTGGAGGTCGAGATTGCCTTATCGAAGACCTTTGGCACATCAAACGCGTAGCCGCTCCTCTCAAGCAGCAGCCTGCCTGTTGGATGGGCGAGTATGTCCACGTTTTCATTTTCAAGTGCGCTTACTATCCTCATGGTAATCTTCTGGGCATCGTCTTTGAACCCGCTGTGAATAGACGCAAGGACCACGTCAAACTCCTTGAGCACAGAGTCCTTCATGTCGAGCCTGCCGTCGGCCTTGATGTTGACCTCGGCCCCTTGAAGAACATGGAACTTCACACCCGACTTTTCGTAGGACTCGTTGAGTTTCTCGATTACCTTCCTTTGCTCCTTGATGCGAGTTTCATTCAGCGCGTTTGCAATCTTTAGTGATCCAATGTGGTCTGTAATCGCAATGTACTCGTACCCCAGCCTCCTCGAAGCCTCCGCCATGACCTCAACGGTTTCGGTACCATCGCTCCAGTCTGTGTGCATCTGTAGGTCCCCTTTGATGTCCCCGGTTGTGAGAAGATGAGGTAAAGTGTGCGCGGCGGCAGCCTGGATCTCGCCCCTGTTTTCCCTGAGCTCTGGCTCGACGTAATCAAGTCCCAGTGCGGAGTAGATGCTCTCCTCCGTTTCTCCGGCAACCGCGGTGCCGTTGTTGTTGTCCCCGCCCTTGAACAGCCCGTACTCGTTGAGCCTGAGCCCCTTACGTGTAGCGACAGTCCTCAGCTCGATGTTGTGGGCCTTTGAACCGGTGAAGTAGAGGAGGGCTGCACCCCACGACTTTTCGGGGATTACTCTCACATCTACCTGGAAGTTTTCGTCAATCTTCACCGAAGTCTTGAGGTCTCCAGAGAGAACGACCTCCCTGACTTCGTCCCCCTTTGTGAAGTACTCGATTGATTTTCTCGGGTCGTCTGTCTCGATCAGGACGTCGAGGTCGCCAATCGTGTCTTTCATCCTACGAAGCGAGCCCGCCGCAGCAAATCTCTTGATTCCTGGGATTTTCTTGATCTGTTGCATGACTCGGTTGGCGAGGAAGATTCCCTTTACAAGGAGGACGCGGTTTGACTGGGTGCGCGCGTTCTGAATCCTCTCCAGAAGTTGCGCCTCGGTCTTTACCCCGAGTGCTCTAAAGTTTCTGAGCTTGCCGGCTCTTATCGCTGCCTCGAGATCCTCGAGATTCTTTACCTGAAGCTGAGCGTACAAGTCCCTTGCCGTCTTCGGCCCGATGCCTTCGACCTTGAGGAGTGAAGCGACGTCAACGGGCGTCCTTTTCTTAATCTTCTCGAGCGTCTCGAGCTTGCCCGTCCTCAGTATCTCGTCTATCTTCTTCTCGATATTCTCTCCGACGCCGGGAATTTCCGTCAAGGTACCTGCCTTCCACAGATCCTCGATGTCCTCTCTCATGGACTCGATCGTCTGGGCTGCCCGTCTGTACGCCCTCGCCCTGTAGGGCTGGTCGTCCTCCATCTCAGTGTAATCGGCGAGTTGGAGGAGTATAGAGGCGACTAGGGAGTTCTTCATGCCCTGTGAGCATCTAAGATAGGAGAGGTGGACTTTCAGGATGACTAAAGCTTTCTTACGTCTACTGTAGGCCAGCCGGAGCGCTCTGCTGGAGCGGAGTGAGTGAGGTTGCTACGCCTGTAGAGTGAGGCATCTTCGCATGCTCCTTCAGCGTCTTTGCAAGTTTCTTGAAGATGTCGTTAGTCCCCACGTCGATCAGGTTTATTCTGATCTGAGAGCCCCTCATGAATATCTCGGCCTCGAATGTCGGCTTTAGAGCGAAGAGGATGGTGTTGTAGTGTATGATTCCCTTCAACTTTTCCTCAATGATTACCTCGCTCTCGTCGGGGAATGGGCTGATCAGGAAGGCGACGCCTTCGGCCCAGCTTATCGTTGGGATTGCGGTACCTCCCTGCTGCACCGATTGTGTAGCGACTAGTTTAGCGAGGTCCTCGAACTTGTATTCTAGGAGCTCGTGAATGATAAGCTTCTTCCAGGGCTCGACTACGATTTCCATATCCTCGGTCGTGCCGCTCAATACCTTCTTTGCATCCTTATCTCCATGCGGAGCGATATCATCTTCCTCCAGATCAATCTCTCGATGATGCTTCTGTTCTTCTTCTACTATTTCTTTCACTCGCAACGTGTCTTCTCCCAAAATTCTGGAAATCACTAAAATGCTATGCGAAGCAAAGAATTGCTACTAGTCAAGTGCCCAGCGAAAACGGGCTCGACTATTTTCTTTCTCCTTGCTTCTGATTTCTTTAGTTCTCCGACCTATCTATTATGCCTTGTTTCTAAACAATTGCTAACCCGGAATATGGAGATTCAGAATGTTTTTCGCCTCCGTATCTTCGGCGAGCTTTAACTTCTGTAAAGAAATGAAATGAGAGTGGAGTTGAGAAAGATCGATGTGGACACTCTCAACGCAAATAAAATTGGTGGAAGCGTTGAGAGAGGAGAAGAAGAGAACATGAGAGAAAGGAAATGTTCTCTAAAAGCAAGAGTGAGCTACTTGAGAGCGAACGAAACTCTCATTGTAGCTGCTTCTTATCCTCTTTCTTTCTTCTCTCACATTGCGTTAGTCCTTTAGGCGCCGGGCATGCTAAAGCCGCCGTCTGCGATTACGATGTTCCCGGTCATATGAATAGAATCGTCAGAGGCTAGAAAGAGAACTACCGGGACTATGTGCTCGGGTTTGCCGATGCGCTTGAGAGCTGTGTGGTCGACGATCCACTTGCGTCTTTGCGGAGTCCAGTCCGCCCTGCTCGTGGTCGCAGCTGTGTCCATGTAACCGGGGCATGCCGCATTTACTCTAACCCAAGGGGAGAACGCGAGTGCGTAAGACTTTGTGAGGCCGATGACGCCATACTTCGAGGCAGCGTACTGAGGTGCTCTTGGGCTGCCGGTCACGATTACATTCGACGCCACATTGACTATCGTACCGGACTTGCGCTCCAGCATTTTCGAGCCAACTTCGTGAAGCATGAATAGCGTGCCCTTGATGTCCACGGCAAGCGTTTGATCAATTGCCTCTTCCGTAATCTGCCTCCACGACATTTGCTTGTTTGAGACGTCTCCGGAGTTGTTGACTAGCAAATCTATAGGACCAAACTCATTCCAGACCTTTTCAGTCATCGACTTTACTTCGGGCCACTTTGTAATGTCTACCTTCGCCGTCATGGATTTGCGACCCGTAGACCGAATCTGTTGCGCTAGTTTTTCGGCACCGTCTTTCGAGGTGTTGTACGCAACCACGACGTTCGCCCCTTCGTCCGCAAGGGCTGTTGCAATCAGGCTCCCAAATCCTCTGCCCGCTCCCGTGACCAACGCGTTCACGCCTTGGAATCTCATCCCGCGCGGGTGAGCTCTCGGCTTTGCCTCTATCTCGGTGTCTACCTTCTGCTCTCCTGCTAAAGTACCCCAGCTCATTGGAAAATCATCAACAACTCCTGTCTAATCTCTCGTCTGTGTTTAGTTGAGAATCTACCGCAAGTTCTCTCAGTTGAGAGTTTCTATTTAAGCAGTACCGGTGCCTTTCAATTCTCGGCTCCAGTGATTACAGGAAGACACGCAAGCTTTCGAACGAAAGAGCTCGGCCATGCCGAGAGAACCATGATGTGGAACACTGAAAGAAGAAGATAATTGAATACAAGTCATGCAAAATAACTCGTGGGAAAACCCATAATAGAATCGTTCAGAGCATATACTAGTCTGAGGGTAAAACCTCTCACTTGCAGAAGACAGCCCCTCAAAAGTATCTCTTCCCTTTTGAAATTCTCGAGGCAAACTGGCGGCTGTGGACTTTCATACTCATCCTCGCAGTCGGCAGCTGGGCTCTTGTCACCTATCCTGTCGGTCTTATCACGGGTTACGTTGATCCCTTCTACAGCCCGACCGTCCTCATCGTCCCCATACCGGGTCTCTTCAGGCTCACTTGTTACGCGTACCGGAAGGATTACCACAGGCACCTCTTCCACCACCCGCTGGGCTGTGCGAACACTGACAGAGACGATGGCAGGACGCGACAATACACGGGCGAGCGGAACGTGTTCTTCCAGCTTGAGAACCTGCACAGGTACTTCCTATACGCGGGGATTATTCTTCTCCCGTTCTTTTATTACGACTTTTACATTTCCCTGATCTACCAGGACTCCCTGAGGATTGGGAGCTTGGTGCTACTAGCCAACGCGCTCACACTAACATCTTGGACCCTCTCCTGCCACGCATTCAGGCACCTGATAGGCGGTAACATTGACTGCTACAGCTGCACACCTGTGGGCAGAACTCGCAAGAAGATTTTTGACGTGCAGTCGTGGTGGAACGCTCGGCACGAGCTGCTCGCTTGGGTCAGCCTCCTGACAATATTTTTCGCGGACCTGTATATCCGCGCTCTCGCGGCGGGACTGCCCGTGGATCATCTTTTGTTCAAGTTCTAGGAAGTGGGGAAGGAGTTGAAACAACAACCTCCGGGCAGACACGTGATGCCGAAGATCCTAAAGTATCCTCTTTTCTTTCTCGGTCTATTGATTATCATTGGGGGAGGCCTCGGTACGCAGATGACGCACATGCCGCTCGTAGCCACCGAGGTCGCAGCCATTGTTGGCTTTATCATCTTGGTTATTTCAATAGTGGTAAACTAACTATACTCTGTCCAGGCTGTACTTTAAAGCACGTTTCGGCTCGCTATCTTACCTGTGCTAGGCTTCTTGGCGACTTCCAAGTGACCGAGCGAAATTAAGTGGAAGAAGTAGAAGAGAATCCGATCGAGAACTGTTGGTGAGCATCAGGCCGCGTGGAAGTAGATCATTGCGAGTTCCCCGACGAACTCTACTACGACGTCGGTAACGATGTCTGGATAAGACCCGCTCCGGACGGAACTGGTACGATGGGCATCACTACGGTGCTATCCTTCCTCGCTGGCAAGTTCACTTCCATCAAACTAAAGACACAGTTGAGCAACGTGAGCCAAAATCAAGCAATTGCAACGGTGGAGTCTGGAAGGTATTTCGGGCCTGTCAGAAGCCCTGTCTCCGGACAGATCGCGAAATTCAACGTGACTCTCCAGGTCGACCCCTCTCCCGCCAACAGTTCTTCTTATGAGAGTGGCTGGATTGCCCAATTTGAAAGTTTCAATGCCCAAGATCTCGCAGGGTTGAAGAAAGGAAGGAAAGCGGCAGAAGCTATAGGATCTCGGATCAGAGAGCTGAAGGTAAGGTGCTTCAAAGCACTGCCAGACGAGGAAATGTTCTCGATTGGAACCGAGTGCGCCACGACTCTTGCAAACCTGAATCAGCTGCTAGAGCAAAAACCGGATGGCGCTGTAGTTCACCTCGTCACTGACGACCCTACCTCTGACATTGAAATGATCAGATGGAGCGACCAGACAAAGAATAACTTACTCGAATCACGAAAAGAGGGAAACCTCTTTCACTTCATAGTGCAAAAATTCAGTGAGAAAGCAAAAGTTCAGGAAGAGGAGATAAGAAGGAAGCAGAAGGAAAAGGCCACTAAACTAATCCGACGTAACGAACAGTAGAATCGGGTAAAGAAGCGCATCTCGTAATCCTGTACTCTCATCGATGAGTATTGCTCCTTGCGGGAGCAAGTCTACAGCAAGATTGACGCAATCCGGTTTGGAAAAAAAGGTGCGAATAGCAGAGGGATTCCAAAAGTCAAAGAGCCGCTCGCTCTTGCCCCCTGCATCGCGTTAGGGCAGTTCAGCAACTACTTTTCGATTGGCAGTCTGACCTGGTTTCCCCACTCCGTCCACGAACCGTCATAGTTCCTTACGTCTGGGTATCCCAGCAGATATTTTAGCACAAACCACGTGTGAGACGATCTCTCGCCTATGCGGCAGTAGGTTATCACTTCCCTATCTGGAGTGATTCCTTTTGGTTTGTATAGCTGCTCCAGTTCTTCGCGAGGCTTGAAGGTTCCATCCTCCTTCACCGCTTGAGCCCATGGGATGTTGACCGCGCCGGGGATGTGCCCTCCTCGCTGGGCGTGCTCAGTAGGATACTCTGGCGGCGCAAGAATCTCTCCCGAGAACTCTTTCGGTCCCCTGACGTCCACAAGGCCTATCCTCTTGTTCTCGAGCGCCCTCTTCACATCATCGAGATAGACTCTGACCGATTGATCGGGGTCTAACGCTTTGAAACTGCCCTTCTGGAACAATGGCGTGTCCTTTACCAGCAGCTTGTCTTCCTCGATCCATTTCTTCCTGCCTCCGTTCATCAACCTGACATCCTTCACACCGTAGTACTTCAATACCCAGAATGCAAAGGCTGCAAACCAGTTGTTGAAGTCGCCGTAAAGGACGAGCGTCGTATCATTTGATACTCCGTTTCTGCTCAGGAGGTCTTCTGCGGCCTGCTTGCTCAGAATGTCTCTTCGCACCGGATCGTTGATGTCCTTCTTCCAATCAAAAAGCGCGGAATTTGGAATGTGCCCTTGATTGTAGTTCGAGGTGGGGTCATAGTCTACTTCGGCAATTCTCACTTTGGGGTCTGAGATGTGGTCGAGCACCCAATTCGTGTCAACTATGACTTCGGGGTGAGCATAGCCTTCGGAGGTTGCAGTTTGCCGTACAGTACTCATTTTATGTTTGAAATCACATCCGCACTAAGAACAAAATATGCTATATTAGCCTAGAGAACAATGCGGATTCTGCGTCTTTCGAAACCGTTCATGTCATGTTCCTTGCGAGGATTCAAATTGAGGGCATGATTTCCCTTGCAAACTTTGTAGCTTTCACCTTGAGTATCTTGGGCTCTCTGTCCCCAAAGTAGCAGACAAGGTGATTGAGACCTGCCAGTCTATACTTCCTGATCTGTCCAAGTATCTCCTCGCTCGTGCCCGCAAGGCGTGCGTTTACCTCGCCCGTCGAATTTCTCATCGCCAGAGACTTGACCGACCCCGGCTTTTCAGCAAACACGACAGCAAGTCGAATCGCAATCTCCATTCGTCTGCTAGTGAGTTGCGTAAGTTTCTGCTTTCCTGCTCGGAGTTCTTTTGGGGATATTGCGATTGGAAACCAGCCGTCTCCGAGCTTTGCCGCCCTCCGTATGCTCTGTCCAGAGTTCCCCCCGATGAGAATTGGTATGTGCTTGCTCGGAGTAGGTTCAAAGACGCCATCCTTGATCGCGTAGAATTCTCCAGTAAAGTTCGCGTTACCTCTCATGAACCACCTAAAGAGCTGCAAGCCCTCATCGTAGTACTGTCCCCTCTGGGAGAAGTCCGACCTGACATTTTCGAATTCCTGTGAAAGCCAGCCTGCGCCTAGTCCGAGAATCAGTCTCCCCTCAGACAGGATTTGGAGCGCCGTCGATTGCTTTGCGAACAGGACTACTTCGCGCATCGGGAAGACAATGACGCTCGTGCCGAGGAGAACGTTCTTCGTCCGTCCGGCGAGGTACGATAGCGTTGTCAGCGACTCGAGTATCCTTCCGTAGTTAGGCGCATACTCCGCCGAAACGAGAAGGTGATCGTTTGTCCAAATCGAATCATATCCATACCTCTCGCTAAGATCTGCCAGTTCATCGATAGCCTGCTTTCCAGCTGCTTTTCCAGAGTTGGGTATGCAGAGACCAATCTTCAATGTTTGAGAATGTAGCTACCTCTCACACGCTGTCTTTGTCTTCTTTTGCATTTCTCTTGCAAAAAGCGGGATTGAAGAAGATGATCAAAGCGGGAAGACAGAATTATCTCTCCCGTCTAGTGCTTGAAGGCTCGCTCGTGTGTGAGGAGCATGGGGATTGAAAATCTGTTTGCCATCTCGATCACTTTTCTATCGCTCTGCGAGCCACCGGGCTGAATTATTCCTCGGATGCCAGCATTGCCCAGCATCTCTACGCTGTCCGGGAACGGAAAGAATCCATCCGACGCGCAGTAGGCTCCTCGTGCCCGCTCTCCTGCATTTTGAAGAGCAATCAAGGTGGCGCCGTTTCGCTTCCTGAATGAGCCGACCCCCAGAGTCCATAGCTTTCTGAGGGTACCGCTGCTTTCATCGTATTCTCCGTTCCCGACGACTATTCCGTTCGAGGTTACTCGCCTCACAACCTCCCACAGCCCCAGGAGGATCGCCATATCATTTGCAGTGGGCTTTGCGGTTGTCTCAACAGTTACCTTGGAAGGATCTAGCTTCAATTCGTAGTTTGGGGACTGCTGAACCAATGCCAGTCCCTCCATGAGCTTCACGTCAAATGGGTATGACGAAGGCGCTCCCGTTTCAATTATCCTAATTTTCTTTTTCTGCTTGGCTTTCAAGAGTTCAAGAGCTTCTCTTTCGTATCCGGGAGCGAGCACAATCTCGGTATACACCGAAACGTCTTCCGAACCGCCGCCTTCATTTTTTCCGATCAGCTTCGCTGTCTCGCTATCGACAACGCGATTGAGTACCGTGGTGTTGCCGAAATCAGCTTCGGGGTCGCAGGCGTGAGCTAGCCTGTATGCATCGGCAAGGCCGGAGTTCGACGTCGCAAAACCTGAGATCTGACCGTGTTTAACGGTCGCAGCAGCTGGCATCGACTCAAAGCCCTTGAGGATCTCAAACGAGCTCGCGATGTCGAGGTAGTTGTTGTACGAGCGCACGTCTCCAAAGAGCTGCTTCCACGCTGGGACTCCTCCCTCGCTCCCCTTGATTGCGTAAATCATCGCCTTCTGGTCAGGGTTTTCTCCGTATTTGGGAACCTCAAAGCTGCGCGCAGAGAGATAGAAAGAGTCCGCGAAGAGCCCGGAACTGAACCTCGAGTTTAGTGTGTTGTATATTGAGATATCGTAAGAAGCGACAACTTCGAACGCCTTGAGGGCCGTTTTCTTTCTAGTCTCGTATGAAATGCGCCCACCGTTTCGTGAAAGTTCGTCGCCTATCTCTTTGTACAGAGAAGGTGAGGGAACAACGCAAACGGACTCATAGTTCTTCGCAGCCGCCCTCACGAGAGATGGGCCGCCAATGTCGATCATCTCGATGATTTCCTCGTCGGTCGCCCCTTTTCTCGACGCTGTGCTCTCAAAGGCGTAAAAGTTGCATACGACCATGTCGATAGTTCCAATTTTCTTGTCTCGCACCTGTCGCATGTGATCCTCGCTGGTCTTCCTAGCAAGAATGCCCGCGAAAATCTCCGGCTGAAGCGTCTTGACTCGACCTTCGAGCATCTCGGAAAAGTGCCCTACTCTTTCGAGAGCTGTTGCTTCTATCCCTTCTCTCTGGAGAGCAGAGAGCGTCCCACCAGTTGCAATTAGATTTGTCACGCCGCTTGCGTGTAGCAAGCGTGCGAACTCGATAAGACCGGTTTTGTCGAACACGCTAACTATTGCAGTTTTTACCTGGAGGTCATCACGCGAACCGAAATCTTTGATGGATTGTTCCGTCACCTTTTCAGCAACCGCCCCTTCTCTCTGTTTCCTTCGCAGTCTTTCAGCTGAGAAAGGAGTTAAGACGAGTATATATTTCGTCAGATCCACACCTGCAAATTGTCAAGGGGATCGATTCGCGGCATTCAAGAAGTTGCGCCAGTGGGTCGGGACCAAGAGGTATGGAAACCGCTACGAGCAAATTTGCCGCAAACCGAGAATTGCGATGGGCGTGCAACTCTTTTTTCTCGGAAATTTGGCATCTGGCTCCCATTGAAATAAATTAAATATCAGATTGTAAGGGGAATGAAAGTTATCGCTTCTTCCTCTATCTCTTCTGATACTAGAAGGGAAAGAGGTTGATAGAAACAGAAAAAAGACAAGAAGAGAAGAACTGGTTCAATATTGAAGCTCTACACAAAGACAGGAGACAAGGGAGAAACAGGACTATTTGGCGGCAAGAGAGTCAGGAAAGACAATGCCCGCGTTGAGGCATACGGAGCCGTCGATGAGACGAACTCGATAATAGGCGTGGCGCGATCCTACATTCACGAAGGCTCGTCAGGTTCCAGAGAGGCGCTGAGTTACATCGACTCGGTTCTTGAGGTAGTCCAGAACAAACTTTTCGCGATTGGAGCAATTCTCGCAGGCTCCGAAGATCCTTCCTACGCAGTCAAGGACTCTGACATAGAGTTTCTTGAAAAGTGCATAGACAGGGTCGATGAATCAGTCCAGCCGATCAGGAACTTTATCGTGCCCTTTGGAACCGACCTGAGCGCCAGGCTCCACTTTGCCCGAACGGTCTCCAGGCGAGCGGAGCGACGAATTGTGGCGCTTGCATCAGTGGAATCTGTTGACCCAAACGTGATTGTTTACGCGAACAGACTGTCCGATTTTCTTTTTTCGCTCGCTCGATACGCCAACAAGGCGCAGGGAGTCCCCGATACACTGTGGAAGAAGGAGCACCATCCCCAGATACCCAATGAGCAACAGCAGAAGCTGGTGGACGACAAGCAGCAACAGCAGCCACAGGAACCACATTCGCCTACAGCCTCGCCCAATGCAAGTTCCGAGTCTGTAAAATCAAACGGTTCTTCATCATCATCAAGAGGCTCTGGAGGCGGAAACCACAACGGCGGGAATGGCGAATCTCTGAGAAAATAGTGGTTATGTAGAGTATCATCCGCATTGCTATTATATGACGAACTCTTGGGCTCTGTCAACTGCAATGGACAAATTCTAAAGACGAGCATCTCGTTTTGCCAGGTGACCGGCATAGATACAAAAGGAACAGGGAGCACTGTCTTTCTTCCGATTTGAGTAAAAAATTAGCGCCTCCGTCTGATGACGGGCGCCAGAATCTGATCGACTTTTTGACCGCCAAGCTCAAGGGGAGCTCGCTTCAGATCAGGGGAGTCGATAATTCAAGACTGTCAATAGGTGCGGCGGATCTCCTCGCAGTAAACATCTCCGTGATTCCGAAGGAAAAGGAAGTTCACTATGAACTCTACTCGCCTGAGTGGAAGCGCTCAATCACGGTAGAGGAGCTGGACGGGTTTGACTTTATGGAGAGCAGGGCCGAGGAAGATCTGAGGAAGCTTGACCTGGAGGCAAACGCCGAAGATGTCTTGCTTTCGATAGATCTTCTCAGGTACTGGACGAAGGCCAACGGGTACAAATTGATCGAAGAAGAAGCTGGATCGGCCGGCAAGTCATGAATAATCAAACTGATGCCCTAATTCGGACACGATCTAGCGGAGTAGTCGAAAGAATAAGATTCGAGATGACGTAGGAAGATGTTGGGGATAAAATTCTTCGGTACCTCCGCGGCTGTGCCGAGCAAGAACAGAGGGTTTTCCTGCATAGGCGTTTACAATGAAAGGCAGCTTACGTTGCTCGATTGCGGTGACGGTTCGATCCACAGGCTGATTAAAAGCGACGTGGATGTATCTGCAATCAACGATATCTTTGTCACGCACTATCACTCAGACCACGTTACAGGGCTGACGTCGATAATCGAAACGATGGCGATCCAGAAGAAATCGTCGAACCTCAACGTCTACGGGCCGCCAGGCCTCACGGATTACTTTTCCACGGTCGAGCGTATAACCAGGGTTGCTTTTACAAAAAAGTTCCAAATCAACCTCGTTGAACTGCAGTCCGGTCAGGGAATATCAATACCCGGTTTTGCAGTTTCCACATTCGCTATGGATCACACAGTTCCCTGCCTCGGGTACAGGCTGAAAGAGGAGAAAGGCAACGGTAGAGTGATAGCGTACACGGGAGACACGCAACCTTGCGAGTGCTTGCTACCTCTGGCTAGAAACACGGACCTGCTAATTCACGAAGCCACATTTCTCCAGAAGGACGTTGCCAAGGCGAGACCCCCTAAGCACGCGACACCAACCGAAGCGGCCAACGCTGCGCTCTCGGCTGGAGCAAAGAAACTTGTACTGACTCACGTCAACGATGACGATGAGACTCCCGAGGAGATGATCTCGGAAGCCAAGGCGATATGGAGGGAGACGATAGTGGCTGACGACGGGTTAGAGCTTGAGGTTTGAGGCTGCTACGACTCAGAAAACTCTGAAACTCGTTCCCTTCTCCTTTCTCTGCTTCGGACTTCTCTTTCCATGTTGATTGTACTCGCGATAACGAGAATCACCGCGGCGGTCAGACCGCCGATATTAATTGCGATTGCTACTATTCCTGGGAGCATTCTGTGCAGGGACACTCTGACGCAACTTCGTTCTGCAAAGCACTTTTTAAAAATTGAGGAAACCAAACAGCGAATTGCCTAACAAAAATAAGGTAAAAGAAAAAGCAACTTTCGGAAACCCGGACGAGATTCGCGCAAATTGTGAATTTGCCGAGTTGAACTTGTGCTTTCCAATATTCCCTTGAAATAATCACATTGCAATAATCCGAAACTAATCCCCCTTCAGGTACACCAAGCCAAATTAAATTGGAAGACCTAAAGGTGCTCGCTTTATCCAGAATGGGAGTTGAAACAAGATACTGGACTCCTCGGCTAGTCCTTATGCCTTCTATCGTTTCATTTCCATTGGAATAATTAACGGACACAAGAGTTGCTAATGCACGGGAATTCCCATGACTGCTAGGTAGATTACCTGGATTAGCAACCTAGCCCGAATCGTGCTTTATGGTGCACGAGTGCGAAATTATATAGATGAGGATTTTCAGACCTAAGAAAAGAGCTCAGGACAGCTTCGACCATTCATACAGTCAGGCTTTCCAACAAAATTACCTTTGCAGATGTTGGAGCTCTTTCGAGGCAAGTGATTTGCTTCTGACTTTGCAAAGATTAACGAACTAAGCGGGGTTGTGGTGTAGCTTGGTTAGCATTCCACCCTTGGGCGGTGGAGGTCTCAGGTCCAAATCCTGACAACCCCACCTTCACTTCTTCTCTGATTACGGTTTGGAGTCCTTGTAGCGATCCTAATATTGAAAGGGAGAAAATAGTGAGGATATAACCGGTTACCGGTTCGACTCACTTGGCTGTTGACAACAATGATCTCCTGATATGTTTGGCGAATGTGCGAAAGTCGATCGACCTCTGGCATAGAGGATAATCTTCTAGACAGAACGCCATACGTTTCATATTTCTTAAGAGCGCGTCCTTTCATCAATCTTTGTCCTTGTACGGCAAGAAAAACATGGGTTGGATGAAAGAAATCAGATCTTACCCGATTGTCTTTTCTTTCTAAGGCGTTTCTTAGTTCTATTACCTCGGCAAAGGTAAATTTGATGTAAGCTTCGTTTTCTTCAGCTGTCACCATTTGGCTCGAACACTAAGAATTCATAGGCTAGCTATCCCATTCCCTCCAATCGTTTACATGTCTGTTCGGAATTGGTTCGAACTTCGACTACGAGTGCCCTATGACGCAGTTGACATGATGCAAATTGTCCACCACAGCGGATATGTTGTGTGGTTTGAAATGGCTAGAGTTGAGCATGCTAGATCTCTGGGAATCGATTTCAAGGACCTTGTCCTGAACCGTGGTCTCGCAACTGCAATGACCGAGATTAAGTTGAATTTTCACTCGCCTTCGCGATTTGACGAAGAGATACTCGTAAAGACAAGGATTGCAAGTGCGGGAAACTCAAGCACAAAGTTCGAATGCCAGATACTTAAACTGTCGGCGAATTCACATCCTTCTTCTCGAGCACTACTTTGCAGCGATTTCGCAATTTTGGTACTCGTGGATACAAAAACTGGCAAACCGACCCCCATCCCCAAAGATATTTCGAAAAAGATCGCTTCAAATCTGGGTTTTGATTAATCTTGATAGACCTTCGGAGTCTCCTCTGAAGGGGCAAAGGAACTGTGGAATTGTCGAGCGAGGCATCAAATGTGATTGGATTGCTGTGTTCTGTTGGACAGTCAGGAATCGGATGAGATTTGAAAGAAAGGGGGTTGTAAATCCCCCCTCTACCACTCATATTTTTCACGCTCGAATTTTCTTTCGGAGCAATCACCGATGTGACTGAGGTCACTACCACCTCTTCCTCCATTCGGCGTCACGATTCCCTTGACACGGAAGAAGTTGACGAAACTTTCGTGTGGGATTCTTGATAAGACTATGGTAGATAGTTATAGTTCGAGCGCTTCGCACTTTTGCATGATAATCCCAACCAAAAAATCTTCGCATGCGTAAACGAAGGTGAAGCTGAGTTTTGCGAAAGGTTTGTTTCGAGGCAGGTCAAGAGAAGTCAGGCCACGCCCGTCTGTCTCTTCTTCTTGAATGCGATTCTCACCTTCATTATCTCGCCTCCCCTACCCCTTGCACCCAAGAAGGTACGAGTCTCAACCAGTCTTCGCGAAATGAGTTCCTTTGCTATAGGCCCGCTTGCACCGGCCTTCTTTCCATACAGAGCATATTTTGGAAGTTTCAAATTGCGGCCCATCTCGCTCAAGCTCCTCCAGCCACATTTTTCAATCTCCAACCTTTTGAATACATAGTCCTGAACGAACTCGCCAAGCAAGCTTTCATAGAATAAATCTGCGTCCTTATTTTCGAATTTAGGATATTCGTTGAAGATTGGAAGCCCTTGCTCTTCAAAACTGTTTCTTATGGATGCAATATGGCTAAGATCCTGATTGGCACCTAGTTTCGCAAAAGTAAGCGATGCCGAGTCTAAGAATTTTGCAGCCTGAAGAATTTTCCCACCGCGAAGATGCACAATAGCCAATTGGTACTGCGTCCTCGCGAGCTCGTAGGGCCAGCCTAGTTTCGCGAATACGTCGGCACTTTTCTCGAGAAGGTTTGCAGCTTCGTCGAGACGTTTCTCCCTCGCAGCAATCAATCCCTCTGCCCTGTGAAGATATGCGAGTGGCCACTCCAAGTTGATTTCATGAGCACATTCAGTAAGTTCAGCGAGTGTCTCTTCTAGAAATAGTTCCTCGCCGCCAGGGTGCCAGCCACGGGTTTCGGATTCGGTCAACACGGAGAATTCTATCATCAAACTCAGGAGCTGGACATGAGGGACGCAATTGATTATTACGAGCCCTCTCTTCTTTGAACGCCGATATGCCTCGTTAAGGTAATTACTCGATTTTCCGTACTCGCCCTTGTAGATGTACAGGCGCGCTAGGCTCATGTATAGCGGAACGTCTATCTGAAGTATACCGTGGCCCTTCGTTTTGAGCTCGGCGTTCCTCAAACATTCTTCTGCCTTCCCTAACTCACCCCTACTGAGAAAAACTTGTCCTCTGACGGAATCTGCCAATATTGCAAAGAGGGAGCTAGGTGGAAAGTTCTGAACCGAGATCCTCACATTTTCAGCCAATTCCTCTGCTTTTTGCCACTCTCCAAGGGGCAAATACGCTTCATAGGCAAGTTCGGTCTTATTGAAGACAGTCTGGATAAATTGTCCTGTCTTTTTTGAATAGTCTATTGCCTCGTGGAAGAGGTCGATCGCTCTTTGCGAAGCTCCCTTTGTGTTCACATGAATAGCTGCCCTGTGGAAGTAGCAGAAAGCAGCTTCCGAAATGTGATTATTTTGAATAGCAAGCTGAATTCCGTCATCGTGCGATGCCATAGCATGTTCGAATTCACTTAATCTGGATATCCCCAGAATTTGAGTACGTGCCATTGCTATTACATCATAAGCTTGAATTTTTTCTGCTAGTTCCAACGCCTTGCGAGATATAGAAATGACCATTTCCCTGTCTCCGTCCCATACATCTTGGAATACTTTCCAAACGTAAACACGCGCGAGCTCTAGTTCAGCACTGTCATCACCCTGTAACAATGACAAGGCCTTTGAATAGAATTGATCACTCTTTTCGAAATCAAACATCATGAGATAGTACATAATACCGAGCCTGGAGAGAATGTTCGCAGCTTTCCTTTTCTCTCCAATTTCCTGATAAATCGAAGATGATTCCTCCCAGTATCTTGCCAGATTTACCAATTCTGAGGACACGAACTGGGCTTCAAGTCCCAAAGCGTCCAAGAGCTCTGCTCGAGTTAGAGAAACTCGTCTCTTGGATTCAACGCTGTCTGTGTCCCGTCCCAGCTGGGAAAGGATTTCAAGAGCGAAATGAAAATTTCTACACGCAGTTTGATGCGCGTAGAGCGAGGAGGCTCTTCTACCCGCGAGGCCGTAATATTCTACTGATTTTTCTTTGTTCCCGCAAACAAAGAAATGATACCCCAATTCTGATGCATGCTGCTCGACGGAGTCGCTGGCTCGGAAGGATTCTTCAAGAGCAAGGCCAACGCGTTCATGGTATTCCGTTCGCTGCTCCTGTAGAATATTTTCGTAAAGCAAGTCTCTTACAGATTCGTCTGAGAACGAATAGGTGAGATCATTGTCAGGTCGGCTCTCGCTCACCTCCAGAATTAATCCAGATCTCCGGCTACTTTCTATTTGAACTCTCAACCTCTGGGTATTGGGTTCGCGCAATACCTTGCTCAGTATCTCGAGGTCGAAAGTCTCTCCTATTACAGACGCCGCAGAGAGTGTTTTCATCGTCTCTTCCCCGAGGCGATCAAGTCTCTGTCGGACAACCTTGCTGATCGTCTGCGGGATTGCTATCTCCGAGATCTCGATTAACTCCCACCCTCCTGCCGAGTTTCTCAATATCTTCTTCTCCTCTACGAGCGTCTTCAGCGCTTCGCTAAGAAAAAATGGATTACCGCCGGTCCTCGAGTATAGAACCCGAACAAAATCTTGAGGTATCTCTTCTTTTGAAAACAACTTCCTCAGGAAATCAGCGACGGTATCCTGACCGAACCTCTTAAGATGGATAAGGTCCAGTGACCGCTCACCTTCTAGACTCGAAAGAAATTCAGAAAGTGAGGATTTGGGAATGGACGGTTGCGCCAGCAAATCTGAATCTCTGAATGAGCATAAAATGAGAATTGCATTCTGCATCAGGCCACTGCTTCTCATGTATTGGAGGAGTTTTAGAGAGGCTGTGTCACACCACTGCCAGTCGTCCAAGAAGAGGAGTAAAGGCGATTCCTTCGACAACCTGAAGAAGATTTGCGTTAGAGCATTAAGGAATTGAAGTTCCTCCTTTTGAATGTCTTCCGTTCTTTTCTGAGCTTCAGGTCGAGCTTGTGATCCAGACGCGGGAGAGTGTGTGCTTTCGAAAAGTTCCGGCACCAGTCTGACAATCTGATCTGTGTTTTCGCCGCATGCCCTAAAGAACAACTGCGCATTTGCTTTCTGAGAAAATTGCCTAAGTAATTCTATCCAAGCACAATAAGGTGGAGATCCTTGGTCGCCACGACATCTCGCTTCAAGGTAACGAAATCCTATCCTCACGGCTCTTTCTGCGAATTTGTGAGCGAGTCTCGTTTTACCGATACCAGGCTCACCAGAGATGAAAACTAGACCGCCGTCTCCCTTGATAGCACGTCTGAGTGAGTTTTCTAGTGCGCTGAGTTCTTCGGTCCTACCAACGAAAGGTAGCTCTACAAATAGGGCATTTGTCTGCGCCACATCACGGGCCTTTGTGACCTTCCGTCCATTTCCCACGGTTTGAAGGCGCCTATCTCTGTTGCTATCAGTCGCCTTGCTCGTCAGATTATGCCAATCATTAACTTTTCTAAATCGGAAGACTCGCCACTTCAGATTCATTCAGATTGGTGTAAAAAATCACATAAATTAATGAGATTTGTGAAGAAATTGATACTTGGTTATCTTTCACAACCTTATCAACCGAGCTTTTGACGAGGCTCTCGACTTGATTTTTCGGTTTTTATCATCAATGCTAGTTCAGGATTCGCTTTGGGGGAAAAATCGATTAATATTTTTCTGATGTTCAAAGACATCATGATAACCAAACAGTTTACAGCAATATTTCTGCTGTCTATCATAGCGTTCGTTGGAATCACTTCAGTCGTGCCGTTACTTGCAATAGCGAGCGCATCGACCGACAGAAACTTTGTAGCGCATCTCTCCGCGGCTCCGGGTGTAGACACACGCGCCACCGGCGAAGCGATATTTCACTTGACTGCGGATGGAACCGCGCTTTCGTACAAGCTGATTGTTGCGGATATCAATGGAGTCTTCATGGCGCACATACACTACAAAGACGGGAGCATCATTCTATGGCTTTATCCCAACCCGAACGAGGTGGGCTCTTCGGGTCAAACTGCATGTATCAACGTTTTAAGTGGAGGCAGTCCATCCGCATGTCCTGGCTATATTGAAGGGAGATTCAGCGGAATCCTTGCGAAGGGCACGCTAACTGCAGAGAATCTGAGACCATCTGATTGCGCGGGGTGCGATGGATTCACCTTTCCTCAGCTCATCTCCGCCATAGAATCTGGAAACGCTTTCGTCAACGTGCACACAGCGCTAGTGCCAACTGGGGCGATTCAGGGTACAATAGAATAGGATCATGGGGCAACCAGTTGGGGTTTTGAGTTGCGAAGAATGATCGAGTCTCTTATTGAAACTAGAAGCTTTGCACGGACGCACTTTCAGCTCGTCTTTGCTGATGGTGCAATCCTTGGGCTGTTGTTGCTACTACTCGTCGTACCTCCCGGCTCGCTTGTCCTCTGGTGATTCAATCATCTTGTCAAGACACCAGTTCGGGCAGCTACTGCACGTATCTTGGAATGAGTATTGTGCCCAGTCTGATCAATTCGGGAGATCAAGTGACCATAACAAGTAGCTTTGTCCCTCCAACCTGCACGGTTTGCATAGTCGACTCGACACTCCTTTGGGTCTTCGTGACAACGCCCGATAATCAAGTATTCGAAGCAGGAGGATACTCAGATTCATTTCCTACATTGTACTCTAGTAACGGTGGAGGCTCGCTTTCTCTCTATTACGTTTGTTCAAGTTCAAGTTACGATTGTCGGCTAGAGTGGTATGACGTTACAGGTTCTTCGCCAACGAGCTTGAGCTCCCTTTGTCAAAGTGAGCTTAGATCTGCGAGCGGCGGTCAGCCCCCCGCAGCTGCGTGCGCTGGAGACACTTCGACAGCAGGAACATACGCAGTTGTGGCATGCTGGGTCTCATCGGCATCTAACTCCGCAGCTTTCCTGACAAGCACTTTCAACATAAGCAGTCCTGATTTTTCCTTCGGTCAACTTGCGCCAATTGCACTTGATGTCGGAGGGTCCGGATCCAATGCGGTAACTGCTAACTCGATCGACTCATTCAGTTCGCCGGTGGATCTTAGCTCTACCTCAAATGGCTTCACGACTTCGTTTTCTTCTAACCCCGTGACTCCCGCGAGCGGTGGCAGCGCCAGCTCAACTCTAACGAGCAGCGTCGAGCCGTTCGTGACGCTCGGTACTTACAGCTTGAGTTTGACCGGAGCATCCACTTCACCTTTAGTTACTCATAGCACTTCTGTAGCCGTCGCAGTATTTTCCACTTCTTCATCGATAGCCGCCGTTATCAATCAGCTTCTCTCTACAAACTGCATAGTCGATTCGGGCATTGCAAATTCACTCACCAGCAAGCTCTCCTCTGCCCAAACCGAGATCAACAACGGCAACGACAACGCTGCCGAAAATATTCTCTCTACCCTCATCAACGAGGTAGAGGCACAGAATAATAATCAGATATCCTCATCTTGCACGACGGGCGGGACGACATTCAACGCGGCGAGCATTCTGATTAGCGACGCAACCAGCCTCATCAACAGCCTGAAGACCGGCTCTGCACCGAACAAGATTAGCGGCTCAGTAGTAAACAGTCTGGGAGCCGGATTCGCCGACGCGAGCGTGAGTCTTTGCACCGGGTGCTCTTGCACTGGCACCAATGCAGTAGCAAGCACAACTACAGATACCACGGGATTCTACTACTTTGCTTTGACCTACGTGCTTGATGCCGGGACTTACACTGTCGAAGTTACGGGATTTCCCGGAGGATATAGTGCTTCAACACCTTACACATTTCCATGGTCAGGCAGTGCAGCATTGAGTCTACCAAACTTGGTCGTGAGTTGAACATATGCAGGTCGGATGTGTTTGTTGCAGGCAATCATTTGAATCATTGCAAATGTAGCTTTTGAATGCGACTCCATTTATGATACGATCCAGGCAGGTCTGTAGCTCAAAATTTCGATCTTAGCTTTCGCGAGGTTTCTTCATAGGAAACAAGAAATTGCACACTTCCTTAGCTCCTTCGCCATTCGCATCTTGAACTCAGCGGACGCAGTGCTTAGAGTATACGTGAAGTCTCAATCGTTGCCGTCCTTGCTCTAACGGTCTTTCTTCCAAATTTGATTTATGCTTACGGCACTGCATACCAGTACACATGCTCTTTAAGATGGAAGGTACAACACATCAATATTGCCTTTTTTTGTACTCGTGCTGATATTTCGCTACGATCGCTCTCTTGGGCAGCAGGGACTCTGTCTGCAGCAACAGCTTCGTCCAGCTCAGCAACCTTGCAAGAAATTAGTCAGCGATTACCATTCACGTTGGCGAGAGGGATCCGTGACGAGGCCGTCAAATGCAATGCTAAGGTATAGATTGAGAAGAGAGCCCCCACTGAACGAGCATGAAGTGTCGCCACTGCTGCCTTTTGTTCAACTTTTTCCGCTCCCGTTTTATCACTTGAAGCACGAATTGACCGGGAAGGCAACCTTTTTCCGCTGCTTTCCAAGGGTTGGAAGCGGGAAGGATTCGGGCGAGGCACACAGGAAAATCTGAAGAGACCGGTATTGCTTCAATAGCCGGCCAAAGGGAAGAAAAGAATCATTCGTAACCTCTTTTTTCCTTTCCCCCCTCATTTCAGGCTTCTTTTGACATTTCTATCGATTTCTCAGCTCTGATGGATTGTAGGAGCATGGTTTGAAGGAGAAAAATCCCCATCTATTTTTCCACTCCTTTAGCGAAGATATGGTTGAGCGGGTCGTTTGGGCAAGGGCTCTTGTCTTCCTAGCTGCAACAGTCATGATCGGAGTGATGGTAGGATTGCAGATCGGATTGTACGCTCCCATCGTGGCGCATAGCAGGGGCAATACGCTCTCTTCGCGACAATACTGCTCTAATCCATGCTTAATTGTGATTTCCAATGGAGGTTTCAATGGCGGCAGACCTGTCTTCGTGCACCGAGGAGCACTGGTAAGTTGGGTAAACGAAGACCCCTCCTTGCATACAGCAACTTCAGTTTCCGGCCTCTGGGATACCGGAATAATCAATCCCGGAAAGACATCCCATTTAATTGTATTTGCGAACGACGGAACATTCGACTATTACTGCGCAGTTTCGCTTTCAAAAGCAACGATAGTCGTAACAGGTTAGCCCTAAAAAAGCATTCTCAAAAACATGGCGGTGTTTTCGTCTGTCACACTTGTCTTCGTCTAACTCTCCCAGAGAAGAAAGAGCTCAGGACAGCAGGCGTTTCTTTCTTTCTTTGCTGGTGGTTGTGGTCATGGTCGTCGGCATCTTTTCCGCCGCCATAATTCTGACTGCGGATTTTGGGTTTGTCAATACGAAGGCGAATCAAACTGAGCCTATCTTATATGGTGCAGACGCAGTGAGAAACTATGCTCTCCTCTTCTCGCACATCTCTAAGATGAAAGTGGGGGTGAATTTTGCAAGCTCTGAGGGAGAGAACGATTCTCAACTATTTTCGTATGTCGTAACAAGTAATGGGAGTCTGAGTACAGGACATCCTGAATTCCGAGTCAATCTCACAGATTACGAAGTGAGCGGGAACAAGAGCGAGACAGAATCATCACTCATCTGGGTTGACGGATCAACCGGGCACGTTGTTAGAATACAATGGGGTGGAGAATTTTCTCAGGGCAAGGATCTCGATTCCGATGTTGGCGCAATTCAGTTCATGACGGGCGCAGGGATCCTCTCCTTGGTGAACTCGACCTCTGTCTCGCCTTCCAGTTCGCCGTACACAGTCAGTGTAGGAAACGTTGGACTAATTGCCACTGATTACTCGGGTCTTGCGTCATTCACTTTGTTCAGGAACTGGAGCCTGACTGTGGGCTCGGTTCCTCAAATCGGCATTGAGTTACTGGTGAAGTCTGTTTCAACCTCCTCGCTATCTGGAACAAGGTCGGTCTTTCGGCTCTTGGATCTCGAAACTTCCCGCACAAGTGGAACCTAAGAGGCGAATATAGAAAATAACGCAGCAGACAGTGGTCGCTCATCAGCTGGAGAGAGCTCGAGCCAATCGGAGGAGGTGCCAGATTGAGATATTGGTAGAGATCTTGAGTTTAGTATCACCTCGACGTTCACCGGCTGGGGTGACAAAGACACGCCTGGCCTACCTAAGCGGCCTAAACTTTAGAAGACTCGAAAAGTATCTTGGAACGATGATGCAAAGGAAGTTAGTCGAGCGACTTCAGGACAGGCAAAGAACAGGGCAGCAAATCTATAGGACGACTTGTATGGGTGAACGAGTGCTTACAATATTGCTCGAGGCGGAGAGCTTGATTTTAGGCAATGTGAACGATGACCAATGCACTTTGGTTTCTCCCTCGCTTTTTGGAGAATGGTTGGTAACCGAAAAAAGGTAGAAGAATCCGCGAGAATTACTAAATTCCGATTCTGATAACAGCCTCCCCCTTCTTACCTCTGCGAGGTCATTGTAGAAGCAATTACTTTCTCAAACATAATTGCCCTTTGAGCTTTGATCCCTTTCTGGAGTCCCCAACGAGTATCTTACTCGAGATCAGTGGGAGTATATACGCAAGTCAGTCTTACGACTCAAAGCACGTGAGATAGCATGCAGGCTCAAATCGAAAGGAGAGATGAGAAGAAGAAACTGCCCGGAGAACTCTTGGCTGTGGAGGATGGAAAATTGGCGGGAATAAGGATACTTCCAGACGGAAAGGTCGAACAATCGTTTCAGGGAAGAGGCAAGTTGCTGGGAATGGATACTGTGTCGGTTTACACAGCTCCATCACTTGTGATCGCGCCGCTAGCTATAGCCAAAGGCTTTCGTGCTTGGTACCCTAAGTACGCCTACGATTCCAGCTGGGGAAAACAGGCAATGAATAGAAAGTGTTAGTATGTACATCCGATTAAAGGCGAATGCTGAAAACCAACAGTGCTCCTTGACTGGATATAGCTGACAACATTCTTGATCCTCTTACTGATGGATTCCAATTTGACTTAGGTCATCCCCACTAGTCTGAAACCGGAGCCAATCAAAGGCAGCATGTCGCCAACGATGAAGAATATGACTGATATGCCTACGAGAAACATAATGGGCGCATAGGCAGCGGCAAGATATGGCGGATGGAGCCGCGGTGCAGGAAAGGAACGCTCTAACAATGCAACCAGCTTGGCTACTGAGATTCCAAACGCAAGACAAAGCAAAGTGAATAGCATAAAGGATAGAATTGGAGCCTCTACCGATTCCGGAGGGGGAGGCAGCAAAAAGAAAAGCAAGAAAAGAAGCATGAGCAACCCGCCGAACCCGAGTCCCTTTATTGTATCGTTCTTGCCAGGCGTGTAGCGCGTGATAAAAGTGTAGAGCAAACCAGCAACGATGCTTTCTCTAATCACAGCTGCCATGATTGTTAATGTCGCAAGTGTAATGGCAGGGTTTTCACCGACCTGAACTGCGATCGCGGCCATGGTTAGGCGTGCAGCCAAGGATGCGGGACCTCCGACTATGATACCTGAAAGAATGCCGATGCCAGCCAAGCGAAGTCGTTCTCGCCACGCCGCTATCATTTGCCTCATCGGCTTGCCAGAGTTTGGTTCGGCCAAGGCAGAGCGCGCTCCCAAGTTATTAGTTACGAAAACTCTTAACATTCGCCTAATTTGATGTAGCCGAAAACGCCAGTGTATTCGTCCAATTTTCTCCTGGCAATAGAATCACTGTTTCCTTAAGAAGAACATTCTGTATGGCAGAACTAATCCGAGCAGCCAGGGCAAGCCCAAGATTATAATTCCGGTCCAGTTGTTTTGTCCTTCTGCCATCTCCAAGGCGAGTATAGCTACTGCCGCAGCGAAAACATAGGCTTCCACATACCACGCCCACTTCAATCCTTTTCGATATGCGCTGGCAGCGACAGCTAGAACAAGGATCATTAATACTAAACTACCGCCCGCAGCTCCTCTCGCAATGTAATTCAGCAAATTCACTGTGGCTGATGGGGTCGAAGATGTTACTGCGCCGGAGAGTAGATTACTCGGAGCTTCTGACGAATATCCGTAGATAAGCCCTTGTATATTCAGGACAGCAATTATCAAAGGACCCATCATAAGAAGTACCCAACCGTATTTTTCGTGGGCTCCCGCTTTCCTAATTGGCGTTGCCGAAAAAGTGGTTGCCAATTGCCCAATTTCCTCCTCCTAATCGGGGAGCTTACTCGGGAAAAACATCCTGTAAGGCAAAGCTAGACCAATTGCCATCAACCCCAGGATTACTGGAATCAAAAGATTAGCTACGATAGCCTCTCCCGGCAAAGGTTGCACTAAAGCGTCGACGACAAACCCCACCGCGCCCATGAGAAAACCCCAAAGCATCGCGTACCACGCCCACCTATCACCCTTCCTGTAGCCAGTTGCGGCAACTGCTGCAAAGAAAATTCCGATGAATAGTCCAGCCAAACCTTCGTCTCTAGCGAGTACATTGAGGTAGTTTATTGTAACGGAAGAGGATGAGGCAGGTATCGCTTGTGATATTACGTTTTGAGAGTGAACGTAAGCGTAACCACCAACTAGAGGAAGTAGACCCGATAACGCCTCGAATAGAGGGGCGATGAATACAAGTATCCAAGAGTATCTCCAAGAGGCCCTTCGCTTCTCATTTGTTTTTGCGATAATTTCACTCATTGGTCTTACTTCCTCTCAAGCACCTTTCCTTATATTGACCACTCAGTTCGTCTTCTTGTTCGATTTCTGATTTCCTTCTCGAGCGCCACTATTCTTTCCTTCAACACCAGATCATAGCTTTCAAATCGAGCGTGAGGGAGCCCTCCATCCTGCTTGCGCTTGACCGCCATAGACAATTTTTGCCGGGCAAAGGCGAGGTCGGCTCGCAATGCCCATTCAGGAAGCTCACTCAATGGAGGCTCTCTGCTTGATCTATACTTGCGCGCGGTTCCGCCATTTCCATTGTAACTTGAGAGTTCCATTGGATCACCATGTCAGGTGTTTTGCGGAACGATCGTTATTCCTCATTTCGGTCGGTCTACTTGACGACCCACAGTTGTCGGTATAGGGTCCAAGCTATCAAAGCGGGTGTGCTGGGAAAGAATGCGCCCATCCCTTAACCTGATGATTTCACATATGGGAACCCTCACCGTCCTTCCGGATGGTGATATCTCCTGCCGCGTTGACGCCATCAGGGATCCTTTGTGGGTTCCAGTGAACACAAGCTCCACACCGAGCGCGTTGCCCATCTCGGCCGCATCTGATACTTCGTGCTTCCCATCGGGGAATGCTGCACAGATTCTACGAATCAATTCTCCAAATTCCTCAAACCCCCTAGCTCCAGAAAAAACAACGTCGGCCTCTTTGTCGTAATGGGACAGTGCGCTCTCTATGTCTCCAGAGTCGAATAATTCCAGAACCTTCCTGAAAAGATCCAGCGGTCGCGTTTTCTCCTCGTTGGTCACCGCCTGCATAGTTGAAATGGCCTCCCTTAGCTCTCTTTGGTGAACTTGTCAGAATTACTTAAGCTACTACTGACCATTGGTAAGCTGCTATCCCATTGCTTGGAAGGCGGTGCTTCTCCCGTCTAGAAGAGGTATACAACTCGACTTACATATGCAGTGTATTCCCAAAAAGCATTGAGCACGTTCCTCAAGGAACTAGATCAGGCCGCGTAAAATCGAGTTCGTGTAAATCGTTCCGAGAAGTAAGTAGAAAATCTGGCCAGTCGGCAAGCGTACACGCCGGAGGAAAAACATGATACCGAGAATCATTGGGAACGAAAGAGTGCACGATCAAAGTTTACTCTCTCTAGCGATGAAAGAGTGCTGGTGCAAAACAAACGAAATTGAATATGAATATCTACCTCGATCCGATCGTCCCTGGAATTGAATAACTTTCGGTTCACGCCTACTCTTTTGGCGGCGCACGAAGCTAGGCAGACGAAAGCTCACGTTTCAAGGAAATCTGAGATAAAATAGAACATAAGAATCGAAAATCGAGCTTAAGAGAATAAGTGGCAAATCGGAGGTGATTACGTATTCGACCTTGAGATTTTCGTTCTACTATCCGATCCCAAAAAGAGGATCATCCCAGGAAAAATTGCGCCAGGAAGATAAGCTTTTTGGCTTTTCAGAAACGACCTTGCATGAATCTTGAATAAAATGCAGTTGAGCTGGAAAGAAAAAAGTATCGAGAAGAGCCTAGCCGGGCTCTCTCTTCTCATTCTCTCGGGTGTTCTAGGATATGGTGTAGCTTACAAGTTGGAACGTTGCGGTTCCGGTAGTTCCGTCTACTCCCATACCGTTGGCGAAAAAGTAGTAGCTACCAAAGGATAGCCCGATGAACTTGATGTTCGCGAGAGCAGAGTCAAAAGCAGCGGTGTTCGACGTACCAAATTGTCCACAGATGTTTGACCAGTCTGCTGGATTCAGGGGGATGGATAGGGTCACGGGGCCTGATCCGCCAGTACCGAATGTGTATGAGCCGGAGGCTGGATCTGCCCACCAGTAGTTGTTGACGTTACCTCTTCCTGTACATGTTGAGCTGTGATCATTTGGTAAATTAGATTGGACGAAAAGTCTTACGAAGGATACTGCAGGATTGCCGCCGTCTGGATTACCCACGAATGTCGTGGCCGAAGAACTCGTAACGACATTTATCACAGCAGTGATGGTGTTAGACTCGGTAAGCGATGTTGTGTAAGTGTTGAGCAGATAGTTGACATAGGCAGGACTAGATGATGTGGAATTGGGCATTGAGAACTCTACTCCACCAGACGGGATAGTCGATGCATGAGCCGCTGGATAGAAGTTTAGGTTCCCATTCGGGAGCGTGACCTGTTCATAGACGGCCCATTGAGAGCCGACCATTTGAGGTTGAGCCGAGTTGTCCGCGTAGGCTATTCCTGCCGATGATAGCAACACTATCAAGGCAGTAAGTGAAGCAACTGAGAAAAGTCTTGAATACATTTTATAATTCATTCCGTACCTCAAAGGTGTGAAAGATCTGCGCTAAACAATCTTTCTCCACATTTTCCATCAGATAGGTCAACACTATATCGGATTCCGTTGCATATGGAACCCCACTGAAGCGATCCATGCGCTGAAATTCTAACGAACAATGCGGGTGATTGAAAACGTGCACTCAGAGAAGTGGAGGTTGTCAAACAAATCAAATAGTTGGCTCGAGGCCCTAACGGGTTTTTCAAGATCAGACTCTTGATAATCTGTAAATGTGGTTGGATACGGGCCATATCAGATATCAGTAAACTAACCATGATACTTCGAGTGGACTGGGTAGGACCTTTGCGACTAGGCTTAAATTATCAGCCATTCCCTTCACTAAGTCAAGTGAATGAAAAATGGTCGACATTACTAGAGTTTCAAAGGCGATCAACGCTCCCCTCAACTATGTTTACAATTGGTGTACAGATTTCAGTGAGGACGATCCGAAGATCACTGGATCGAGGAGTCAAAGAAAGATACTCCAAAAGACGTCTAAACAGGTAGTTTACGCCCAGCTCTACGAAGGTGCGGACGGAAAGCCGAAGGTCGCAGTCGACATTGTGACTTTGAATCCGTCAAAGAAGACTTGGCACCTCGACTATTTCGGAGAGGAGGACGACGAGACCGGAGACTACAAGCTGACTTCCGTAGGGAAGAACAAGACAAAGCTCGACATGGTGTTCAAGGAAAGGTGGAAGAACATTTCAACGGTACCAACGAAGGAGGAACAAGTGGAGCAGACAAGTAGGATCTGGGACAAGTACATCGCTGCACTTGAACGGGAATACAATTCTTCATGATAAGCGGAGATTAAAGATTCGGTGAAACACACACCAAAAGACGGGACAATCACTAATTCCTCTTCGAGTCACTGCCCAGAGGAGACAGCGAGGAGTACGCACCGGTTTCATTGACCTTCACTATCCTGTTTGAAAGATAATACAGGCTGATCATCAAAGTCGCTATGCTGATCACCGGTGGAAGGATTACTCCGTAAATGTTCGAGTAGATCAGCTCCGCAGCGCTTATCCCCCCAAAGAGGACGGAGACAATCGTAGGCGCAAGGCAGGTCGGGCACGTCGCCGTTAACCCGATAATCGAACCGCTCGTGGACACCAGCGTCCCCCTGACGCAGTAACGGAGTCCGCTATTTCTAATGAGGTAGTATCCCATCGTTAGGTTTGCTGAGACAAGGAGAGACGTGAGAAGAGCGAAGAGGACCTCAAAGGGTATGAACAGAAGGTTAAGCACGGGGCTTATCTGGATCAGCGCGTAAGGCAGGTAAATGGAACTCACCACGGCTTGCTGCGGTCCGACCGTGAAGACATGAGCGAAAGGATAGGTCCCAAACGGCGACGGGAGGTTCACATTTGTGTTGTACCCTGAGATCAGAATCTGGTTCACCATGAAAAGATAAGTCAAGACGAATGCGATAGTGGACGCAACCGCGATTACGTCATACCTTCTTTCTGATTCGGCAAAGATTCTTCCCAGGGGTTTGAATATGAAGAGCATGAGTTTGGATAAAGTAAGAACCGCGGTGACCGCTAGAAGTACCAAATAGGCTGACCCAATCCCTTCGGCCAGGGCATCCGGGGGAGGTTTTGGGTACGAAGAGACAATCAAGACTCTTAGGGCAGCATAGGCAACAACCGTGAGTGTTGCGAATGAGAGCGCCCAATACACAGAAAGATTCCCCAAACTCAGGGTCAGTCTTCTTTTCCCTCTATCCTGACGGCGTTCTTCAGCCCCCGCCCTGAAGTTTGGATTTGAGAGTTTAGTTTCCTGGCTGCGCCTCGAAAAGTAAACAATCAGTAGCGAAATGACGACCGTAACGAGGAGATATTCAACAACATAGCTCAGATAATCTCCCTGTGTATTCGATAGGTATCCCAGCATGAGAGGTAGCCCGAATATCAATGCGAAGGTAAGGAAGAGGTAGGCCTTCGAGGTTGTGGCAATCATGGGAAAACCTGATCTATCGCCTTGGTTTCTCTCAGTCTTTGTTCTAGTCCAAAGATGGCTGTTGCCCTCTTAAATAAGCAAATATATGCTAGCACCCGAGGATTTCGTATCCCGCTGCCCCCAGCTTACGCAGGCTCCTGCTGGGTTACACAGTGTATCCCGCCAAAGCCGTATACCAGCGATTTGCAGTCTATCGCGACGATTTTCCTTGTCCGGAAAGCTTGCTTGAGCAAAGACACAGCCTTGTCATCGTTCCTATCTCCAAACACGGGAAGCAGGACCGCCTCGTTTCCGATGTAAAAGTTGGCGTAGCTTGCGGGCAATCGGCCTTCTTCCACCTCTTCATCGCCGACACTCGTTAGGGCGCCGGGCATTTCCAAAGGAAGAACGGTGAGCGACTCTCCTGACGAGCTGCGCCACTCGGTCAGTGTCTCGTAATTTTCCTGAAGTGGCACGTGGTTTGCATCGGTCGTGTCGCTCTCGACCATGCATACAACGGTGTCTTGGCTCACAAAGCGCGCCAAATCATCGATGTGTCCGTCCGTGTCGTCACCTTCGATTCCACGACCTAACCAGACGATGTCAGAAAAGCCGAGATACTCGCGAAGGTACTTTTCAATCGAATCTTTAGAGTGTTTGGGATTTCTATTCGGATTGAGGAGGCATTGTTTTGTTGTCAGGCACAACCCGTTCCCGTTTGTATCGATTGAGCCGCCTTCCAGTACCATGTCGGGCTGAAAGATCCGCAGGCCGGTTGACTCTGAGATTTCTACTCCTACTTTATCATCGCCTAGTAAATCGTCGTATTTGCTCCCCCAAGCATTAAAGTGCCATTTCGTAATCGCGCGGATACCGTTGAGCGTGTTCTTGATGAAAATGGGCCCGTAATCCCTGATCCACACGTCGGCGCTCTTGACCACGTAAAACTGAACGTTTCCGCCTCTCATGGAAATCATGGATCTGACGCGTGCTTCGGTCGTCGCATCATCGACGAGTACTTTCACTTTTTCTCCACCAGCGAGCGCCTCGATCATTTGAACATAGGCATGCTCAACCTGATCAATGATCTTCTCGGGAAATGTAAGTGGGTTCTTCGGCCACGAAAGCCAGGTAGCTTCATGCCTCTCCCACTCGGCAGGCATCCTGAAGCCCAGTTCCAGTGGTGTTTTGCTCACCCTACTGAATCAAAGCTCCATATGTAGAGGGCTTTCTGTTTCTCAAGAAGCCCCACCCTTCTTCTATGTCGCGTCCAAGGCCGATTCTACAGTTCGCCAGGACGACCTGTTCCCGCTCGTCAGCCCGCGCAAGTATCTTCCCAAACTGGTCACAAACAAAAGATCCTCCCCAGAACCTCATCCGACCCTCACGTCCAGTGCGGTTTGCAGCGGCGACGACAAGGCTGTTTGAGATTGCGTGACCTCGTTGAACGCCCTCCCATGCCTCTTTCCAGCTTCCCTCACTCTGCCTAATCCCTCTGACCAGACCGATCGCCGTGGGGTAGAACAGAACGTCCGCTCCGGCGAGTTTGACCGCTCTTGCCGGTTCTGGGTACCACTGGTCAAAACAGATCAAGACCCCTATCTTTACTACGGAGGAATCAAATGATCTGTAGCCGGCACCTGATTCGAAATAGTCCTGCTCGTAGAACGACTCATCGTCGGGAATGTGCACCTTCCTGTACTTGCCGAGGATTGCACCATCGCTATCAAATACGACTGAAGTGTTGTAGCGACTTGCGCCATCTTCCTCGAAAATAGAGCCTCCAATCAAGACCACAGAATTTTCCCTTGCACACTTTGAAAGAGCCTCGGTCGTGGGGCCAGGAATCTTCTCCGAGGCTTCACCGGCATACTTGGCCTGAGGAAAGTACAGGGAAGTAAAGAGCTCTGGCAAGCAGACAATCTTCGCTCCCTTTGAGCAGGCCTTGGTTACCATCGAGAGTGCCTTTGAAAGGTTAGCTTCCCGATCGGGCGACATTGCCATCTGGACAAGCCCGATCCGTACTCTCTCGTTCTCCCCGAGTTTCGTAGATCGCTGCGTTTTGGCTCTACTCGTTGTCAAGTTTTACGCTCCTGGTTTGGTTGATAAGAGGATTCGTTCTCCGCGCGTATTAAAGCCAATCCTAGCAAAGTGATGAGCCCATTCGCAGATTCACCTGAAGCGAACCAATCGCGGTGGAACTTGGATGCAAACGAATTGATTCTTGTCTGTTGATAGGCCTCGCTATTATGTTTAGGACGTTTTGTTTCAAACGAGCGATAGGACCGAAGCTACAAGTGAGAAAGAACAAGAATGTAAAAAGAGGTATAAAGACGGGAAACCGATCAAACGCATCAGGCTGGTATCATTGGAGCCTGAGGAAGCTTCTCGTTCAGTCCATAACGAGCTGCCTTTTCAAGGTCGAGTCCTCCCTTCTTGCAAATGGAGGCAACCGTGTGCAGCATCGCCTTTCCTCCGAGACTGATCACCGCTCCCGTTCCCAGCATGGTCAAGAAGTTCCTGTCCCTGCCGTTCCTTCCGCTCCTAAACGCGTCTCGAGAAGCGACTTTGGCGAGATGCCTGTAGGCCGCGTAGTATACAGCGAGTTGCGACTCCGAGAGCGTGAGGCTCGTAAAGGTCCTGCTCTTTATCAGCCCGAGAGGCACGTTCTGCATCGGGGTTATTGTGAACTCGAAAGGCCTGCCCTCCACCTCTGAGTTGCTCATGCGATTGATTAGGGCAACAGTATCCCAGTTGTCCTCGTCGGTCTCGCCCGCCTGCCCAACTTGCACGGTGAAGGCCGGACGCCAGAAATACTTGTTCATGACGTAGGTTCCCCGCCAGACGATATCAGCCCATGAGCCATCGGGGCCAATCTTCAGCGGGAGAGTCTTGTTCGGCATGTGCATCTTTGCGAGGCGGTCACTGCCTGTCTCCACTCCGACCTGCAGACCAATCCAGTTGCTCGCACCTGCCTCCATTATCTCCGAGAGTTTCTTCATCAATTCGGGGTACGCGCCTGGTATGGAGATCCGCCCGTGCGTGGGGTTCGTGCGTTCGATTCCTGGTGTGCTCATCACCGCCTTGTGCAGCTCGACGAGAGCGTCCTGGTCGGGGACAAAGTTGCGACCGTGTTTGTAAGCGAAAATTTCGTCACTGTGAAGCCAAGCGTTGTCAATCCCGGCCTTTGCGTTGACTGCGAGTTCCCTCTGTACCTTGTCGGGCTCGTAATATCTCAGCGGTCGGAGGGTTACCTCGCAGAAATCGCACCCTATCCCACAGCCGCGCATGACCTCTACCAATCCCTTGATGGTCGGGTTTCTGATCTCGGGAATGTCTTCCAGCTTCGGGAACTGCTTTGAAAACTGGTAGCGAGAAATGAATCTCTCATCGCCAATCCATGTTTTATGGAAGTTGCTGTCGAAAGTCTGGAACCCTCTGTAGAACTCGTTGCTACGATCTGAACCATCGATGATGTAGTCGAAGAGGTCAGTGATGATGTCCTCGGATTCGCCCTGAAAAGCGTAATCGATGTTCAGGTTGTCCATTTCTTCAGGTCTTACAGTCAGTTCCCAAACTCCCGGCCCGCCGACGACAAGTTTTGCCTTTTTGCCCTTCCTGGCCCTGTTTATTCGTCCCATCAAGTCGATGAACTCTTTGTGGACGAAAGCCATGTTTGCGGAAGAAAAGAAAACGGAATAGGACATTGTGAGTGGCGCGATTCCCAGAGGATCCATTGTCGTGACTCCGACAATCTCGGTTTCTTCGTCGATGAAGTCCTCTATGTGGTCTTCGTGTGCAACAACAACATCATCCTCCGAGTAATTGTTTTGCAGGAGAGCGGCCTCCAACTTTCTCAAGGGATAGGTGGCGAGCGAAGCTCTTCCGTTAATCGGAGGAGGAGGTTTGCCCTTCAAGTACTTGTAGATGGAGTTCGGCAGGTACTCTGTAGGGGCACTCGGAAGGAAATCCAGAAGTGGAAAGTTCCGGTAATCGTGCGATAAAGTTGTATCTGAAACAAGAACGTACTTTGCCATTTAGATCTATTCAAACTGCTCCATGATTTTTCCTTCGTCGAATAGCGACGAATCCGACACTAGAAATAGTTTAAATCCAGCGATTCTGGATCGCGCAAATAGATTTTCAGTGCAACTGTTCATCAAGTTCTGTCTGCATTACTCCGAAAGCGCTGGAAAGCGACGCCTTACGCGTTAGACTATATCAAGGCGTCACTCATTTGGTCTATTCAGCACGAATAATTAGGGATTCCAAGCCCCATTTCTCCAATTAAAATCTTTCTAATTTTTCAAGAAAAGCATTTTTCAGTGCTGATATGCAGATAAAGAGCTTGGTCTCTTTTTTCTCTAATTTACGCACGTTGAGGGCTCGTTTTTCAATCCATCCTTCAGAGATCAAAGATTTCAAAAATGGTGGGCTGTACACTGGCCTGAATGGGTGTGGAAAACGTCCTTCCATATTAATGACAGATCTCTCTGAACCGACTTTTTTAAGCAGGAAATATGACACTGCTCTGTTACGCGACAATTCTCTTAGAGGAAAGAAATCTATCGGGCACATCCCCCAGACGGGAGAGCGAATCGATGGCCTCCATGCCAAGCTGGAGGAGTTCGAATCTGTGATTTTCTTTGTCGCTTGAGCTTTGCATAAAATCTCAACTTTCTTGTCTGTAAGGACATCTACTCATTCCAGCATGAACTCTCATCGCTTGGATTGGACCGATGGAACTCTTGATCCTGCGCTATCCGCAGATCTAACAGGAGGAAAGCTAACATATGAATACTGAAAGCCGTCATATGAGTTGATACGCTGGTGAGAGGATGTTTCTAGGCTGATGCGCCTAAATCTCATGGGAATGACCGATCTTGGTTACCTATGAGGAATACTTGAATAGCGAGTCTGAGGCAGACTATAATCATACGTATGGGATTTCATGACTTAGCAGAATGTGCTCGACTAATATGCAGAGATTTGATTCAAATCTCTTCATAGGACGATGAGGTCTGACGACGTTTACATAAGGATAGCAATTTTTAGATTTTTGTTGGAGTTTCTGACACCAAACCCCTGACTAAAAATATCAGCCCCGAGAGCCTCTACCGACATTCTAAGGTCGAGTGCAGGTCGGCGAATTACAGAATGTTCGCTAACAGGAATCTTGGAAAACCAGTACAGGCTCAACTTTATCGATCCTTTGTGCCGAAGGGGAGAAGCAACCGCTTCAATAACGAGCAGCGGGATGGTCTTGTTCGCTCCCGCGACAACCAAGCGTCGAGAGCGGATTTCTGGGCTGGGAGAAGTCGCCCCCGATCACGCGGGACACACCTCCTTATAACTACGACATGGGCAAAGGGTTAATCCTCATTTTGCGAGAGCATCCTTGAAAATCATGGGAAAGGATACCATGTCCGGAGCGAACAGTCGAGAATCCATGAAGACCATTACGTCTTTATCCTCTCAACCCTGAAATGTTGGTAGCTAGAATTCAAGAATGCCTTCCACGGTCGAAGCAAGCGAAGAGTTCACAATCGCGGCTCCGCTCGAGCGCGTTTGGAGTTTTTTTACAGATCTTTCTAACGTCGGCTCATGCATACCTGGCTGCGAAACTGTAAACCGAATCGACAGCGAGACCGCCTCTTTCAAAGTCAAGGTCAAGGTCGGCTACATTTCCAGGAGCTTTGAAATCAGGGCAAGGTTCAAAGAGCTCATCCAGCCGACGCATGTGTCCTTCTTCGGAGAAGGCAGCGATGCGGAGATCTCGGGCAATCTCGATCTTACGCAGAATCCTGATTCAGTTGCGGTAAAGTATCGAATCGAGATAAGGCCAGTCTCTGTGATGGGGAAAACCTCAATAGCGATGATCGGAAAGGATCTAGTCAAAAAGCAGGCGAGCGAATTCGCTTCTTGCGTAAAGTCAAGATTGGAGCGCGCCTAACAAACAGGGAGATTCTGGGGTCTTAGACCATCGAATCATCAATCCGCTTTACCGTTTCTCTAAGCCACTTTGTGGATTTCCTTTCGTCATTTGCAATGAACTCCCTGAGCTGTTGTAAGCTCATGAAATCGACTCTATCGATCTCGTCGGGGTTTGGTTCAAAGCTCCCGTCGTAGCTCCCAAAGAATACCCTGCAAAATTCGTTCTCCTTGTTGTCGCCGAGCTCCTCTTCGTACGTAAAATCGAATACGTGCCGGAGAGGGATGGTCCCCGTCACTCGAAGTTCGTTTTCAAATGACCTCTGCAATGCTGACTCGTAGGTCTCCCCCTTCCTTACGTGTGTTGTTGCGGAAACATCGAGGCGGTCGCCTCCAAGCTTTTTTCCTGCTCTCCACTGCACGAGGAACTTGTTGTCGTGGCGCTGAAGCATCCCGATTACTGCAGCGTGCCTCCTGGAGGTAACCCTGCGGTGTAGAGTTTCGCGAAAATCAAGTGTCAGAAGCTGCCCTTTCTCGTCAACTGTGTAGATCTTTTCAGGCTCTCCGTCCACAATATATATTGAGAGTCGTTCTCCGCTCTTGCCCTCCGTCATTTTCTCTTAATCTTCACCATACTATATTGGCTGGTCGCTCGGCAAACAGATGTCTGGCTCACGGAGCTTTTGCCTTGCTCTGGACACTAGCGGTTTTTTCTGCTATTCGCAGATGCAGCAGCTCTCACCGATTCAAAAATCTTGGTGTAGCCAGTGCATCGACAGAGGTTACCTACAAGGGCATCCCTTATCTCGGATTCCGATGGTTTGGAGTTTCTGAGCAACAGCCCCTTCGTAGACATTATGAAGCCAGGAGTGCAATAACCGCACTGTAAACCACCTTTTTCCATGAAACTCTTCTGCACAGGGTCAAGCTCGCCGCCGGCTCCCTGCAACCCTTCAACGGTGACTACGTTTCTGCCCTCTGCCTGCATAGCATACATCATGCAAGAGTAAACGGGCAGGTCGTCAACAAGCACTGTGCAGGAGCCGCAGCCCCCTGTCTCGCAGCCTCTCTTCGTTCCGGTGAGTCCGAGTCTCTCCCTGATTACATAGTTGAGTGATTCGGAGGGCTCGATTGAAACTGAAAACCTTTGCCCATTGATTCGCAAAATTATGAGCTGCTGTTGCTGTGATGGCATCTTTGTTCAAGTCACTTTAACTAGTCTTTCTCACGAGATTACAACTATTCTTCAAATGTTTGCTCTCCGACATGCCGCGAGTACTGCACGGCGAACGACAACTTTCGCTACCCTCAACCTGTATTCGGCCGAGGCCCGAATGTCAGATACTGTCTCGATGTCCAGCGGAACGGACTTGTCTAGCACATCTTTGATGCCCTGCTCGTTATTGATCTTGGCGCCGATTATTGATTTTGAAGACTTTGCCGCAATGACTGGCTTCTCGCCGACTCCTCCGCCTACTGAAACAACTGACTTCGAGATAGCGCCATCCTCTATCGTTACATGCGCACCGGCATTGACAATGGCCCAGTCGTCGCCGGTGAGCGCGAATTTCTCAAAGGCGCTAGCTGATTTTCCATTTCCTCCTTTCTCCTCTTGGAGTGGAAGCTCAACCTCCCTGACAAGCTCAGAAGGTCCGAGATTTACTGAAAAGTAGCCCTGGACAAACTTGCCGATTTCCTCCCGTCTGCCGCTGGGCGCTATTGTGACATTAGCGGCAAGGCAAAACAGTGCTACGGGAAGATCAAAAAAGGGAAGCGCCGTGCAGATCGCTCCCCCCACTGTTGCGACGTTCTTGACTTGCAAGGGCTGGATTGCTCGTAACGCGTCCGCGAGAGCGGCCAGTCTCGGGTCTTCTCCGACTTGCTTTGAAGCAAGCAGTGTACTCATCGTCGTGCAAGCGCCGATTTTCAAAACTGCCTCTTCCGTCCTCACATACGAGAGGCCTATTGCACCGATGTCGACGAGCGCTTCTGTCTCTGAGAGGAGGCCTCTGTGGGACACTTCGTATATGCCGGTTCCTCCGGCGATGATTTTAGCCCTATCCTGATATTTGGAAAGAATCTCAAGCGCTTCTTCCAAGCTCTTGGGCTTTACATAGAAATTTGGTTTGAAAGCAAGAGACAAAAGAATTCGCCTTTACTGGCACCTTTTAATTAGCAATACTCGACGAGGGTCGAGTGATGGCCTCCTCGACGGACAAAGCAAAGAAAGATCTGAACGATATTTTTTCTCACTCTTTCAGAGTTCCACAGCTATATGAGGATTAGAGTTAGTCACGAGTTTTCTTGCGCCAGTCAATCAGTGATTCTTCTCGGTGGAAAGCATACGCACGAGATCAGCATTAGTAATTATGCCTGTCACTTTGCCCTTCCTAGTCGTGAGGAGGGCCTGAAAGTGCTGCAGGAGGGGGATTACAACCGAAATTGGAGTATCTTCCGCCACCATTGGAAAAGCCTCGTCCATAACTTCAGAGACCTGCTTTGAAAGCAGTATCTTGGGATTCATCACTTTCAGGAGGCGGTTCGAGATGCTTCTCTCAGAGATGCTTCCCACCCAGTGATTTTCCTTGTTTCTGACGGGAAGTTGCTTGAACCCGTGCTCCTGAAGGATCTGGACTGCCTTTGAGATCACGTCGTCGTCCTCCACTGAAATGACGTGTTTTACAGCAATGTCACCAGCTAGACCGATCTGCGGGCTCACGAAAGAGTCCATTATGGCGAACGCTTTTCTTATCAGCTCGTAGCTCGGAGAGAGCTTCCTGTTCTCTATCTTCGTGATAGTCGATTGGCTGACCCCAAGGTATGAAGCAAACTTGCGCTGACTGAGGCCAAGCTTGATTCTTCTCTTCTTCAGTTCCTCTATCGGCGGTAACATTTCCCCTACTTTTCCGGTTCTGTCTCTCTGTTTACTTTCTATCTGCAGTCCTTGCGCTGAGGACTTACAGTGTCTTGTTCCAGAGCATACGATTGCATATCTCGGTCAGGATTAATATAGAGTATTCCTCGGGGGAAATAGCGATTTATGAGGGCGTCTGGCCTTTTTAGAGCGCTATACTCGACACCTGACGAGGAGCGATCAAAGGTGACTTTGCCCGGCCGGACAATAGTTAAATCAAACCACCACGGCTTTCCCACACGCTGGAAACTGCAGCAGGAATCCAGCGGAAGGAGGAACTGGTGTGGAAAGAAGGGAAGAAGAGGGGGAGGTCAGCGACGCAGAATTGGATCGACGAAAGACAGAAGAAGTTGCACCCACGGAGTGCAGTAACAAGGTGTACTTTTGCACAATCTGCTACAGGGGTTTTCATTCTCAGCAAGATCTCGAGATGCACGCGAGAACTCACCTAGAGCTCGGGATTGACAACTCTTCGTGCAGGATGCTTGCTCAGCCCGCTGGCGTCATATGACCGCACTGTTTACCTAAAGGCAGACAAATTAGAAAAGAGAAACAAGTGCATGCAGTAAGGGTGCGCCTATTCATAGCTTCGTCTCGAATGTCTACTCTCCCGTTTCGATCCGGAACTATGCCTTCCAGGCAGAGTACTTGTCATGGCGTGTTGCTTCGTAGTGGGCAATAAGCTCCTTCCTCTCCTTAAACGTCTTATTGCAATGGACGCAGCTAAAATCAATCGTCTTGACCCACTGCTCTTTGTCTGCTCCTAGGAGCGGGGCTTTGGAAACTGGGACTGTTGGCGTACTCAATTGAACTCATATGACCTCTGCGATATTCAATCAAACAATTGGCCAGAAGATCTGTTGGAAGTCCTCTGTCTGGGAATAGCAAAGTCTTGAAAACTAGAAAAAAATCTTTCTAAGGCCGTCAGAATACCCCTTCGTGAATACTCCTCTTAGCGACCGTTTGACGGCCCATGTTGCGCGTAACACCAAAATAACTAGTATGTACTTTGGTATGTTCTCTTTTTTTGACCGTCCAAGGCGTCTAGAGTGGTTGGGGTTGCTCAGGTGGTCGCAACGATTGGTCCGGCGCCGAAAGAATGATACTATTCCACATCGGACCAATCAGTGACATGGTCGCGATTATCATTAGTATCAATGTGTTGTCCAAGAAGTAAAACATCAGAACGGCCCTGATGACTCCGAATACAAAAGTACCCGCAAGAAAACTGTTGTTCCGTACTCGTTTTTTCTTCCCGGCGTTGTAGAAGATGTTGTAATCCCCGTAGCCGCGATTGAAACCAGTCTTCGTCGTAAAGATATCGGCGAGCAACCCCGCGACAAATATTGTGAACGCAAAGTCCGTCAGCATCGGGAATCCTAGAACATACATCTCATACGGCAGGGCAACGAATACCGTGAACGTCACCGAGAGCGCGACGAGGGACGAGTTGTCGCGCCTGACAGTCGAGGAGTTTTTTTCTTTCGAGAGTGGAGTCGTCTGCGGTTGCTGTTGCTCTAAATCCGACATTTCCGTGTGTGGTAGCAGTTGCAAATATTTTTCTCTCGTGAACTACAATAATAGAAGAACTCACTCAAGACTAACTAGGTTAGAGTTGTAACAACACACTCTCCCTCTGCTGTATTCCGAGAACGAAACCCTAAGACGAAAGTTCCTCTAGGAAATCAATCAAGAGGTCGTTGAACTCGTCTGGTTTGTCAAGGTATGCGGCGTGCCCCGCCCCTTTTATCACGAGGAGCTTCGAATGTCCGAGGCTGTTCTTCAACACCCTCGCATGAGTTTCAACAGGGAAGACATCATCGTTCTCTCCCCAGACAAGCATCGTAGGCGCCTCTACCCCTTCAAGTCCGTCCATCAAACGTTCGTCTGAGAAAGGTTCCGTCGCTGGAGCTATAAGCACCAGACCCGCAATCCGCTGCGGGCGTGCGATGGCGTAAGAGAGCGCAAAGCCTCCACCCATCGAAGGACCAACAATTATGAGCTTTCCTCTGTTTGTGTCAGAACCTACGTTCGGTACTCTTGCCTTTTCCAGAAATTTGTCAACAAGACACACAAAATCCTCTTTGATTTGAGTCTTCATCTTGTCAGATTTTGAGCCCTTGCCAGCAGGAAGATCGAGCGCGATGACGGGGTACCCTTCCTTTGCGATCAGGTCAAGAGTGCCTATTCTTGCCCAATCATCGAGGGAAAAGGAGAATCCGTGGAAGAAGAGAATGGTAGGTTTCTCGGCTGATTTTTTGGTATCGGTCTCGCTAGACCAGTATCGCAACGCCAATCCATTGATTTTCTCATATGATGTCTTTGACAAGCTTACTTATTTTCGCCCTGCTTTCTTGCGCGATTTACAGCATGTTTCTTCAACACGCCCTTCTTTTCATTCTTTACCTCGCTATATTCTGCTTGCAAGAGGTCGATTGTTACATTTCGAAAGATGTTTAAGCTGGCGCCTAGTAATAGCAATTGAAACATAATAACGAAGCGAACGGGCGGCCTTTTTCTCCTGATCTTTAATGGATCAACGGCTATTTTGGGCAAAAATAGTATTATAGTGATCATTAGGGCGCTAGGTATGATTGAGTATGATGAAAGCCTTGGTAGTTTAAGCTACTTCATACAACTTCTCGATAATAGTCTATAGGAATAATGGGCACTACTATTTTTTGTGTGTGACCCGCCGAAGTGTGGGAGAGAGGCAAGGTCAGGGATTGCCTCCCGT
>JAJPHP010000076.1 GCA_021325255.1 Nitrososphaerota archaeon | reverse complement strand
AGTACATGATTTCGAACGGTGTTCGTTCTCTTTCCAATGTTGGTCACAAAGAAAGGAGAGCGGGCACTCGGCCTTAGGCCGATCGGTCGTTAAGTAAACGGGGCAGCCCAAAGGGCTCTGAGAATGAATTGGATAGGAAAGGAAGGCTGAAGATTGGACAGTCCACGGCCTCAAGCGCGCCTATTGCGGCAGTCTTCTCCTTCTTTGCCAAGGACGCTCCAGCATTCGTTCGAAGAAAGGAACTCAATTGGAATGCCGAACCCGCGTATGATCCAGAGTGATCCAATCTTCTTTTTGTGAATTGAGCTATTGCAAAAATAGACGCACATCGCACTTCGTTTTCGAACATCATCTTCCACTCAAGTCAGGAGGAAGCGACTGGATCGAGGGGAGTGAAACTGGCTCTAGGCAGACAGAATGCCTCGTAGAATAGAAAACAAGTTGATGATGCTCCAATGTAGTCTTCCAGATCTGAGCCATTCCAATCTTATTGTTCCGCCTGTTTCTGCGAATATCGAACATACGGTTATATAGGCTCTCGAACTCATAAGTTAGTTTGAAGGTGTAATACGCAATAGTTGTCAAAAGGTGACTGTCTTCATCGACGGTGTTTGCGTTCATCGTCGTTAGTACACAATTCTTAGGTCTCACTGTCTTCTCTTCTCCTGTCCCATCTTTCACTCAATTGATCTCTTGCTCCGAGCGTGGAGTTTGGACAACTCTTTTGAGAGATTTCTCAGAGGTGTCTTCTCTATGAGTTCGCAAGGAAAACTGATCAAACTCGCCCTGCCGAAAGGCTCGCTTGAGAAGGCTACCTTTTCTTTCTTTGAGAGATCGGGTTACAAAATACGCGGGCAAGACAGGACCTATAGGCCGATAATCAACGACGAAGACATTGAGATTAAGATTCTCAGGCCACAAGAAATACCAAGGTTTGTCGAAGAGGGAGTGCAGGATCTTGGAATCACGGGGTCAGACTGGATAAGGGAGACAAAAGCTGGCGTAAGCGAAGTTCTCGACCTTGAATATGGCCAGGTCAGGCTCGTAATGGCCGTACCAAAACAGATCTCGAAGCTCTCGCTAGCCGAGATTTGCGAAAACCACTGGAGAGAGGGGAAGAAGTTTCGGCTCGCCACCGAGTACCTCAACATTGCTTCGGAGTATCTGACATCACTCCCCTTCTATCGGGATTACTTTGGTTCGAAGGCGCCAAAGCAAATCACTCCATGGTGGACAAAGGGAGAAAACGACCTCGCAAGTATCTACCTCTCCTTTGGAGCAACGGAGGCGAAACCTCCTGAGGACGCTGACGCGATCATGGATGTGGTCGAGACGGGCACAACCCTCGAACAGAACGGGCTTGTTCCGATAGAGACTCTCCTCAAGTCTACGGCGCGTCTCATCGCTTCGCCATCCGCTCTTAAAGATGGAGAGAAAAGGGAAAAGGTACTCGACATAATGTCGATGCTCAAAGGCACGGTCGAGGGCTCGAAGAAATTGCACATCTTCGTCAACGTAAGAAAAGAGAACCTCCAAAAGCTGATTGATGCGTTGCCTGCTCTTAAGAAGCCGACGGTAAGCGAACTTTCTGACAAGGATTGGTACTCGGTCAACACCATAATAGACAGGGATTATCTCATAAAGGCGATCCCAAAGCTGAGGAAGCTCTCGCAGGGACTTGTGGTCCACGAACCCCGGCAGATTCTTCCGCTCGAAGAGATCGAGACCTTTGACCTGAATGGTAAGAACAAATCAGCAAAGGGGCTGCCCTGAGAAAGGGAGCTATTTGGGCAAAGCCGTGGGGATTACAGCAAGACGAGGCGATTAGGAGCATACAATGTCCGTTAATCAATCGACCGAGTACAGTAGCTTGTCAGAGGAACCTCCAGAACAAGAAAACCAGTTGATTTCTTTTCAGGAGTTTGAAATCTCGGGTTCCACTCCTCTGCGTGAAATCGTCTCCGAAATCAGAGGAGATAACTCCAAGTCGCCTAGCAATACCCACTTCGAATCAAGGGTTTCAGAAATTATCACAAAGGTAAAAAATGAAGGAGATGCTGCTCTGCTCGAGCTCTCAGCGAGATACGACGGAGCCTCTTTCTCAACCGCGAAATCACTTTTTGTGCCTAAAGACGAGTTTGACATCGCATCGGAGAGCCTTTCTAAACAGCAGAAAGAAGCTCTTCGTAGCGCGCACGCGCAAATTCGCTGGCTCGCCAAGTCACAGATGAGGAAGAGGTACAGGAAGTGTACGTATAGAACCCCGCTTGGCTTTACAGTGGAAGAGAGCTTTGCGCCGCTAAAAAGGATCGGGGGCTACGTCCCTGGGGGCCTCGCTTCCTACCCAAGTACCGTTCTTATGATATGCGCGCCGGCAAGGGAAGCTGGCGTCTCTGACATTGTCCTCGCGACACCGCCTAATTCCTCTGGCAAGGTTGCCCCAGCTTTGCTCTACGCGGCCTCGCTGTGTGGAGTGAGTGAAGTGATAAAGCTCGGTGGTGCGCAGGCAATTGCTTCACTAGCTTACGGAAGTGAGTCAATCCAAAAGGTCGAACTGATTGCGGGGCCTGGAAATCAGTATGTCACTGAGGCAAAGAGGCAGGTCTCGGCTTCTGGTGCCGTTCTGATAGACGCGCTGGCGGGGCCCACCGAGCTCCTGATACTCGCCGACCGTCGGGCTAGGCCGGACCTAGTATCCGAGGACTTGATATCTCAAGCGGAGCATGGCAACAAAACGCTGATTGGCGTTGTCAGTGATTCGGCGGAATTTCTCAGCAGAGTGAGGGACGCGACGTACGAGGCGGTTTCGATCAAGAGGGAGCGCTACGAGCATATCAGACAATCCTGCCTATTTTCCGTCAAGGCAAGGTCCTTGGATGAAGCCGTCGAGTTTGCACAATCTTTTGCACCCGAACACTTGGAGCTACACGCAAGCAACGCTAGTAGTTTCGAACGCAAGCTTACTTCAGCAGGGCTCATCCTCAGTGGAGAGTACGTCCCCTGCTCCGCCACGGACTACATAGTAGGTACTGACCACATACTACCAACCGGGGGATCAGCTTCAAGGTCTTCAGGTCTTTCAGTAGAGACCTTCCTCAGGAGGGTAACAGTGGTCCGATCAAGCTCTGCATCGCTAAGAAGAGCCCTAAAACCGCTCGCCGAGCTGGCAAAACTAGAAGGACTGCCAAATCACGCCGCAGCTGCAAACACAAGGTTCAGACGTATCGTAGAAGGCCCAAGGAGAAGAAAAGGAAAACAGAGCCGACAAAAAAGCAAGGGGAGGTAAGAGGGTCACGAACCTAATTGAGCGTGAAGACACTCAACTCCGTCTTCCTGATAGAACGGATTTGCCCGCTAGCACGTCCGCAGATCTCAAGTATGAGCAATCTCCGCTTAAGATAGACTACTCTGTAAGAAATCTGGTTCGAATGAACCTCAATGAGAACCTCGTACTTCCCGAGAACTTTATCAGATCCGTGACCGCCAAGTGCCTGGACAAACTCTCCTCAAGATATTACCCCTCGGAGCTCAACGAGGGCGAGATGTACTCTCTGAAGGTTGAGATTGCAAAATACTGCAAGTGTTCTCCTGAGATGGTCTGCCTCGGCGATGGAAGTGACCAGCTGATCGACCTCTTGTTTCGCATGAAATTGCGGAAGGCCGAAGACGAACTGGTGACGGTAGACCCAACATTTTCTCTCTACGCGCTCATGGCCAGGCGAATTGGAGCGAGAGTCGTACAGGTTCCAGTGAAGCCTTTCGTTAGTTCTTCCCAAGTGGATGCCGGGTTTGCGCTCAATGAACATGATGTAATCCGTGCGTGTAAATCAAAATCCCAAGGCAGAGCAAGAGTATTGGCACTTGCTTCACCGAACAATCCCACGGGAGTCCAGTATCCCCTGGATCAAGTGAAGGGGATTGTGGAATCGCTGCCCGATGTGACAATACTTCTTGACGAAGCCTACGTTGAGTATGCGAGATATGAAGCGACCAGACTACTCGGCACTTGCAGAAACCTCATCATAATGCGCACATTCTCGAAGGCGTTCGCGCTTGCTTCCCACAGGCTCGGATACTTTCTCTCTTCGGATCCTGATTTTGTAAGGTCTTTCGAGGACGATTTTCAGTATCCTTTTCCTGTTGCAGGTTTCGGAGTGCTTGTTGCGACCGAGTTGTTGAGAAGGAGAGCAACTGTACTAGAGTGGGCTAATAGGACTGTCCAGCTTCGGAGCGAGCTTTTGAGTGGGATTGAGGGGATGGGCAAGACAAAGCCGAATCCACCGTTCCTATCTGGGCACAACTCCGAGGGCAACTTCATCCTCGTTCAAAGCCCCATCGCTAGGAAAGTTGCTTTTGAGCTTTTGAAAAAGTACAAGATCGCGGTCAAGTTAATCGAAAAAATCGGCCCGCAGTCAGGATTCCTCAGAATCACGGTGGGAACAAAGCAACTTAACGCAAGGCTTCTCTATGCCCTAAGAAGAATCATAGCCGCAAGGAGCGCATGAAGGGAAGGACACCAGCTGGAAAATAATAAAGCAGGTTTGTGATTCTTTGAATTGACACTATACAAAATCTCTCAAAGGCTGCTCGGAGCACTTGAAAGAGGAACACGCAGCAGTGGTGGCCAACCCTTTGCAGGGATAGTCTTTGACTGCGACGGCGTCTTGATTGATGCAAAGGATTCCTACGACCTGGCACTTGAGGTCAGCGCAAGCGCCTTCGCTTCTCTGCTCGGCCTGAAATTCTCTACTGACCAACTGAGAAATGCTCTGGAAGCTCTCCGCAGGCTTGGGACATTTAACAACGACTGGGATTCGCTAGCCGTGATAGTTGCCTATCTTTTTGCCAGGTCTTCGTCAAGGGAGACAATACTTTCTCTTAGCACGTTGACACCAATTTCTTCTAGGCTTCGCTACTTTGAATCAAAGGTACTGGAGGCCATGGGAAAAGAGGAGGATTCTTCAATCACATCCGAATCTCTCTCCATTCCTCTGAGCAGCGAGCTCTACCCATCCTCTACAACTTCATCATCAAATAGAATTATCGATCTTGCAGAATTAGCAACGGTTGTGGAGGAATCCCAGCTCGGATCGAGGAGAGATGCGCTGATATCCAAACTCATTCCCGATGCAATGTTACTCGATCAGTTTTATCGATCTATTTCATATCCAGCACCTGTGGGCGAAAGCCTCCTCGCCACCTTCTTTGACGAGGCCATGTACGGCACGAATGTGTTCCGTAGTACCTATGGTTTCGAGTGTGCCACGTCGACTTTTTCAAAACCCGGACTCATCAACAATGAGAAGTTGATAATCAAACCAATGACATTGGAATCGTTATCGCAGCTTTGCTCGAATAACCTCGGGATCATCACTGGGAGACCCAGAGTGCCCACCATCCATACACTGGGCTCTCTCTTTGGCAAGTATTTTACAAATCCCTCACTGTGTCTCTTCACAGGAGATTATCTCCTGAATTCCGAGGAGGTGAAGCCTTCCCCAAAACCGATGCTAAGAGTGGCATCTGCGTTAGTAAACGGTCAACCTCAATCACTTCAGTCCCCAATATTATATGTCGGAGACTCGGGTGAAGATATGCTGATGGTAAAAAGAGCGAATGAGATTGCCGGCACAGCTGAGATGAGTGTGCTGTTTGCTGCGATCGCTGAGGACAGGCAAAAAGCAGAATTCTTTAGGTCACAGGGCGATGCAGTAGATTGCATAGTGTCCAACGTTAACGAACTCTCCAGGGCACTGTTGAGTAATCAGATCAGAAACTCAGCCCAGCAGTAGGAAGGAAAACAAAGTTGTCAAAGTCAATTAAGAGGACAAAGTTACACCAACCCAAGGCACTGATAAGAGATAGAGGGACCTGGTCTTCAGTGTCTAACTCGGTAACTAGTTCATCCAGAATTGCGCAAGTTGAAGCGCAAACCAAGGAGACGAAGACCAAGGTCAGGGTGAACGTGGATGGGACTGGAAAGAGCAGGGTCACAACCGGCACAAAGTTCCTCGACCACATGATTGCTGGTTTCTCGACACACAGCCTCATCGACGTCGAAATCGAAGCGGATGGCGACCTCAAGCACCACATAATCGAGGACACGGCTCTAGCCCTAGGGAGATGCATCTCCAATGCACTAGGCGAAAGAAAAGGCATTGTACGATTCGGATCCGCCTACGCCCCCATGGACGAATCGCTCGCTTTTGCCTCGGTGGACCTCGTAAAGCGCACATACTTTGTCTCCTCGGGAGTCGAGGTCAGGCGCAGTTACGTTGAGGATTTGCCCAAGGAGGATCTGCTCCACTTCTTCAGGTCACTTTGCGATTCTCTTCAGTGTACGATGCACCTGCGAGTAGAGTATGGTACAAACGATCACCACAAAGTCGAGGCATGCTTCAAAGCACTTGCGCTCGCACTGCGTAGAGCCATGGAGGCGGATCCTCGAAGAATGAGTAAAGCAGGAGCGGAACTTCCTTCCTCCAAGGGAAAGATGTGAGACTTGATTCAATAGGTGACAAGATAGGCTCCTTGGCAGCACAAATTCAAGTTCTCGACTATGGGTCGGGAAACCTGTTCAGCATTCAGAACTCGTTAGAACGACTTTCCAAGGACAGTAGGGAGCAGGTGAACATGATTGTTGATTCCAGGTACCGAAGCGCCGACGAAGTTGATGCGCTCGTTCTTCCTGGGGTCGGAAGCTTTCCCTCGGCGCAGAGAATACTGAGCGAGAACAAGGAGGCAATCCTCCGCGATGTCAGAGAAAAGAAGATGCCCCTTCTGGGGATATGTCTAGGGATGCAACTGTTGTTTGAATCAAGCGAGGAGGGACCTGGTGAGGGCTTGAAGCTCTTTCGTGGAAGTGTCAAGCGATTTGTCCCCACCGCACATTGCAAGGTCCCTCACATGGGCTGGAATACGATGAATCCGTCACAATCTTCGCCCGACCGTGACTTAACACTGTGCGCAGGGATAGGGCGCTCGGAGTGGGTCTACTACGTTCACTCTTACTTCCCAGAGCCCTATGATTCAAGCATCGTCGAGGCATGGAGCGAGTATGCTGGAACAAAGTTCCCCGCAGTAGTATCAGAGGGTAGTGTATTCGGGACACAGTTTCATCCTGAAAAGTCCCACACAGCAGGATCTAGAATACTATCTAACTTTCTGACCCTTGCACTCGAGAGGAGATGAGTTGGCTCGATACGCTAGCAATTCCCGCAATTGACATTCTGGATGGAAAGGTTGTCAGAGTAAGACAGGGCGAGGAAAGTACAGCAAAGTGGTACTCGGACAGCCCGCAGGAGACTGCTAGAAATTTTCACGAGTGTGGAGCGCGTCTTGTTCACCTTGTTGATCTAAACGGCGCGCTTCACAATGACAGAGAGCGCAACCGGACGATCATTCGGGACATCCTCGCCGAATTCAAGGGAACGGATCTCAAAATTCAAATTGCGGGTGGAATCAGGAGTGGCGAAGTCGCTTCTTCTGCCTTCTCGCAGGGCGCTAACAGGGTCGTGGTGAGTTCGCTTGCGTACAGAGATCTCAATTCAGCGCTTGCACTGCTTGCCGAGTTTGGCGCACAGCGAGTCGTGCTCGCTCTTGACTACGACACGACAGGTCGAGTGAGAATTGATGGGTGGAAGGCGGGTGTCGAAGAGCAGGTGTCCGAGGCTTTGGTGAGGTTCGCGGGTTTTGGCTTTACCACTTTTCTCCTGACTTCGGTTCAAAGCGACGGAACGCTGGAGGGCCCTGACTTTCAAAAACTTTCTAGCATTAACAACGATGGTAAAGAACGCGGGCTCTGCTTGATTGCGAGCGGGGGCATTTCCTCCGAAGAAGACCTCGAAAAGTTAGAGAACCTAGGAATCTGTGAGGCAATCATCGGAAAGGCTCTCTACGAGGGAAAAGTCGAACCTACGACAGTCTTTCAAAGGTTCAACGCGTAAGCAGTGCTAAGCAAAAAAATGCAAAGACAGTGGATGGCCAAACTCATCTAGATGCTTGCAAAGAGAATCATACCATGCCTTGACATAAGGGAAGGCAACGTTGTGAAGGGAATAAAGTTTGGTTCGCTTCGCAATGCCGGAGATCCCGTGGAACTCGCAAAGATGTATTGCGACGCCGGTGCAGACGAGCTAGTGTTCCTCGACATCACAGCTTCGAAGGAGAAGAGAAAGACCCACATGGCGCTCGCGAGGAGAGTCGCCGAGGGGTTGGACATCCCGTTTACGATTGGCGGTGGGATCTCTTCCGTGGAAGATGCGCGCGCCGTTCTTTCAAGCGGAGCTGACAAAGTAAGTGTCAACACAAGTGCAGTGAAAAATCCGAGTCTGATTTCAGATCTCTCTGAGGTTTTCGGGCAGCAGTGCGTCGTGGTTGCCATAGACGCCAAGCGAAGTCCAAGCACACAAAGCGGCTTTACTGTTTGCACTTACGGCGGATCCTTTGATACCGAGATTGACGCAATTTCTTGGTCCTCCGAGGCTGAGAAACGCGGAGCTGGAGAGATACTTCTGACCTCGATGGATAAAGATGGGACAAAGGATGGTTATGATATCGAGCTTACTCAAGCGATTTGTTCGACCGTCTCTCTGCCCGTGATAGCGAGCGGCGGCTGCGGGAAGATAGAGCACTTTCTTGAGATCTTCAAATGCGAAAACCCTGCCGATGCAGCGCTTGCCGCTTCGGTTTTTCACTATGGTGAGCTCGCAATCGGGCAAGTCAAGAGGTACCTGCTTTCAAACAATGTCGTAGTGAGAGATGATCTTTCTGGTTTTTGAGTTGAGGAGGACAACAAGATGAACAACGTAGTAGAAGAAAACAACAACGTGAAAGAAACGGAGATGCGAAAAGAAGATGTCGATAGCTTTGTCAACACTGTTGATTTTGAAAAAGGGGGCGGGCTTGTCCCCGTCGTGGTTCAGGACCGAAAGACCAAAGATATCTTAATGCTCGCTTACGCAAACAAGGAGGCTCTCCGCTTGTCATTTGAAACTCGCGTGGCACACTACTGGAGCAGGTCAAGGTCTTCGCTCTGGAAAAAAGGCGAGACTTCCGGCCATGTGCAGAAGATTCGTGAAATAAAATTGGACTGCGACTCGGATACATTGCTCTACGTTGTGGATCAGGTTGGCGTTGCCTGCCACCGTGGGACATGGTCCTGCTTTGATAGAATCGCCTGACGCGAAATGGCTGTTTGTTGAGAAAGAAAAAGAGACGAAGGGGGCTACGCAGTGTGCCCTGTAGTTGCTGCGTAAGTGTCCTCTCTTCGCATCCATCACACTAGAGAAAATGGATTTGCTCGGGTAGCCGAGTGGAATTCCTTTGGCAGGTCTATCAGGGTACGGACAGCACCGGGACACCAGAGTGGTCTGAGACTTTATACGAGATATTTCCATGACCAAAGATGCGCTGGATCAAGCCGATGCGCGGCCTAGAACCTGGCGTTGAGATGACAAGGCCGATGCTCCTAAATTCAGAAGCATCCCTGATAGCCCTGTTCAGACTCCCTACGTAGGTCATTGTTTCGAATTCTACTCCTTCTGCGCGAAGAACCTTGGTCCATCTCGAGAAGGATTCAGCGCTAATTGACTCCAGATATGAGGAGTAGTAATCGGTGATACCCTCAATCTTGGCGTACTGTATATACTCATCAGAGAGTTCTACATTTGGTATGGCATAGAGCAAGACAATCTTCATCCTGAACTTTTTTGCCATGGAGATTGCGTATTGTACAACTTCCTTGGCTCTTGCGTCCCTATCTTCGAGGCCATTGATCGGAAGCAGTATTTCATCGCCCCTCGCGAGCCCTCTCCTGAGTTCCCTGCGTACTTCGAGCTCTTCGGGATGTTCGCTCGCCGTTGTAACTTGATTCAGTGAATCAGTGTTCTCGTCCTTAGAATCTGCACTAGAAAGTATTGCGCTCATTTCTAATCACACCATTTTTCCATAATCTGTTTCTTCTCTGGAGCCGCGTCAGGTCACACACCGTGTCGGGCATAAAGAGGAGAATTGTGCATATCTTCGCCGAAACCTCGGATAAAGCCTTCGTATAGTGAATAAGTACGGATATGTATGGTATAGTCGATCAGCGATTAAATCGTGAGAGAAAGAGTGATTCTGACTCCCAACGGCAGCTTCGAAGGTGCTGTTTAGATTTGAATTCAGGTCGTCGAATAGAAAATACGAATTGTAACATCGCCCATTGGGGAGTCGTCCTTTGAAAAAGTTCTTGGTAGATCGGTCGAACCTGATGCAACGACCGGTTGCCATTCTTCTTTCGTTCGTGGTAAGCAATACGATGTCTTGAAGTCCAAGTACGCCTTTATGGAATGTTGGATACAACATGATTTGTTTGACTTTGAGACTCTTACGTTGAGGTCAGTTGATAATCAGAAATTGATTATTGAGTCGTTCAACCTGTTCGCGCACCTATCGCAGGGCACGAAGTGATCATGAATGTCGATTCTGTCTAGCCCGTTGAATAGGCTCACCGCTCTGCGCACACTGAAAGTTCTGCGGGTGAGCATGCCGCGCTCAAGTGCAGGTATTGGATTTTTCTCGGGGCAAATCCCGAGCAATATCCAAGAACACAAGACAACGGAAACTCGTGGCCGAGTCCTTCGACCAACTCCTTGAAAAATCGCCCTTCGTCTCGGAGGACTCTCGGTTTCAGGCCATGACTCGGTTGAATTGGCGCCAAAAGTGATTGCGGTCGAGTTGTGGGCTGTTTTTCTTTATGATTCTCATACAGAAAATAGTTCGACCTTGTGGCTCGGAGATTAGTGCGAGAGCTGGCGCTTGTCTGAGAGATACTCAAACATTTCTAATCAGCCCGATTCCTCTGCGTCACTCACCTCAGCGAAACTGAAAGAACACCCAGTCTCATTCACAGTCATACCACATTATCATCTTCAGATCTCTAGGACAGAGAGACCTGCCTACACTATGATTAACGAACGTGCATCAGGTGAGATGATTTGCCTAAAGCGTTTTGGAAACCCAGTTGTCCAGCGAGCAGCCAAACGAGCAAGATTCAAAGGAACATCTTGACACATGTGGTCCACGGAACTTATGTTCATGGTAGGCATATTCATCCGATCGCTGATTCTTGACACTTGTCGTGAAACAGAGGGGTACTACCCCCGTATAGAGTGTGGTACATAACAGAGGTAATACTGTATCAAAAGTGGGAAAAGGAGTGAATCATTTTCGAGGTCTCCCTGAAGAAAGCGAAGCAGCCAGTCGAAATTAGGGCAGATACCGATTATGCAAGCGTTTTGGGCATGGCCCTTATTTTTCTCTGTAATCTCGATAGTCGCGTACCGCTAAACACTGTCAAGAATCTTACAATTCCATTGATGAAAGCTACAAGAATTGTGCCACTTCAACTACGTTGAAGATGCGATGGAAAAAATGCGCCTGTGTGAAAAAGACGCTCGGATTTTACTACTTAAACTCATTACATATGACTTACGTACGATAGTAATCGATAACAAAAGCGAATAGTGTCGAAGCCGTTACACATTCGCGCGAGAAATAGCCGCTTAAATAAAACGTATTCTTATCTGGCCCAATCAAGCGTACAGAAAAGAAATTCTTTGGAGTTCGTCGTACCTTTTAAGGACCAGTACGGGGCAAACATCGTCTCTCGTGGATTTGAACGTAAGCGGATCAGGAAGCACCTGCCCTTGTGCTCACGAGGACTAGAAGGTTCCAGTGGGAGTAGTTCCGTTCCATGATCTGCATGTCGTGTTCGTTCTCGAGCAGCTGTGCGAGCGAAGCCTTGCCGAAGAACTGCTTGTGTGCACCGATCCACTCTCTCCCAACCGTGTGGCTCCAGAGGGGCCAGACGACCTTGTCCCAAATGACCGAGTCGCAGTTAGGCGTAGAAAATATCGCCTTGTGAGCGACCCTCTTGCATTCCTTCAGCGCAGAGTGAAGCTGTTGGTCATCAAGGTGCTCGATGACCTCAAGCATGACTATGTAGTCAAAGGAACCGTCGCGAAGAGGCAGAGCCTCGGCTGAGGCGCAAATGTCCGGTCTGACGGTCTTGTCGATGTCAAGTGTTATCTCGTTCTCGCGAAGTTTCTCCGTCCTCGAGCCGATGTCGAGCACCGTGCTCCCGCGGATCAGGGCTCTCGCCTTGGCTTGCCGCTTGGAAAGCCAGAATGCCGATATCGGGTTCATCTTTCGAAGTACTCACAACCCATTTCCGTTGGCTACTTTCTTTACTGCAGGTAATCGCCTGAGGAGTCTAGTTGTATGACATCTCGCAATACGTCCGGTTCGAAGAAGAATTATTCCTCAGATTTGAGGGATGTATGTTTCCCTTTCTTTTACCACTTCGTCCATCGGAATCCTCCTTCCGCCGACGAGTTTGAGCGAGACGCTAGCCTCGCCAGTGCTCTCATTTAGCTCAATGATGTTGTAAGTGTTTGCGAAGTATCCTCTGGTCCGCTCGGACGACACCGTACCAGCATGTACAATTAGCATTTCGTTAATCCTCCACATCCACGGCCTGTGCCTGTGGCCACAGAGCACGAGCGTGGCCCCTGCGGCGAGGAGGCTTTTCAAAACGTCTCCCGCGTCAACAATAGTGATCCTATCAGTACCAGTGTCCGGAACCTGGATAACATGATGGTGCATCACCACAACCTTCGCCTTGCCCTCGTACTTCTTCAAGCTCTCTTCTAGCCAGATGTTCTGTCTGTGACCAACCTCTCCTTCGTCCCTGTCTGGTCTCGCTGTACTGACCGAGAAGAAGACCGCACCTCCCTGTTGGTTGATCTGTTTTTCGCCGAAGATCTCCTTGTAGATCAGGTAGCCTGTCGACCTGTAGTCGTGGTTTCCCGCCACAGTGATGACCGGAAACCCTTTGAGTGCATCCATTTCTTTTGCGGCGAGCCGGTACTCTCTCAGGAGACCGTTCTCGGTGAAATCCCCGGATGCCACCACTACGTCAGGTTTCAGTTCGAGTATCTCTTCCACTGCCTTCCTATAGGAATCTTCGACAAACTGTGGGCCGAGGTGTAGGTCTGATATTTGTGCGATGATCAATTTCTTTGGTTAAACTTCTCCTTCAAAGTCGAATTCTCGGAACCCGTAGACCGGGCCTTCTCTCCAAAACAGTGGCGCCACCGTCAAAGCTCAGGCAGAGCAATCTTGCCGTTGTTCTTTTCCAATGATTAGATTCGCTTTGACCGGCTTTCGGTTTTTGCTCCCTCACATGCTTCTTGCAAAGGGAGTGTGGTGGAAGAGTAGAGCATGAGCTCACATATGTCGCGCTTCCTTCTATTTTGGAATGCCTTCACGGAAAGAAAAGCGTTGTCTATGGCACTTACTTTATGCTCTGTCAGCTCATATATCCATTTGTGCCATTTCATTAAAGATGTATATTCTTGCCTCGTGCTAACTTCCACAGTATAACTGAAAATCTCATCGAGAAAAACTCCATCGGTTTCTCACTCACTTACGACGGCTTTTCAGCAAGGTCGCAAAAGACTTGCCGTAGGTCACCTTTTGCACGGCGCGAAGGATTGTTTAGGACGTACATCTTTATCTCGCGTAGTCCTAAATGCAGGGTATTCTTCAAGGAGTGACTGAGCACTCTGGCGCAAATTGAGTAGGAATCGAAGAACTGCATCTCGAGGGACCTTGCCAAGATTTTAATTCGATTTGAGAACACCAACGATAGAATCGTGGAATGCCAGATGGAAGATGGTCTCAGGAACTTCCTTCGTCTCTCTCCCGTGGGTACTCTCAATTGATGGAACTCGTTAGCGCTTGAGCAGCACTCCCTCACAACAGGTGGTCAAGACTGACAAAGAGGTTAGTCGAGAAGGGCTACGAGTTCCACCTCGAGCGTGGGGACTTGACCAAGGACACAGGTGACCCCATGGTTTTGGTTTCACAAATCCCCCCACTAAAGTTAGGATTCATGATTGGACTGGACACAATGACCTTTCTTGGTTATGGCAAAACGAATGATGGACATCGTCGAGATACTCAAGGCAAAGCAAAGAGAGGATGACAAATGGTTGCTTGAAGCGGTCAACCCGACCTTGCGTGGAACAGCCTGAGAGGGCCTGCAAAGGCATCTGTTTTTGGGAGGATTGGGTAGCCTTTAGCGCCCTGAGAGTCCTAAAGCAATCCGACACACAGCCTTAGCAGAAACACTTTTCTTTCATAGGATACGGGTATCTGAGGCGAAGGGCAGAATGGAAGCGACCTAACTCGCTTAGGTCATACTGTCCTAACGAACGGGATTCCTCAGGGCTCTACCGCAAGGTTTATAGGGCCGCTTGCACTGATATAACCTCTTCTGATACGTTTTTCTGGTGAATCAAAAATGAGTATGGAGAAAAAAGGCAATAGCAACCTGTTCGCGCTTCAGCAAAGGCGGGGCGACCGTTGTCCTAGATGCGGCAAGGGACAGATGTTGCTCGACAATGCTAGCGGCGAGCAGTTTTGCAGCAACTGTGGGTACGTGGTAAAGGAAAGGATAGAGGAAGCCGGACCAGAATGGAGATCGTTCCAACAGGACTCTGAGATGGGCAGAGATCCTAGGAGAACAGGTATTCCCTCAACACTTGCAATGCACGATATGGGTCTTTCGACCGTCATCGGCCTCGAGAACAGGGACGCCTCGGGTCGCTCTCTGCAATCTTCAATGAAGACAACGCTCGAGAGGCTGAGAACCTGGGACAGGAGAAGCCAGGTACACGAATCGGTCGACAGGAACCTGCGTCAAGCATTCAGCGAGCTCGATAGACTTGCCGAGAAGCTCAACGTCAGCGACTCTGTGATTGAGAAGGCGGCCTACATCTATAGGAAGGCAATCGAGAGAAAATTGATTCGAGGTAGATCCATTTCTGGATTGATTGCCGCATCACTCTACGCGGCTTTCAGGAACACGGAGACTCCGAGGACACTCAAGGACGTGGCATCTGTTGCCAACCTGAAAAAGAAGGACCTCGCAAGGTCCTACAGGTTGCTCCTGCGAGAGATGGATCTCCGAATGCCAGTTGCAGATCCGATAAAGTGTGTCTCGAGGATTGCAAGCAAGGCCGGTGTCACAGAGCGGACAAAGAGAAGGGCGATAGACATACTGCGAAGGGCACAGGATACAAGAACCTCCGCAGGCAAGGACCCGATGGGGCTAGCTGCGTCCGCACTCTACGTCGCTTGCGTCATGGAAAACGAGAGCAAGACGCAGAAGGACATCGCAGAGGCGGCCGGAGTGACCGAGGTCACAATACGAAACAGGTACAAGGGACTGAAGGAAGCTCTTAGGATGTAAGAGCACTTAGAAAACCCGTCGGGCCAGAGTGCGCGCATGGGACCTGTGCGTGCGCTCCTGCGTACTTTTCTTGAATTTTATTTCTCTCTTTTTTTCATTCAAATTTATCTGATGAAATGGCTTTGCGTTTCTTTTTTCTGTTCATAACTCCGTAACATACCTCTATTCTGAAGCTACAGTTCCTATACTAAGGTAACCGAAGGCAATAGGTCAAAGAAACAATACATCATGACCATTTCAAGAGCGCCTATAGCAACAAACGAACCAATTAGCCGTGGACTGGAGGACGCCCTGAAGATGGAGAACACGAGCCTTGAGAAGCTGAACATGATTCTTCCGGAGGTCACAGATCCAGAGATGAGGAAGAAGCTAGTCCAGCACGTTGAGGAAACAAAAGAACAGGTTCAAAGGATTTCGAGCAGATTGCAAGCACTCGGAATACAGACAACTACTGAAAAGGCTCAGGCTCCTCCGATCACGTTTCCAAGAGCCCCGAATGCTACATCTGAAATGAAGTTGAGAGACGACATAAAGAATGTGTACGCTTGGAAAAACTTCGAAATTGCTCACTACGAATTCCTGAAGAATCAGAGCAAGCTAGCAGGTGATGACGCCACGAAAAAGATCGCCGAACAAAACCAGAAGGAAGAGAAGAAATTTGCGAAAGATATTCAAAACCTGATTCCCAAGATGGTCGAACGCAGACTGTAGTCTTCGCTAATTTCTCATGGAGCCGCCTCCACATCGCATGGAGTGCAGACTCTAATACGAACGCAAAGGGAGCTGCAAAGACTATTGTTGATTTCTACCCTTTCACATTATCATCCTTGATTTCTTTTTTTGTTATTGCGGAAAACCCCTTTTGGCCCATAGCGTTCTTAGAGCTACAGCCGTTTTGTTACACTCGGAATCTCCTAACTCAGCTGAGTTACGGGATTGTTGAAAATGACGCGAGAAAGAAAGCTAAATCTGACAGATCCCGAAAGCTCTTTTGCACACCAGTGAGGCCAAACGAAAAGGAGATAACTGAAATGGCCGGCGAAGTCGGGAAATTCGTCGCACAGATCGACCCTAAACGTAGACGATGTGCTCGTGAAATTAGAAGACTCGTCAAGCAAGTCCTTCCGCAAGCGAAAGAAGGAATCAAGATGGGCATTCCTGTTTACACTATTGGAAAAGAAATGATTGTGGCGTTTGCAGATTACAAAGACCATCTGAACCTCTATTTCATGCGCGGTGCCGAACTCGATTCCAGACTATTGGAAGGAACTGGGAAGGACATGCGCCACATTAGGATCGAGGGCCCGCCTGACATCAATCGCACTGAATTCTCAAGACTCTTGAGATTGGCCTCCAAGCTTACGCCAAAGAAAACAAGTCACTAGAGTGAATTTCGGATTTAGTTAGGCGGGTGATCTTTCATTCAGAGTAGGGGTTCTTACCGGCAACCTCCTTGCCTTTGTTCCTGTTGTTCTCCGTTTGCTTGTGACTCGAACTGGGCTCCACTTCCTTCTGGTCGTGTTTTCAGATCATCGCCGGTGACTCTTCGCCTCTCTTCCTCTTCCATGTCGATATTTCTCTTGATCTTCCTCAAGTCTTCATCGCTTGGTTTCCGATACTTGCGTCCGGTTTCATTGACCTTGGCTTTTCTGCCTGCTTCCTCTGCTGAGCTCATGAAATGGAGATGTCTTTCGCGATACAATATTTACGAGATAGACACTTTCCTCTTTGGGAATCTTACTGATGATGAAGAAGTCAGAACCCGAGTAAATTTTGCTATTATCTGTTCAGCTGAAGTAAATAGCTCAGTGCACCGACAGTCCTCTCCAAGAGACATTAAAAGATGTCAAAGGACATTTTGAGCGGAGAAAAAGACAAGGTCAAGGGTAAGCTCAGGAAGACGAAGGGGAAGATAGAAGGCAGCCCAACCGAACGCGCACGCGGTAGCCTCGAACAGACAAAAGGAAGCGTAAAGAAGAAGATAGGAAAAGCAAAGTACAAAGTATAGATGTCTGTGAGGGAATACGGGCGACCAATCTCTCGCGATCTTTGGGCCTCAATCAGGATTGGTCAACTGCGCTCGCATCGGTCAACTCTTTGTCTTCTGAGGGGTACGGTTGGGCTCCTTGCCTGCAATAAGCATGACTTGTCTCATGAGTTTCAATTCCTTCCTTCCTTCCGCCTGACGTTGTTCTTACATAAATCGAGTTTCTTCGCATTCACGTCATTTATTCCAATAATTAACAGCATGCACAAAGATGTCCGAGAACTACTGTAACAAACACCAAAGTGAATTCCTAGCAATGGCAAGAGAAACTCAGATGGAGGTTCCTCAAAAAGCACAAGCTTACCTGCCTATCGAAGACCATGGAGTGATTGGAGATCTTCACACAGTTGCTCTAGTCGGGAAAACCGGAACAATTGATTGGTGGTGCTCCCCGGCATTCGACTCCCCTAGCATCTTTGGCTCAATTCTTGACGCCAAGATAGGAGGATCATTCACCATTGCTCCAGCGAACATTGATCAGGCACAAATAAGGCAGTACTACTTGCCAGAGACCAATGTTTTGACCACAAGGTTTCTCACACCTCAAGGTGTTGCTGAAGTTGTAGATTTCATGTCAATTCGTCGTCAAAAGGAAAGAACTCAAAGCCACGCGATACTTCGAGGAGCCCGCATTTTGAGTGGTTTTGGGTCGTTCAAAATGGTTTGCAGGCCCGCTTTCAACTACGCGAGAGATCGCCACAACTTGAATGTGACAGGCAAGGGAGCAGTATTCGAAAGCACCAACATCAGTTTGGGGCTTTCGTCATCTTTTCCAGTAGAGAATGACGGCTCGGGTGGAGCTCAGGCAAGGTTCAAACTGAACAAGGGTGAGTTGGCATACTTTATCGCCGAAACAGGCGCAAAAGGCAGGGTCGATCTCCATACAGAGGCAGGTCCCATTTATTGGGACAAACTGTACGAAACAGTTGACTATTGGAGAAATTGGCTTCAAAAATGTCAGTACCGGGGACGATGGAGGGAGACAGTTCTCCGTTCTGCGCTCACGTTGAAGATGTTGACGTATGCCCCCAACCGGTGCAATCGTCGCTGCCCCGACGACAAGCCTTCCCGAAGGAATCGGCGGCGAGCGCAACTGGGACTATCGATTCACTTGGCTAAGAGATTCCGCTTTCACTCTCAACAGCTTGTTGAAACTTGGCCTCTATGAAGAAGCCACTGATTTTGCCAAATGGTTCTTAGATCGCGTTGAAGAGTCACAAGGAGGACACATGCAGCCGATGTTTACCATCGAGGGAGGTCACAAGATGAATGAGGAGATCCTTGGTCATCTCGAAGGCTACCGCAATAGCAGTCCTGTAAGAATAGGAAACGACGCATACAAGCAGGAACAGCTAGATGTTTATGGCGAAACTCTGGATGCCGCGCACATCTTCGCAAAGCAAAGAGGAGTCAAGTACGGCGGATTCAAATCAATGGGCAAAATGATGGAGTGGTTGTCAAAGAATTGGCAAAACAAGGACGAAGGGATCTGGGAGGTCAGGGGAGGTAAGAGGGATTTCCTCCACTCACGCTTGATGATTTGGGTCGCTTTTGATCGAGCAATCAAGATTGCAGAACAGCAGAGTTTGCCCGCACCATTGGAGCAATGGAGGAATCTAAGGGACACTGTGTACAATGAAATCATGGAAAAGGGATGGAGCGAAGAGAACCAGAGCTTTGTTCAGTACTACGGTGGGGACGCTATCGACGCGAGCGCACTCTCGATCTCTCTCACCGGATTCACCGTCGGCTATGACGAGCGCATGGTCAAGACGATTGAAAGAATGCAAAGAGAGCTAATGAACGAGCCACATCTTTACAGATACAGAATTGAAACTGCAGCCTCGGATGGCTTGAAGGGGACTGAGGGTACGTTCTCTATCTGCAGCTTCTGGCTGGTCGAAGCCCTGACAAGGGCAGGAAAATTGCAGGAAGCCCGAAGGTATCTTGAAGAAATGTTCACCTACGCAAACCACCTTGGACTCTATTCTGAAGAGGTCGGTCCAACTGGTGAGGCGCTCGGGAATTTTCCTCAAGCCTTCACGCATCTAGCCCTCATCAGCTCGTGCTTGGCATTGAACGAGGCTCTGGACAAGTCCTTCTCGCCCTAGGATTAGGGTTTAGTTAGGGCACTCGGTATAGCCTTCTTTCATACTCGGTTGCAAGTGCGGGAGATTTGCTCGCTAAGACTCAGCTAGTCTCTATAACACAAATGCTCCATGCGTGCTGAGACAGGTAAGAATCCTTCCAAGGGATACTTTGGCGCACCCAGCTCAACCCGGAGTCGTTTGAGCGGTAGATTCCCTTGTTGTTAGCAGCATAGAATTCGCCGCCGCCAGAGGGCCCGCCCGCGAGAATGCTGACAATAGTCCCCTCAGGTTCGGGCAATCCACTTCCCAGCGGCGTCCATTCTTTCTCTCCGACAGATCTTCGATAAATTACAGACTCCGCATCGCTTTGAGAGTGCGCCCTCCAAGGTCCGCTGGATGCCGATACGATTATCGTATCCGGTTCATTTGGGTCGACGGCGATGCCATAGAGGTATTGGTGGACCCCGAGCCCATCCACGTTCCTCTTCCAATTATCTCCTCCGTCTAAACTCTCAAAGTAGCCGTCCCCAGCAGACGAGTAGAGCCGGCCGGGAGCACGTTTGTGCGTAGCAAGGGTGTGGGTGTCGTAAGGTCCACTTACCACACGGTCACTCCAGGTTGTGCCTCCGTCGAAGCTTCTCACTAGTGCCCCAGCTTCTATGGCCACGTATAATTTTCCTGCTTGATCTGGATCTAGGGCAATAAAGCGCACGTGATTTGTATAAGGCCGAGGCGGAAAGCTCCAGTTCTTTGAAGACGGGAGCTTTGTAAGACTCTCCTTGTTCTCCCACGAAGAGCCACCGTCTTTTGACTTGAGGATCATGCTCGGCTCCATCCCCACGTAGACAACGCCAAATCCATTTGGTCTCTCCAGATTGCTGACTGCGAGCGAGGTAACGCTTTGCGACTCGACTCCAAGATCCACCTTCTTCCATGTGGAGCCAACATCTTCACTCTTCCAGAGACCGTTTTCAAGAGTCCCACAGTACACAATACTCTCATTAGAAGAGTCATTGGCTAAGCACTGCGGCGAGGTTGATGTTAGTCGTTCCTCGAGACTCTTGAATCGACCACCTTCTTCGGTAATCCGGAGAACCACATCCTCCATTGCAACGAGTATTGTAGTGATACTCCCCAATAGATAGTCGATAACCCCCCTTTCTTTTGTCAGCCTACCTCACGCTCATCAACGTTGCGATTTTGCAAATCATACTCGTAAGTGCAACAAATCCGCGCGCCCATTGCAGGAGAAGAGAAGATGTGCCAAATGCTCCCAATGACAATCGAAGTTCAGTCTCCCTACTTCTCAATTCGCGCTTGACCTGAGAGAGGGTGAAGCGTTTATACCGGCGGAGCAGAAATTTGAATGTGACAACATTGAGCAAAGCACAATCACGGTCAGGCAGCGAGACGGCATCTCAAGGTGGTTTAGAGGTGGCGACGCTCGGTGGAGGATGCTTCTGGTGCACCGAAGCTGTCTTCTCGCAGCTCAAAGGCGTGACAGGCGTAGAATCCGGGTACTCTGGAGGCAGTGTCCCAAATCCAACTTATCAACAGGTATGCACAGACACTACGGGGCACGCCGAAGTCGTGCAGGTGACATTTGATCCGCGTACTATATCCTTCAGAGACATTTTGGAAATTTTCTTCTCAATTCATGATCCCACGACACTGAACAGGCAGGGCGCTGACGTTGGTACGCAGTACCGGTCTGTGATATTCTACGGGAACGAGGAACAGAGAAAGACCGCCGAAAAGGTGATCGCTGAGGTAAACTCGGGCAACGCGCACCAAGACCCAATAGTAACTCAGGTCGTTCCGCTCAAGGCCTTTTACAAGGCTGAGGAGTACCACCAGGAATATTTCAAGAACAATGCGGAGCAACCCTATTGCCAGATAGTAATCGCGCCAAAACTGAGCAAGTTTCGACAGCACTACAAGGAAAGACTTGCAGAGTAGATCGAACTATTGCTGTATTGCGTAGGAAGAAAAGAAGTGTCAGCTCAATTTCGCTTATTGACTTCCAACTTGACAGAAATAGTAAGTTTCAAAGTATGATGCTAGATTCGCTTAAATCCTGTATATTCATTCAAAAGGATCTGTAGCATTTCTAATGGATAGTAGCGGACTGCCAAACGAGGAAGCGAAGGAAATCATCCTTGCCCAGGATCAGAGCGTCACAATGAGCGGCGCTTCCGATGTTGGTGGGAAGATGCAGGGCACGCTGATCCTCACGAACCTTAGACTGCTCTTCGTAGTCGCAAACCAAGAACAGGACCTCTTGCTCACTCCGTTTCCCCGCGACACAGCTGGACTAAGATTTGCAGATGTGGACGACCTGAACAGGATTGCCCCAAACAAGTACAATCTTTCGATACCACTTCGCGGACTTGAACTCGAAGAAGGGAGGGAGCACATTATCCGAAGGCCCTCGCTCAAAATCAGGTGGAGGGATGAGGGCGGGACCGAAAAGAAGGCAGAATTTATCGAGGATATTTCAGGCGGGAGCAGAAAAAAGGATCTCAAAGATTGGGCAAGAGTCATCAATCTGATCAAATCGGGAAAGATCGGAATCGAGCTGCCAAAGTCCCCCTCTCCGAGCAATGACACTTTGGAAGGTAGGATACTCTACGTGATGGGAGACATGCAGGACAAGGGCGTATTCCAGATTGAGGAGGAAGTCGAGAAGATGTTCAAGGTCGACCTAGATCCCGATGCAGTTGACTCTGCCTGCCACACCCTCGTTGCCCAAGGCTTTCTCGATACGGTCGAGGATGCGAGCGGAGATACCTTCTACAGAAAGCGCTCACCGCTCGGCGAGGATGACCTCTCAAGTTAAGAGCTTCAGAAAGTCGAGAAAAGGCAAATCAACTGCCTGATCGCCTTTGCATAGTGGTCGACCAGAATATGCTCGTTTGGCGCGTGGAAACTCGAGCCCGGATAGGATACGCCGAGTCCCATCGCTGTAGGGAGTTTGAGCTTGTTGGTGAAAAGTGAGAGCGGGCCTGTTCCGGCGATCGTGGGCCAGACATTTGGCCTCCTTCCGTACACCATCTCTGTGCATCTTATCAGCGTCTGCGCGATATAGCTTGCTACGTTGGTCTTTGCCGGGTCCTCTCTTGAATGGATAGTCAGTCTGACATCTTCAAACCCATTCTCTTTGAGGTGTCTTCGTAGCCTTGCTAATATGTCGTCAGCTCGCATGTTCGCCACCAGGCGAAAATCCATCTTGACAAATGCCTCTCTCGGCACGATGGTTTTAGATCCCTCTCCCAAGTAACCGGATCCAAATCCTGCGATGTTTGCCGTGGGCGAGTAAAGCAGCTTCGTGACGGTCTGTTCATCTGTCTTTTCCTCCAGGAGGTAGTCCAGCTGGAGTGCTTTTCTGAGCTCTTCGCTGTCGAACTCGTTCTCATGCAGGAGGCGCTTTTCTTCGGGCGTGGGTTTTGCAACATCGTCGTAGAATCCTTTGATGAGGATCTTGCCATTTCTATCTCTTATCGTGCTCAGGAGGTTCACAAGCCTCCACGCGGGATTTGGGGCGATCGGCCCGTACATCGAATGCTGATCCTTCTTTCCCACCTTCAGACTGAACTCGACGTACAAAAGGCCCTTGACGCCAAGGTGTACTTCTGGCGTGCCGCGCGCCGAGCGATCTCCACCCTCCCAGAGGCATCCGTCTCCGCGGAATAGGTTCCTGTTTTTCAGAACGAATTGGTGAAAATGTGGACTGCCCACTTCCTCCTCGCCCTCGATGACCCACTTCAGGTTGGGCGAGACCTTGCCCCCGGAGTTTTGTATAGACTCGATTGCCTTGAATCGGGCCACGATTTCTCCCTTGTCGTCGCCAACTCCCCGCCCGAAGATTTTTCCGCCGAAAACCCTTGGTTCGAATGGATCGCTCTTCCACTCGTCCAGCGGCTCCACTGGTTGCACGTCGTAGTGGTTGTAGATTACGAGGGTCTTCGTGCCCTTTTGCCCAGACTTGAGCTCTCCGTAGACCACATGCGGAGCTCCCGGAACCTCAATCATTCGTGCTTTGATGCCGAGCTCACTCATCATCGCCCTAACAAGTTCGGCGCACTCTTTCAACCCCTGATTTTTTGCAGAGACGCTCGGCTGGCTCACGAGCTTGCAGAGGTCGTTGATGAATTTGGTCTGGTTTCTCTTGGCAAATTCCCATGCTTTCCTGACACTTTCTGGGACGCCTTTGGAGGAGGAGCTGGTCAAACTGTTTCTGCGTATGGAAAAACTTCACCAATATAATAATCAAGCGAGCAGGTGCTGGGGTCGAAGGTGAGGGTATTCTTATCCCTGGATAGGACTCGAATGTCTGCTCGAAAGTGTCTGGGACAGAGCGAGTAAGCTATTTTCTAATCAGTAATACTCGGTTGAATTCTCCGGGTTTTTGTCTAGCTTTCAAAGACATGTGTTCCCCGTCAAAGACTCGCAATTTTCTTGTCCCTGAAAGGCACTACTCTTTGGCTACCCACACACAAGGGGTACAATTGAATTCAGGCCGCCAAACCATGTTAGACATGCGGTACCCCGCTCGCGTATGTGACGGCTACGACTATTGAGAGTATATAAAGAAAAGGAGAGAATGGCCCTTCGAATACAAAACACGGTAGGAATTCGCATCATTGGATCGAATGAATACGAAGAGGCCTCACCTTATCTTGAATCGAGCGAAGCTTACCGCAATTCCGGCACTGATACACTCCAGATATTTAGCCAGAAAATGATGAATCCAGATTCTAGTTCCTCGAAGCAGAGCTAGTTAGAGCATGAGCGAAAGGCAAGGGAGCATAGGACAGTATCCGAGAGGATAACAATGTTACCAGCAGAGACCCGATCAAAGAGTTATCGAAACGAAGTAGGCTCTTGCTTCGCATGGCCAGCGCCGGCATGATTAGACATTCAACACATCGAAAGTTATTGTTGGAGTCCATCAGACGCAACAGAACCTCACAGCAAAGTCTATATGTTTCGATATCGGTTATTCGATATCGGTAGTTATGTTCGGTTTTAGAGCTTGGAGAGGAGGTCACAGGCGAGGCTGGCTGAGGCCCTGGGTCCTCGCTATCGTGTCCAGAGGGCCGAAGAACGGCGCTGAGATCATGGATGAGATTGAGCGAATGAGCTGGGGAGGTTGGCGTCCCTCACCAGGTTCAATTTACCCAATGCTCGACGAAATGGCAACGGAAGGATTGGTTACCAAGATGGGCGATGGAAGGTATCAAATCACGGAAAAGGGCAAATCGGAGATGGAGTGGCCCTTCGGCATGCCATTCCAACAGACTCCTCGCGGAGTGGAGGACATGCTCGGAGAGATTGGCGGGTATATATCATACTTTGAAGATCTCTCAAAGGTTGACCGCTCGAAACTCGCAAGCTACGGAGCAAGGCTAAAGGAACTCGGCGAAAGGCTCAAGAGACTCGGCGAGTAAAGGGAAGGAAAGGGTCCCTATCCAAAGGAGTCGAATTCCAAAGGAATTGGCATCTTTCTTCTTCCGTCCCTTCAGGTGGATTTGGATAGCCATCGGAGCATTGTTTCTCCTCATTGGAGTGGTCGCCCTTCTTTCGTTGATCTTTGGTCCCTCAATCTTTGGAGCAACGTTTCCGCGCCCGTACTTGTTCTTCTTCCCTTTTCCCTTCTTCGGATTCTGGAGCTTCCTCTTTGTAATCTTCATAATCTTCTTGGGTGTGCGATGGCTATTCTTCCCTTGGCGCAGGCGGTACTACGGCGGTGGATACTACTACCCACGTTACGACCCCGCGCTCCAGACTCTGAGAGAAAGGTATGCGAGAGGAGAGATCACCAAGGAGCAGTTCGAGCAGATGCTTCGCGATCTCCAAAACAATCGCTAGCGGTGAGAGCTGTTCCTCAGATGTGGGGGATTTGGGTCGCTCTCGTAAAAGCAAGAGGCACCATGTTCCTCGTTCTTTTGTGTGGGCTGCCAGCAGACCGAGTTTCTGTTCATGGTCGACCAAATGCTGACGCAGCCTCTCCTGTCCTAACTGGAGATGTATTCAGCTCTTAGGATCCGCTCACGATAACACATGGTCCGGGTGAGAGCCTTAATCAGTGCTACCGGTTGATTCTGTTGAGAAGATTCGATTTGCTCCATAGATTGGGTTGCCTACATCGCCTGGCGCGCGTTGTTCATCCAAGTTGGACATAGATGCACAAATCTTTCCTCCCTCTTTGTTTCGAAAAGTCGAGGGTATGTGAGACATCACACAGAGATGATCCAATTTCTAAGATTCGACTTTGCCCTTTTCGCTTTGACCCTAAACTTTTATTGGCTTGTTACGCCGAGCGAAATCTTGCGGTGCAAATTGCTCCACTTCTTCGATTGAGATCATGATGAATCGTGAGAGCAAAGGGGAGAGCACCAAAAGAAATGTCATCGTATTCGAGCGACGAGTTGCAGAGCGTTGACGTGCTCGTATCCACAAGGAACAAGGAACGCGCCCTGGTTTCTGCGCGGAGGAACATACAGAATGGCTCGATACCGGCGAACCGGATTCTGCTAGATGTGAGCTCTCCCGTATCTTACTCGCGCTACCTTCTCTTTCAAAAAGCACAAACCCCTTGGGTCGTCACTCTGGACGACGACGTCGAGGTGGAGGAGGGCTGGTTTGACCTGTTGAAATCATACATCACTCCGGGGGTCGTGGGAGTGGAGGGGATGATAAACTACGAGGGTAAGCCCAGGGAACTTCAGAGAGGAGAGAGGAGCTACGGATGCTGGGACGCGATCCTCAGGACTGACGTGTTCCGAAGCTGGCATCCGTCAAAGTGGGTGAGGAGCTGGGAGGATTACCAGATAGGGCAGCACGCTCTGAACTATGGCAAGTGGGTCAGAATCCCTGTCAAGGGAAGACATCCATTGAACCTCAGGCGCTCTGCGCTGTGGGGAGGGAAGGGGTACAGGGACCTCTTCGGGTGGCGCTCGATTCTCTTCATGGGCAAGCTTTCAGCTGGCATCGTGCGGTATGCTTTGAAGGAGGATTACTACGGCATGATCCAGAATTACTACACCATGAAAGGGATACTCTCAAAGTAAACTGCTCCTTCAATTTTGCCCACTCTAGCAAGAATGATGGTCCTTGGACGTATCAACGCCCCAAAGTACCGAAATTCAGATTTAGAAGTATATCTGTTCTCATCATGCTATCTCCAATTCATTTCCGTTAATAGTGTGAACTGGCACACCATGTTGTGACACACCGCGGAATGATGAGGTGGAATCGAGAGCCTACGCCCAAGGGAAGAATGACGTTTCTGCTTCTTTCCGCCTTGATTACGGCTTTGTATCTCGGTTCCTGCTTCTGCTCAGTGTCGTACGGCTACAGGACGACTTCCATCACAGGTCCAACTGCGCAGTCTCCGCAATCATTCATTTCTCAGGGAAACTCGACTCCGGTTCAGCAGAACGCAACTTCGATGGGTTTCGGTGCGGTTCTCCAAACTGCGTCTTACGATAACGCGATGCACAACTCACCTCTAATAATCAGCGCAGACCTGAAGATGCTGGCATCGACAGGGATTGATTCGATAAGAGTCGACTTGGACTATGATCCGTGGCTTTTTAACAATCAAGCAGAAATTTCGCAAATGAATTCGACAATACAGTCCGTGCGAAGCGCCGGATTAAAGTTGATTATCGCCGACGCGGCGGCCGAAAGCTACAGGCACGGCGGTCAGCTTCCCTGGGATCAATTCCAGTCAGCTTGGATAAAGCGAGTCACTACACTCGCCTCGGCTTACCATCCAGATTACTACATCGTGATCAAAGAACCTGGCTGGTACGTTGATTTGGTGTCTGACTCTAGAACGAACCCTCAATTCCAGAGCACGAGCAGCTGGCTAGCCCTCACAAACAGATTGGCCTCTGCGGTATTGTCAGTTTCTCCGAATACAAAGGTAGGCATCTCTGTCGCTGCAGACAGCCTGGGGAGCAACCCCCAGATGTATGTTCCCTACCTGCAAGGCGTGGAAAAGATTCCAGCAATCTCGTTCATTGGTTTTGATATCTACTCTTCCTCTGGCATGGTGAGCACCGCGAAGTTTCTGAGTATGTTGGGAAGTGGAGGAAAGTCAGTCTGGATAGCGGAGACTTGGAGTACTGATGGGAGTGCAGTGTACGACTCTTCGAGGGCTCAGACTGATGCGACGTGGATTCAGGAAATCTGCAACTTTGCCCATAGTCAGATCAACGCATCGATGATCATTCCATTTTATACAAACGACTTTTCAGGATACTACTCTGACGGATCGATACCTAGTCCTTCTTTCTTTAACTCGCGAGAGCCCGCCTACTTTGCCTACAAATCAATCATACAATCCGTAGGACAGGGCGTCTAGCTACGACCTGTAGCGCCCCGAGAAGGAATCCGTCCACCAGGGTAAGAAGTGATTATCAAAAGGACTGGAAAATTCGTCAAAGAAGAAATTAGGCTCGAAAGAAAGGAGAAAAGGAATGAATGACCATTTTTGTCGGTCATTCAAAGTTGTAACTAGATCTTTGGAATGCTGGTTTTGCTTGTTAACTTTGACCGCAGAGCGAGAAGGACCATTCCTACCGCCGCAACCATTATCGCGGGGACTCCAAATTCTGGTACGCTAAAGTTAGCAGACACTCGGAAGATTGGTGGCCGGGCGAGAGCGAGCCCCGTTACAGAATATTCATACTGCCCGTTGCAGTGCGTGTTTGCTCCTCCATTCAAGGCTGGGGAGTATCCAGCACATCCAGCCCCGACGGTTGTTACAATCCATCCCGAGACACCCGTGCCGAAGGAGAGGGTCACGTTGCTCGAGGAGCTTCCCGTGCACGGCGTTGACAGGGTGCAGACCGTAGATTTGTAGACAGTGCCATCCGGGCCGGTTACCGTGACAGCGCCCACGGCAAACACCTGGTTATTGGATATGGTCAACATGCTTGACTGATCCGGTCCAATGTTGGACGGACTCGAACCCGCACCCGGAGTGCTTCCGAAAGCCGCTGGAGCGAATGCGATTGCGAAGAGAAGAATTAGTGAGATTGGCAGAATGAAATTCAATGTTTTCATACTTTAGTCAGACCTAATTTTTGGGCTACTCTTCAAAAAGAGGAATTATCTATAAGGATAATGAAGCCGAGACTCAGGCAGTAAATTTCAAATTCACCATGCATTTCGCATTTTGGGAAATGGAGTCATGCATCTCACGGATTTGAATCTTGGACGCGTTTCAGGATTTAGTGACCAATTCTTCGAAGATTGACAAATACTTAGCTGCTAGTTTGTCCCAAGATAGTTCCTTCGCAACCATCCTGATGCTTTCCGGATGCCGTTTGTTTTGAAGAGAGGAGAGAATAGAGTTTGCAAGAGATTGGGCATCATTCGGCCTTGCGAGGTATCCGCCTCCTAGAGAAGCTACCTCGTTAACTCCGGGTATGTCGCTCGCTACAACGTTTCGACCCGCGGCTATCGCCTCGAGTAGCACAATCCCGAAAGCTTCACGGCGATTTAAGCTTGGGAGCACTAAAGAATCGCAAGTGGCATACAACTCCATCAATTCTGTATCAGATACGTTGCCGAGGAATAGAACGTCTTGCTCGAGGCCGAGCAACCTTGCCTGTCTTCTAAGATTGCCAGACTCTGGACCTGTTCCTACAACCTTGAGTTTGACGTTGTGCCCTTCTAAGCGTAGGTAGTAGATGGCCTCGAGAAGCACTTCAACCCCCTTGTAATCCTTCAATTGCCCCACGAATAGCAAGTCATGCTCGGAGTCGTCCTTCTCAGTCAGATCGAGTTGTTCGTATTTCTCTGCGTCAACTCCCATTGGGATCACCTTTAGTCTGTCCAGGGAGGGCTTCAACGCAGGGCTTGTTTCAGCGTATGAGCGGGTAGAGCTTACTATAACGTCCGCGCGCCGAATGACTGCTGATGCGAGGGTTGAATAAACAAAGGCGGCGACTTTCGCAATCCTGCCCCACCTGTCGCTCTCAGCATCGTTGTGATACGTCAAGACGACAGGCTTTCCTCTCAGCTTTGCGAAGAATATACTAAGGTCGGTAATCGTCGGACTCATGCCGTGTACGTGGAGAACGTCGTAATCAGCAAAGAGCGCAGTCATCGAAAGCGTCGGAAGGATAGGCGCCTCGAAGATATGAAACCGCTCTGGAAATCGAATGACGTCGAGCTTGTCAATCCTCTCCTTGTGAAACTTGGCTTTCTTTCCCCTCGATGAAGTAGCAACAACCACCTTGTGGTTTCGCTCGGCAAATCGAGTCGAGAGTTCGTACACGCACCTCTCTACCCCGCCTTTGCTCGGAGGAAAGCAAGAACAAATCTCTAAAATTTTCAACGCCAAAGCAAGTATTTGCTTAGTATAAAATGAAATTGAATGACTCCAATTTTTCGGCATGACCTATACATTCTCTATCGACTATAGATATACTGCCTAAATGTTTCCAAGCGAAAAAACTGGAACTATTCGGAATCATTTTGTGAAATCAGGCAAATCTGAGGTGAAAATCTCGTAGATGCGTGAAAAATTCCTCTTGTGGTCTTCAAGAGGAATGTGAAGAACTGTGGCGACTATAGGAATCAAAGGCGCGCAGCTGTTCGTTGCATCAGATTATCGAGCACATATGGAATGTTGTGTTACGACCGAATCCCTGGCATATGTCTCTTTCTTTTCCCAAGTTCGACTGTGTCTACATTCCTGAGCAATCACGGTCTAATCTATTGAAGAAATGCACCAACGATACGACATCAAGATGCAGAAGGGGTTGCCGAGCTCTAGCCTAAGAAATAGCAGTGAGCTCGTTTGCCAAGTGTAGTTCGAGTGACTCCTAATTAATTCAAATAGTGCCATAGGTGTTTCTCGCTCGAAAGCCCTTTGCTATCTTTGGCAAGACATTCATTCTACCGATGTTAAAAACTGCAGGTTTACAAAGTACTTCTAGATGTGTATCACCGACTCTACTTGTATCGGAAACCGAGCATTGTCATGCTATAACTGCCATTTGGGCGCCGCACGGGCCAGAATCAATGGTCTTGGAAGACTGAAAAATTGGGTCTTCGATCTAGACGCCATCTCCACAAGCGATTATAGGTGTCTGAGCAAGAACAAATTTTAATGCAAAGTGTACATACCATTGAGAAGCCCCGAATCTCTGCGCGCTCTGATAACGCAGATGGTCTTGGTCCTTGCAGCTGCGGAATGCATGGAAAACGTTTTGTGACCCTCGATGGCGATAGTGGGTTTCTCTGCCCCCATTGTCTTCTCAGCAAAGTTGCTGACCTTCGACATTAGAGCATTTCTCTTCGCCAAATAAAAGTGAACTCTGAGAGTCCATCATCCTACCTGACTCCTCGAGTATCTCCCCTTAGTGTGTGTATACTTTCTTCCTCAACTATGGACCACTAACTTGCTAAACTAGGCACGTGTTGCAAGCACAAAAATCGACTCTCCCATGCGCCACACAGTATCTGATGTCATAGTTCTCTTTCTGCTCAGCACTAAACTTTAATGTCGTCCGGCCAGAAGTCGTTCAATTGGATCTTGATTCTTGGGCTTGCGAGCAAACAATTCGACTTCGCGCGGACCCACTTTGCAACTAAGCCCCGAGAAGAAGACGAAACTCATAGAGATGTGCAAGTGGATACTCGCCTATGTTTGCGTCGCAATCTTGTTTAGCTATCTGAGCTTGCTTCATCCTCAAGCTCGAATTGTTCTCCCGGATTATCAGCGCCCAAGGCTCGCGATCGAATTGTCTGGACACATAATCTTTGGTCTCATTGCATCTATCCCACTACTCAACTTTAGATTGATTTCGCTGACAGGTCTGGCATGCGTCCTCATCGATCTGGATCATCTCACAGTCGCGCTCGGCTTTCCAGTAATTGGCAACCCTGATCACTCGATTCCATTTGCCATCTTATCTGGCATTGTACTCGCCTTAGTCGGCCCCCGACGAATGCGACGCGAACTATTCGCAATTGGTTTCATTGTTCTGTTCGCACACATATCATTTGATGTCTTTGCAGGGTGGCTTTCCTTTCAGCTTCTTCTCCCGCTCAACTTTGCAGTCTTTACATTATCTACTTATTACTGGTTGCTGCTAGAAGTTGTAGCTATATGCATCTCCCTCATGGCGGCAGTGTCTGTGAAGGCCAAATTTAGGGGTCTCTGGGATTGAGAGGATTCGCGCTCCAGAGTTCCGAGGAGAAAAGATCGTTAGAGTGATTGTATCAAAAGGCGCTCATTCCATACTTCGAATCTGGAAGAAGCGGGAACTCAGCGAGAGACGAAACGGTGCTTCCAGCTCATAATCGCCCGGTCTTTCGGAGAAAGCCGACGCCAATGAGGGCAAGGACAACCACACCGCCTATTGCAAGAATATCTGTCGTAGAGATTAATCCCGTTCCCTGATAGACGGTGACCTCAAAGGGCCCCGATGAATGAAATGCCTTCCCCGTGGGGTCGGTATAGTTCACATTGAAAGACAGATCGTAACTTCCGGCCTTTAGGTTCTGACCAACATTTAGACCAACAACCTGGGTTACAGCGGCACCGGGTTCTATGGTCCCTAATCCGAAATAAGATGATGAAACTATTCCATTGCCTCCAGTGATATGGATTATTACATTCTTTGCTTCTGTGGTGCCCGTGTTCTTCACAAACACAGTGATCGAACCGGAGGTGCCTGGCGTGAGGACTGGAGGGTCGAGTAGAATATTTGTCACGGTCACCTCTGGAGGCGCATATGGTTCAATCTGGACGCTATAGTTGCTGGTCGAAGAATAGCTCCTTCCTGCCAGATCTTGGTAGGTGACATTCACACCGAAAGTGTAAGATCCCGGCTGAGTATTGTTTGAGACGCTGAGGAAGAAAGAGGCCTTAGAGCTGGTGCCGTTTGCGATGGCCCCAAGATAGTTTGTTGAGTTACCCGTGAGAAATGGATTCCCCGACAATGTGATCGCCACATTGTAGGCGCTGTCACCCCCGACATTTGCGATGGTCAGAGACAGAAATGTGGAAAGTCCTGGCGTGAGAGGGGCATTGCTTATACTGAACTGGCCGACTTTTAGGTTTGGTGTCGCAGTCATTGGAACAGAGAAAACACTAGAATCGTTGTAAAGTACGCCAAGTTGATTGCTGTACGTAAATGCAAATTTCACCGGTACTGCACTAGTCGGCGCGGTCGGGTTTGAGTACATGTCAAAAGTGACCGATACGTTCTCATGCGGTTGAATCGTTCCGAGCGAAATTACACCCGTTCCGCCTACCAAGCTTACCTGAGAATTTGGAGCAATAGCAAGGTTGGCACCGTACGCAGCCTCGTTCCCCGAGTTGTTTATGTCAATGCGGACTACAAAGTTGATCCCGGGAGTGACTACTGAAGGAGAGAAGCTTACTGAGGAAGCGACAAGGTTAGGGCGCGCTGGAGTTCCAGTCACCGGAATTGTGATGGCGCCAACGGAGCTATACTGAGTGGTTGAAATGTCCGTATAATTCAGTCTGTAACGCATAATGTAGCTACCAGTCTTTGCTGTAGGATCAACCGAGAACGTGACGTTGAAACTTCGAGAAGAGTTTGCCTGAACGTTGCCGATCGGGATGGTGGAACCAGTTCCGCTGAGGCTGATACCCGATGGTGAGGATGTTGAATTGAACGAAATGAAGGCGTTGTATGCTGATGAGGAGCTCGAGCTTGTCACCGTAAGCGTAGCGGTGAATTCGGTTCCGGGTGAAACGACGCTGGGCTGGAAAGTCACACCGCTCACCGCGAGCACCGGCTGAGCAGGTCTCGTCAGAGTGAGTGTAACGAAAACGTTGCTAGATCCCACATAAACAGTCTCGTTTTGGCTCGAGTACCCGTTGCTGACAATTACTACGTAGTTTGTGTCGAATGGAACACCCGGGCTTGCATATTCTCCATTTTGTGTTGTACCTGCCGCCTGGAGTGGGCCCGATTGTTCCCATATCTGAACTGCGACACCATTGTACCACACGCCATTCTGGTCGTTAACTTGGACGACAATAACCGCTCCATTTGTGGACTGTGCACTAGTATAATTTAATCCAGCTACAAAATTCAAAGCGAGTAGAGCCAGCAAGAAACAGGCGACAAGAAATTTCATTGGATTCGTTGTGGTTTCTTTCAGCCTATTTAGATATTTGCTGACGAGAAATTGGTTGGTCCGAAGATTCGAAACAATTGAATGGAAACGGACATATCGAGTACCGATGCAATAGCAATGGACAACCGACTTTAAAGGAAATCCGTTTTCCGCCTCAATTATTTCGATTCACCAAAAAATCAGCAGTTATTATTGACAATAAACAAAGGCATCCGGGTCGATAAGATAGACAGTTGCTTCCGATCATTCACCTATACCGAAATGCAACAGACCCTAGATAACGCAATGTGTCTAGCGGCAATTTGAAGTCCAGCTTTTTTCCGCCGAAAAGCTCTAAATACCATAGAGTGAGTCTTCGTTCCGCACGGAGCAGCTCCATTGCGGCCGTCTCATTGTTGATTTTTCTTCAATGGCTTCGTGAATTTCACATTCCACAGTACATATTAACAAAAAAGCAATGCCGCAGCGCTAGCATAAATAAACAATTGATTTGCACGGGTTGAACAAATTCTTGAAACATCGCGTTCTTGTAATCGGAATGGATTCCTCCCCGCTATCGCTTCTTGTTCCTTGGATCTCCAAGGGATACCTCCCAAATCTCGCAAGGATTTTTGATAGGGGCTCGTACGGTGATCTGTATTCTAGGATTCCAGTCACCCCGATTGCTTGGTCTTCGATTTATACCGGAAAGAATCCGGGAAAGCATGGAATTCTTGGATTCCGAAATCACAAGCCCAACTCCTATTCAGAGGTAGGAGTGAATTCCACTATTCGTGATGGACGCGATGTCTGGGAGATTATCGGATCTTATGGAAAGAAGGTAGTGGTGGTTAATACACCGCTTACCTATCCTCCAAGGCCAGTAAACGGCTTTCTTGTATGTGGTTTCATGGCGCCGGGAACCGAGTATGATTTCACTTACCCGGAAGAGCTTGGGGCCGAAATCAAGAAGATTATCCCGAAATACCGTATCGGCACGGCGCCGTCCTATATTAAGACCCTCTATCTACGGGAACTAAATTCGACAGTGAAGATGGTGGGGGACGCCTCGCTCTATCTGTTGAACCGAATTGATTGGGACTTTGGGTTCGTTGTATTCAAAGAAACAGACGAAGTTCAGCACGCTTTCTATGACAAACCCGAGGGAATGATTTCGCTCTACCAGAACGTTGACGGGTTTGTTGGCAAATTCATGGAACTTGCCGGCGAAAATTCGCATGTTATTATTGTCTCTGACCACGGAGGCGAGCGCGTGGACAAGCGGTTCAACGTAGCCGAGTTTCTCCAGATGTCACAGTTGCTAAAGGTTAAACCCCAGGCGCCGGATCCCAAATCGACGAGTTTGTTTCGGCTCGTCGCAAAGACGATGTTTGGCATGCGCTTGCAGTGGATCCTAGACATTCCGGGATCGAGGAAAGTGCTGGCTCAGCTTATGAAGCACAGGGCGAACAGCCCCAAAGCCGAGGGTGATGACGGTTTCTTTGCAGGGGCGATTGATTGGGGTAACACAACTGCGTTCATCCAATCAGGCATCGGCTTGAGGATAAATTTGAAGGGTAGAGAGCCTTACGGCATTGTCGAGCAGTCTGACTACGAAAAAATAAGAGAGCAGGTTGCAAGACAGTTAGCTGGGATAAAGGACCCTGACAATGGAAATTATGTTTTCAAGTACGCTTTGCCGAGGGAGCAGGTTCTCTCTGGTCCTCACATCGAACAGGCGCCAGATATTCTATGCCTTCCAAACACAGGCTATCTTCCGACAGAATCTCTTACGAGCTTTGATCCGCTTGCCTTTGCTGCGAGTCACAAATCACTCTTCAGTAGAAGCACCTTGTGGAGCGGTACACATACTGAAAAGGGCGTTGTTGCGATAAGCGGACGAGGAATTTCTAAATCGAAAATAATTGACGCAAACTTGGACGACATCGCCCCTACAATATTGTATGCGATGGGCATGCCAATCCCCAGAGATGTGGACGGGCGCGTTATGACCGAAGCCTTTACTCCAGAGTTTCGCAACGCAAACCCGATACAATGGGAATCCGAGGAGGCCGTCATCGAGCAGGCCCCGCGAACCCTCTCAGAAGAGGAAGAAAGTAAGATCGAAGAGAGGCTGAAGGCGCTCGGCTACCTGAGCTGACATTCGCGGGGTAGTCTATGACAGCAGATGTGCAGGAAAAGCGAAAGGAAAGTCGTTCTCTCTCCAACATACCTTGGCTGGAGATAGCCTTTGCGCTTGGCCTGCTGTTTGCAGGACTTGCGATACGTGGCTACAACCTGTCGGTGTTAATTGCGGCTCCCGATGAGCTTACCTACGCATCTAGGGCAATTCATATTCTCGCTGCCAACTGGAGTTGGCAAGCGCCTTACATGTGGGATCAGCCACCGCTGCTCACATATCTTCTTGCTTTGATAATGGCGGTCTCGGGTGCCACTCTTGACAGCCTGCGCTGGCTCTCTGTGACGTGTGGAGCAATTTCAGTCGTATTTGCCTACTTTCTCGGCAAGTCCATGTACGGAAAGAAGGCAGGGGTCGTCGCTTCGGTCGCGCTGCTGTTTGATGGCTATGATATACTGTACAGCAGGCAAATCTACATAGAAGCACTGGCTACGATGCTGATCCTTGGCGCAACCCTGTTCTTCTGGGAAGGCGTGGTAAAGAAGAGAGATCTCAAGCTCACGATAATCGGAGGGGTTATTTTTGGCCTTGCCCTAGACGCAAAGTACATTACGCTCGTTATGGCAGTCGCGATCTTACTTTTCCTAATTATCTATTGGAACAAGTTCCAAATCAAATTTCCTCTCAAAGAAACTGCAGTATACTTTGGTATGGGCTTTCTTACCTTCGTACCAGTTCTCGCGGCGCTCTGGGCTAACAATGTGAATCCGTTCTATTACGACTTGGTCTATCGTTTTCAGATTCACCAGTCCAGCGCGCTAGTTGGTCAGATTAGATCTGGGCAGCTCTTCTACACTGGATTCAGAAATTTCGTTCAAGTATTTTTTCACGTTGCTTCGACGAATCCATTCCAGGTGTTCGCCCCGCTACCTATCGACATTGCCATCTGGACTACTATCGTAACGTGCGTGCTGGCATTCTTCGTTGTGTCCTTCTTTCTGAGAAGAAATATCGCTGATGGTCTTCTGCTCATTCTATTCCTTGGATTCTTGGCCTTCGCTTTTACTTACCCTGATCGAAGGACCTACTTTGCACTTTACCCTTCTCTAATTTTCTTGGTAATGATTGGCAGGGTCACTCAGCTAAGTATTGAATCGATTAGCAAGTACTCGAGGAGAAGGTCGTTCGTGCCGTACCTGTCCGTTGCGATCGTCGCGCTGGTTATGTCTGGAATAGCACTGAGTATGTACGCAACTCCACTCACTTACAGTAGCGGCTTCGGCGACTGGGACGAGTTGACTCCTATACTAGAATATGTCAACACAAATCATAGCAACAACAGCTACGTCGCAACATCGCTGGCGATGATCGGGTATTACATCGAGAAGGACAACATAAACGTGTCAATAGCTTACATGAGGCAACCTCAATCATACTATTCGGAGCCCCCGCTCAATCAGACTCTACAGACCCCAACGAGGGGTACGTATCCCATATTCTGGGTCATTTCAACGTCGGCGATTGAACATCTTCATCCACAGTTCATCATAATGCCCTACGCAGACTATCGTACCACTACTGCTGATTTTCAGACCTACATCAACGAAAGATATTACACTCCGCTCAGCACCGTACATATTTTACTTTTCGAGATAAGGCCAGGGAACGAGTCGAACTGGAATTACAACGGTACCTGCTGTTAATTCAGAATCATATAATCCCACACTTTTGAGTTTCAAGAATCGGGCCAGGTCTATCTAGAGCTCGCAGACCGGTATGCCGATCTACCAACGCTACAATTGAAACCTAGCCTCGATTGAGAGGCAGAATATGCTTCGCAGATTACAGCAGGAAAACTGAATGTTTCTTGTGAAAAGAGCCAATAGCTCATCAACTCCAGGGCTATAGCCAGGTCTCGTTTACATCGGATTCCGATCGTGTTGCCGATAATGCGGCGAGATTAATCCGATTCTTCGGACAATGTAGCAAGATTAAAGTAACTACAAAACAATTCACGGAGAAAGGTCGCTTGTGATCAAAATGAAGACTAAAATGAAAAACGCGGGCGCGTACGTCGCGATTGCATTATTCATATCAGTATTTCTTTCGAGTTCGTTCGCAGCAAGTTTCCAGCAGCCCTCAATTATTACGCAACACCCCGTATCTACGCTTGACTCAACTACAATCAGTTCATTAAATTGGGCCGGTTACGCCGCTGCCTCTGGCACGACGCCCAGCCCAACTGTAACTGCTGTCTATGGCTCTTGGATCGTTCAGAAGGTGCAAGCTACACTTGGATCCAAATACTCGTCCCAGTGGATAGGAATTGGAGGATTCTTCAGCGGGGACAAATCGCTCATTCAGACCGGGACCGAATCAGATTCGGGTAATGGAAAGACAAAATACGCAGTCTGGTGGGAGACGCTTCCAAAAGCAGAGACTGCAATATCTCAGCCCGTCAGTCCGGGAGACGTTATGTCTGCGAGTATAGTATGCGTTTCTTCTTGTGTAAGCGGAACGCAGACTTGGACCATAACCGTACACGACGTTACCAAGGGGTGGACTTTCGCGAAGACTCTTTCGTATTCCTCCAGTCTGAAGTCAGCGGAGTGGATTGAAGAGAGGCCAGCCCTGTGCTTAATTCTTGTTTGCAAGTTGACGAACCTTGCAAACTTTGGAACCGCCAAATATGGTCAAGTATATACTTCGATTGCCGGGACGGGTTTTGCGACGATTGGCGCAACCACTGCCGCGATCGGGGGTCTTCCGAATATAGAAATATCAATGACTGGAAGCTCTGGAGGGGCTGTCATAGCGCAGCCATCTCCTCTTAGCGCAGACGGATCGAGTTTCATCGTAAACAGGCAATGAGACCAAGCCTCCACTCATCCAGCAGTGTGGCGGGATCGAAATCGCGATTGCGTCAAGGTTGCCCTAAATGATCCTGATTCGAGGTCGTCAGGCCGATTCCTCACACGTCCAAGCCCGAGATCTCCTCCGTCCCGCTCTTTTCATAATTTGACACCAAGGTATTTCGGTTTCCGAGATGTGACGCGCGAGGCCTGTCAGGTCACGCAGATCAAAGTCTTATATGCGATATCAAGAGGAAGTCTTGCGCTTTGGCTACGTCGGGAAAGGTACTCCTAATTGGAATAGACGGGGCTCCTTTTGACCTGGTGACTAAATGGGTAGATCAAGGGAAGCTCCCAAATTTAGGCGCTCTCTTGCGAGATAGCGCGCATGGCGTCCTAGAGTCCACTCTCGATGTTACGCCTCCGGCGTGGTCCTCGATCTACACTGGCAAGAATGCCGGCAAGCACGGAATATTCGATTTCATGCATCACGAACACGGCTCCTACAGTTTTGCCCCTACGAATGCGAGCAGGAGGAATTCTGCGGACATCTGGGAGATTCTAAGCAAACACTCATTGAAGGTCGGGGTGCTGAATGCCCCCGTGACATTTCCTGTCCGCCCTGTTAACGGATTTCTGGTTTCTGGATTTTTGACTCCTAGCGCGGAGGCAAATTACACATATCCCGCATCATTGAAAAATGAGCTGAAGGATAAAGTTCCTGGCTTCAGGCCCAGCTCGCCCAACGAGCTCCAGTTAAATTTGAACAAAGATGCCTACGTGAAGAATATTGGAGAACAGCTCGAAAACCTTCGCCGTGCTGCACTTTACCTGATCAAAAAGGACGATTACGATTTTTTTGGCGTATTCATCAGCGAGACGGATCATGTACAGCACTGGTTCTGGCGCAACATGGCCCACGTGGACGAGAGCCGACCGGGCGACAAATTCCACGAATATTCTCATGTAATCTACGACACGTATTCTGCCACAGACAGCCTGGTGGGAGAACTACTAGAATCGATTGATGATGACACGCACGTGGTTTTGGTCTCAGACCATGGCGGAACCGAACTCAAGCGGTTCTTCCATACGAATTACTTCTTACATTCGATAGGAATGCTGAACTTCAAAACCGATTTCAGAACGAGTATCCGGAGGGCGCTTTACGACCGCGGCGTAACGCAGAAGCTCTACCAACTATTGATCAAGCGAAAGATATTCCTACTTCACTACTTGCTAAAGCCTTTGGCATTATCCGTTTCGGACATTGATTGGCGGAGAACGCTTGCTTACTCTTTCGGCTACGGTCAGATCTATCTCAACGTCGAAGGCAGGGATAGGTTCGGCGCCATACCACGAGATAGGGTTGATGAAGTATCTGTCAAAATAATGAAGGAACTGTCCAAGGTTTCGGATCCGGAAGGTGTGGAGAGACCGATTCATTCAATCTATTCTAAATCAGAGATGTATTACGGTCCTCATGCTGAAGAAGCACCGGACATTCAGCTCGTTATGTCTGAAGGATACGAAGCATTCTCATGGGCATCGATAGCAGACGGACTCTTTACAGAGAGTGTAGATCGCAATGGAACCCACAACACTAGGGGGATTGTGGCAGTCAAAGGCGGAGGCATCGCAACGGGACGCCTTAGTGGTGCTTCGGTCTTCGACATCGCACCCACGATCCTGCACATTATGGGCGTAGAGATACCACCGGACATGGACGGCCGCGTGCTCGATGTTTTCACACCGGAGTACTCAGCATCTCATCCCCTCAAATATGGGACTGCCGCGGTAGAAGCGAGCGTCGATCAATACGAACTCAGCGAATCGGAGCAAGAGAAGATCGAGGAGAACCTACGCTCGCTAGGGTACATATGATCTAGTCATGCTCATGGACGCAGCAGACAAATCTTAACTACAAACAAGAGCAAGACGGAAGTTTACAATCAGATGGGAATAGTTGAGGCTGCTGGGCTCACAAAGTACTATAACAAGTTCCTGGCAGTAGACCACATAAGCTTCGAAGTTGAGGAAGGAGAGATACTGGGTTTTCTCGGTCCCAACGGTGCCGGCAAGACCACGACGATTAAGATGCTCAATACTCTCACGCCGATTAGCGGCGGCCGCGCCTCCGTCAATGGGTTTGACGTTTCAAGACAGAAGAACCAAGTCCGCAGGTCGATCGGCGTAGTTCCACAGGACTTCACGCTGGACAGGGACATGACAGGGATGGAAAACCTAACAATCCAAGCGGCCTTGTACGACGTTCCTAAGGAAATTGCAAGTGCGAGAATGGGAGAACTCTTGAAGCTCGTCGAATTACAGAATGTGGCCAATCGTCCAGTCAGCACTTACTCTGGAGGCATGCAAAAAAGGCTCGAGCTGATTATGGGCCTCGTGCACACACCGAAGGTTCTCTTTCTTGACGAACCCACGCTCGGACTGGATGCTCAGACTAGGCTCGCAATCTGGAAATACATCAAGATGCTAAATCGTGACTTTCGCGTCACTGTCTTCTTGACCACCCACTATCTGGAGGAAGCAGACGAACTCTGCAATAGGATATTGATCATCGATGGAGGAAAAATTCGCGCCGAAGGTACTCCCGAGCAGCTAAAGGATAGTCTGGGTGGGGAGATTATCGAACTTGAACTTTCGAGAATCGTGGATGGTTCTGAGCTCAAGGGCATCTTTGCTTCCCTTCACGGCGTGGTCAACTTCTCGACACGGAATACAACGTGCCGTGTGACCACCACAAAATCAGAAAGCCTCGCTCCAAAGTTGATCTTGGTGCTTGCAGCCCACGGCATTGAAGTGGAATCGATCACGGTGACCAAGGCTAGCCTGAACCAGGTTTTCCTTAAACACACCTCATCGACCATGGATTCCCAAGAGGAAGAGGACCAGATTAGGCTTCTAATGCGTGAAAAGATGCTAAGGCAGAGAAGTTAGTTCGGATTGGATTATAAGCGTATTTTTTGCTGTTAGTTGCATCCAGACCCTTGCTCAATCTTAACCTCCCTCCTGATCGCGCAGCACAAAAAGTGGCTAATTGTAATGCACTGGCACCACGGAAAAAGTAATATGCCATAACAAATAGAGTGGCGAAACTGTATCTCTTCAAGTGCGGAAGGTGTTTTTGTTGTTCTGATGAGCTCTCGAAGACGTGCCCGAATTTCTATTCGAGGCGCATTGGTTACTGTCGCAATAGTTGCAATCATTCTGTCGTTGATCATTCCAGTTTCTCTCAAAGGTGTGACGATAAGCAGCGCACAGACCTCTGGGCCCATCACGCAACAGTGGGTTAATCAACAAATGGCGCAATGGAAAACATCAAGCAACTCGAGCGTGAACTTTGGCGTTCTCTTCCCACGCGCTTCATACGATAACATTCTATTTTCCTACAACACTCCTCAGGTCGAGAATACGAGCCTGAACATGCTACTGAGCACGGGGGCTTCATGCGTTAGAATCGACCTTGGATATGACGCATGGCTGAAGAACGATACAAGTACGCAGTCCACCATCTCTTCACTAGTAGGACAGATTAGAAGCGCTGGAAGATGCTTCATAATTGCTGACGCTTCAGCAGAGAGCTATCGTAAGCAACCCCTGCCTTGGGCTGATTTCAAAACGGCATGGGTTCAAAGGGTGAGGACGCTTGCCGCCTTGTTCCACCCCGATTACTACATTGTGATAAAGGAACCCGGATGGTATGCTCCAATGGTTTCGGACGCTCTGACCAATCCATCTTTCCAGGACCCTAACGATTGGATTAATCTTACGCAGACTTTGGTCTCGACGGTTCAATCAGTCTCGCCGAATACAAAAATCGGAGTTTCAATTGCTGCGGACAGCCTTTCGACTAATGCTGCACTTTACACTTCATTTCTCACCGGAGTGAGCAAGATTTCTGGACTCTCTTTCATAGGCTTTGACATTTACACGGAATCAGGCTTTCAGAATACTCAGAACTTCTTAACTCAAAACGGCAACGGCGGGAAGGACGTTTGGATTGCAGAGTGCTGGAGCGGCGATGGAAGCGGTATCTTTTCCTCGACCAGGGCCACGCTGGACGCGAGCTGGATTCTGCTAATCTACTACTTTGCTCAGCAGATACATGCTTTGATGTTGATTCCCTTTTACACTGACCTCTTCGCGTCCTATAGTCTAACTAGTTCGTCACCGACGAGTGCAAGCCAGATACTTTCGCTATACCAGCAGCGCACAGATGTCTACCAAGAATACAGGAACATCATAAGCGCGGCGAGCGGGACGCAGACCAGTGTCACAACCACCAGCTCAATCTCCGGGGTTGGTTCCACCTCCCAACGCACTAGCAGCAGCGCCGCTTCAACCCAGTCAACGTTAAGGACAACATCCTCTTCTACTTCCTCTCCTGTTTCTTATGCTAGCAGCAATGTAAGAAATCGCTCTTTACCATTAGTGGAAGCCGGAATCATCGTGGTTTTCCTGATAGTGGCAGTCGTAGTGGTAGTTTCTCTTTTCTTTAGAAGAAAGGGTTGAAGGTAGTGCAGAGGATCTCATCGGCGCGACCACGTCCCGACTCCTATTCGGATACTTCGTTCTCCAAGACTAGTCTGATCTGCCTGTCTCTTGCCGTCTTGCTTGTTGCGTCTTTCGGGTTGTCTATTTCATCTCCAAATTCGTATGGCGCATCACCCACTTCGGCATCAAATTTTACCACATCGACGCCTAGACAGTCCACTTCCGGTCAAGCTCCGGGAAATGCAACGGTCACGCCATCGATTACAATCGACAATAGCTTGTTCATGTCAACGGTACCCAGCTACCCCTCTATCGGAAAGAATTACACAGTCAGAGTGCTAATCACTAACACGTTCGAGAAGCAGGTACCTATAATCGTACAACTGAAGGCTCCCGTCGATGTAGTGCAGATCCACCCTCTGCTTCTCCACACCTTTGCTGTACCCGGGCAACAACTCATGGCAAACTTTACGATCGTCGTTTTCAATGGAGGGTACAAGGGACCGATCGGCCTTACCGTCCTGCTCTGGGTCTGGCCCGAAAACTCCACTGGCCCCCAGCTCGGAGGACAAGTAAGCACGCTCATGTATGGTGCCAACCCGTCATTCTTTTCTGGACCGATTATCGCACTTACAAGCATGGCGATTCTTGCAACGGTTATGGTGTCTGCATTCTATTACCTAAGACATCGTCGACAGCCGCATGGATACATTGCGGGGTCGAACAGTTAGCTCGGCGCCAGTCTGTGCGACGCATGTGGTCTCTAACGAGGCGAAGCATCCCAAGAAGTGCCCTAGGCTCTCCCCAGCGGTAATATTTCCATTATCACTAGTTTGAGAAAAAAGGGTCGCATTTTCATTCGTGTGGGGCGCTTGATAAATTAAGTATAGTTCTAGTCCACGATCACAGCCACTTTCTTGATACGATCAAGAGAGCTAGGGAAGTCAATGCAACAAAGATCGCTAGCGCGCCGAGGTTGAACGCAATGGTCTGCGTGGAGACTATTGTTTGGAAGAAGAGCGCGCGAGTAAGGGCTATGCCGTACGAAACAGGATTTATTGCGACGAGCCCTCTCAAAATCACTGGTATCCTTGATTCGGGGTAGAAGGCATTGCTTAGAAACATGATCGGGGTTACGAGTATCGAACCGACAAGCTGTTGTGTGGGCCAGCGCTTTATCTTCATTGATATCATAAGAAAGATCGAGGAGTAGCCATACGCCACCATTAAGATAGTAACAATCAAGATAACTAGGCTCACTAGAGTGAGGTTTGAAATTGCAAGTCCAGCAGGTACGGTCAGGATCAAAAGGATCACCGCCTGAGCGAATCCCAGGATCATTCCCCCACAGATCTTTGCTAGGACGATGGTCTCCCTGCCGGTGGGAGAAACTAGAAGTCGATCGAGGTATCCCTTGAATCTATCAGCGAATATCGATGCTCCCGTTCTGTTTGCAAACGCCATTGGGAGAACGACAAACATTGCGGAGGCGATGAAGTTGAAGTAATCCGGCGCACCTTGAAGCGAGCTTGTCCCGCTGCCTGAAGCAAAGAACGCCGCGTTGAATGCGTTTCCAAATACGAAAATCCATATTGCAGGACCTATGAAGAAAGTCACTGCGAGAATCGGAGATCTGATCCAGTTTCTCAGCTCTCGAAGTGTTAGTGTCCACAACTTTGTCAGCATGAAATTGCTTGCGCCCTCGTAATCTTCTGAGATATCCTAATAGAACTGTTCCCGTTTTTCCCGGAGTCTCTTCATTGTATCCAAAAATTTCGAAAGTATTTATGTCGACGTCATCATCGAAGTATGTGCCTTATCGCCTTGCTGTAAGCAAAAGCATGATAAGCAAGCGTTCCTGCAAGAATTATTATTAACGGAAAATACTCGGCGCGCATACTGACCGCTCCATAAGCCAAGACCGGCAAAAGTAGAAAGCGGTACGAAAGGTTGAGGAACATTATGTATGGCGGGTCCGTTGGCGTGATGTAGGTTTTCAAACGACCAGCGTGCTCGCCGACAAGCGCAGCAAATGAACCAATCAATGTAAGAGCAAAGCAGATGGCAAGTGGAGTCTGGAGATTAGGAGTGTATAGAATCGAAATTCCAGTTAGAAACAGAAGCGAGAAAAAACTCAAGGGATTCAGGAAGTAATTTACGATCCGCATGGAAAGTCTCTCTCCAAGATGCACGGCAAACGTAGTTACACCGGCTTCTGTGTCCTCCCTGACATCGGCTGCTTGATGCTTGAATACGCTCCAGCAGGCTTCCATCAGGATAGGTAAGACAATCGTCCAAATAGTGTAATAATTCAGATAGGTGAGGAAGACAAGTATCGGCAGTGGCCTCTCCATTACCGAATTTGCAAAAAACCCCCAGAACCTTCGAACTTTCAACTTCAAAGGAGGAATCGAATACGCAGCGCCGAAGGCGTAATTGATTGCGAGAACAACTTTGAAGACCACGCCCCCTCCGATGAAGAAGACGACGGCCCAACTGATTACAGCAGTCGAGATTATCAGCATCTTCATGGTTGAGGCACTTAGACCGTGGCCATGGATATCATCCGCCCGCCCGCTCTTCGCATCTGCCTCGCGATCCATAAAGTCATTCAAAATGAACCCCCAGCTCGCGCTGACCATCATGACTACGAAGAGCGCAGCAGTGCCGTACGGGTTCACTCGAGATGAATTAGTCGAAAGCAACACGAAGAATATCGGAAAGTACCAATAGACCGACGGCCCTGCAAGAGCAAGCTTCCACGCACGCAATCTTACGACTGAGGCAAGTTCGCTTCGCCTTGTGGTCTGGCTCATTACTTTAATTCTATTCCCACCACGAGCAGGCTACAAGGGGAAAGACTATCATCCAACAGATACGTGAGAGATTAACCCCACCGAAATTTTTCACGCATCAATGTCTATGCGATCCTGAAACTCGGCATAATCATTCGCTTTACCACATCGAGGGTTAGCCCACACTTCATCCATTTCAGCGCCATCTCAAATACAAAACCAGGATCAGAGAACACGAGCTTTCTCGCTGCGGTTGCAAATCCTAGGTTCTCTTTCTGAATCAGGACGTACTTTTTCAGCAGCTCGACTAATTCATCAAAATTCTTGTCACTCATGCTATAGATGACCCTCTTGAGCTTATAGTGCCGAGAGAGAACACCGCCTAATTGTTCCTTCCAGAGACTCTCATACATCATCGCGTTATCTTGCACCAATGCAGTTCCCGCTAGGTACCCAGACTGCATTCCAAACCAGATCCCACCTCCGTGAAGCGGGCTGCAGAAATGCGCCGCGTCCCCGACAAGAAGCACGTTTCCCTTGACCGCAGTCTTGAGCGGAGGCGCTGTGGGGATAATCCCGCCGTTCTTCTTGATTATTTTTGTCTTGAATTGAGGGTACTTTGCTAGGAAGGCATCGACCAAATCCTTGGGCTTTAAGCCTAGACTTTCAGGTATACCGAGCCCTACACGGAGGTGCTTCCCGCCTTCTGGAAAGCTCCACGCGTAGCCCAGTGGAGCCACTTCGTGCCCGAGATACAATCTGAAGACCTCGGGGTCCTGAACGTCAGCGTTCTCAACGGTGTACTCCATCCCGATATGAAGATCTTCCGGCGCAGGCCTCTCCCCCAGCCCGACAGATTGACCAACGCTACTCGCAGTTCCATCGGCCCCGACAACGTACTGTGTTCGAAACTCACCCTTTGTAGTTTTGACCGTGAGCAATTTCTGATTTCTCTCACTTCCGTTAGGTCTCTCGACCGAGAGCCCTTTGAAAGTAGTATCAGTCATGATTTCGCAGCCGAGATTGGCCACCTTATCTGCGAGCCATTTCACGTACCGATCAGGATACAAGACCATGCCGTCGGGGTCGGGTTTCTTTATAACTGCGCTCTCCCCATTCGGGGCAATGAGCTCCACGCCTCTCAGGTTACCCGCAGTGCAGTCGCCAGAGGGCATTACACTCATCTTCGTAAGCCACTCTATCGGAACGGCGCCGGTTGTGTTCACAGGAGTACCTGGAGTCTTTCTCTTTTCAACAAGAAGGATGCGCTTCTCCTTGTGCGCAGCGAGTGCAACCATTAGCCCGGAGAATGAAGAGCCAACAATAACAACATCGTACATGGCAGTTTCTCAAATTCAGTCTGACCACGCTATTTATGTCTTCCAAGATTTGAAACATCGTCTTTGGCGACAGTGGAGCATAACGGAATCCGCTATGCACTAGCTTTTCTGGATACACAACTGCGAGAGACCAATTTGATGATTCGAAGGCTATTGTAATAGCTATTTGAGGTGATCTTCGCCTAATAATTTGTAGCCGCGGCCTTTTGCTCAGGTGATTTGGGTTTAGGGCATGCAGCCGTTTCGTGTTTCGGAGGGTTGGTTATCCTTTTTCACAATTCCGCCCTAGTATTCTGAGGTAAAAATTCTCTGTGTTCTGCGCCATCCTCAGCAAGGTATAGTTCCCCAGCACCTCTTCCATTCCATTCTTCCCCATTCGTGCGCCGAGCAGAGGATTTTCCAAGATTTGCAAGATTCTATTCGCAAGGTCGGCAGGCTTTCCGGGCTCGACCAAGAAGCCGGACACCCCATCTTCCACAGCCTCTGGAACAGCCCCAACCCTAGTTGCAACTACCGGTTTTCCCGAAACCATTGCCTCCAAGAGCGTCAAGCCGAAGCCCTCCATGAAAGAGGGGAGCACAACGACACTTGATGCAGAATACGCCCCGAGGAGAAGTCGTTCATCAATTCTCCCAGTGAAGATTGCGCGTTGGCCCAAGTCTTCGTTTAGCTTTTTGAGTTCCGCCACATAGGAGGAACTTCCGCCGCCAACTATGACAAGCCGGGCATCACTCAATTTCTTTCTTACTTGGACAAATCCTTCAAGAAGAAACTCGATCCCTTTTGATTTCTCTATGCGTCCAACATAAAGAACGACCTTTTCAGAAGTAGTAATGCCAAACTTCTTACAAAAGTCGGTAGTAGCGCCTATACGATCGGTCTTGGAGTAAAGGGCTATGTCTATGCCATTTGACACGACCGATATTTTGTGTTGATCGATTCCCGCATACCGGACCGCCGAGACTCGGGTAAAGTTGCTGACGGCTAGGATGCCTTGGCACTGGCTCATGAGCCTCCTTTCGGCCATGCTCAGCATCGTCAGCCTCGCAAGAGTAGGAAGAATCGATAAGAGATTCTTTTGGTGGTGAATTATATTCAACGCTTCGACGTTGTGAAGGTGGTGCAAAGTGCAAACAACTGGCGCCCCCAATCTGCCAATCGTGACCGGGAACGGAGGATAGTCAAACGTAACATGGATGACGTCTAATTCGAACTCTCGGACGAGTGACGGCGCAAGTCGGAAAAAACCATTCAGGAAACTGGACACTTTCATTAGTGGCCTCTGCGAGGTCTTGACTGGCTTTACTACGACCAAATCAGGCTGAAGCTCTTGCGACGCGATAACTGCAACTTGTTCTGGAACGACCAGAACCACTTTGTGCCCCAAGTATGCTAGACCTTTGGCGAGATTGTAAGTATAGGTTCCCTCCCCGCCCCCGAGAGGTGGTAGCTCGTAAGATACAAGACAAATATTCATGCTAGAAGATCAACATTTGAAAATCAAAGTGCGAATAGAAAACAATGAGCAAGAGTCTCACCCGTTAGCACGCTCGTACGCGTCTACGAGTTTCTTTGCCAAAATCCCGTAGGAATACGCCGGCGCCTTCAGTGCGGCTCTACGACTATACTCGTTTCGCAGCGGTTCATCTTTGAGGAGTTTTACCACTCCGCCGGCCAAAAGCTCTGAATCAACCTGGTCGACAAGATATCCGGCGCCGCCCGCGAGCATGGAGGCCAACTCTCCAACAGCAGGGGCGACAATCGGCTTTCCGACGGCCATGTACTCCGGTATAATCATCGGCGAGCTCGCAGCGTGGAACGTGTGTTCGCTAATCACGTGCATCGCGACGTCTGCGCACGACATCAGTTGAGGTACCTCCTCTCGCGGGACAAACCCCGTGGCGACCGCATTCTTTTCCAGTCCAAATTGCCCCACGAGTTTGCTCATCGCGACGTTCCCTGAGCCTACTAGAAGAAATTTGACTTCAGGCACTTGTTCTGCCATTCTCTTGAACGCACCTAGAGCGATCTCGTGCTGCCTACGCTCGAACTCCCAGAACGTACTGGCGTAGATGACCACCGGTGAACTCCCGAGACCGTACGATTCCCTCACTCTGTCGCCTAAAATCCCCGGGTGGAAAATATCTGGGTCGAAGCCGTTTGGTATCAGGAGGATTCTCCGCGCGTCAATCCCCGAATGTAGCATTCTCCGTCGTAGAAGCTCGCTTACAACGATTACCGAATCCGCGGTACGCGGGAAGATGTCCTCGTAAAGTGTTAGCAATCCGCCCGCCGCGTTGTACTTGCGTGCGTAACTCGCGTACCCTCCGAACCCGTCCCAGTCTTCGACATCCACTGTGAGACATCGTAAGGAAGGTCTGACAGCCGATATCAACGTGGCAGTGTAGGGATTTGCCCTGTTCACGTGGACAACGGATCTTTCTTTCGCAGTCTTTTGGAGTAATCTTGTGTTAGCAGGGAATCTTTGAACAAGCGGCTCTTCCCAGTGATAGATTTCCTGAAACTGATCCCACTCCTTCATTTCCTCTGCCTTGGGTTTCGCTACTTTGCCAACTCGACCTAGGAAGCTGACATTGTGGCCGAGCCGCCGCAGGTATTTTGCAAAACCAGCCTGCCTGTAAGATGACGCACTTCCTAGGGGAAGATGGTTCACAAAAAGAACGTCGAGCATATCCTTGGGCGGCAACCAGATCCTGAGAAAACCAGTCGCAGTGCAATTCGATCTACTTCTTACCCAAGCAGACGGCATCGCCTGGAAAGAAGACGAACAAAGAGCCGGACAGTTTTGAATTTTGCCTTTTCGCTTGTGCTCTTAAATGTGTATTGAGCAAGAAAATAGGAGCGACGGGACCACAATCGCGGTACCAGAAGCAATAAAGCCCGTTCCTGGCGTATTGATGCATCTATTTATGATACATCCGTTGGTATTCACGAACCAGTTTGAAGTTCTTGTGAATGTGAATTTGAATCTCTATACGTAAGCAATCCTTGTTAGATTAGGGCGACGATCATCCCTACCTTCTTATCTTCAAATCTCCCAACCCAAGACACCTTGAGAAACTACTTTGCTCTATCTTCCAGCCGCATCTTCATTCCGTATTTTGGACGTAAGGTAATCCTAGGCAACATCTCGACTTTGTGGCTCTCGATATGATTCATCCTCCACCTCTTCGAAATCGTCGCAAGCAACAGGACACCTTCCATCCAAGCGAATGGTTCGCCGACGCACCCTCTCGGTCCGCCCCCAAAGGGGAAATATGCAAACTTGGGCAGTCTCTTCCTCATGTCTTGCGTCCACCGCTCCGGGATGAAACTTTCAGGATCAGGGAAGTACTTTGGATCATGGTGGTTGACGTACTGGCTGATTACTACGTTTGCATCCTGTGGAAGAATGTAGTCACCTATAGCGCAATCTCTCAGCGCCTTTCTGACCAGAATCCACGCTGGAGGATAGATCCGCATCGACTCCGTAAGCACCTTTGTCGTGTAGTCGAGTTTGGCGAGATCGTGAGCGGTGGGAAGTGAACCATCGGGAATCACACTGTCTACTTCCTCATGCATCTTTGCTTCCACTGCTTCATTCTCCGAAAGCAAGTACCATGTCCACGTCAGTGCGTTCGCAGTTGTCTCGTGGCCGGCGGCAAAGAGGATCAGCACCTCATCTCTCAACTGGCGGTCGGTCATCTCTACTCCGGCCTCGTCCTTTGCGTGTAAAAGCATGGACATGAGATCTCCGGTGTCCTTGCCCAATTTACGCCTCCCTTCAATCAAACCGTAAACCATTGCGTCAATACGCTTGATTGCTTCTTCGTACTTCCTGTTGCTCGGAAGTTTCTGCAAAAGAGGGGAAATTGGACTGGATAGCCTACCGAAGTACTCGATTGTTGTCGTAAGATCTCTTGCGATGGTCTCAGACTCTGATTCAACGTCAGTGTCAAAGAGACATTTGGCGACGATTGACATGGTGAGCTTCATCATTTCCTTGTGGATATCTAGCGTCTGTCCATCGTGCCAGGAGCCTATCATGCGCTCCGTGTACGAGGTCATCGTGCTTGCATAGCTCTCGATGCGACTTTGATGAAAGGCGGGCTGGACGAGCCTACGCTGCCTGTGGTGGAAATCCCCCTCGCTTGTCAAGAGCCCCTCTCCGAAAACCTTCTTCGTCCTCTGGAGATACTCGCCCTTTACGAAGTCTCGCTGTTTTGTTACTAATATCTCCTGAATGAGCTCAGGATTTGTGACCAGGTACAACTTTGTGACGCCGAGTTTGAGCTGAACTATATCCTGGTACTTCTTGTGGATATTCGCAAGATTTCTAAGAAGAAACGAGCCGACCGGGACAATGCTGACGGAAGGTATCGCCTTCGTTTTGATTTTTACTTCGCTTTCCATCTGCGTCAATGAAAGCGTATCACGAACTTCGATATGTCAATTCCGACTATAAAGGATGGTGCCTGCCCGATCCAGCTTTCGTCTTGCGCGAAGTTTGCCGACATTCAAAGTTTAGGGAAATTTGAAATAGTCTAACCTCAAGAAGGGAGGAGAAAGTAGCAGCCATTCCAATGAGGACACTTTCTGGTTCTATTTCGTGCCCACTGAAGTTGTAAGTAGGAGCAAGATTCAATTTTTCCTTGGCTGCGAGCAGCACCAACACAGCAATTCAAAGCATAATGTGGCCGACGGTCACGATAGGCATTCCCACCTACAACAGGGAGTGGAGCCTGAGACCCGTCCTTGATTCGATACTAAAGTTTGAGTACGAGAAGAAACTGCTCAGGATCTGCTTTGTCGACAACAATTCATCTGATAAGACCCGCGACGTAATCAAAGAGTTTCAGCAGGCCTTCAAGCAACAGTACGAAAACATTACGCTCGACGTTGTCACCTCCAACATCTCGAAAGCCAGGAACCTTTGTTTCGAGAGGGCGCGAGGGACAGACTATATCTTCTTCCTCGACTCTGACATCATTGCCCCACAAGATACGATAAAACGATTGGTCACGCATTTTCTCGAGGATGACAAACTCGCAATTGCTTCACTTCCTTGGGATGAGAAGAACTCGAGAAAGAGGGCGGGAATTTTCTACAATGCCTTTGTGACGCCCAAGCCTTGGGGGTATGCGTACAAGGTTGGGAACGGTTGCAACATAATCTCGATGAAGGCCTATCACGTGACGGGCGGTTTCAACGAGAGGCTCAGGGTTCACGAGGACGGAGAGCTCTGTTTTCGGATGAGGAAGGCAGGCTACAGAATAATATGCGATTTTTCATCCAAAGCAGTTCACCTCAGGGACATTAACGTCAACGCGAAATTCTGGTTCAATTTCATGAAGGACTCGGCAGAAACTTATCTCGAGCTATTCAAGGATAGGTCTCCGCTGATTATTGCAAAGTACGCCAGTTCGCTCGCGCTTGTTACCTCATTTATTGTCGCTCTGATTCTTTTGAATTCACTTGCGGCTTGGGGTACGTTTGTCGCGGTCGCAATCTTCACAATTTGGCTCAACAGTGACAAGAGAGCGCTCGACGATGGAATCTATACTAGATTGTCGTACAGACCGATCATCGGTGCAATCTTCACGGTAGCCACTTTTGGCGTAACCGTAATTTCGATATTAAAAGCCTTGGGCATAATGTCCAAATCCAAGAGCTAGTGCTCCGACAATTTTTTCGCAAACGCCCCGATTTCGGGGCGGCAGACTTATTCCGGATCTTATATCTAAGAAGATTGGTGGCGAGTGTTTTGCTGGTCTCGAGAAAATAAGGCGTCTGACGTCATGTATAGAGTCTGCGCGCGGGTCATGCCTTTCAGCGACTAGATATGGAAGCCCATTAGCGTATTTCGCTCTTAGAATTGTGAGCAAAGCCGGCGATGATACAATCATCGATCCTAGAGACACCTTTCTTTCAAGTGGCGCCGACAGGCAATGTTTTAGTAGGACTTGACTCGAGTACTACCTAGATGCTGATTGACTGAAGAAGTGGTAGTAACTCGTAAGGGCCAAACTACAATACCAACATCACTTCGAAAAAAGTATCAGATTTCGGAAGGCACGAGACTGAAGGTCGAGGACACAGGGAGAGGGATTCTTTTCAAGAAAATTCCAAACACGCTTGAGCTTGTTGGCTCCGGTGCAAAGCACGCAACTGTCGATGAGATGAAACAATTACTCGACGAGATGAGAGCGGAAGAGAGTGAATGAGTATGAGGGTACGTCTTATGATACAAGATTCCTTGTTGAGCTTTACTACTCTTCGAATACTAACCAGCAACTCGCAATAAAGAAAATCTTACTCGGATCAAAACCGAACTATTTGTCGACGGCGGCCCTTTCCGAATTATACAAATTAAGTTTGGAAAAGGAGGGCAAAGATGTCGCGGAGCTCCGCGCTAAATCTCTTGTAAAGGACTTTCACCTTGTCGACGTAAATCAGGAGATTGCCATTGGAGCTGCGCTGATAAAGCACAAACACTCGATCCCTTTTGCTGATAGTATCATTGCTTCGACTGCAAAGGTTCTCAAGGTTCCATGTTATACTGATGACCCTCACTTCGAATCCGTCGAAGGAGTGATTGTCAAATGGATCAGATAGGATGTGGTCTGAGTTTGCATCGCGAGAATACGTAATTCGAGCTTGACTTAACAACATGGTGGACTCGTTTTCCTTGTATTCGCTATCAACAGGGCCTTGCTGATCGAATCCACAGTGGTAAATCCTCCGAACGGTTCTGTCTCCCATAGGACGAAGCACCTTCAATACTTTCGCACTCTGGAGGACACCGACCTACCCTCTCGGTCTTCATTATGCGCTTCCTTTAACGAGATTCTGGTGTCTTCTGTCAGCATCTTTGCAAAAAGAATGTCAAGCAGAAACTCTTCTCCCAAACCTGAATCTCAGTTTGTTTCTCTTCTTCGCGTCCTTACGAGCAGGAAATGTTCGTAACTGAGTATCGGCCTCACAACTACTCCGAGAAATCCTAGCCCCTTCATCGCACTTCTCAGCCTTGCAACATCAGAGTCATTCAATGCCCCGATCAACGGGACGACAGTAAGATAGACGGTGAAGAAGACCGCGCTGTCTAGCAGGAAGGCTATGAGATTGTGCGAAGGCTGGGGAAGAAAGTAGACAGCGAGAAACGCAATTCCCGAAGAGAGGAGTATCCCGCCAGTAGAGCCCCACTCTATGTTTGCGTTAAGGTACTTTGAGGCGAGCAGCAATCCCACCAGCGTGCCAGCAAACCCTGAGATCAGACTTGCATATATCAGCCCGAAGACTCCAAGGTCCACCACCCTCGAAAGTAGCGTGGCGAAGGACATCAGGACAACCGCGCTTGTCACCGAGTAGATCATCATGAACCGGGTCTTGCCTATGCCGGTAAAGAAGGGGGCGAGCACCGTTATCCCGAGCGCGATCGATGTGTATGAAAGCGCCAGGAGCCTAAGGTAAATCACTCCCGGATTATATGAAGCTGTGTAAAGGAGTGTCATTATCGGACCGGCTACGGCGATAAGCAAGACCACTATAGGAGTCACTATGTATGAGACGTACTTGACGGCGAATTTGAATGCCTGTGGGAGGTTCCCCGCGATGCCCGTGAGGCTTGAGAAAGCGCTCAAGAGGGTCAGCCCGATCGCGCTCGAGGAGAGCGTAATGATCGTGGTGACATTCACGGCGGCCTGGTAGTAGCCGACCACTGCGTTGGTTGCAAAACCGGCCAGTAGTATCGTGACGTACTGCGAGGCAAGTCCGGAAATTGCGTTGCCCGCAAATAATGGGAGCCCGAAGGAGACCATCTCCTTGATATCTTTCAAGAAGAGCGAACCTTTGGGTTGTACGCCATTCTGCTTGCCATCATGATCACGTAGTTTCAGAACCACTATTGCGCCGATTGCGATGAACCCCGAGACGATGTAGGAAGCAAGCTGGCCGATTACGCCCCCGAGCACTCCGACTCCGAGTAGTATTAGGGCGACCGAGACTCCGAGCTTCAGGATCGCCTGCAGGACGCTCGACGCGCTTGCAAACCACATCGAGTTCCAGCCAACGAACCCCGCAGTGGCGGTCTGAAGGACTGTCTGCCCTAGTATTATGAAAGATGAAACCTGAATCAGGGGGGTGAGATCCGGCCTGCTCAAGAGATCTGCTGCGAAGATGCCCGCGAAAAAGAAACTTGCCAAGGAGAGAAGTATGCCGAAAAGCATGAGGAAGATTATTCCGTTCTTTGTGATCCTCTTCGCCGCACTAATCTCGCCCTTGGAGATATAGTAGGCCGAGAATCTCGTTATTGCATTGATAACACCAAGACCTACAACGTATTGTAGTACTCCTGGTATGAGAAGAGCGAGTGTGTAGGCCCCGTATGCGCCGACGCCGAGAAGCCTTGCAATGACTATCACCGCCACTGCCTGGATTGCCGCGGAGAGCAAGTTGCCGATGAAAAGTATCGAGCTTCCGCGTGCGGATTGTCTAGCAATTTCAATATCGGACAAGTGGCGTGTTCCGTATGATTTTCCAAAGGAGCTCTTGTGCTCCTTTAAGCTAATCGATGTGATTGCATGAATGAGAGATTTTCAAAACGTAAGTGAAGGCCACGCATCCGCACCTACGCGTTCTCGTTTTCACGATTCCATCCCCTTGCACCCAATGACGCTGGCATCTCTTCCTCGTCGCCGAGTTTGCGCATTCATCTATTCCGAAAAGACTATGAAAGAGCGTACGTCCTCAATGCTGGAAAGCTCAAAGAGTCAAATCCTTACTATTCAAAGATGTTCCAATAACTGTTCGACGGTCAGTCCTGCCTCAGCAATTATGCTCGTAGAGTCCCTCTTGGAACCTCGTCTCTGTTTGGAACTACGACTATTGACCGTAACTTTCGGCTGACGAGAAAGTTATGGCTTTCTCTCTGCCTTGCATAAGTGTGACCTATCGTTGCAAGCGCCCTAATAACTTCTCTAGAGGATAATAGAGGCAGTTTATCCGTCAGGGATTCACTTCGACAAAGACGATTTCTTCGCCAACCACCTTGGGCCGCGCCCAGCCTTCATCCTGGAGGGTTTCCAGGTAGGCCTCTATCGCCTCCTTGACGTTCTTCAGAGCTTCCTCTCTTCTCCTGCCGTCGGAAACACATCCTGGTAGTTCGGGTACTCGCGCGACGTACACCCCATCTTCATCTTGTTCCAACAGAACCTCGAAATCTCTTCGCATGGGATGGCTGACCCATATTGATCGTGGTGTTTTGCTTAAATTTCTTAGTCGAATTCACGGTAGAGAATCTCTCACGTGTCGTGTTCGTAACAGTTCACACGTGCGGCTATTCATCACCCTGATCTATTGGAAGGACATAGCCTGCAGTTTAACAGTAAATGACGTCCCAAAACCTAGTACCCAAACAGCGAGAATGCAGTTGATTTAACTTGAATACTGAGATGAAAAAATGAAAGCTTTCAGAAAGTGCCTTGTTTAGGATCAGAAAAAAATAGAAAAAAGGAGGGAAGAGAAATAAAGTGGGTTTTTGGTTCCCATCTTTATTTTCTTTTTTTATTTGCGTTTATTTCCTGCGTAGTGCCATTACTGACAGCGCGCCTGCTATTATGGCTATTACGACGCCGACGATTCCGACGTAGAGACCGGTGTCACTTGCTGCAGAAACTACGGTTGTAGTTGTCTGAGCATTCACAGTCGTTGTTGTCTGCACATTGTTCACTACAGTTGTTGTGATCTGCTGGGTGACGGTCGTTTGCTGCACTACGGTCGTAGTTGTCTGCTCCACAATTGTGGTTGTTCCGCAGGCGCAGCTTGTCGTTGTGGTTCCGTTCACCTGGAAGAGTGCAGTGGCTTGAAGGGCTGTTGCAGTTACGTTCGGTGCCCAAGTTGCAGTGACAGTGTAGGATCCCGCTGACCAGTTGCCCACAACGAATGTGGTGCTGTAGGTTCCACTGGCTCCTACTGAAGCTTGGCCGAAGTCAAGCAACGTTCCTACCGGACTGGTGATCTTTAGTGAGACCGCAGTACCACTCGGAAGCGTGCCGGTTGATGTGACAGTTCCAGAAACTGTCATCGTCTGGCCCGGATTGTATATGCTCTTGTCTGTTGTGACGGTTACCTGATAGCTTGCCGCAGCTGCAAAAACAGGACTAAGGAGGAGGAATACCATCAGTATTCCTGCTCCCGTCATGTATGCTGCCCTTTTCATGGCAATCACCGAAGAATTCAATGATTTCATTTGGACTCACCGAATTCTACGAGATGGTGATTGTCACTTGTTGTGGCTGTGCGACTGCTACTCCGCTCGGTGTGTCAACGTAAACTGTGGCCGAGTACGTTCCTGGTGCCAGCACGACTGGGATGGTCAGCGAAGCTGAACTTCCAGCTGCTACAGCGCCAAAGTTCGCGACGCCAATGTATACAGTTGCTCCTGATGCGCTGTGGACGACCACGTACACGTACGCTGTGTATGTAGCTGCTCCGTTGTTGGTGATTGTTGCGTTGATTGCAGGTCCCACTGGGCTGCTTCCTGGTGTTGCTGACTTGATGACGAATGTCGAGGATAGTGGAGGTGGTACAACAACTACCGTGACGGTTCCAGTCGTCGAAGCAGTGTTGCCAGCCAAGTCACTTGCGGAGACTTTGATTGACCATGTACCAGTCGTCAATCCGCTCACTGTTACAGTGTAGTTAACAGCGCTTCCAGGATTGTTTATTCCTGATACAGAGATCTGGCTTGACGAAACTGCTGTTCCGTTGATCCATGCCTGGACAGAGGTTGCGTTGAGGTCACCAAGGCTGTCGTTGACTGCTACCGATGCTTCGGTTCCGCAGCTGCACAAGGTGATGTTGCCGAATGTTGGAGCGTTTGTGTCAACGAGGACTGTCAGTGGCGCGATTGCCGTCGTTACACCCTTGCTGTCAGTCGTGTTGAATGTGACTGTGTTGAGACCGCTTGCAAGGACAATCGGTACGGTCCACACCACATTGTGTAGTGATGCAGTGCTGATCGATTGCCAAGCGCCGGTTCCGACTTTGTAACCAATGCTGGCAATGTTCGTGGATGCTGAACCCAGCGTAGCATTTGCAGTTCCCTTGAATGTGACGAATGCAGTGTTGCTGTAAGCAATTCCCGATATTGGAGCAGGGTTGCTCACCGCAATCGTTGGTGACGCACTCACTGTCATGATGGATGCTGTTCCCACGACTGCCTTTCCGTTCACATTCGCCGACGCGGTGATAGTTGCGGTTGTTCCTACCGAACTCGTCAGAGTCCAAAGGATTGCTCCGAAACTAGCATTCGTCGATAGTTGGTTTGCGCCGATGTAGACGTTCGTTGCGCTAAGAGCTCCCGAAGAAGCAGATAGGGCAATTTGTATCTGGTTGCTAGGCGCAGTTGTGACCAAGTTATTGTAGGCGTCTGCATACGCGAGGTCAACGTACGCTGTTGCACCCGCTACCGCGTATTGGATGTTTGGTCCAGTTGACGGAGGTGCATTTGCCGCAATGTTGACTACGAGTGTGGCAATAGAGCCCGGTATTGTTTTCACTTGCGCTGAGACTGCTCCGAGGATTATGTTTGACGCAGAGGTGGTCTGTGGATCTACTGCGGTCGCGTTGAAGTAGGCAACGCTGTTCGCCGTAGTGTTTACTGCCATCAGAGCCTCAACACCACCTGAGCTGTTGCTTGTGAGTGTTATCGTAGGTTGGCCATTCGAAAACACGCCATGGTACCCAGCTGAAGTAGCGCAGCCTGACGAAGTGCACAGGTTGAGTGTTATAGGAACTCCTGATTGAGCAACAGACAGCTTACTCTGGACAAGAACAGACGAACCAGCTGCTACGTTAGTTGCAGTAGTTGGGCCAGTCTGACCAAGAGTGCCAAGAGTCGAAGTCACCAAGTTTCCGCTCGAACCCGTGTATGTGCTTGATGATATGAATATCGAAGCTGCGATTTCACCTATCGTCCCATAGGTTGACGACTGCAGATACGTGAATGGCAGTGGCAGGTTATTTCCAGATGCGGGGCATGTGAAGTGGCTATTTCCAGCAACAACAGTTCCGCAAGAGATTGTTGAGAAGAGGTTGCCACCTGAGTTGAATTGGCCGCCAACACCTGTTAAGGTGATGTTTGTTATTGAAGCGCTGAATGCGACTGGATTTGCGAATGCATCTGACAGTGATAGGCTCACTTCAGAGGTTCCGCTTGGGTATGTTTCTGCATAGAGAGTTGATGAAATTGTTGTTGAGTTGCCCAAGTAATCTGTTGCGTAGGTTGCCTTTGGATTTCCAGCAGTGAAGTAGAATGAGACCTTTGAAGGCGCACCTGCTTGTGTTGCAACGGAAGCCGATGCTCCAGATTCTGCTGAAGTTCCGATCGTGGCCACTACTGTGGTCGCATCAGGTGCGTGGTTGCTGGGCGTGAATGTTGTCGATGTCGTTCCACCGGTTGTCGTCACACTTGAAGAGGGACTCAAGGTCGCAGTGAACCCAGATGATGGGTATAGACTGTTACTAAAGCTCCAAACAATTGGGACTCCAGCTTGGCCCGATCCTAGAGTCGCCGTTACAGTGTAGGGTGATCCTCCTGCTGTGAACGGTGTCGTGTTAGGCGACAGGGTGACTACAACATTTGTGCTTGCAACATCCCACTCCGTGAACGAGCTTCCTGCATATGATGCAGACCCGCTACCGGCATCGATTACAAGAGATGTGAAGGTTCCTTGAATTGGTGGTTGAGTTGGCGATGGTGCTGATGTTGCTCCCTGCAAAGTTCCCAGAGCTAAGGTATCTGAGAAGCCAGGAGGCAATCCAGAGCCCGTTCCCGCAGTGCACTGAACAGCTCCACCGGAGACCGCTCCAGGGGCCTTAAGTGCAACTGTTCCGCACGTAGCGCTGCCCGCGAATGTCCAACCAGTAGGTGCGACTATCGTAATCGACGTAATCGCATAAATGTTGGATGCGGGATTCGTTACCTTCACCGTAAAGGCGGAGGCGTTCGTGCCGATTATCGCGTTCGGTGAGGCACTCAGGGATGGGGGACTGGCATTCTGTGCAGATGGACTGCTAATGACTGCATTTGTCGCCGCTCCACCTTTGTAGGCGAGAGCGGGTAAAAACGTGAATGAACTAAAGACTAGTAGTAATGCTACAACTAGTACTGTTAGTTTTTTGCCGTAGAAGTTTTGGAAAGCCATTTAAGTTTTCCCAGAGCCAAAACACCAATTTTTCTATTTATTACTTTCCCATAGAGAAACTCTAGTTCTATCAACGAGAAAGTGGTGCTTGATTCTTGTACTGATCTGAAATACTAGATGAGAATCCGAACTGGTTAGGGACAATTAGTCCTTTCCGTTGTGGCATCTTCTCAAGTTATTGAGACGATTGTGAGAAGTGAAATGATCCACGTGCAGATCGGCATCACGCTCTCAATCATTACTACCGCCCGCAACAGAAAGTGGCGCCTATTCCCTTCGTTGAACCGAAAGTCTCCTCCACCTGCAAAATGTAGTGCTGATTTGGAACAATTGAAAGCTGAGAATAAGGCGGGTAAATGCTGTCGAGTGTTTGTATTCCACCTACAAATAAGAGATTCACAGTTTGATTAGGGCGTAGCACCAGTCCGGGCGAAATTTGCGTTGCCTGAATCAACCTAGCGCCTTGTTGAACGATGCTTCCATTATTCAGGATCACGAAAGTAGCAACAGTCTGCAAGCTCCCGGGCGAGGGCCCAGAGGTAAGCACTGAAACCCCAGACAGGGAGACATTGACCGTACCGGTATTCTCAAGCACCAGCAACAAAGAATTATTTGATAACAGTTCGCTTATGAAAGTCAGATTTCCCTGAAGTCTTGTCTGTTGCAGAGACCACCAAGACTTTGTTTGGAGAAGACCTATCTGAGATCCCAATTTCGCAAGGGAATCATCCCACTGACTTTGTGGAATCGGGATTCCCCTAACTCCAAACACCATCGCAAATGCTGTAGAGTTTCCATTCTGTTGCGCAATCAGCGTAGGAGAGAGCTGCAAGACAAAGCCCGAGGAAGTATTAGTCTGGACGCTCAAGCCCCCCTGAATAATTGGACCTAGAATTTGGCTTTGAGGTAAAACTATAGTGTAGTTTTTGCCCGCAAAAGTTGCCGTGGCGTTAGATATAGCGATTCTCGCCATATCGTAGGTGCCCACGCTCACACGCGCGCTGCCAACAGTGATGCTACTATTGACCGTTGACATTAGATCAATCTGTCCGCCCTTTGCCAAGGTAAACCAAACAGATTCGTTCCCAAACAGCCCCGTACTGTGCGCCTCAATGTCTCCATATTTGACGTAGAGGTGAGTCGTTCCGATCGGTACATTGGGCGGATCTGTAAGTTGAACGGCAAGCGTCCCCGTTGGCTGGGGTGAATTTGAGATCTGAGTAGTAGTCGAAATAGTCGTACTAAACGACGTCGCCGTAGTCGTCACTATTGATGAGCTGTTAGTAATCACACCCGTCCCTTCGAGGGCGCTGACGCTAACGATGATGCCCGCGGCTACTAGTACGCCAACTAGGACCATGAGAATAAGCCGCTTTGAGCCGTTCATCCCTCTAACACATGCCTTCTATTCACGGTTGTTTTTGAGCTTTAGGTATCGTACGGCGGCTTGATCGCATCCGAAGAGAGCGTTCAGGTCATTGACCATTGAAGGGTCAATCTCAGAGTTTTGCGTGAAACTTGGAAACCGAAGGATTCTAGGACATAGAAATTAGGGGCAGCCCGCATATTTCCAGCTCTGGTATCCGACTCCGAAGTAGTGATAGGCGACAGATTCAATGTGAACATCATGGACTCCACACACAGGCTGCAAAATTGAGATTTGAAAGACCGGAACGGAGAAGAACGCTATGAGGAGGCCCGCCAAAATTATTAGAGCTACAACTCCAACAGCTCGCCGACTTTTCTTATTCACGGCCTCATCCACATCAGCCGGATCCAATTTATGCTAATCGGATTTCCCGCACCCTACGATTACCCGCTGAAAGAGTGATCAATCAAGGTTGATATGCAGGCCAACATTTCTTCACTTGGCCAAATCAATCGCCAATCTTGACGCAACAGTATGCCCGTTATGAATTCCAAATCCCTCGAACTGATTAGACAGCTCACCAATCAGTTGCTGGGACCTAGCGGCAATTATCGCGTATGCAAAATTGATTTTCTTATGCATTATCAGTAATCTTACCATTTTCTTCTGTAGAACATGTCAAGAAAAAAGTAGTACAGACCTTCCAAAAATGTATGATTAAACCATCCCGCCAACGTTCCATCTGGTGACTTAAAGCAGGTTCAAGATTCGCTATGCAGATCTCAGCAACCGAAATCCGGATTGCACAGCCAAGTCAAGCGGCAATTTCAGGCTCTAATCTCACTTTCGGCTCGATAAGGATCGATACGCTGGTTCACTCTCGCCGAAAGAAAGCTGTGAGGTCTCAGAGAGACATTGTTCTCGCGATACTCGAAGCATGCCGCACTCCTAACGTCCAGCACTGGATTATGGTAAAAGCTAGACTGGGCTACGAGACGTTCTGGAATCACATGAATAGGCTACTCTCAATGGGTATGATGGATGAGTTAAACGAAGGAAACAGAACGATGTACAAAGTCAACGCAAAGGGTCTCGATTTTCTCTCGTATCTTGCTTCGAACGAGATCTAAAAAAACGCAGAGTCCTGCCGGAGTTCAGCTTACCTGGAACAATTTCGATGTATCGGTTTCCGATGCACCACCAGCCGACGGCAAGAACGGTTCAGGTGATGCACCAGAGACCGGTTGGGAACAACTTAACAGGGCTTTCCCTGTTATGAGATATCTCAACCAAGGCCGTCATATTAGGCAATTATGAGGCCGAGATCACCACATGTGAATTTCAAAATCACACCCTATCCGTGCATAGACGTAGGCCGTGTGACGCGTGGAACCTTGAGAAGGCAGAAATTAGGCTGACAGAGGGCCTTGACCAAATGCTACTGGTATTCATGTGTATCGGTTTCAGTAATAGATTGCAGCCTATCGTAAGACTGCCCAAAGCGTAAGGCGCTAGCTTTCGCTTGCGTTTAAGCTAAACGCCTAAAAATTTGCAGAAATAAGAAACTTCATTTTGCTCATCAGAGTCGAAGCAAAATGCCCTAAGACAGGGCGAGCAACCCTCTCTCCTTGAGCACCTCAATTAGATACTTCGCGGAATCCTCCGGAGAACCAGCTTCTGTGTCCACCGTAATGTCAGGAGAAACAGGCACCTCGTATGGATCGTCAAGCCCGGTCATGCCCTTGATCTCACCCCGCCTTGCCTTCGCGTACAGTCCCTTCGGATCTCTCTCCTCGCACTTTGCAAGAGATGCCTTGACGTAGACCTCGACGAAACTCTCGTCACCGATGAGCTTCCTTGCGCTATCCCGAGAGGTCTTGTACGGCGAGATCAGCGCGACGATTGATATTACTTCGTTCCTAGAAAGTACCTTCGCCAGATACGAGACTCTTCTCGCGTGCTCCTCTCTGTGCTCCTTGGATAGTCCAAGGTCGCTGGAGAGCCCCTTTCGCACCTCGTCTCCGTCGAGGATCTCGACGTTGCGGTCGTACTCCTCTTCGAGTGTCTTCCTAAGTACTCTCGCAAGAGTGGACTTGCCCGAGCCTGGCAGGCCAGTCATCCAGATCGTAAACCCCTTCTGTCTTGTACGCCTCGGGGAGTCGCCCATCCTACTTTGTTCCAATCTTGTTTCTGTTGTTGTTACGGTCATTTTCTGATTCACACACCCTCAGCTAAAGTCACGTCTTTGAGCACGTGCCCATCGAATCCATCTTGCATTCCGTCCAGCCCATACAACTTCAGGAGCGTGGGCGCAATGTCCGCAATCTTTGCATTTTGGATCATCTTTCCCTTCAGGTCCTTCCTCGGGTCATACATGAGGAAGATTCCCTCCATCGAGTGGACAGAGTCGTCCGGTCCAGTATCATTCTCAAAGAGGTACAGCGAGTTGTGCCCCACCGTGCCCGCGGACCTCCAGTTCAGGTCGTCAAAGTAGACCATGAGGTCCGGCTTGTCCCCGCGCGCAGTGCCGTACAGCTCTTCCGGTTCGAGGACCATATTCTTCATCGCCCAGCCTTTGTCGTCCTTGATCTGCATGACTCTCTCTGTGAATTTCTTCTTCTCGTTCTCCAGTTCTGTAGGATCAACGATTCCGTTTGGCTCCCTTCCCCTCACATTGAAGAAGATCCTCGCATAGTACCCGCCCCAGCCCCAGGCCTTGGTCTTCGACCAGTCGATGCTCGCTTTGTCGATGTCCGTGACTCCGGTAGGAGGAGTCTTGAACTTCAGGTATCCTTCCTGTTCGAGCCACTGGTTGACGCAGAAAGCGCCGTGCATCCCCTTCGACCCATGGTCCGAGAGAATGAAAGTAGTAACATCGGGGCCGAAGAGATTCACGAGCCGCCCGATGCGCTCATCGACCGCTTTGTAGTACTCCACGTCGAGGTTCTCGTACGGGTTCCCCTTCTGGTACTTTGGATGTGCTGGATCAAAGTACTTCCAGAAAGCGTGGTGGAGCCTGTCAAATCCAATTTCATGCATGATGAAAAAGTTCCAAGGCTTGTTCTTCACGAGGTACTCGGCGACGTCGAACCTCTTCTCAGTCATCTCGAAGAGTTCTCGCTTGATCTCGTCCCTGTTCTCCGTCCTAAATGTGACGTCAAAGATGTACTTGCCTTTAGCAGTTGTAAGTATCTCCTGCTTGAGCTCCTTCGGATAGGTAAAGTCCTTGTCCTGCCCTGGCGTGATGAAGCATGACACTACGTTGGTGTTCTCTACTTGTTTAGGAGGATATCCGGGAGGAATCCCCAGCACAATTGATTTCATGCCTCGCTTTGCAAGAATCTGCCAGATTGTCTCCTCGCGAACCGTGGTAGAATTCACGATGTAACCGTCCGAGTAGGAAAACCCCTTCCTGTGCCTGAAACCGTAGATCCCGAGCTTGCCAGGGTTCTTTCCAGTGAGCATGACCATCCACGCAGGTACTGTAATCGGCGGATGGCAGGTCTCCAAAGTTCCGTGGATTCCGCGGTCGTACATTCTCTTGATATTCGGAAGTTTGTCGAGGAGCTTCTCAAACATCAGCTGCGGCGGCACCGAGTCAAGGCCGATGATTGCTACTCTGTTGTTGTTCAATGATGCCACTGTTCCAATAAAGACTACTCGACGAACGCAGACTTGGAGTTGAGTATGACCTCCGAGACCTCGGGGCGCATGAACTCCTTCGGTGGTACCTCACCGGAGAGGAACATCTTTCGCAGTTTAGTTCCACTGAACGTGAGCCTGTCCGACTCTGGGTGCGGGCAGATCTTCTCATTTGCGATTCCGGAGCACTTTGTGCAGTAAAAGAACTCTCTGAAGAATATCGCGCTGATCCCGAGATCGGGGAACTCTTTGAATATCTCGTGTGCAGCGTACGGCCCGTAGTAGTTTCCTACGCCTGCATGATCGCGACCGATCGCAATATGCGTGCACCCAAAGTTCTTTCGCATGATCGCGTGCATTATCGCCTCTTTGGGGCCGGCGTACTGCATCTCGTAGTTTAGCACGCTCAAGACCGCAGAATTCTTCGGGTAGTAGTTCTTGACCAGCGCCTGGTATGCGGCGAGGATCACGTCGTCCTTGAAATCGCCTGCTTTCTTCTTCCCGAGAACTGGGTTTATGAAAATCCCATCCGCAAAGGCAAGAGCTGTCTTTTGGACGTACTCGTGGCCGATGTGCGGCGCGTTCCTCGTCTGGAAAGCGATGACGTCCTTCCACCCCTTCTCCTTGAAAAGGACGCGCGTCTCCTTCGGGACGAGTGTATAGTTCTCGAAGGCGTTGTTCTCGTACTTTGTGACCGCTTTGAGCTTACCAGCGAGTATCCTGTCGGACGCGGCGTAGGTCTTTGCTACGCCAGGATGGGCCTCCTCCTCGGTCCCGAAGACCTTCATCGCGTACTCTCTCTTGTTTATCTTGTAGAGCTCCTCGAAGACAAGCTGTGCCACCGGTGTATCTGACTCATCCACAAGAGTGATTTCATCTCCATTCCCTGCAGCAAACTCTTCCGGAACATGAAGCAGGACTGGGATTGTCCACGGTGTGTCGTTTGCGAGCCTCATGTTGTCAATTACGTTCTGGCAATCCTCGCTCCCCATGAAGCCGTTCAGAGGACTCAGGATGCCATTGGAGATGTTGAAGATCTGAATCCTCGTCTCAAATGAGATCTTTACCTTGATTGCCTCTGAGAGATCCTTTGCTTTGTCACGCGAGTCGCCTTTCATCAATTCGATCTGGACTAGTTTTCCGCCGTGTGGTACTGAAGCCATTCTGTTCACCTATCAAAGATATCCTAGCGCCTTTAGTCGCTCCTTGATCTGCTCGATGTCGCTCGACGTGAAAGGCTCGGGCACTTCCTTTGTCTCGTGCATCGCGACGACCTCTCTCAATACATACGTCACGTAGTCGGAGACTGACTTGAAGCCATTCTTCTTTACAATCATCTCCTCAATTCTGTTGTGCAACGTAACGGGAATCGATACTGTTGTGTACTTTTGTCCTGCTGTCAATTTGGAAATGTCACATCTCTCAAGTTGCGGGTGTGCAACATGAGATGAGTTCTTAATTATATATAATTAATGAAGTTGAAACCACCTGAGATGAATTCAGAACTCAGTTAGGTGGCTCTATGTTCTTCTCAACCGCAAAAAGCGATGTCGGATTAATGAAAATGAAATCTAACGTTTCGAATTTGATAGAAAAGTCCTTCTCTCACTTTTTCTCATTGAAAATGGTATACGCGGTACCTTGAAACTCTCAAGGAGAATTCGTGAAACAATTTTCCAGCAGCAAGTCAAAACTTGCTACCCTAAAGCTCTTAATTCAAGAGCTTCGCCGTAACGGGGGAGTCAGCTTGATGCCCTTTTCTGTCAGTCAGAAGATTGCGTCCAAAATGCCTTTCAGAGCATCAAGCTGACACACATACCTTGACTGGCAAGACTCTTACGGAAAGTGGCTTCTCGTGAGGCCATTGACGCCTCCTTCTACACCGCTTTGAGTCTTGAGATTCAAAACATTGGATTTCGTTATTTGAGTTTCCCTGATCCTAGCAGTGACCCCCAGTCGAGTGTGAGAATTTGTCGATATAATTCCGAAAATTCGGTTGTAATCTCACTTTCATCTCAACGCCCTAAGTAGCCCCAAGGAGGGTCAAAATTGCCCTCCGACGAAGCACTTTCGAATCGTCTTCAACAACTGTAGGCCTCACCCACTTCCTTCGACGCATCGAATCTGATGAATAAACTGCCAATTCCTAGCCTGTGTCATTCTTTAGGGCACATCGCCGGAGGCAAACAGTTGAGTGAGTATAGCAAGTGCTCCTCGACGTCGCGCTTAAATCTCAATCAAGAGCAAACTGCAGTTCTCGAATGGCTCGCCCCGAGTTCAACTTCGTGCTTATATACGTGCCTCTCGTATGTAAGTAATACAAGTAATGCTCTAACTGCCGCCAAGCACGTTAATATATCGTAATCCGGTCTAGTTCTCGGTTAAACTTACTGATGAACAGAATCGAGCTGTTGCGAACAACAACAAAAAAGTCAGGAATCTCCCCGATCATTGCAACTCTGTTGCTGATTTTGATCGCCATCGCCGCGGGGGTCATAGTCTACGCATACGTCATCGGGTTTGTGGGCAACTCGACGAACAATTCGGGCAACACCACATCGATATTTTCGATTGAGAACTTTTGCGTCAGCGCAACCACGAACTGCGCCGGCAAGGCATACGCCATCTCCCTGAGGAACGTCGGCTCGACCACGATTGCAGCCTCGTCAACAATCACGCTTTACTTTACCGATACCACGGGGCAGAGCGTCGGAGTCGACAGCACAAACTGCGTTGTCGGCGGATCAGGTCTCGCGCCAGGTTCTGCGATGACATGCACAGCCGCCTCACTCCCAAGCGGAATCACCGGAGCCGCGGGTCACACAATCTCTGTGAAGGCAGTGGCTTCGGACGGAGGAGCTGCTACCTCGTCAACGAAGGAACTGAGTTAAAGGAGATTTTAGCTACAAGATGAACATGAAAGAATTAGCCAAGAGGCATAGCGACAAAGACGCAATCAGCCCCATCATTGCGACGCTTCTCCTCATACTGATCGCTATCGCGGCTGGCGTCATAGTATACGCATACGTCATTGGGTTTGTCGGCAACTCGACGAACAACAACGGCCAGTCGACTAACACACTAAGTGTCGACCAGCTCAGCCTCGCAAGCAAGGTTTCGAGCGTCCCCGTGACGGTTTTCGTCCGCAATCTCGGACCGGGAACGGAGCTTTTCAACAATGGATTTTATCTAAAGGGGACGACCACGAATATGCAGCTCTCGCCCGCCGTCTCCATGACGCTTGCTAGCGGCGCAATCTCTGTGACAAATGTTGCTCTAACTGCAACCGGAACCAACTCTATTGTGGTTACGCTCACTTGCTCTGGAACAGGAACCGCTACGGTCTCTGTGCTCGGGGCATCAGCGACAACTTCTGCGTGCAGCGGAAGTTCTACCGCAACGGTATCTCTCCCCTCAGGTGTAGTGTGCTCGTCGAATCTTGCTAGCGCAAACACTGCGTTTGCATCAGTTGCTTTGAGTGCGACGGCGGTCGTGGTTGGTGTTGCGCTTACAGCAGGCACGATCTCGATGCCTACGAATGCAGTCCTGCAGTTGACTCTCGCGCCTCAGGGGCAAATCGTGGCCTCGGGAGCTGGAGCCGGCCAGGCAAATGAACCTCTATCCGCGGGTCAGACATACAGCGTCTCGATAACGGGGACCGACGGATCCTCGATAGTTGCAAGTGCAAGGTCGTTCTAGATAAGAAGATACAGAGAGCTTCGAAGGCCCTCTTTGCCCCTAGTGTTTATATTTACTCTTTTCAACTTCTTCTTCTTTGCGTTTAGGGCGTACATATGCATTATCGTAAATCACACTTTTCCGAGAAGGAAAGAACGATAATGCTTATTGATGCTTGGCTAAAGGAATTAGCCTCACGTACTCGATCTACTACCTTCACAAGTTCCTGTCCACCTGCTCCGATGAAAAAGGGGGCCATCTACTTCCTTCACAAAAATAATCTGCGTATAAGCTACAAAATTTCTTAATACTCCCAGGCTGCTTTTCTCTCTTCATGGCAGTACAAAGAAAGGCAGAAACCACGTGGAACGGAGATTTGTTAAAAGGCAGCGGAACCGTGAAGGTCGGGACCGGATCGCTTCCGGATTTTCCGGTAAGCTGGGCCTCACGCACCGAGGCGCCCGGAGGGAAGACGAGTCCCGAGGAGTTGCTCGCAGCGGCTCACGCAAGCTGCTACGCGATGGCGTTTTCTGCGACCCTTGCGAGAAGAGGAACCCCGCCGCAGACTCTGCACGTCAGCGCGACGTGCACCTTTGACAGGGTGGGCGAGGGCTGGAAGGTGACGAAGATGGATCTCGAAGTGATAGGCAAGGTTCCCGGACTAAACCAGCAGCAGTTCGAGGAGGCTGCGAGGACGGGCGAGAAGGGGTGCCCCATCTCAAATGCGCTGCGTAACAACGTGGAAATCACAGTGAACGCAAAACTAGAATAGTCAGTCAATATCTTTTAGAAGACGAGAAGCCTGGGGCAGAGTACGATAGATCGCTCTCTCTGTCTCCGGCATCTCTCTATTTCTCGCATGTTGTTTGTGATCTATTCTTTCAGAGACTTTTTAGAGCAAAGCGCTTTACGCCCTAGTAGCATTCTAATCATTTGATTTCCTGCACTCACTTGCCAAGTTCTTTGTCTTTTGTTTTTGTCTCATTGGACTTCTCCTTTTCCCTTTCAATCTCCTTCTCTGCAAACATCACTCCCTTGTGGAACACGTATCCAAGGAAGGGGCCGAAGATAACGCCGACAGCGGTTATCAGGGTTCCAACGGAAACGAAGGCCATGAATGCGGCAAAGATCTTCGCCCAGAACGAGGGAGGGGCAGTGGAGGGGCCCTGCGCGGTCGCGAGCATGGCCATGAAGTAAAAGGAATCAATCCAGCCCCAGCCAGTGAGCGCCCTCATCCCAACCGTGCCGATGGTCATCACCAATAGAATGGCAAGCGTGGCGTAGGCGGCGCGCTTTGAGATCGGGCTCAGTGGGTGTTCGAAAAGCCTTGGAGGCAACTTGGGGCCTCGAATGCGTGCCCTGTCCATATAAAAGGCGACCCTTCAACAACGACCGGCTTCGAGCAGAGTCCGAGCTGCGCTTCTTGTGGAAAAAAGCTATTATCTGGTATCATCCACGAAGGATTTGCTTCAAGCTATGAAGTACCGCGAGTACAAGGTTTCAAGCTCCTTCAACCCCGACCGCGATTCATACTGCATGCACTGCCTTGCGCCCTTCGTTGACGAAGATGAGCTTGGCCGCTGCGAGCAGACCGAGCACCTCACGCACACCACTTGCACAAGGCACAGCCCGTGAATTCGATATTCTCTACCTTTTTTTGTCGCCCATCCCACCAGCTGAATGTAATCTGAACCTACCACTGAATATGTGGCGGACGCGCACACAAGTTAAAATCACCTGCAATCCGACCATCCGGATCCAGAGTATCTGGCAATTGTTCTCACTTGCACTGAAGCTCGTGCTGAGGCGGATAGACGCGAGCGCAATCCTCGTCCTCATGCTGGCTCCCACAGTTGTACTTCTCGTTGGGACGAGCGTTGTTGCTGGGGGATTTGCGACCCAAGCCCAGACCGTGGCCTCTCTTCTGCCAAGCGGAGAACAACGTTTCACGGCCTACTCTAACAGTAGTTCATCACCGAGTGCATCCGTTATTGACTTTACCGTGTACACCAGGTTGAGGGATGTGAACGGTGTCCAATGGGCGCTCCCCTTCCTTGCATTAAATGGCACTGCGAGTAACAGAGCAAACGATCTCACGCAAGTTTCAATCATCGGGACGAACATCACGGAGCTGATCAGCGTGAAGAGTGCTGAACTCACAGGTGGACTTGCGAACTCGTCGAGCGAAGTTGATGTTGGGGCGATATCCGCAAAGGTTCTTGCGCTAGGTATCGGAGATAATGTCACACTTAATGTTGCAGGTGAAGAGCGCACCTTTCGCGTAGCGGGCATTGTAAACTCTAGTTCCCAGTACGACGTCGCAGTCCTGCTGCCTCTCGAGTACGCCTGGCAGATCTGGCCCCGATACACCGGTACGCTATCCTACGTCGAGTTCTCCCTCAGTCCAGGTGGAACGCAAGAATCTCTTGGCTCGATTCGCACCCTGACTTCGGGAGGGCTATACACGGTCAGCGAACAGGGGCTCGCGCCTACAATCTCCTCCTTCGCAAATCAAGTGAGTGGGTTAATCGGAGTATGGACAGCCGTCCTCCTTGTGCTCTCAGCGGTCATCGCAGTTTCGGCGTCATTTCGGATCCTGTCCGTTGCGGGTGAGGAGTTTCGGGTTTCGAGGGTGATAGGAGCTAAGACCTCTACGGCAAAATCGCTTGTTTTCTACGAGCTCCTGATCGTATCCGCAGTTTCGGTGACGGCTGGAATCGGGGGCGGCGTCGTCGCAGCAGATATATTCTCCGCGTTTTTGCGCGCGCTGTCCGGCGTTGGTCTGACCCCACTCGTTGACCCCATGAGAGTCGGACTTCTGGCTCTAGCTTCTCTTTGCTTCATAATTGGCGGGGGAGGTGGCACGCTATTCCTCATCTTCGGTAGAGCTTCAAAGAACCTGATCAGCTATTCATCATAGAAAGCCTCGCGGAAGTGCGCAGAGCAAGATACCATGAGTTTAGGGCAAGTGTCAAGGATTCTTCGCTCAAAGAAAGCTCTTGTCCCACTGGTAGTCATCCTAGTTGCTACCTCTGCGGCGTTTTCACTATCATCCTCGATACTCCTCTCGATTTACTCGGTGCAGAGTGGCGCCGCTTTAGGGCAGAGCCAGAACATCGTCGTGGTCTCGCAGCGCGGATCTTCTACGGGATTTAGCGGAGAACTCCCTCTTTCTCTGCTTGGCACGCTTTCCGGCCTAGGCGGAGTAGAGGCCGTGAGCCCCGAGGTGTTTGCTCCCTCGGTGATCCTTGGAGGCCCCGTGATGGTTCGCGGAGTTGATCCAACGAGTTTTCTCCAAATGCAGCAATTGCAGACACTCGACGGCAAAATCAACAATTTTTCAAGCGGTGCAATTGTGGGCAAGGATTTAGCCGCAAAGTATCACATTCACGCCGGATCCACCGTCTCTGTTGTCGGAGACCTCGGTTCAGCGGGCGTCGTCGACCTGAGGGTTTCTGGGATTTTCAGCTCCCGTACACTGCTTGACAGCGAGCTCGTCGCGCCGCTCTGGGTCGGGCAGTGGCTGCGCGGGTTTGCTTACAACTCTGTTTCGTTGTTTCGCCTAAAGATAGACCCGACCTTAACGAGCGCGAGCCTAGTTGCCGCGACGGTCTCAAGCATTGTTCACTCTGCAAAGAACACCACCTCCACCCCCACCTTCCTTCCAGGCTCGCTTCTCTCGTTCCTCCCGTCCGCCTCCTCGACCTCTGACCTCCAAGGTCTGAGCGTACTTGTTCAGCCAAGTTCCTCAGGTCAATTTCTTAGCAGCGAGTTTGGCTTGAGCGAGGACTCTGTATGGCTCTTTTCCGCACTCGTGTTCATCGCGATGTCGGTTGCGCTCTTCTTTTCCTTCCAAGAATCCATTGAAAGCGCTCGGAGAGAGTTTCAAACCCTGAGGCAGATCGGCATGACGCTTAGGGCGCTCGTCTCAAAATTGCTCGCAGTCAACCTAATTCTCTCTGCGATCGCCGGGCTCTGCGGCTGGGTACTGAGTGTTCTGATCCTTGCCGTTGTCCCTGGCCTTGAATCTTTTCAACTTGCCTTTTACATCGTTAGGCCCTTCAGCGAATCTGGACTTGGCTTGCCCATTGCACTCGCAGTCCCTGTTGCCGAAGCTACAGTGGCGACATTTCTTCTCGCACTGCGATTAGACCGCGGGAGAAATGCAAGCAGGTACTGGTTGTGGGAATCCGGTGGAAACAACGCAGCTTTGTAGCAGAGCGAGTGAGATCCTTTGAAAGAGGAAGACGAGGCCCTGGCAAAGTTGCTCGAACTCTCTGGCGTATCTATGGAGTACCCGAGTACAGGCCTTGTCCTTGAGGAGATCTATTTTTCGGTTTCAATACAAGATTTTGTAGTTATCCGCGGACGATCAGGAATCGGCAAGTCCTCTCTGCTCAGGATAGCAGGACTGCTCGACGCTCCGACCAGGGGAAGGGTCTACCTTGAAGGACACGACAGCTCCTCAATGGATGATGGTGTGCTTTCGAGGATAAGGCTGAAAGACATCGGATTTGTCCCCCAGCAGTTCAACCTCATCGGCGCGCTTACGAGCCTCGAGAATGTAGAGCTCCCGATGCAGATTGCGGGACGACGAAAAAGGGAGGAGAGGAGAACAAGAGCGGAAGAGCTGTTAAAGTCTCTCGGGATGCAGGATCACGTCCGAAAGTATCCAGGACAGCTCAGCGTCGGTCAACAGCAGAGGGTTGCGGTCGCAAGGGCTCTCGCGAACGATCCCCGCCTGATACTTGCTGACGAGCCGACCTCAAACCTGGATGAGGAGAGCGCTTCGCTCGTCCTCGGATGCCTTTTGAATCGGGCCGAAAAAAGCGCTATCATCCTGACGACGACGAGCGCGGAAGAAAAGTTTCCGTCCACGAGTGAGTACAAACTCACTGATGGCGGAAGGCTGGTCCGCATTTGATTTGGTGAACACTTGTGACGAAGCGTTACTACCGTTTTCACACTGAAGGATAAGTTAATTAGGTGAGCATTGTAGAGTGGGTTCCACGAGGAAGTGAAGACAGCGGTATGAATCGCATATCATCATTAACCGTAAGTTCGGGTGGCTGTATTCCTCATCCACTCTATCTACTCTCCTAAAGTACGACGCCTCCTCTCCTGTCTCTGTTCTGGCAAGGATCTCAATTACTTTCTAGACCTTTGCCTCGCAGTTGTTACAAAGAGGGCAAACAGAGTCTCTTTCACGAATATTTCGGGAGGTTCAGAGGAATTTTGACCTCTGATTTCATTCCTTGTCCCGGAAGAGATTGAACTCGCAGCCAAGCGCTCGGCGCTTGACCCGAGCCTCTCCAACGCCCAGAAGACGATCTCCTTTCTTTCGATCGCGAACAGTACCCTCGGCCGTGTCAATGTGAACTTTGACGCCGAGACAAAATCTGAAAGGCTCGAGCGAGGGGATTATCAAAAGATCTACGCGCTCGGTGCGAGCTGGTCGGAGACGCTGCAGGCCTCTGCTTGCTCCATCGAGAGATCGGGCGAGGAAGAAGATGCGCATACAACGAGCAAGGATTCCATTTCGATATTCAGCTCCTTCTTAAAGTCCTTTGGCAGGAGACTCTCTGCGAACCTCGTTGTCGGGAATTCCGCCTATGGGCTACGACCGGATATTAGGGCGTTTGAGCGCGATGGGACGAGGCTTGCCCTGCTCTCGATGAGGGAAGTCAAGCTCGGGGCGGAGGGGATGCAGAACGGTAGGAAGGCCATAGACCTGGCCGAGCGGACAAACTCAATCGCATACATTCTCCACACGCCGGCAGCGGCAGACCTCATGCGCTACGCGGACTCTCTCGGCGTGAGATTCGTCGTCTATACGCTTTGCAGGTTTTCGGAGACTACCTCCTCAGCTGTCGCCGAGCTCTTGAGGATGAAGGGGACCGGATACTTTGAGAGGCGAGGTGTGCTCCGCGACAACGTCGCCTCTTCTCTGAGGGACTTTGCTCTCTTCGGGACTCGGGAGGACGTGGTGAAAGGGATCAGGCGATTCATAGACGGGTTCGGCGCCAGCAAGGTCGTTCTCTATCCGGTGTTCGAGGGTCACAGAGACCTGTTAGGGCAGGCTCGCGCCCTGGCAAAGTGCTTGAGCTAGTGGTGAAAGGCTACAGGAGATCCTGATCCATAGTTCCCCCACTCGTACCACGAGCCCAAGTAGTTCCGCACGTTGGAGTACCCCAAGAGTCGGAGGACCAGCCACGAGTGGGCAGCCCTGTACCCACTCTGACAGTAGGTAATCAGCTCTCTCGACTGACTTTTTCCGGCTCGTCTTGTACTACCTGACCCTTGATGAATCGAGCCATATGTGAGTTCGGGGAGGGAGAAAACACGTCTGAGCTGAGCGGCGTCCTTCAGCGTACCGTCTCTACGAAGCGCCATCTTCCATTCTTTGTTGATCGACGATGGCACGTGTCCCGCATGCAGAGCCCGCCGGTACTTTGCGGAGTACTCTCCCGGACTCCTAGAGTCGACTATCGTGGTCGGGGTTGTTGTTGTTGACTTTTGCTTTAGTCGGGAGGCAATCAGTTCGCGCGTGGCAATCACTGAATAATTAGGGCGGGCTTGAAAGTGGCCCGACATTTCGAGCTTTGGATCCTCCGTCGAGGTCGGGAAGTTTCGCCTTCTCCATGCGTTCAGCCCTCCGTCCAAGAGTCTAGCTTTTGTGTGCCCCATGTAGTTGAGGAGCCACACTCCTCTAGCCGCGTCGTAGCCGCTGTTGTTTTGGTAGAAGATCACTTCCTGCCTGTTGCGCGTCACTCCAACTGAAGAGAAGAGGAACTCCATCTGTTTCAGGAAGGCGTCTATTCCGCGCTTGGAGGTATCAATCCAGTGGAATGCGTAGAGCTCGAGGTTGAAAGCTCCAGGGATGTGCCCCTTCACGTACTTCCAGTAGTTCCTTGTGTCAATGAAGATGACATCCGACCTGTTCAGAAGCGAGCGGGCGGCTTCGACAGAGATTACGAGGCACAGGTCTGCGTATCCCTTGTATCGCTGACCCGAGGAATTGTCTTCTGATTTCGAGGGGGGCAACGGAAGAATACTCCTGGTACACGCCTAAGTAGAGTCCTTTTCTCTCCACAGATAGAGCGAAGCCACGCTGCAGTAGGGGTGCCACTTTGATGCGATTTCGATTATCTTTTCGGGCTTGGGAAGTTCGCCAAGGGCGTACAGGTTCTGGATCGATTTCCTGATCCCGAGGTCGTCCACCGGAAGTACATCTGGCCGCCCAAGTGTGAAGATGAGAAGCATCTGCGCCGTCCAGGGCCCTATCCCCAGTACCTGATCAAGTTCCTCGATGAGTTCTGGATCTGGCAGCGTCTTTATCCTCTCGAGATCTAGTTTTCCTTTGACGACGCGGGAGGAGAGGTCTTTGAGGTACCTGATCTTTTGCGGCGACACCCCGGCCTTTCTCAGGCGAGAGACCGGCGTCCGGTAGATTGCTTCGGGCTCGATGCCGTCGGGGGCGTACAGCTCCCTGACCCTCTTCATGATCGCGCTCGCAGCGGAGCCGGCGAGCTGCTGGTAGATTATGGATTCGACGAGTGATTCGAACATCTCGCCCTCGGGTTTGAATTTGATTGGGCCGTGTTTGTCTATCAAATTGGAGATAATCGAATCGTTGCTTCTCAGGTGATCTAGGCCCTTCGAGAACGTGGAGCGATTTCCGAGATGAGGCAGCCGTATAACTGTCATTGTTTGCGCGTCCCACTCTTCCTATTGTTTCTGTACCAGGATCTGCCGAGGACCCTTGAGGCTCTTGAAGCAGTCGAGAAAGAAGCATCTTCTAGGTATTTTAGTTAAGAGGTTCCGCTGGCTTGTTCAATGAAATCTTCGGTATCAGTCAATCAGTACCGGAGGAAAAAAATGCCGCCAGAAAGAAATCAAGTGGAAACCCACCGTCACAGTGGGTTCTTGAAACTTGATTCCATACTGTTCGGTGAAACATTTTTCAGGCCGGCTTGAGCGGACTCCCGCAGGCCGAGCAGTACTGCGCCTCTGAAGCGTTCGTGACTCCGCAGTGCGGACAATGTATCGCCTCAACGATTCTCTCGTTCAGCGTATTGTGCATCTGGTGGGAGCTAAGATAATCGTCGATGGTCTTCCATATCTGACCCGGCAGTTTGTGCTGCTCGTACAAACCATATGAGCTAGGTATCATCAGAGGCCAGAATACCAAGAATCCAACGGCTTCGACGGCAGCCTTGTCCGCCCATTTTGCTTGACCGAGAGAAATCTTGCTCACATTGTCGGTATTTGAGATGTGGACCGTCAGAGCGCGGTCAAGACCAAGCACAGTTCTCCCGATTCCACCCTTCTTTATCTGAACATATCTGTTGTCAGCGCTCCCTAGCTGTTGCACTTGAAAACCCGTCAACGTGGAACGGCTCAACTCACTTGGGGGTCAGCTCGCGAGAAGCTTGTAGTCAACTTTGGTTGATTTCGAGATTTTTCTCAAATCCCTGTAAATTTCAACCTCATGGCGCTAACAATCCAAATATGCGGAAAGTGTAAGCACGAGCATGGAAGCACTCCTTCGTTGGTCGTGGACGGTCTGGTCTACAACATACTTTGCCCGTGCATTTGCCACACGCGAGTAAAATCCTGGTAAGCGGACCTACAACTTACCCGCGCGCGCAATTGCGCGCTGGGGAGAGAGACGGCCTGAAACAATCAGGTTTGACCTTCGCAGGTGAGTGTTCGCTGTTCGGGATGACGATCTGCGGGCAGCTTCCGCAGGTTAGAAAAGCGACTTTAGCTTGCTAACATGTCGTCAGTAGCGCTCTTTCCAATTTCCTCGCTTTTATCATGCTTCACTTTCAATGCTTCATTTGAGACCCTCAGATTCGTACTTCGATTGCACAACCAAGAAATAAGCACTTGAGATATTTCTATAACCAGTAACTCCTCAGGATGAAGAAATCCCAAAGCTTCTTGGAATTGCCGCCGATGAATCAGATTGTCCTAGCCGAGCGCAGGACGACATCGTATCTTAGAACGGTAGCAGCGCTCAGTCTTTTTGCTGGATCAGACATGATCGTCAGCGCGTTTACCGCTCACGGGATGTTCCCGACGCTTCTCGGAGGAGTCGTCGGCAGTGCTACCAATAGTCTTGCGTGGGACGCGCTGAACTTGGGCTCGCTTCTCATCAGTCTGTTCATAGGTTTGAGCGGGGCTTTCTTCGTGGCTGGTGGACTCATTCTGCTGATAAAACGGAGGTCCTTCGGTCGTGGGCTAGTAGCACTCGCCGGCGGCATTGGGATCTTCAGCCTGATCTTTTCTCTGGCCGCATCTTACATTGAACTGGGTTCCTTCACTTCATCATTCCTTCAATACTACGTCTACTGGATTGGAATAGTACTCGGAATAGTGACGGTTGGAATCGAAATGGAAGCTTAGGCAATCCATCCTGTATTCTCACGATACACATCTATCCCCTTCCGGAGATAGGCCTGTTGAATGCATTTTTTTCTGCTAGGCCGTGGTGGAACTCAACCGATAGGCCAACTGCCTCTACCAGTTAACCACTGGCTGATTGTAAGGACGTAGTCAACAAAACTAAACCTTTCACTAGGATAAATAGTCCCGAATTTGGAGGCGTGTATGGAAGTTTTCAATAGAATGGCTTCTCTATCTCAGGCGAAAACTCTTGGTGGAATTGGTTCGATTCTCGCCCTTCTGGCCTTTGTCCCCTACGCCGGCTGGGTTCTTAGCATAGTAGGATTTGTCCTAGTTCTTGTCGCGGTGAAGTACATCTCCGACGTGCTCGGAGATCCTTCGATTTTCAAGAACATGATCATCTCCGTGGTTGTTGCCATTGTGGGAGCAATAGTTGCAGGAGTGGCCGTCGCGGGGGCGATTTTCAGTCTGCTTGGCTTCTCGGCAGGATTAGGGCAGGGTGCAACTGTGGGAGCCTTTTCGTTGGCGGGATTCGTTACTTCGCTCATCATCGGTCTGGTTGCTCTATGGGTGCTCTTCATAGTCTCGGCAATCTTTCTGCGACGAGCATACAACACAATTGCCGTTAAGCTGAATGTCGGCATGTTCCGAACTGCCGCACTGGTCTACCTAATCGGGGCTGCTCTTATAATTGTCATTATTGGATTCATCCCTTTACTCATAGCTCAGATCCTATTCATCGTGGCATTTTTCTCGATAAGGGAAGAACAGATCCCTGTCTCTTCACCACACCCGCCACCGGTTTCTCCTCCACCTACGATGGGAGCAACCAGCACGACACAACCTACCGGAACCGGAAGTCAATTCTGCATAAAGTGCGGAGCCAGATTGGCTGCTGGTACAACCTTCTGCCCTAGCTGCGGCGAAAGGCAGCCCGGCGTATGAGCGAGAAATACCTAAGCAGAGTGAAGATCTGGGCCGAACAGAGGAACACGGTTCCTGTGGGCACTGAGGCGATTTTGCTCGCAGGAATCTGACTCATTTCCTCCTCTCTGTACGGAGTAAGCTTGTCGCACATGTTGACAAAGAAACGAAGAAGAGATACCTACGTCGTACGCCCGTTCCTTGCACTCTCTCTCCCCTTACTTAACGCGTCAACCTTACTATAACCTGGACGATTATCAGCTCAGCCATTGCGACGAGCGTCATTGCGAGGATCGAAGTAATCTCGCCGTAAGCGGCCAGCCCAAAGAAGAATGCAACCGGGGCCGCGACTATGAAGAGCGCGATCGCAATCGCCTTGAACGTCCGGCCCAAGTTCTCTCCTGACATTATGTTAAATCCCGCAGGCGCAAGTGACTTTGATCCTTTCATCACTCCCGTGGACCCGCTTCTGGCGGTGATGAAGACGGCGACCTCCGCGGTGGTTGCAGCGCTGATCGCAAGTATTTCAACGAAGGGAAAGAGAGCCGAGATGCCCACGGTTCCTCCCTTGATGAGTTCTATCAAGAGCACGACCACCGGCACGGGAAGATAGATCAGCGTTGAAATTAACGACTTGGCGTTGATTATCACGCTCGGCCCAAGAGGCAGGGACATCGTGTAGTCTAGCCCCGTCCTTTCCGTATTCAAAAGCATCGAACTAGCAAGCAAAGTGAAGAGCGAGCCCATCATTGTCATACTCGCAACGTCGAGTATGCCAACCATTCGGGCCCCTGAAATCGACATCGCGATGATCACTGTTTCGAACACGGGCAGAGCAAAGAGGAAAGCCATCGATGGGTTCTTCGAGGCTATGCGTATGTCTTTCATCAAGTACGCAGATAGCGGCCTGCGAAGCTTTAGCGTGAACTCCTTTGCGGCAACTCGGATGATACTCGGCCCCAGGCCGTGGGTGATGTTCGAGATCGTTCTGGTTGTCCTTCTGACAGCAACGTATGCCAAGCCCACGTAGCATGCAGCGGCCACGTAGCTGACGAGTGCGAACAGAGCAGTGTTAGATATGGGATATGAGATTGGGAGAAATTTGGGGAAGGCAAGCGATGCGATGGCGACGCCGAATGTGAACGGGTGCAAAGCGGCAATCAAGGCGCCTCCCGCCTGGGAGAGGTTTCCGGAAATCAACTGGTTCACGTATGGAAGCGTGTACGTTGCGAGCTGGTACACGAACCCGGTGCTCATAGCAGCGAATCCCCAGCTGATCAGGAACAAGGTTCTTGAGATCATTGCGCCCCTTGATCTGCCACCGCGGGTAATGTTCCTGTAGAAGAGGCTCGAAAACCACAGTCCGACCATGACTGCAAAGATGACATTTACAATCGAAGCGCCTAACATTACGACAGAGGCTGCAGCTGATCCGGTTAGGATGCCCGTGGTCACAACAGGCACCAGAATCGAACCGATCGCGAGATAGTCAAACGTCCTCACAAATGAGAGCAGTGTAACGGTGGAGAAGTCTCTTGTGGTGAGAGGCAGCGTCAAGAGGAGGGAGTACGGTTCTGCACCAGCAAATGAGGGTAGTATCTGGAGAGAGTAGAGCATGAGATACGCAAAGCTGATGAGAAGGCTGAGGGTAACTGCGCCGACTAGTGAAATCGGACTGTGATTGATACCAAACTCTGCGAATGGAATCACCATTCCGATGCATAGAAAAATCGTGAAAACTATTTTGCTGATCTTGGCGTTCTTGATGACGGCCTTTACCTGCGCCTTTGGGTCTTTCGCTCCCGTCGCCGTAGTGGCAGAGGCACCACTGAGCTGGGCTGCCCTGTAGGTGAGTTCCACGTAGGGATACTTGCTTGTCTCCCACGCTTCTCGAAGTCTCACTTGATCTACGTCGCCCCTTGCTTCTCCTCTCCTGCCGCCCTAACTCCGCCTGACCGCTAGATGATTATCTTCTCATCTCCCCACGAGGAAAGCCTCGCGCAGGATCTTCACGGTCTCGGTAACTTCTTCCTCCTCGTGCGTTAGTCGCAAGAAGATATCCTCAAGGCTCGCTTCCTTGCTCCCAAGTTCCTTCTCAGTGCTTGCCTTCTTTCGAAGCTCTTCGAGCGAACCCTCTGCCACGATCTTACCGCCGTAGATTATTCCAATCCGGGTGCAGAGGTGCTCAGCGACCTCCATGATGTGAGTTGAAAAGAGCACCGCGGCTTTGTTCTTCTCGGCATGGAATGAAATAAGATCCTTCAGTATTCTGCTGCTTCGTGCGTCAAGACCGTTGAGCGGTTCATCGAGCAGGAGCAGTGGAGGCTCGTGAATCAGCGAAGCGATTATTGCAACCTTCTGCTTTGTTCCCATGGAGAGTGTGGCTATCGGTGAATCGTAATACTGCCTCAATGCAAATGCGTCCGCAAGTTTCGTGACGCGCTCGTTTGCTTTTGCCGGATCAATTTTTCTTACAGATGCGACGAATTCGAAGAAGTCTCTCGGGCTAAGCGAGTCGTAGAGAATTGAGCTTTCAGCGACGTAACCTATCGCTGACTTGACCTCGAAGGGGTCGCTTGAAATATCATATCCTCCAACTCGGACGGTCCCGGAGGTTGGTTGTAGTAGCCCGTTTATGATCTTGATCATCGTGCTCTTTCCAGCTCCGTTCGGACCGAGAAGTCCGTAAATCTCTCCTGGCATCACCTTCATGCTGAGACCCGAAAGAGCGTTTACCGTGCCGAAGGTCTTTACAACGCCTGATGCTTCAATTACCGGCATGGCAGAGGCTCGAGTTGAAGGAGTTCCCACCTGCCTCGGACCTATCTCTAGTTGTTCCATTTCAGGTGTAGATCTGCACGGCTTTACAGATAAAGACGGGAGACGATCATCATGCTTGAGAATTGCCTACATCGTGACCGTCGATCTGTTAGTCTGGACGGACCGACGAAGGATTCTCTATTGCGTTGGATACTTGGAATGAGGCATTAATGGCGAGGATTCTGCATCGGGGAGCTACACTCGTTGAGCTTCTTCCCCCAAGGAAGTCCAACGTACCTCGAACTACCGTGCAAAGCAAAGGAAGGGCGGATCTGCCTCTCTCGTCAATTCAGGTCAGGCTACGCCCGTCGCACCGACTGACCAAGCGAGGGCTCTCTTCTCTAGGAAGCGGATTACTTCCCTGCAACCGATTCCTATCGCCATTATGACGAGTATCCCAACTATAACAGCTGCGGTGTCGAACCTGTTCTGAAAGAAAACAAGCTCGTAGCCCAGGCCCGTATTGTAGAGAAAAATCTCCACGACCATCGTCCCTATTATCGCGAGTCCGACGCCTATTCTAAGACCCGCTAGAATATAGGGCAACGAGCCAGGAACAATTATCTTTCTAAGCAGCCCGATTCCGCGCAGACCAAAGGACCTGCCAGTTTCGGAAAGAGTCCTGTTCATGGCCTTTACCCCGATCATGGTGTTGATCAAAATGGGTGGCACAGCGTGGAGAAACACTATGATGTACGTCGAAGGCCACAGGTCTGATCCGAACCAGATGACCGCGAGCGGAATGATGACCACGACGGGAAGAGAGTAGATGAAGTTGACGTATGGGTCAATACCATACTCCACGATTTTCCTTGTGCCCATCGCGAGACCGATTGGAATCCCGATCAGCGCAGATATTGCGAGGGAAACGAAGACTGTCTCTAGTGTTATCAGCGTCTGTATTGGTAGTCCGCCAGTAAACCAGAGCTGCAGGAACCTTTTTGCAACGACGGAGGGTGGAACGAAAATCAGAGGATTGACCGATGACGCGAATATCTGCCAGCCGATGAGGAAGATGACCAGCGAGATCACTCTGACTGTCCAGCCGTTTCGCAGGAATTTCTTTAGAGTCGAGTCACTCAACGCTCCTCGCGATCTGAGCATCGAGAGACTTTCCGTGGAGCTCCTCCAGAAGGTCGCGCCTGATATTTTCAACTAGGGCGTCGCCCTCGGCCGACCTCACTTTCTTGTCCGACCTAGGACCTGGCAGGTCCACTGTGTAGATTTTCTTGACAGTGCCAGGCCTTGTAGAGAGAGTGATAATCTTGTCAGAGAGTGACACGGCCTCGTATACGTTGTGGGTGATAAATATTGCTGTCTTGTTGTTCTCGACGAGGATTTTCAGGACCTCTCCCTGAAGCGACTCCCTGAGCATGATATCGACTGAGTTGAACGGCTCATCAAAGAGTATGACCTGTGGGGATACTGCAAGTGCCCTGGCAAGTCCCACACGCTGCTGCATCCCCCCCGATAGCTCGTGCGGGTGGTGTCTCTCGAATCCCTTCAGTCCTACGAGTTCGAGGAAGTACATGGCAATTTTGACGCGTTCTTCCTTGGGAACTCCCTTTGCCTCTAGACCAAGTTCAATATTCCCGATAGTGTTTCTCCAAGGAAGAAGGTTAAAGTTCTGGAATACAATCGCGCATTGCGGATTGTTCAGGTCGACGAGCTGACTCTCATTGAACATCACACGCCCGCTATCGGGGATCGTAAGCCCACTGATGATTCGGAGCAAGGTCGTCTTGCCGCATCCAGTGGGGCCGATTATTGAGATTATTTCCCCGTCATCAACCGAGAATGAAACGTCCTTCAGCACCACCTTCGATTCTCTTGGTCCCTCTACAGCGGCGTAGTTTTTGCACACTCTATCGACTACGAGTCTCTTAACCAAGTGTTGCAGTCATCCTCCAAATAGCTACCTTCTTTTCTACATACTTCAATGCCTCAGTCAGACAGACACCTATCACACCTATCACGATCGTAATTGCGAGCAAATTCCCCACTTGGAAAACGTCATCCGCGAACACTTCGAGGAGATACCCTATGCCGACCATCTGCAGGAATATCTCCGCGATGATTATTCCTACTAGTCCGCGGCCGACGGCTAGTCGTAGCCCTGCGACTATGTACGGTATGCTAGCCGGCACTACGATCTTTCGATACAAAGGTAATCCGGAGAGCCCGAAGGACCTCCCCATTTCGACAACACTCTTGCTAACATCACGGAATCCTGCAAGGGAGTTGATTATCATAACAAAGACAACCGAGAGGATGACTACCACCACCCTCGTCGTATAGCCGATTCCGAACCACGTGATAAAGAGTGGAATGAGCGCCACGAATGGTGTCGCGAACAGGGCATTGATGTAGGGGTCAAGTGCGTTCTCGACGACCTTTGATCTTGCCATGATAGCTCCGACGAATATCCCGAGGCCGCAGCCGAGAAGGTATCCCACCGCGAAGGTCTCAAGAGTTTCCGCGAGTGCCGCGGGAAACTGCCCCCCTTCAATCAGACCTATGAAGCTCTCGAACACTGTCGTCGGGGTGGAGATCAGAATGGGGTTTAGCTGGGCGCCCACGATCTGCCATGCGATCAGGAACGCCGCGACTGAGGCTATCCTGACGAGCCACTTGAATTGAAAAAGGAAGAAACGATTCTTGCGTTTCTGCCCTTCGACCGAGCGCTCTTTTGCCTCGCGCGTCTCTTCATCGAGGACCGGGTTCTGCACCTGAGGGAGCACTTCCACTTGGTTGGGATTTCGGATCTTTTCGCGGCGACATCGAAGACGAACTCCCCATCACTAGACCCACCCCAGCGAGAACGGCACCGAAGATCGCTATTCCTATCGCGACGTAGATGACGTTAGTGTTAGCGGATGTCGTTGTAATGGTAGTGGGAACTACATTCGTGGTGTTTGCATCAAAGTATGCGGGCACGGTCGCGTTGTAATACTCGGGGTCAAAGGTAAAGTAGTAGGCGCCCGCTGCTGGTGCGGTCCAGCTGAATGTGTAGATGCCCGTCGAAGGCGAGGACTTGTTAACCAAAGTAGGCCACGCGCAAGGAGAGCACTTGCCCCAGTTTACCAGTTGCGTCTCGTTTTGAATGTAGAAGAACACCGGACCCTGTGAACTCGTAAAGTTCGTGAGACCGAAGATACCGTTTACGACCTGCCCCTGCTTCAGCTGCGCGGAGAGCACCCATGGAGGCTGCGTAGCCTGCAGCGTAAATGTCACTCTAGAGATCAACGGTTGCGAGACGCTGTTGTCTACAGTCGACTGACTCTTTATTGGAGTCACGTACCCGTACGAGGCCAAGCCCGCTCCGATAGCTATGAGGATGATTCCAACTATAGCGATGATAATTCCGCCTTTCAAGATGATCTACCCCTCCCGAAATCCACCGAGTTGATCGGAGTGGCTAGCATCGTCCCTCCAGAAGTTACCGCCAGTGCCCCACTGGACCCAAGGCCGCCGAGTATTGCGCTCGGCTCGCCGGGTATCTGAGCGTTGATTGTAGGAATGTTCGGGTTAACATAGCCATTCGCAGGACCGCTGTAATTTCCTATCGTAGCAAGGGCCTTCTGTTCATAAGAAAAGTCAGCCCAGTATTTGATCGGAAGGAAACTATTGATCTCTTGTTGCTGTAAATAGTATGTCTCCGAAAAGTTGGCCTCGTTTGAGTTAAAGCCACCGTTTGGAGCCCAGAGGCCCATTGCAATCCATACCTTCCAAGACGTAGCTGCCAATGTGGCGTTAGTTCCAGGGAAATCGATCTGCTCCTTTTGTAACCACGTCGTCTCGTTCCACGCCCATCTGTGAGCAAGAATCATCGCTTCGGTCATCTTCGTGATAACATCTGGATGGGCAGCCGCGTAAGCTCGACTAGTGTAAAGCAACGATCCGATCAGACCGGGGATCTCGTGAGGAATAGTTTCTAAGATGTGGAACTTGCCAGTCTGCGCGGCGGTTATCATCTGGTATGGTTCCGTCCAGTCTCCTACGACCTTGCCCGCGAGTAAAGCGTCGAGTCTTGACCCGGCATCACCAGTGGGAAGACAGTTTTGCTGACTCTTGGGGATGCCGTGCGCGGTGAGAGTAAGGTGGCAGAAGATGTCAGTATCCGAACCTATCGCCTCCACAGCAATGGGCTGGTTTGCGAGGTCGCTCCAACTGTGAATCGAGTTGCTCACCACGATTCCAAAGTCGTTGATTGCCTCGTACGAAGTGAAAGCGACAAATGGATAAGAGCCAGAAGCGTTCCCGGCGGACTCTGTCGACTGCAGTACGCCGGCAAAACCTGATTCGCCGACTTCAATCGCACCCGAAACTATACCTTCGGGAATTGAAGCGTCTGTTCCAAGGTAGACCACGTGGATATTTAGGCCAACTTCTGGACCGTAGATCTGCCAGAGTACAAGGGCAGGCAAGTCAGTGACGTCCGCGGTTCCAGCGAAGCCGAGTGTTACCGACGTTGCATTTGATCCCGGTGTATTTATCGTGTTGCTGTTTGAAGAGGTCGTGTTTGCAACCCCAGTGAGTGAGGCTGCGACAAAATAGCCCGCCACGACAGCAACAATAACTATTATCACGGCTACCACGATCGCAGCCATCCTAGCGATGGCGCCGTTGTTGCTAACCATACCTCTGAGGGGTGAAAGAGGGACTTAATAGACGTTACTAATTCAGGTAAATTCAGGCCAATGTTGTGAATTAGTAGAAGTCACTACGCAAACTCGCAATAGGCTCACGAACAAATCGGTGAAGATACTCCCTGAGTTGTTAGTCTGGGTGTAATTAAGGCGAACCGAAAGATGTGGAGAAATCATTTGCGGTTGACTGGTTCCTTCTTCCTTTTTCCACTTCTGTTTCAACGTAAAGAGGTCAGAATGTGAGCTAATAATGCCTAATGTCACCGGCAGAGCATCCGGGAGAAATTTTAATGACTAAACTGGTATACATTCAGTCAAAGGTATTCTCTATTTCTACTCATGGACATGACAGGAGAATAGCGTGGCCAATTATTTTCTCAACTTTAGTGCTCCGACTTATTTCTCTTCCTTAGGCGAAATAGGCAATACTGGAAAAGTTAAGGCCATACTGTAAATAGATTGGGTAAATTTGCCCACGAACAATTTCCGTATCAGCAGATTCGAATAACTTGCATCATTTTTCAAGCGTTTTTCCGTAGCAAATAGAACTGACTAGCCAAGACTTTTCAATTTGTTCAAGCATCTTTCACGTAATAACCAAGCAGCGTCCGTTTAAAACGCCAAAGTGACTCCTCTCGTACAAGAGATCTTCGAATCAAAAAGAGTGCCCCAAAAAAGCTCCCGCGTGTCAATGGAGCTTTCGGCATCTCAGTGTGAAGCACCTGCCAACATTACTTCTGGTAATTTTGTGGGATCGCTATCCTCACACACGACTATTACCCACCTGCCCAGGATCCCTAAGCGAGGCCTTTTTCATGGTTCTCTTCCAGTGAGTGTTGTCGCCTTGCTCTTCGGAGCCGGACAATTTTAACTTTCCTTTGTGCGTGTAGAATAAGATCGGAAATATGTCACCCGTGCATCTTCCCGCTCGGGAACTGATTATCACTTTTGGTAATCGCTAGCTTGACTTTTTAGCAAGACGATCGCATTGAATCAGGTGGATTATTATTACTCTTGCCATCGTATTGCACAAGATGCGGAGCAGCACTTCCCGAAACTGGAGCCAAATTCTGTCCCTCTTGCGGAGTGCCAGTATCCCCGACCGGGAAAAAGACTGAAACATTTCACCAGATCCTGAACGTTTCCGGAAAACCAATGGTCAACGTGAAGGTTGGAGCCCTCGGGTCTGTCACTGTCAGGAGGGGGAATGACGGCGAGGTCGTCGTTGACTCCCAAGTAATAGAGCCTGAAAGCATAGACTACAGCGTCACTCAAAACGCCAATGCAGTCGCCGTGACAAGCCGCGTCAAATCTTGGAGTCCATTCTTGTGGGGCTCGTACTTTTTCTCTGGAGGACCCAGAACAAACATTACTGTGACCGTTCCGCGCGAGGCAGATCTCATCCTCGAAACCACAACCGACCCGATTTCCGCGAACGGAATCAGGGGGCTACTGGACGTGGAGTCAAAGACGGGTTCGATCCACCTGACGGAATGCGAGGGTTCGGTAAATGCGAGGACTCACACCGGTACAGTCGACCTCGAAAACGTAAACGGCAACATGGCCGCTCGGAGCACCACCGGTTCGATAAGATTCCTAGGGAGCCTATCGACTGGAGATAATTCATTTCGTGCGACCACGGGAAGCATCGATATCGCCCTAACTGGTAATCCCGATTTACGTCTCGATGCATCGACGACAGTCGGGCAGATTACGTGCAGCCTTGATCTTGGAGATGCACGCTACGAGAAGGGGCAATACATCGGACAGCATATAACCGGAAGGATCGGAGCGGGTGCTGGCAGGCTGACCGTCGAGACCACGGTTGGTTCAATATCAATTCACAAGTGAAAGGGAGCAGTCTCGAAAGGATCCTGACGTGAACCAAATCGAAACAGTTGCGAACGCGCAAAGAAAGAAGCGAAAGTGAGGGTGCGGTCGCTGGAGAGCGAAGTCTCACGCTTATGCCGACCCTTTTGATAGCATTTTCAATCCCTGCCAAAGGTTGGGGGAGGATGCATGGCGCGTAAGCCTTCAGGCAGAAGGCTAAAATATGTGCTAATACGTATTTATACGTATGAATACCAAAGAGGAAACAGTCCACTTTACAATTACGATTCCCAAATCGCTCAAGGTTCGGATGAATGACTTTCCAGAAATCAACTGGAGTGGATTAGCGACTATGGCATTCCGCAAACAAATCGAAGCGCAGACAATCATTCGCCGATTTGCCGAAAAGGGAATCTCAGACGAAGATGCGATAAACAGGGGACTGTCATTGCGTCGTCAAAAACAATTTGAAAGGACTCAGTCTGCAAAAACTCGTTGAATACGAAGTACGTAGTGGATACGAATGTACTAGTTCACTGGTTGCTGAAACCGGATGGACTGGCAGCGAAAATTATCAACAGCTTTTTGCTCGAACTCTATATTCCAGCGTATGCAATCGACGAGTTACTAGATCACTCTTTGGAGTAGCTGCATAAGAACCCGGCAGTGGATCTCTCGCAGTTCATTAACGCTATTTCCCAATTTGTAGAAGTAGTGTACCCCCCATACGATCTGAATGCTGAAGGGGCGGCCAAGGAAATGTTACAAGTGATTGATCCTGCAGATATCCCTTTTCTCACCATTGCGTTGATGAAAAGGGCAGACATTTGGTCGTACAACAGGCATTTCGATGGTTTACAAGTTGTCAGAAGGGTCAAGAGTGAAGACATAAGAGATATGTCGCGCCATCAGTTGCCAGAGCTTTGGTTGTGGCTAAACCAATGATCGAGGTACACAAGGTCTCTTCCTTGGATTTCATTGAAAATATCGGATTGATCCTCGCAATCGTTGCGATTGGATTCTCTAGTTTGATCAATTCTGAGCCACAAAGTGGATGAAGTTGTGATCACGGTTGTTCGAACTTTGAGATTCTGCCATCAAAACACTACAGTTGTGGTTCAGTCGTGGAGAAATAAGACGGACGGAATTCGAGCAAAAGCTGAGAGAGCTGCGAAATTCTTGATTCCCGTGTCGATCCAACAGGGGAGACGAATCCCTGCCATGTCTTTGGTTTGGAACAACGCCAACAACCGGGTTCTGTTGCATTGACTAGACATCTCCTAAATTTTCTTCGTTGTTTCACGCTTAGACATGGCATCTGCCACGCTTGCATTCTGAATCAAGGTAATCCACTTGTTCT
>JAJPHP010000030.1 GCA_021325255.1 Nitrososphaerota archaeon | reverse complement strand
TTGAGACATATCAGAAACTGGATCAACGTCTTTTGGCTGCACCATCAGCCAATGTACAAATCTTTCATCCGGGCGATAGAATATGTGGTTAAGTAAACGGAGCACTTCTAGCGTCGCGAAGATTGATAAGGAGGGAAGCCGAAATGGTGAATGAATCCCCTCAAGTTCGACTGGGCATGAAGCTAAGACCTTGCTGGTTGAATTCAATGGGGAGAATTTTGGTGATAATTGAGTAAAATGTCTGAAGCAAAACAAGCACTAGATCGATATAACTCGCTACTTGCAAGAATGAGGAGCATCAGGCCAGAATCGACGGAGAAATCCGAGGACAGGCTGCGACTTCCTGACCCACGAACGATGGTTTCAGGAAAGAAGACTTACTGGCTGAACTTCATGGACTTTCCAACGACGCTTCGGAGAGATCCTGACGAGTTCCTAAACTATTTTCGTAGTCAGCTTGCAATCAATGCGTCGATTGAAAACGGGAGGGCGATCTTCATGGGAAGACCGGACAGGCAGTCATTTTCTGCGCTAATTCAAAGGTATCTTAAGGAAAGGGTGATCTGCCCGGTGTGCAATAGTCCGGACACTCACTTGGAAAAGACAAAGCAGCTCACCTCGATCGTGTGCGAGGCATGTGGGGCTCGATCTGCCGCAAAGTAGTGAACGCTCCGTAGACTCAACTTCTCCCGGACTCGAACGAATGTGTTCGAGTCCAGAGGCCGTCTTAGGACCTTGGCATCCGCCGGTCTTCCAAACCATTTTGCCAAAGTCTGGAGATGGAGCAAGATTCATAGGAGTGCATGCGTCTTGCTTCTCGTCGCTCGAATTTGGTGAGAGGTAACTTCACTGGTCCTGTGGGTCGTAACACTTCAAGAGTTCCAAGGGTGGTTTTTGGCTAGGTGAGAGCTTAGGGTCGAGGGCAAGTACAAAACTCTCCGGGACTTTCTTGCTTTCAGCCGCGACTATATTCGTGATATTCAACACAATCGCGGAAGGCTCTTTCCCAGATTACAACACCGGCACCAATGCGCTAAGCAACCTTGGGGCGATAGGCTCGCCTACGAGATCCCTCTGGGACGGGCAGCTCTTTATTGTCGGCGTCCTGGGCACCTTAGGCATGTTCATACTCTTCAGGAGTCCAGCGCTAAAAATCAACAACAAGAGCCTGACGAGTATCGTTTACCTTCTGCCGAACGTAGGGTCGATCCTCGTCGCATTGTTCCCTGAGAATTTTATCCCTATTGTTCATGCCCCTGCTGCATTCATGGTTTTCATTTTTGGCGGGATCTCTGCGGTGTATGCATACAGATTTACGAGCGCTCCATTCAGATACTTCTCTGTCTTGATGGGAATCACAGCGTTAGCATCCATCGTGGCAACCATTATCGGCGCTCCCCTGGGATTTGGGTTGCTCGAAAGGCTGATCGTATACCCTTACGTTATTTGGGGGCTTGCTTTCGGTGCATACTTGATGTCGCTTCCAATCGAAATAGGAAAGGAAAACGTCGCCTTCTAAGATTGTACTTGGCTGGCCGCCAAATTTCGCGGATCGATGTTGCTAAGTGGCCTGCTGAACGACCGCGGAAGCAGTTTTCTCGCCGCTCACTATGATATTCTTGAGCAGCAGTGCAGAGATCAGCGAGACGACCGTCATTATAGCCACCATTGAAAAGATAATCGTAAAGGCTTCCGCCGAAGGATAAGTAGCAGAGGAAGGGACTGCGCCTGATTGAACGACGTAGATTGTTTCGATCACCCCAGCGACCGCAGGTCCTATTGCATTCCCAAGGTTTCGGAAGACGATGTTTATGCCGGAGACGGACCCGGCGCTCGAACTGGGGACTGAAAGAAGCAGTATGTTTGTTATCCCTACAAAGCTCGTTGAAAAGCCGCCGCCGAGTACAACCATGTCTTCGGCGATTGCAATTACGCTTCCTCGATTAAAAATTAGAGCAAAACAAGCAGATAGGATGCAGACCTGAGCGAGAAGTATCGCGACCTTTGGGCCGTAGCGGACGGCAATCTTACCCGCCATGGGGGCAAGTACAAGGCTCACGAGTGCAGCGGGCAGCATTACAAATCCAGTAACCATGATCGGTTGGCCAAATCCCGTTGGGCTTGGATCTTGGATGAGCTCAGGGACTGCGTAGAAGATTGCAAAGAGTTCGGCGAGAGCAAGCAGCATTGTAATGTTTGCCAGGAAGACGTTCCTGATCTTCATGAGCTTCATTTCAAGGAAGGGGAAGGCCGTCCTGCTTTCGTAAAATCCAAAGACGGTGAACAACAATGCAGCGAGTACGAACAGCCCTACTGTCGCTGAGGAGCCCCAGTACTCGCCCTCAGAGATCGGCAGCATCAGTGAGATGAGACCGAGTGTCAAGAGAACGATTCCAGTAAGATCGATTCTTCCGCCAGCATTTTTGACGCGTGATTCCTTGAGGATGAGAATGGTCGCGGCAACGAGAAGCAGCGCGAGTGGAACAGCAGTATGGTACGCCCACTGCCACCCGTACTGTTGCGTGACCCAGGAACCGAATACCATCCCTAGGCCAGCGCCGCTCCAGAAGGTCGCGGAGGCTACTCCTTGGGCGATCGCAACCCTCTGCTTTGCTACAACATCATTCAATAGAGCAAAGCCGACCGGTACCATCGCAAACCCTATCCCCTGAAAGGTTCGAATCAGTATGAAGACGATCAGGTTATTTGCAAACCCGCCCAGCGCGACGGTCAAGGCAAAAACCACGGCCATCAGAACAAATATTCTCTTTTTTCCGTATAGGTCAGCGAGCTTTCCAAACAACGCGGAGGAAACCGCGCCTCCTATCAGGTATCCTGTAATAATCCACGACAGAGTGTCGTAGTTGGTGCCAAAGTATCCAACCAGGACTGGGAGGGCCGGAAGCACTATTGACTCTACGTACGAGATCAGCAATGAGGCAAAGGCTACCACAGAGGCATAGACGAGTTCCGCCCGTGTCAATCCGAGCAAAAGGATGCTTTCTGATCCTCCTTTATTCTCCTAAGCGCGAATGATTGTATTCCTTTACCTTTGTCTCTTTTTTTCAGTTAATGTGCTGGACCGCTCTGACTGGTTCTTTCTTTACTTCTGACTTGTCAACCACAAAGGAATGTGCTTTCAAGTTCGAGGAAGGACTATAGTTTCTGGAAGACAAAATTCTCTTTAATTATGGATTGTAGAGCTGTTGCGGGTACCGTCAAGATAAGGCTGATGGCACTCTCTCCTTGAATGTCTCATGAGGTCTTATGTGATTGTACCAGTACGCGAATAGATGCAGGAATTTGGATATGCGC
>JAJPHP010000074.1 GCA_021325255.1 Nitrososphaerota archaeon | reverse complement strand
GAGACATATCAGAAACTGGATCAACGTCTTTTGGCTGCACCATCAGCCAATGTACAAATCTTTCATCCGGGCGATAGAATATGTGGTTAAGTAAACGGAGCATTTCCCGAGAACGGCCGTTATCATTTCCACAAGTGAGAACTCTAGTTTCGGAAAGGAGAGGTGCAGGCATGAAGATTTGGAAAGCGGAAACTGTCACAAAGGAAAAGGCAACGCCAAGCGCGCATACCTATCTATACAGCACTTTGTAAAGAAGCGTTGACCCGACCGATTAGATACTCCAGAGAAGAAAACACGCCGTCAATCATAGACTACTGCAGAGTGTGTTGCGAAGAGATTTGAGCAGAGCGGAAGAGATAACCAGCGAAGTTAGGAAACTTGTTCTGACGTGCAGGGCGATGGAGGCGCAACTCCAGCAATCGATCCCGAAGAAGACCCACCAGGAGATCGTCTCAAAGATGCAAGAGACAATCGATGGCATCAACGCCGACCTGGAGCGGACAAAGTCTGATCTCCAGAACACCATCTCGGTGGGCGAGCGCGTAAATTCGCTTATCTCAAAGATAGCTTCTCAAGAGGAGACAATAGCCTCACTCGCTTCTCATGTATCGTCGCAGAACAACACGATTGCAGAATTGACATCCAGCGTCTCAACGCAGAAGGACGTAATCGAGGCGCAGGCTAGGACGATTGAAGATCTTACTCGCACGTTTACACAGGAAGTTGGCGCAATAGGCTCAATGCTCTCGAGGGACACTGTGCCCGTCGAGCTCTATAACGGAGCCCAGACGCGTGTAGCTGAGCTTGAGGAGAAGGTCCGCTCGATGGTCGAGAGGGCTGAGTACAATGAAGTGCAGAAAAGATGCGAGGATCTCGCAGAACAGATCTCCACAATGGTCCCCCGGTCAGAGTACATCACTCTCCAGGCAGAGTTCTCAAACTATATTCCGAAGAACCAGTTCGAGGACCTCGAAAGGGCATATGCGAACAGCGTTCCGAAGGAGACGCTCGGTGAAATCCAAGCTCGCGTCGCTGACCTCGAAGCGAGGCTTGCAAACTCTGTACCAAAGACGGACTATGAGGAGCTGACCGCTAGGATTGCCTCACTTACAGCTATGATATCAACTTCGTCAATCTCACTTGAAGTAGCAGCCCCAACGCTCGAGGCAAGTGCCGCTCACCAGGTAACTGTCGAAGAGACTAATACCTCGCCTGCACCTGCTGTTGAAAGTCCCGTTGTAGAGGTACCCGCCCAAGCTCCAGCGTTGACTTCGGTTGTTGAAGTAACGGTTGAGCAGGCATCGCAGCCGCCTCAAGTTGCAACTCAGCCTGAAGTATTAGTAGTAGAAACTGGGACGCCCTCGACCGATGCTGCGCCGGTTCAAGTAGAGACAATCGCACCGCAGGTAACTCAGGAAGTGGTAGAACCTGCTACGGTCGTGAGTTCACAAGAACCTTCTGCAGCTTCTCCGGTGGTGGAAGTTCAAGCAGAGAAGCAGCAGGTGCAGATCCAAGAGGTACAACAATTGACAGTTTCACAAGTTCCAGTGGCGGTGGAAGAAGGAACAACAAACATTCAGGCGCCGCCAGTAGCCACGGTTCCAGAAGTCACGACTGAGCAGGTCGGGGCACCCGCAACTGAAGCTGCTGTTGTTGCTACTATTGCTGCCCCTGCACCAGTCGCGGAATGCGAACCAGCGAAGGAATCTGAAGTAGGTACACCGGTAGAGCCTAGTCAGCCTCAGCAGAACGAAGAAGAACAAAGACAAACACAAATTGAACATACAGTGCAGACTACGCTTCCTGACGCGACGGAGCAAGCAAGCCAATCAGCTCCTCAGACTGTCTTGGTCATAGAACAGGTTACCGCTCGGGCAACTTCGATCCCCATTGAAGAAGCGGCACAGGATACTTTCACTTCTCCGGTAGAAATTGCCTCAACCGAAGTTCATGTTGAAAGCACTGAAAAAAGGGAAATCACTGAGGTTCAGTCACAGCTCTCGGAGATCAACAGCGCAGGCCAAACTGGAGCGACTTCCCTTCTCATTGTAGAGCCGACCCTGGGTTTCAACTTTGCAAACACACAATACTGTGCGAGATCCGGATTGGAATTTCTCCAGGACCTTGAACGCGTCTCCGTCGAAGTGCTCGAGACACACGCGCGCAACGGAGATTTTGAGCGATGGTTCAAGGACGTACTGCAGGACGGAGAATCGGCCGACACACTGCGGTCAATCAGAGAAGGAAACTACGCAGGAGAAGAACTCCGAATGAAACTCGTCGCCGCTGTTGCGCCCAGGTATCGAGCCTAATAGAGAGGGAAAGCCCCAAACTCAGTTCTTGCTAAAGAACTCTCGTTTGGAATCCCTATGAGCGGAGATCTTTTCTCAATATGAGAAAAGATCTCCGCCAAAGATTTTTTCCACTCCTTTTTGATTACTGATTTATTCTGGCTGTTTTGTGGTATTGTCGCCAAAGCTGGGGTTTCCTTCCTCACTCTTCTTCCTGCTTTCATTGACAGTGGTCTTCACACCTGCAACCCACTGCCTAACCGGGCGCCTAGTGTAGAGGTAAATCACAGCGACGCCGATCAGGACGTTGTACAAGTCGGAGATGAAAGCGATCTGGAGAATCTGGATCGCTCCGACTATCACACCGAGCCTCCACGCCCAGGAAAGTCTCTTGATTATTCCGTAGGATGACACGAGAGCGAGAGCACCTAGAATTGTGAAACCTGACCCAATGAACTCGTACACGCTTGGTAGGGTGGGGAATTCGGGTGTCCCGGCAAGAGGAGCTACTATCAGGGCTCCTATTCCAAGGAAGATGAGAAGCAATCCGCCTATTGCAGACACAATTGCAGAGATTGTGACGAGTACGGGCCTCACTCCGAAGAACTCAGGCGGAGGGGTAGAGGAAGAAGGTGGTGAAGGGGATCCAGATTGTTCATCGCTTGGTTCCGGACCAGCACGATCTCCTTTTGCCATATTTGCTGAAATCTGATCGTAAAAACTAGTATTCTTCTTCCCCATCGGATGAATCCTAAGCACACTAAATCTACGCTATAGATCAGAAGGAGTAGCTTCGTATTTCAATGTGTGGTGTGAGTGAGGGGAAAGTCAATTAATCAAACTATAAGAGGAGAAGGGCAAACAGGCAGCCGAGGGGATTTTTGATATAAACGACATCGAACAAGATGATAATCAGGGCACGCCGGATCCCAAGAAGTAGCAAAGAAAAAGCATCATGAGACCTCTAAGAACGCTGCTCGCTCTAATTGGACTGGTAGCTATAGTTCTGACGTATGTGACTCGCAATCTGTATTTCCTGATTATCGCAGTTGCAGCCCTCTTTGCAGGTTTCTACCTTATGGGCGCGGCCAGAAGTGGAAGCGAGAAGGACAGGAATCAGGACAAATCGGGGATGAACAAAAGCTCCCTTCGCAAAAACCGAAAGCAAGATTAGGTGTATTGCAAGAATTACTTGGGATACAAAGGTCAACATATGAAGCTCTCAAGCCGAGTAACTGTGTTCATCGTTGTGTTTATTGTGCTCTCGGTGGTGCTGGGATACGCCTCGACGAATAGCCTAAGCCAGACTGATGCTCAGAGCATCAACTCTCAAGTGCAGGGCATCCAGCCGACTACGATTGGAATATTCACAAACAACTTTCGAATTGCCCTATTGGAGTTTATCCCTGCGTTCGGCCCCGCGTTTGGAGTGTATACTTCCTACAGCACGGGCGTCGCGATTGCTGCGATTGCAGAAGCAAACCCACAATCGCACATAACTGGATTAGAGTCCTTCTTTCTGCTGTTGATCACTCCGATCTACTGGCTCGAGTTCTTTTCGTACTCTCTAGCAGTTGAGGAGAGCATCGCGGTACTCGTATCCATTAGGAACAGGGATTTCTTGAAAACAGAGTGGAAGTGGCTGGTCGCATCTGTCCTGGTGGTCGGTGCGGTACTACTCGTTTCAGCCAAACTCGAGGCGACGTTGGTCGGCGCTGTGAAGTAGGGGCCGAATTTTTCGTGTTCGGCATGGCCTCATCTCTCGGCTGGTCCTTCTCGCAGTCCCCAAGTCCTCTTTGAAGCGCTGTTGAAAACCTGCTTGTGCCCAGTATAAGGAATCCGGATCGAATCGGTGTACTTGCAGTCTTGGCACTGCAACCCAATCACGACCTCGTACCCGCCCGGGACGTCGTTGACCCATATCTTCACAGCCTTCATTAGACCACCACAATCCTCCTCCCTTTCGATCCACCCCTGCTCGCGAAGCTCGACACGTTTGGCATGAATTATCGTTGGCACACCGAAGAAGGCGAAGGGGTATCCAGCAATTGTATATCCGGTCTTCCTCAGCCCTCTTTCTCTCACGGGCGGCTGTATCAGGTTCTCCTTTGTTTTTCTCTGCATTTTCAGACTAAGCACACGACGAGAATAGAGGCTGAAGGCTCAAGGATAAAAAGGGGGGTTTCGAATTAGGAAATGAGAGCGTGTGAGGACGAGCCCCGGATAGAAAAGAAACGGTAGGAGTTTGTGTTTTCCATCACCCATGACGACTGCGAACGAGAAAGAAAAGTCTGAGCCAGGACCGAAGGAGAACTCAGACGCGAAGCTTACTACCAAGGATAAGGTCTGGGTAGGGATTGCTATAGGAATCTTTGTAATTCTGTTTGTGCTAATCTTGGTATTTGGCCTGTTCTAATTTTTTGGGAAAAAGAAGAGAATCTCGCAGATTCAATATGAGCCAGCGATGATAATGGAAGAACAAGGAAAGGATACGAGCGGCAAGAAATTGAGCGAAATGGCTGCGCATGGCGCTTCCGGAACAATTCCTCCGGGTAAGCCACCGCTAAGTGTTGACCTCAGAACTGTTATGCGATACTTTGCAAGTGCAGTTACAGTTGTTACTAGTTCGCTCGAAAGCGGCGAGCCGTTTGGTCTGACTGTCTCTGCTTTTTCTTCGCTGTCACTTGACCCTCCACTTGTCCTGATATGCATAAGGAATGAAAGCACCGCTGCGGAGCTGTTCAAGAAATCCGAGAGATATTGCGTCAACATTCTCGCTGAGGATCAAAGGACAATTGCAGAAAAGTTCTCGCTGACGGGCGAGGCTGGTAGATTCGTGGGCCTTGACTTTTACCTTGGCAAGAGCGGCTCGCCAGTGATACGGGGCTGCATAGGGTTCATCGATTGCAGAATAACCCAGATCATAGAAGCAGGGGATCACACGATATTCATTGGGGAAGCAATCGCAGTTTCGGCTGAGAAAAAGCCGCCGCTGCTCTACCTAGATAGGCACTACGTCAAGCTTGAGGCAGAAGAAGTAGAGTAGGACAATGAGAGCTCACTGTCTGCAACTATGTCGATGAACTTTCGTGGAGTACGCGGCACAAGTGCGCGAAATTATATTTATTAAGAAACATGGCGTGGAGAGGAGGTCGTAGAGCACATCCAAGATGAATACTGCCTCTGGCTTTCTCCTATTCCTCGTGGCTGCGTTTGCGCTCATTGTTGCACTTGTCTTAACGCCGGCTCTGAGATACTACACAGGGGCTTTCTTCATATTCCTCTTCATGGGGGGCCTCTTTTTCGCCTGGCTCAATACGATCCGCCAGACAAACAAGATGAAAGACGAAACCGGTCAAGCCCAGCCAAAAACTGAAGGAAAAGGTGCTGACGAGGAGAAAAACAAGGAGCAGGAGCAAAAGCCTGCAACGGTGGCCTCCTCATCATCTTCGTCCTCCTAATCGTGATGAAGAGACCCTTTTCTTTGCCTTACTCTTTCTTCATTGCGCGACCATACTACTGTGCTATCTGCTCGTCGTCGGCCGGGGTGATTTCGAAATCGCTGATCTTTCCGCCGCGCAACACCGAAATCTTTGCAGTCTTGCCTATCGCATTCTCCTTCAGAAGTTTTCTCAGGTCGGTGTAGCTTGACACCTGCTGCTCGTCGAATGCCATCAACACGTCGCCGATCGCAAGGCCGGCAGACTTGGCAGGACTCTCGTCCGATACCGAGAGCACCATAAGACCGTAATCCCTGCCTTCGTGCGATCGAGAAACTCTTGCGACATCTTGGGGAAGCGGGATTGGATCCAACGTGACGCCAAGGTATGCGTGCCTCACCCTTCCGTCTCTTTTGAGTTTCTCTGCTATCTCCCTGACCCTGTTTGCGGGTATCGAAAGCGCTCGCGAGAATGCGAAGGCCGTGTTTAGGGCGACCATGTTCCCGGAGGTGTCGAGAAGTGGGCTTCCAGAGTAGCCCGGGTTCACCTGTGCGTCACTTACGATGACATTCTCAAAGAGCTGGCCACCCCACCTCTGATGCTTCGCCTCGAACTGGTGATAATTCCCGAGGTTGCGCTTGGATCTGCTCCGAAAGCTCGTGCAACGGCGATTACAAATTGACCTACCTTCAGCTGGTCGGAGTCGCCAAATTGAATAGATTTCAAGCTGCCGACCTTGCTTTCCAGTTTGAGTAGTGCGAGATCACTCTCTGCGTCTCTCCCTACCACCTTTGCACGCGCTGTTTCACCGCTTGGAAGTCCGACTTCCGCTTCCTGCGCCCTATGCACGACATGACTGTTTGAAATAATGTGGCCTTCATCTTCGCTCAAGACAACCCCGGTACCGAGCCCGAATCTGCCCCACCTTCTTCTCCCTGCGTCAGGTATCACTGAGGCCAAGCTCACCACTGAAGGCGAGGCTTGCTCGACCAAGGCAATGAGCGCGTCAGAGAGCGATTGCAGGCCCGATGCGAAACCGATATTCTTCGAAGTTTTAGTATCTTCTTCTTTGTTGATATCCATGCTTTTGTTTTCGTCCCTTTCTAGAATGCGGTAAGTATGTGGGGGAGAGCATCAATTTGTTGACTGAGAATCTAAGCTACCCAGTCACGGAGCGATTTTTAGAAATGTAGAACTTACGAAGGAAAATGGTGTATTTTTTCCATCGGACAGCTCTTTTCTTGGCTTGCAAGCCAGGAAAAATCCGTAGGAATCCAGGGAGAAGTGTAAGAAATTGCAGTCACAATTTCTTCGCAAATTCTAGGAAGGACCTTGCACCGGAGATGAGGTGCTTTGCATCCGACCCCAGAGAGATGAACTTGAAACCCAGCTCACTCCACTTCCTTGCTTCGTCCATGTTGAGCGCCATCGTTCCCGGCACCTTGTCGTACTTGTTGCAGGTCTTGACGACGTTTCGCATAGCCTCGGCTACTTTTGGATTCCCTCTGTCATCGATCAGTCCAAGAGATATTGTCAGATCAGTGGGGCCGACGAAGCCAATGTCGACACCTTCGGTGGAAACAATCTCCTCCGCATTTGATAGTGCCTCCACGGTTTCGATCTGCACCGCGAGAACGAGTTCATCGTTGGCTACCCGCAGATATTCGCCTGTCTTCATTCCATAAGTTGCAGCCCTCCCGGGTCCGGCTCCCCTGACTCCTTTCGGTGGATACATCGCATACTTTACCACATGTCTTGCTTCCTCAGCTGTGTTTACTAGTGGCACAAGAATTCCTTGCGCCCCGACGTCAAGTGCACGTTTCGTCAGAAGCTGGTCGTTCATGCCGACTCTCACAATCGGAGTGGCGCCGCTCCCACTCGGGTCATCTCCAAGGGCCTGTAACATCGTCTTGGTGGTTTCAATGGAGATGTAGGAGTGCTCCATGTCAAAAACGAACCAATCGAATTCGAAATTCTTTAAGATCTCAACAATGTCAGGATTGCCTATCGTAATCCAGGTTCCAAGGCACAGCTTTTCGCTCTTGAGTTTTCTCTTTAAATTATTCCTGATCAGCAATTTTTCAGCACCAAACACGTTTGGACAAAGCGAGCTCTTCTGTTTTCCGAGAGGCATCGTATTTTACGGATTATAAAAAGGAAACAAGGAATGGTCTGTTACTTGATTGGTCTGACGGCGCGATTGAGCTCTCTTGCTTTACTCCAAACTCGATACGCCATTATATGATCTGAAGTCGCTTTCCGGACGTTCCCTCATACATCTTAACACATATCAACACGCATTCTCATCGCAGTGAACGGGGTATTGCGATTAGTCAGCAAGGAAATGGGAAAAGAAAATGACGAAAGAGCGACGAGATGAAGGTAGGGCTAACAACAACAAGAAGAAGAAATTCAACAATTCCAGGAGGAACGAGAAGAACGTCAAGCTGGTGAGGCGGCCCGAGAATAAGAAGAAAAGTTCGATTTCGCCGAAAAGCAAGAAGAAAGAGAAGGACACCCGAGCTAAGAATGATGAGAAAGCGCAAGATCCAGATTTTCAAAAACTATTGCTCTTGTTGAAGAGGGGCAAGATTACTGCTGAACAACTGATCAGATTGGTACAGTGGAAGAGCGAACTCGAAGGATCTGGCATGACAGACCAGCAACTTGCCGAAGCGATTAGACTATGCAAACGGTACGGGCCGGAAATTGGAGACATATCGGTGCACGCCAAGGAGCTCAAGGCGCTGGAAGAAGAACACAAGAAGAGTATAGGTGAAATTCTGCAGGACGCCAGGTCGAAGATTGAAGAGATCTCTAGAGCTTCCCTGAACCTCAAAGAAATAGAGGTTAGTGAGGAGGAGCTAAGAAAGAGCATTTCGAATCTCGACGACCTGAAATCGCTGCAAAGTAACCTCCATAAGACCGGCTTTCGAGCCGAGGAGATAAGTGCGTACATTTCAGATTACAAGAAACTCCTGGAACTCGGGCTTGATTCAAGCTCTATCACAGTGTTTGTCGACCAGTTGAAAAGATTCCAGCTTGCTCCAAAAGAGACAGCAAAGGAGATCGCAAGGTTGCTTTCGAGAGGCAAATCGATTGAGGAGGCCCTTGCGAGGTCGGAGCACAGGCTCGAGGATCTCAAGTCAGAGGAGACGCTCGTTACCGCGCGGATCGAGACTTTGAACAGACAGGTCGCCGAAATTCAGGAGAGAATCAGTAACCTTCAGAACTATTACGCCACGCAGAGTCGCACGCTGGAGAGAGCCTATGAGGCAAGGGAGCGAGCAATGCACGCAAGGGTGGAAGATGAGAGGAGCAGTGCAGAGGCCGAGATACTTGGTCTGCTGCGGGAGCGTGACAGAATCCGGGGAGAGGTTCGAGCGGTAAAGGCAGAGGCGGAGTCTATGCAGCAGGAGATGAATTTTGCACGCTCGCTTATTGCGATACTTCGCGACCCTAACACGATCAGCTCTGCTCAGCTCGGTCAACTTGCCGGAAAGTTCGCGGAGGCAATTGAAGCGAGAGAGAAGAAGGGATTATCGGTGGGAAGAGTTTCCGAAGCGCGAATCGATGAAGCTAGGAGAACCCTTGTCACCGCTCTCAAGGAGTCAGTAAAGATCTGATCAACCAGCAGGACGTTTTGGCACGGAAGAACCTTTTGATGAGAGGCCCCTCTCCTTGCTCACTTCGCGATGTCCAGTTCTCTCATGCTTTGATTGCCCGCGATGGCTTTGCTGTAAGAGGATAAGGAGCCAATGTCGGTGCGCGTGATCAAGATCTGGGTCCTCAAGAGACTAGGAAAAGGAAAGGGAAAACCAGTGCCGCCATTCTCCAATGCCTTAAGAGAACGTCAGAGTTACGGCAGAGCTGAATAATTGCACTGTGGCCTATGAGATAATCTTCGAGGTCCTCGTGGTACTTGCATTTGCAGTTATCATCGGAGAAATTTTCGAACAATTCGGCCTTCCCTCAGTCGCCGGAGAACTTCTAAGCGGCATTATCCTCGGGCCCACAGTTCTTGGCATTATACAGCCAAATGATCAGATACAGGCTCTGTCCTCGATAGCGCTCTTCTTCATAATTTTTCATATCGGGGTCGAGCTCGAAACACAATCTCTCCGAGCGCATGTACACAAAGCTGCCTTGATTTCGGTAACGAGTCTCATTGTTCCGCTTGTTCTCGCACTGGTTATCTCCCTCGCCACGCTCCCCTTCGGTTACGCCGCAGATTTTGTTTTCGCCCTTGCGATTGCCGTCCCCTCTATCTCGATAATTTCAGTCCTAGTGATGCAGTACAGGATTTTGGAACAGGAATCGGGTCGGATAATACTCGCATCGACCGTAATTGCCGACGTGGTCGCATTCATCCTGCTCGCAGGCATCTCGCTCTCGGTTCAGAGCACACTCTCCGTCATTATCTACACACTCGTCTTCACAGCGTGTTTCATCGCGGTGGATTATCTCCTCAATTCCAGACCAGAGGTGGTCCAGAAGTCGCTGCGGAGAATTGGGAGGCTGCTCAAGAGGGAAGACATCTCTTATGCAATGCTCATAGTACTCGGATTGATCGTAGCGTTCTTCTTTGAGCTGATCGGAATCAGTTACATAATTGGGGCCTTCTTTGCTGGACTAATTATCCACGATGGGCTCGTAGGGAAGAAGACCTTCAAAACTATCTCTACCACCTTGACTAGGATGAATAGGGCGTTCTTTATCCCTATCTTCTTCGGATTTGCCGGTACAGAAGCCTTCCTGTCACAGGGGAGTCTCGCGCTCGTAGTGATAGCTCTTCCAGGGATAATCCTGATCTCTATTCCACCATCTATCTTGCTTACCTACCAAGCGGCGAAACGAATTCTCAAGGTAGAACACAAGGGAGCAAAGCAGATATCTGTCATTACTGGCGGCAGGGGAGCTGTTGGTATAGTCGTCGCAAGCGTTGCCCTGAGCAGGGGACTGATAAACTCGACCGCGTTTTCACTAATTATCCTTGGGACGCTTGCAATCTCTCTTGCGGTACCAACTATTTTGCGGGAGAGAAAAGAGAATGGAGGCGCCTTGAGCTGATTCTCTCAGTTAGCTAACTCTAGGCAGAGGGAATCTTGTTACAAGCAAGATATGTGCTGTTTTCTCTTTCCTCATGGCTCCGTTTCTGAGTTTCATTCTCCAACGGTGCAATTTGCAAAATAATGCCGTTCGAGCCCACTACCATTGCAGTAGCCCCCTCTTCTAAAAGGCAATCAGATTCTCCAGACCAAAACTCAGGATCCAGCTTTCCTTGCTTTTCGTATAACTTTACAACTCCTCTGCTGCCCAAGGAGACGCTGCGAACAATCAGGCATCTTGCACCAACAATCTTTTTCTGCTGCGGTCGACTCTGGTGGATTACTTCAACCGACTCTGCGGCGAAGATTGCAAATAGGGTCCCGCAAGTTGAAGCTGCAAGGTAGAATAAACCGTATTCACAAAGAGCAAGAGTCCCCAGAGTTAGCAAGGCAAAAATGAAAATAGTATCCGGACCAAATCTCGCAAACGTGAAGAAATTAGAGTAGTGGGGTATTTCTTCATCATTAAGTCGAGAATCGTTTTGGGCTGCTTTCACAAATTGTTTCACTTCAAAGGCTCGAATTTTGTTGCCAATATGTAGGTTGGCTAGATATTTTAGTACTACAAGGCGAAAAAAAGAAGCAATGTATGAGGAGAGAAACTTGGCCTTTTGAGTTTCATGGAGGTTTTTCCTAATGCGCATGATAAAGAATTTACAGACAATCTCGGACTTGACCAACAAGAAAGAAAAAGCAGGTGAGGCGGATGTATGAAAATGGGAAGACAAACCCTTTACAATATCGTAGCCTTTTGCACCATTTCAATTGCGGTTATCGTTCCTCAGTGGTACCTTTACATCACAAGGGTGGCTTTGGGATGGGGTGCCTTCTTCTGGGCTCTCATGTTTCCGACGATACTCGCCGTCGTTATCTTCGCCTTTGGCAGGCGATGGATTCAGCTATTCGCCTTCCTTGCTTTGATTTGGCCGCTTACCGAAGACGCTCCGGTTTACCTTGACTCCGTATTTACTTGGCCCGAAGTGACCTCCGGGTTCCAGCATATTTTCTTGGAGGTACTCTTCCACCTGCTCACACTCTTCTTCCTCTTTCTCACAATTCGTGAGGCCCTTAGGGGAACTGAGGCATCGCAAAGAAAGGTAGCATTGGTCTCTGTTCTTGCGTTCACTGCCTTCGTGTTGAGTTATGCACAGAACATACCGTTGGACCAAATCGAGGATCTCGTTGCAACCAATTGGTACGGTTTGGACATCGCAGAACATACAATTGCACTTGTATTCCTCTTCTTTGCGGTGTATGAAGCGCGCATCGAGAGGAGGCAGCTCGCTAGCACAGCCCCATCCATAGCAGATTCGGAAAGTAGTGGGATCGACGAAAATCGTAGTTGAAGAACAAGTTGATATCCGACTGACCTAGTGAGTCTGAAAACAAGCACTTGCTCTTCATTGACCGACTATTTTTTGGCTAAATGTCGAATAGAAATCTACGAAACAGCAAAAAGCACATAAGTACCACGCTGAGGTGGTCTTGGGCGATTGCTTTTTTTGGATCAGCCTGGGAAGAATGCCAAGGATTTCAACACCAGGCTGGTTTACTGCATTGATTGCGGTCTGTCTCATTTTGGTGCCGCAGTGCAGGCCGTGATCTACTGGAATTTTGAGACCGAGTACGGCCACAAGAAAGAAGAAATCCCTCTTCATATGAGAGAATTCCTTGACTTTCTAGCCGAGGTATTCGGCAAAGGTGCGCAGTTGATAGAGAGGAGCATAGCTGAGCAGATTGCAATAGAGTTTAGCGTACCAGAGTCTAATACTACGAATTCCTCCTACATACTTGAGTTGATTGAGACCGCGAAGAAGCAATGGATTAAGGGCAAGAAGGGATAAGGGCTAAAGGAGATAAATTGAAAGCACTGAGCTGTTAGCTTCTGACACAAGAAGAATCTGAAGTAGTCGGAAAGAATTCTTTGCGGATTACATTCTAACGTATCGATCTCAGTAGCAAGTTCCTCTACCGTTTCCAGCTTTATATAGCAAATTAGCTCCGTTACTCCACCCTCTAGGGGGTTACCCCATTGAATTCTCGACAATTGTCGAGAAGTGCGAAGATACTCATAGTGGAATTCCCTCCACCGAATAGCTCAGAAAGTCTCAACGCCGTTTGCACCTCATAACCACTGCGCTCTGGGCTGTTGTGCCCTAGCAGCTCCAGAAAATCAATGTTGTTGTACTCTCATGAATCATTCTGTCAAAGACCTGATAATCTTAAACAGCAGCGGCTAACATCGGGATTAGGGCACTCAAGAACCTGTTGGTACTCTGCCTAAAGATTGTCGCCGATGTGTGGCGCAAGCTCCCTTTTTCCATAAATTTGGAGCTGAAACCTGATTGCTCGGCCGCCTCATCGGAGATTTCCGTCTCCGCACTCTTGGACAGATGGTTTTGAAGTTATTCAATTGCAGTATTACAGATTGGACTGCAAGAAGATACAGTAGTCTTGCAAGAAGCGACGCTCTTGAAAACAGATCTGTTCCACTGACATGATCCCGTGATGCCTCAATTTCAAGAAGGCTAATTCGAAGAAGGGGAAGGGTTGCTCACAGAGCAACCGATTGTGAATAGCAGTAAGGATTTGTCAGTCAAACTGAAGAGGAAGGGGTTCGGACTTCTTGTACAGGTTGTTTCCTCTACGCAGTGTGGACTGTACACATCGGGGTCGACCCAAAAAGCACCATATTCAAACTTCGCGACTGGTTCATCGTATTCTTCAATGCAAGAAGAGGCCCCGATTGTTTATGCTACATGCTTTGATTCAATCAGAGCGATTTGTACTTTCCAACCCGCTAGCCTACGCCATCTGGAGAAGGTCTAGGAATACGAAGCTTTTCTAAGACGCACCAAGAGATTACACCGAAGGCCTTATGGAGAGCCGATACTCCTTAGAAGAGAGAACCTGTCGTGGTGGTCGGTTTCCCTTTGCAGAACTCTGATTTCATCTTGCACAACAAGTGCGGGTCACATTGAATCTTCCTCTCTTGTTACTTTGTCTTTGAAAGGTTTTGAGATGATGGTCGAGTCAGAACATGAATCGTGAATCCGCCCTAACCAGAAGGCAAAATGAGGAGGCGGGAAAGAACATTCTCAAGGAAGAGATTGACTCCCCCCTCTCGGCAGCCAAGATGCGGGCGATATCGAGAATTATTTCGTCTGCTCCTAAGAAAGAATCGCTTTGCGATGTTGGGTGTTTCGATGGAAAGTTCTTTTCTTCGTACCGGTCGAGCGGTATCGCATCAATAGATGGGTTTGATGTGATCCCAGAGGCGCTCGAAATTGCCAAGAGCCGAGTGGAAGGGGCGCGCACCTTTGTATGGAACGTCGAGGAAGATCCCGCTCCCGTACCATCAGAATGCTATGACATCGTAGTGTGCGCCGACGTGATAGAGCATATTTTCAACACGAGGAACCTAGTTTCGGAGTGTCATCGTATCATGAAGCAAAATGGGCGCTTCATCCTCTTAACTCCTAACCTCGTTTCTCTATGGAACCGCTATCTCTTGCTGAGGGGCGAAATGCCCCTCGGGCATCCTGGGGTTTCCATTGATTACAGGACCTCGCATCAGGTGAATCCCTCACACGTCCGTATCGGGACAGCGAAGGAATGGACGGGACTTCTAAAGTCCGAAGGTTTCAGATTTATGGGAATTGACGGGATTTGGAGTAGCGTTACTTCAATGATTATCTCACTGGGAAGACCAACGTTGTCGCATACACTTGTCATCGAGTGCACGAAATGAATTACGCTGCTTTTTTCCAGACCCACTTACCTTGTTCCGCTGTGGCGCTTGAGAGAGTAGAAGGTTATAGCAAAAGCAGATACGATGGCGAGCACAATGTACAGTACTATGAACGGAGCAGAGAAGTATTGAATTCCATGATAACCACCTGAACCCATTGCGGCTGAACTATTCGACATGTCGAAGAACGAATAGAGTGTCCCATTCCACTGAAAATTGTATCCTTCTATACTCAGGAAGGTGTAACTCAGTACAGGGGGATTGCTCGTGGAATTTTGGGAGAATCCTAGTAGACGTAATGTCTCACCGGTGTACCTTGTCAGATTAAGGTTCATAGTAATGTTTCCGAGAGATCCGGGAAGTTGGATCGGGTGGTACGTTACCGAGGTAGGAGAAATCCGAACTATACTATAGTTCGCGGCTCCCGACTGTTGAATTGACGACGCGTCGAAGCTAGAGCTATTCGAATCCATCCAAAAATCTATGACCGTATAGATCAGCTTGGTCGGAGCTTGCGGGACGTACTCCGTGGTTACGAGCCCTATCGCAGCCCATTGGTTACTGTTATTCAGCAGCCTCGGTTGCTGCCAATCCAAGGAAAGCTGAACGTACCACTGCCAGTCTGTCCTAAGTCCAACGTAGATTGGCTGACTGAGCTGGAAGCTCGCGTTATAGTTTGCAATATTGACCGCCGGTGGCAGGAATCCCGCCTTCACTTCGTAGTAATCTCCCCAGCTCGGCTGCCTGAACGCCTGGGTCCGTGGTATTTCCTGAAAGTTTGCGTTCTGAGGCCCGACCGCAAGATGAGGGACTTGAAAGTAAGTCCTATTCCAAGGACCAACAGAATATCCAATTTTCGCAAACCCCTGTCCTGTTGAAAACGTAATCGATGTATTCGGTAACCCCACCAGAAAGCCCGGAATGAAATTCGGGTCGAAAATGAGTCCGTTCAGCGTAGTGTTTGTGAGATTTGGGTCGATGTTGTATGAGCTGAATCCTTGAGGGGTTCCGTGCGATACGCCGGGTTGCCAGCTAACGCTAACGGAAGGAACCGTAGCGATCAAAAACACCACAAATAGGCTCGTTGCAAAATGCAATTGATTCATCAACCGGAAGTAGCTTCAATTTGCGAAATCGACACCTTGAGCTCCCCCGAATTGAAACTCGAACCTTTCAATCCGTAAAAGTAGAGCGAATCGATGCTCGCCCAGGCGATAGGGTAGTCGAGGACTAGTTTTGAGCCCCCGTCGAGTATCGAGAGATTCCCATTGGGCCTTGGAGCGATTTGAGGGTTGACTTCGCTTGGTGGGCCGGTTGAAATGAATTCTAGCGTAACGTTCGAATTAGAGCCGAACAGATCGCTCCGTGTAGAGTTGTACAAGATTAGCCCGTATGTGTTGGGCCAATTTTGAGCGTAGTATTCCACTCTCAATAACCCGTCTGCTCGCTCCTGCACGATAAGCGTCGGGATCGAGAGAGCTTCGTTTGGCCCGACCGGAGCTATTGCTATCTGTGCCTCGCTCTCGGTCAAGTTACCATTGGAAAATGCAAGCCCGTTGCTTACACTCAAAACCCACGAAGCCCTGTACGATTGGGAGGCATTTGCTTCCGTATCATTAGCAATGACCGCGTTAAATTCTGAATAGTTCGCGACGAATCTTTCGGTATTGGTATAGCTAAAAATGCTATTAGACCTCGAAGTTTGCTGTGTCCCGCCTAGGGCGGGTACCGTTAGGTATGCTATGAATACTCCCTCGAGAATTATAATTACTATTAATATAGTAATTAGAATCCTTGAGTTCATGTGATGAAGTGAACAGATGCGTTATCTGAGTCAATAGATTTAAGCGTAGCTTTGATCAGCAGTTCGCATCTCCCCGCAATGTTTTTCTTGATTGTATCAAGAATATGCTCCAACAGCGTCCCATAGTAGCAAAAAAAATCATAGAGATGAGAATTCTACTGGTCAATATCAAAGCAGCCGTTGAAGCCTGCTTTCTTCTATTTCTTATTGCTGGATCGATGCCTGCAAGTCATCTCCGAGTCCAAGGCGCAAATCAACAAGGTACTGGATTGACGACTGCGACTCCTCTGAAACACGTCGTCATTATCATGGCAGAGAACCACAGTTTCGATAATGTCTTTGGCATTTATCCAAACCAAAATACGACCTCTTATAACCGGACCATTAATCCTCTTGGGATAACTGTCCCTAGAAATTTACTCTCCTTGAATCAAAGTGCAAGTTTGACGGTAGTTCCTCCTTCCAGTTTCTCAACAAACAATCCTGTTGAAGGATACGACACCTATCATGGAGACTGGGATGGTGGGAAGATGGACGGGTTTGCCGCCCACTCGGGGCCTCAGTCTATGACCTACTTTACTTCTGGGCAGTACGGAATAGAGTGGAATTGGGCTGAGGAATACGGGCTGGGAGACATGTACTTTTCCAGTTATCTTAGCATGACCGCTCCGAATCGGTTGTTTTCGTTAGCTGGACAGACTTCGGTCAACGCAGATTACGGTCCGCCCCCGACCATTCCTTTCAATAAGTCCATAATGGGGCAACTCACGAATTATGGAGTGAGTTGGAAGTATTTCATCAAGAATGCATCAGGTAACAATTACCCTCTGAACTACTTCAATGGAATCGAAAATTACACCTATGACATTGCAAGTTGGGATGAATTCTACGCCGATCTTCAGGCGGGATCTTTGCCGAGCGTTTCTTGGATGAGCCCGCTAGGAGGAGGCGCTCAGGGACTGGATCAGCACCCTCCATTGAACGTGTTTCAAGGAGAGCTGTGGATTTTGGGTACTGTCAACGCTGTTATGCAAAGTCCGGAATGGAACTCATCGGTCATATTCATAACATATGATGAAGGCGGCGGGTATTATGATCAGGTTCCTCCCCCATCACTTGACGGCGTGCAGTTCGGGTTCAGAGTGCCCCTGATTGTCATCAGCCCATATGCCAAGGAAAATTATGTGTCACACACAGTCTTGAATCATGGATCTCTCTTGGCATTGCTTGACTACAACTGGAAGCTGCCGCCTCTGAACCAGTTCGTAGCTGATTCAAGGATCCCGCTTGACTTCTTTGACTTTCAGGCTCAAGAACGAGGGCCGCTGTTGTTGAACCAATCATCACAATTCCCCGTCACGCCCCAGATTCCTTTCGCGAACCTGGCATACCCGCGAGAGGGCTCGAGCGATCTCACGCTTACGCAGATTGACCAACAAGATGGGAATGCGACATACCAAAGCACCATTACATCAGTCAACCCACATGTATCTGCAAATACTCCCTATGCTGCATACGCACTCTATGTGGCTGCTGCCCTTGTCTTCATCACCGCAATAGTCGCATTCCGTCAGCGCAAGAGATAGCTCATCGCGAAGAGAAAAATTGACCCTCCTATTTTTTCCTTTGCAATCATGGACACTTCCGAAAACGGTTTTCTATATGAGAATCAGTTTTCTTAGCTGTGTACATTGCACAACGCAAATTTCCACGTGAGGCGTTACTATTGAGATAGTAGAATAATGTGCTCCCAAAGTTTTACATAACTACTTTGCGCTATCAATTTCAGGCCTGAAGTGAGTTTCGCTGAGAGAATTATCGGGAGCGAGCCCCCAGGGTTTGGTTATTCTTTCCTTAAATAATTGAAAGCGTGAATTTTGAGAACAAGAAGTAGCCGCATCATATCAAGTTGATAATCAACAGCGACAAACTGAAGCAGTCAATTCTAATTGCGCTCGGAGACAAGGAGATCCTGAAAATACTAGATGCGAGCATGCTCCGCCCAATAAGCGTCAACGACATCATTCGGGAGACTGGCATCCCTCACACGACTACGTACAGAAAGGTAAATTGGCTTCTCGAGCAGGGTTTGCTCGCTGTCCAGAAAATAACGATAACGCCCGACGGGAAAAAGTTCAGTGAGGTAAGGAGTACACTTAGATCATTCAATGTTCGCTACGAAATGAACCTAGTCGTAGTCGAAGGAGAGCAGAATTTTAACCCAGTAGAGAGAACTGTGAATGACTTCTTTTCCTTGGACTCTAATCTGATGCCCTAGAGCATCGGTAAGTCGATGTGAAGAACGTTCCGACCATGCTCAAAATATCCCGCCTATCTTGTATCAGGCTCTCCCTGCACACCCTCTATGAGCTCCTTTCCCCTCCGTCTAGAATAGAAGTATCTCGCGTAGAGCAAGAATCCAAAAAATACCATCGAAGCAACGTGGATCTCATAACCAAGCGCCTGTTCGGATTGAGGCAATACAATCAAGTTGTTTTCTGCGAGCGAGTTTGCTATCTCTCCGACTATCCAGATCAGAACGAAGATTGATATCTGGAACTGAAAAGACCTGACGTTCTTGGATCGCGCCGCCAAATAGCCGAATACTACGACGCAAACTACGAGAAGAATTAGAGTAAGGTCATATTCTAGGAAAGCAGTCAGTGTGATTGAAGATTGTGTCAATCTTTGATACTCGACCTTACCAATCTGACTCGTCGTGACAGGCGCAGATAGTATGCTCCAAATGCTATAAGAGTAAGAACAGAAAGCGGCTCCAGCATTCCCTCGCCAAGAAATACGAATCCGAGTATAACTGAAATGTGATAGAATCCGTGCACCATGATGAATGTAGCGAATATTACAGTTAGGCGCCTTATGTTCCCGGTGACCTTTGCTGCAAGATAAATCGGCACTCCGGCAGCGGCAAAAATGCAAATTGCACTTACAAGGTTGAGTGCAAAGTTTGGTCCAAGCGGAAGAGTCAAAAGAAATCAGGGTATCCATTTCGTCGAAGGAACGCTGGATAATCCAGATAGTTGGAGTACGAATTGAGATTTAAGGAGTTATACGAATTCCATTTTGTGGAATCCACTTTAGAAATTCGTCTCCCCTCCTTATAATCAGACGCGAGCCTCTTCTATTCCTGCAGATCTCAAAAATATGACCAGCATAATAAGAGGTTCGTCAAACAAGAAAACTGGAATTCATGTCACTTCGCTAGCAAGAAGACGTCGAGGGGCCTTCTCAATGACCGTGGCCGCCATAATTGTGGTCATTGTCGCAATTGCTTCCGCTTCAATTCTGTATGCGACCTTTGCGATGAATGGCTCCCCGACAACTTCAAGGTCGTCATCGACAACAACGAATGGGTCGACAGGCACTACTTCCATGGCCACCACAACCTCTACCGTCGTCTCGGATTCCACCGCAAGGTCAGCCAAGGTCGTAGTGAATATTGCCGCAGGCGCCCACAGCCAATCGCAGGCCCAAAACTTTGTGCCGAGTCATCTTGTGGTCGTCATCGGAGTAAATAACACAGTTCAATGGAATAACAACGATAACTCGCCACACACCGTGACATCGGACGGAAAGATCTTTGATTCTGGTGCAATTGCTTCGGGATCGACCTTCAGTTTCACATTTACAACGCCTGGGAACTACAGCTACCACTGCTCTATCCACCCTTGGATGAAAGCTAGCGTTCTCGTGCTGTCAAAGCCTTGAGAGGAGGAGAGTAGGAATCATACGTTTCAGGGCTGATTTTTTGGAGGGTGGATCTATTGTGTACAAGCAATCGAGAACTCCGCGCCAAGTCTCTTTCATGGGCTTGGCTGTGGAGGAGCATGTACTGCGCACAGAAAGTGAGTGAGAATTAGGCACATGGCACTTCCCTCGGCTTTCAATCAAAGATTGGACTCAAAACACAAGCTAGCGGGTCGTACTGATGCCGCGGTGTCAGAGATTGCTTTGAAAAATCTTGAACTGGCGCAAGCTAGGATACTCCTGCACGCGGAGCTCAATGCAAATAGCGCCAGGGTGATCGATCAGGTAAGAGCAGCTAGTCTTGGATCTGTCCGCTCATCATCGTGGGAAGCCTCGAGCAGCTTGGTCAGAGCTTGCCTCTTCTATGAAACTGCAATCGAGCTTGCCTTCTCCGTCTTTGAGATCTCTCTGGAAATTGTCGATGCTTCCGACAAACGAGTCGATTGTAACAAAATGCCGGATCTAGAGAGCGGGCGGACGCAACGAGAGAGTGGTTTGAGAATTTCGCGCTCAGAGATTGCAGAGTTCCTTGAGGAGAATATCTCGAGTTTCAGTAGGCTCCTACTCTGGAGAAACAACATACTATTGGAACTCTCAGAGATTAGGAGCTCGATCGATACGAGAGATGCCGAAAGAGCGAGACCGCAACTGTTCAAGACAATTCTTGAAATGGAGGACAAGGTGAATGAGGCGTGCGCGCTTGTCCAGGCCTTTCTAAAGGTGATGCAGACAAAAATGTAGGTCTACAACAAAAAGAATTTGGTGGCATCAGTCTTCCCGATTTGCCGAGGCAAGTATCAACCCTCCCTTCACTACGGTGAGCAGAGAAGGAAGAATGAACAGAAGCATGAGCAGGCTTAACTGAACCTGAATGCTTCCCGAGACATTCTGAATCAGCGAGCTTTGTGGAATGTTGACGCTGATTGACCCACCCTGGAAGACAAGGTAGGTGTAGATGGCGAAGAGCGCCCCTGTCATCATTACCACCACACCATAAATTTTCGTTCCCTTCAGCAAGATGGAGAGGAAGGAGAACACGGCGATTAGCAGTCCAATTATCAAGAGAAAAGGGCTCACGAATCCTGCGAGGATGCCGCTCACTCCTGATGCGACCGTCGAAGGGATATAGGATGACACTAGATTACCGATGTTCGCTGGCACGTAATAGTAGATTGCAAAACTCGCTGCCGCGGACAGGGAGGCCAATACCATGCGGAGCGCAAGCGACGCTCCAGATATTTCAAGGCCCATGAACTCAGGCATTCACTGTCACATCCTCCACACCCACTCCGTAAGCTGTCTGAAACACTAGGTGCAGGATCAATGTTCTCTGCGAGGCAGAGCCGAGACTCAGGAATCCGCTTAACTGTCCAGAAAAGAAGGAACTCTCGTTCACGCCAATAGGTTGGTTGCTTATGGTTCCAACCTGCGTGCCACTCTGATCCAGTATGGTTCCGCTGACGTTACCAACAAGAGCAAGGAAAGGCGAGCTGTTCGTAAAGTTAAATCCGATGTTTATACTTGAATACGTGGAATTGAAATAACGCACACTAAACGTGCCAAATTCAGGAGTCTTCACAAGTGCGCCCCAGTGCACCTGGACAAGCTGAACCAATGACATTGGGATTTTTGCCACTGTGGAGGATAGCAGAACTCTGTAGGAGAGATTCTCGTCATTGAATAGAAGGGTGTTCATGTACTGGCGGGGCATCTTTGTGTAGATTTGAAGTGCGCCAGAAAAGTTGGCACCTGGGGGTACTTGCAGGTTGATTGTGCCGGTCCCTTCCTGTGAAAGCGATGACGAGTTCTCAAGTACAGCAGAAAGTGGTGCGTAGAGGTTGATGTAGGGGGAGTGATTCTCAAAGGAGACGGGCGTCGTGATTAGAAAGTCAGTAGAATTGAATGAGCTGAGACTCGAATTTCCTTCAGAGAAACCAAACAGAGGAGCGCCCCAATCCACGGAGAGGTTCCGGCTCAGCGAGAACTGGCTGCCTGAATACGAGCCAGAAAGCAAGACATTGAAGTTAAGCGTCCTGTCGTTGAAGAGTAATGAGTTCATGCTGGCATTATCAAGAGCCAGATATGAGGTGAGATTCCCCTTGAAGGGAGCGTCGTGAGGCGCACTGACCATAATGCTTCCGGCGCCTATTTGCTGTCCCGTCGAGGAGTTTGAAATCTTTGCGGTAAGCAGAGTGGGAGTTATGTCCACGAAATCATTACTGTTTTGGAACGAGATCGGAGTCGTGACTTGTAGACGAGTAGAATTGTATAATCTAATGTCGGGAGCTCCGATAGTCAGATTTGAGAGCGGGGCCTTCCACTCTATCGTGATTGTCTTGTTAAGAGCAATCTGACTCTGCGATTGCTGAGAAGTGAACTGCATTATTGCATTGTAGGTAAGGTTCTCATCGATGAACAGAAGCGATGTTGCATTTGAGGGAAGTGCCATGACCAAGTTCGCATCGCCATGAAAGGTGCTGTCGACTGGTGCCGAGACATTGAGCGTCCCACTGCCGACCTGCGTTCCCCTGTGGTCAAGAATACGTATCGCACCGGTTCCACTGATTGGTACGTAGCTGTTGTTGTTCGTGAAGGAGAGTGGGACTGTAACTTGAGCGTAAGTGAGATTGAGAGGCATTATGCTTTCTGAACCAATGCTAAAATTTTCAATCAGCGCTCCCCAAGGAAGGGTTGTGCTGATTGACCCCACAAGACTCGCAAGTGGAGGCAGCGCTCCTTCGAGCGTAGCCTTGATCAAAAGTTCTTGGTTGGTCGTCGCGAGCTCAGAGAGCTCCGCCTGTGGAATCTTGCCTAAATCAAAGGGAACGGAAACGGTGAGGCTCTCTGTAGAACCCGGGGTAATCGAGACAGGTCCTCCGGAACCGGTAAAGAGGTTGGCACCAGATTTATCCTGAACCGACACTGCAACGGACAAATTTTCAAAGGAGAGTGGACCCTGATTTCGGATCGAGATCGGGACCGTAATCTCACTGTTGTTTGTACTCGGAGCGCCAAGTGAGATTGAGGGAATTGTCTGTACTGCAGTGAGAACAAGGGCCCCCAGCGCAGCAAAGGCTACGGCCAGTGCAATCAAGATGAGGACGTTTACAACTTTAACAGAAGTTGAGAGTTTCAACTAGCCGTCAGGATTTGGGCCGAATGATTCTATATATACGTGCTCTAACTATGAGAAAGCTCTTCGAGCCTTTTTTTTCTGAAGACGTGACGAGGTTACCTAGATTATGGTTGCCCTACGTTCCACTCACTCCCTGAAATTTGTATTGCCTGAGATAAAGAGGGATCCTGAATAAAATTTCAATTCGCTTTTTCCTTTTTTTGCTTGTGATGTTAAACTTCGGTTGTTCATCTTTTCGTCCTATTCTCAAGTAATCGGAAGGCTAGTGGATTCCATTAATAACCCGTCGCAAGTCCCCCGTATAGTGCGGAGAAAAGGGGTATGATACCAGAACAAGGTGGAGGCGAAACTGACGGCCGTACCACCTGGGAATTGAGGCACCGGACCCTCCTTCTGGTAATTCCTTTGGCGGTGGGTGTGCTTCTCAGGATATACCCTTACCTTTTGTATCATGTCCCTTACTCTACTGATTCTTGGTCACCAATCAGGAATGCTGAGGTCCTCCTCGCAAACTCGCCCACCCAACTTGGAGGGAATGGCATTTTTGATAATTACAATGTCTACTGGCCGGCGAACTCTGTTTTTGGAGCCGCTGCTTCACTCATTCTGGGAGCGCCGCCGATACAAATCATGCCACTTGTGATGCCCATCGCCGCCTCAATGACACTCCTGATTTTCTTTCTCTTGGCGGAGAAGCTCACTCAGAGCACTCTTGCTGCCTCGATAGCTACCACCCTGTTTGCAACGGCGGGATTCTATTCGATATTCAGTGCCGCCGTGACGAAGGAAGGGTTTGCAACTCCATTCTACATGCTGTGTTTGTACCTTCTTCTCCTGAAAAAGACGGACCTCGCGTCAATCTCGCTTTTCTCCATCTCCTCGCTTGTATTGGTGATTTCACACCATGCGACGGCATTCGTCTTCCTTGGTTCTGCTGGCGCTATCATCATAGTTGAGGCGATTCTTGCAAACAGAAGGGGCAGATCAGTCGGGAGAACATTTATTTTCTTTTTAATCACAGCAATAATGGGGATCTTCTACTACATTCTTTACGCAGCTAATGGTCTGGGCGCACTAGAAGGTATTGTAAGCGCTCAAAATTTTCTAGTTATGCTCTCATTCTTCACCGTGCTCCTTCTTCCCACGATCTACTTTACCTTGGGGCCCGCGGGAAGTAAGGCCAGACCTCCTATCGCCGAGATCTCGGTCATGCTAATTGTCCTGGTTGTACTGCTTGTCAGCACCAGGGTGAATCTCATTCCGCTTGAGCCAACTCTTCCTCCAGAATTGATTTTCTTTGCACTTCCCTATGTCCTGGTGGGCTTTCTTGCAATCATCGGTCACAGGATAATGCAGGGAAGGAACCGCGAGTCGTTCGCATTCTTGGCGGGTTGGCTTGCCGCACTGCTTGCGTTTGAGGGGTTTGCTGGTTTTGGTGGGAATTTTGTGGGCTTGGATCTGGTGTACAGGCTGTTTGATTTCCTTTACGCCCCAGCTGCGCTTTTTGCCTCTGTCGCGGCGGTGTATTGGATACGAAACCTCAGCACGTCATTGAGGATACTGAAACCCTTCATTATAGTTCTGGTAATTGGAATCGCGTCGGCCTCTGCGTATCAGACCTACGCTGCGTCGGTCCAACAATCAAACCTCCTTGGTGGGCACTGGGTGTACCATGAGTCCGACCTTTCAAGTGGCGAGTGGTTGAGGCGTAGTGCAGGGCCATCGGGCATTGCAGGCTTGAGCGGCGATTCACGCGAGACATACATCTTGAGGGACTACTATGGTCTCAACGTGAGTATGCAGATTGGATATGAGTATCTTTCGGGAATTTCAAAGGCCCCGCCGCACTACATGATGACTTACGCCCTAATGGAAATAAATGGATACGTTCTGGATCCATATGCGTTCGAGTTGCCTGACGGCTGGGTCACATTGCTTCAAAATGGTTCTTCGATTTATTACACCAACGGAAATGACGTGCTATGGGCCGCACCATGAAAGCAACACGGCAATAGTGGCCGAAAAATACTAGATTACTACAATCCGCTGAGGATTAGGGTCGGTAATAAAGTAGAGGCAATTATGTACGCCCCAATTACCAGAAAGATTCCTAGCGAAATGTATCTGAGTCTCTCAACCGAGAGGAACTTTTTCAACTTGCTACCAAGGACCGTCTCGAGCGCGGAGGCACATACGAGAGCTGAAACGCATCCAACGAAAACTAGCAGCGCGTTGTCAAAGTGAGCCACGTAAACTATTGTTAGAACCTCTGTGGCGTCACCGGCCAAGTCGAGTACCGCGAGCAACGCGACCGCGCTAGCAAAGGCTGACCATGCGGTGTGAGTTTTTGAAGCGCGTTTGAGTATCTGATCCTCTTCGTTTTCCGCCTTGCTCTCTTCCCCCCTTTCGGAAAAGTATCCCCAAGCTGCATACCCAATCATGATAACGCCACCGGCAATCTTAACTGCCCAGACCGGGACGAATTGAACTAACACGTATCCGACAGTCACGATGATCGTCGTGGTTATGGTGAAGGCTGTCGCGCCAGATGCAAAGGCAATCCAGGGTTTGAGCTTGGTTGCGAGCGCGAGTAGAAGAAGAGCGTCCTTGTCGGTGAGTTCTGCGATGAAGATAGTGCCTGCAATCGTGGCAAAATCCGCAAGGAGGGAGGGATATGTCGCCAGCACCAATTTGGATTTTTATCGGTACTCCATGTTTCTCTGCGGCTTCACGTCTGTTCTCCTCATAAAGAGGAAAAATGAGAAGAATTGGGCGTGGAAGACAGTCCGATCTTGTTTCTATATAAGCGGAACAAGAGGTGGTGCACAATGGATTCAGTAAAAGATATATTTGCTGTAATATTACTGTAATCGACGAGTACAAACTTGCCTAAAGAAGGCTTTAGTGTAATTACAATAACGCAGTTAGCGCATGACAAGGCGAAGCAGCGCTACGATAAAAAGTTGAAGACCGGTCAGCTCGAGAACAAGAGTTTCTCCAAGTTCGTCAATGACCTTATCATCGACTCCATCGAAGCAGACGAGAGCCTATCGCTCCATGCTCCGTTTATGCAAAAGATCGGATTGCAGGACAATTCAATTATGATAAAGGACAACAAGATCGGGCGCATAGTCGAAGTACAGGTTCACGGTAGAGATCTCATCTGCATGCTGGATGAGAGGAAGGACTGCGTCCACGTGGGCTATGCTTACGCGCTTCCTGAAGTCTATCGAGTAATGTCGGAGCGAGGTGGAAGGTCCCGCTAGAATCAATAGCGTGGATCTCACAATTTTTCCTTCTCGTTTCATTTGATTTTTCCACTTTTTTACCTCAGTCTCCTATCGTTAACTTAGTATTTCTAACTTTGCTATCCTACTCTCTTCCGTGCTTCCTCCCCCTCTGCCAGTTTCTTCGAGTTGGGAGTGGTGGCAGAAAGGAAAAAAGGAGAAATTGTGAAATATCCGTTACTTTAGGGCATTAGAAACGTGCCAAAGATTCTTTCGGGAGAAGAAATCTCCCGCCTCATTGAAAAGATCGTGCCCGCGGATTCTGGCAAGCAGAGCCAGCCAGCGGGATACGACGTTACTGTCAACAAAATACTTGCCTACTCCAAGGACAGGTATACTCTCGGTATTGCGAAAGGCGAGAACTCTGACCTTGTTCCGGTACCACTCGGGGGAAAGTACTTCGAGCTCACCGAAGGAGCGTACTTTGTTGAACTCAACGAGATAACTACTATTCCCAAAGATGCCATAGGGATACTCCTTCCGAGATCTACACTGCTTCGGAATGGGCTCGATGTGAGGACCGCGTTGTTCGATCCCGGTTACTCCGGCCAGCCAAAGATCATGCTTGTTTGCCACAGACCGGCCAGGATTGAGAGGTTTGCGAGGGTTGGGCAGTTAATAATCATAAAGTCGGACGCAGAATTCTCTTCGCAGTATTCGGGTAGGTACCAAGGCGAGCGGGCCGCAGCAGCCACACAGAAATGACTCGGCGAGAAATTGAAGTAACAGAAGAAATTCTATCCTCCTAGAGCGAAGTAAAGATAGAGGAGCTCCGACCTTATTCGGGGCATAAGGGATGAGCTCCCTTCAAAGAGTATTTTATCTGAGTTTCAACCTTCCTGCACTGTGGCACCGCAAGTACATTCTTGTTTGGGTCCTAGCCTCCATCTCCCGCTGACACTGAATTAAACAGGCAGTTCATTACCTATCTGAGGAAGCTTGATTAAAGCTGATTTTGGCGAAGGAAAGTGTCCAAACAAAAAGGTAATTCTGGTCAAAATGTTCTGTCCAAAGTGCGGCAAAGCAATCAACAATGACGCAGCCTTTTGCCCATACTGCAGGGCACAACTAAGGCAGGTCGGAAGCGCACAGCCTTCCGCTTCAAGCGCAAACCAACCTATGCTCCTTACTTCAAACTATGCGCCCGGATACAGAATAGACAAAGTCCTGGGACTAGTGTACGGGATAACGGTCAGGTCGAGGGGCCTAGGCGGAAACATCATAGCTGGTCTCAGAACCCTTGCCGGAGGCGAGATTGTAGAGTACACGGAGATGGCACAACAGGCAAGGCAGCAGGCTCTTGACAGACTTTCGCAGCAGGCCGCTGCAATGGGAGCCAATGCGGTTGTCAGTGTAATGTTTGACTCCACCGAGATCGGCAACACGATGGACGAAATAATAGCGTTTGGCACAGGTGTTGTGATTTCACCCGTCGCCGAGGCTACTACAGTACAGCAACTCGTGAAGCTGAGTTAGGACGTGCGCTTTCAGCGCACCGTGACGCTCTTTGCCAAGTTCCTCGGCCTGTCAGGATCGTGCCCGAGGATGACCGCCAACTGGTAGGCGATGATCTGAATGGGGATAATCTGGCAAATTGGATTGAGCTCCTCCGTTTCAGGCACCTTGATGAAAAAGTCGAAGAGGTCAATAGGACTCGGTCCAATTCCCACAAGGTAGCCACCTCGGCTCTTTACCTCCATCGCGTTCGAAAGAATCTTCTTCTCGCTGTCCTTTGAGACAAATACGACGCACGGTGTCCCCTTTCCAATCAAAGAAATGGAGCCGTGTTTTAGCTCCCCTCCGGCAAAGGCCTCCGCGTGTATGTAGGAGACTTCTTTGATCTTCAGTGCCGCCTCGAGTGCTGTAGCGTAAAGCGAACCCCTCCCGAGGACGAAGATGTGCTCGTGTGAGGCAAGTTTGTCGGAGAGCTGCCTTATTCTGTTCCTCGTGGTCGCCGCGGTAAGATTGTATACAATGTTCCAAAGGTACTTCAGTTTCTTTACTCCTTCGTCATACTTGTCTGCTAGTGCGTAAGCCAACAGAAAGAGGACCGCCAACTGCGCAGTATACGTCTTCGTCGAGAGGACAGAGACCTCTGGGCCAGCGTTGAGAAATAGGGACTTGTCCGCAAACTGCGTGGCGGAAGAACCCATTACGTTTACGATAGAAACCACCTGGCACCCTTTTTCCTTTGCGGTCTTTATCGCATCCAGGACGTCTATTGTTTCTCCGCTCTGAGAAACAGCTATGACCAGAGTGTCTTTCTTCAAGAAGTCTTCATACGCGGAGAACTCGCTCGCCAGAACGGCGTTGATGTGAAATGCCGCGAGTTTGGAGAAAAGATAACTTGCTGACAGGCAAGCGTGAAAAGACGATCCACACCCTATGAGAAAGACTCCGCGGGCCTTTCTTATTCTGTCCGTGATGTCCTCGATGACTTCACGATCCTGCGAGGCCGCGCGCTGGATGGTCTCGACCTGCTCAGAAATTTCTTTGAGCATAAAGTGATCGAACTCGCCCTTTGCCGCGTGTTCAATGTCCCATGACACACTCTGAACCGGTCGCATGACACTCTTGCCTCGGCCCTCGCGATAGTCTACAATTTCATAGCTCCTCATTCCGTCTTTTAGAACGTTGAGAATCACCATGTCTCCGTCATAGAGATAGACGACTTCTTTCGTCCTGTCAAGGAAGGCAGGGATGTCGCTGGCAAGGAACAGCTCTTTCTTTGAGTGAGCGTTTGAACCCACTCCAAGAACGAGGGGAGAACCATTCTTGGCTCCAACGATTGTCTTTGAGTCCTTGTCGAGAATCACGAGCGCAAAATTTCCTTCCACGGCTCGAAGGGCCTTCATCACGGCTTCGATGAACCCAATCCCCTTTACCCTCATCCAGTACTCGATCAGGTTAGGCACAACTTCCGTATCGGTCTCACTCGAAAAAGTGAATCCTTTTGAAATCAGATCGGACCTGAGTTCTTTGTAATTTTCAATTATCCCGTTGTGGATTACGGCGATCTTCCCATTGTTCGAGATGTGAGGGTGTGCATTGTTATGCGTGACCCCTCCATGCGTCGCCCATCGCGTGTGAGCTATCCCTATGGTCCCCTTTAAGTCGAGCAGATTGTGTTTTTGGTGGATGTCTTGAACCCTGCCAGCATCCTTCTTAAGCTCAAACAACTGATTTTCTGGGTTGATGGTCACAATCCCCGCCGAGTCGTACCCGCGGTACTCTAGTCGCTTCAGACCCTCGTAGAGGATTGGAGCTGCGGGCTCGATCCCAGTGTAGGCGATAATGCCGCACATGCTAGAAACATTTGTCATAGGTAGTCTGTTCATATAAATAATTGTTCAAATCGATCTGACCATCTGTTAGCTTCCGTTTTCACTCTGTCATCCAATTTTTGCAACTTTCTAGTCTCGTGCATAGCGATTATCGCTTGTAATCTCGGTGCCCATAGCGGCTGGCGATACATTGGTGAATGCTTGACTGCATCTCACCTAAATCTATGAGGAATTTTCAGCGTGAATCAAAGCGCGAATAGCCCTGCATTGGCCTTGCAACTGCATGGCCTTAGCGGGATCTAGTGTTGCACTAGAGTAATCCTCACCGACAAGCGATTAATAACAAAAATCTAGAAAGTCGAATCTCGAGGTCACTTTGAAACTACATACAACAACCAAAATCACGACTCTAGTAGTCTTGACCGCGGTCCTCGCAGTGCTATGCACATCGCTCGTCGTGTCGGGCCTTTGGCATGGTGCGGCGCGTGCTTCGGCAGCTGCGTCCTCAGATCCCATCGCAGTCGGAAACTGGCAGTACGACCAGTTCGATTCGATCATCGTTGCGCAGGCTCAAGCCAACGGAGTGGATCCATTCGTCATCAAGGGACAAATAATGCTTGAAAGCGGATTCAACCAGTATGCGCAAAGCACGGTCATCAATTCAGCGTGCGGCTGGACTCACGACGTCGGGCTAATGCAGGTTAATCCATACTGCGCGGGCGTCAGTGCGAGCAGCCTGTTCAATGCGGCCACGAACATCCAGATGGGCACAGGCGCAGATGGGAGGCTGTTCCGACAATTCGGAGACATGAACCTTGCCCTGCAAGCTTACAATATCGGTGCAGGATCAGTAGCAGCGGGTCAGAGGAACTGGGCTTACTCTAGCGCAGTAGACAACTATGCACAGCAGTTCAGAAACGAGCACTCAGCGCTCTACGGATCAAGCGGAAGTCCATCCCCTTCACCCTCGCTGTCACCGCCACAGTCATCGTCGTCACCAGGAACATACACAGTGCAAACAGGAGACACCCTTTACTCAATAGGTAGCCGCTACGGCGTCAGCTGGCAATCAATTGCTCAAGCAAACGGCATTTCCTACCCATATCTGATATACGTCGGAGAGCATCTACACATCGGAGCATCGTCATCCTCGTCATCGACCTACACGGTTCAGTCTGGAGACACTCTATGGGCAATAGGTAGCCGCTACGGCGTCAGCTGGCAATCAATTGCTCAGGCAAACGGAATATCATCGCCCTATCTGATATACGCGGGAGAGCACCTCATAATACCATAAAGTAGGTATCACTGAGCGATACGAGACAAACTTAGGGCATAGCGTTTGAGAGTAAGTTCTCTTCGCTATACTCCCCGATTCTTTTTGGTTTCTTTTTATTTTGTTTTTTCCCGCCTGAGCTCATTCCTTTCTTCACTTTTTTACTCCCTCGAAATGGAAGGCCTTTACAAGTCTAATTTCTTAAGTAGGCACGTGGACAGTCATAATTCGTGGCCGCTCCTAGCTAGGGGTATGTTTAGTTCAGCGCCGTCGTCCGTGATTGATTTCTCTCTGTGAGAAGAAACTTCCTTTCCTCACGATACTGCTACATTTCAAATCAGGCTGGCAGGGTGAGAGGGGAAACAAAGAAGTTACGCTCAGATGTCGAAGGGGACATTGTAGACATGGTTTCCAACATGATTGAGAACCAAGCTTTTCCATTACCTTGATAAAATGAGGAAATCAAGCGGTTGTAGGCTCTCTAGAAAATGCACATCTTGCGATATAAGGGGGTTGAACCAAAGATTGCTTCGAACTGCTTTGTCGCCGAGACTGCGACGCTCGCGGGCGATGTAACTTTGGAGGAAGGCAGTTCAGTATGGTTCAGCGCAGTAATTCGGGCTGAGGCCGCGCCGATCAAGGTGGGAAGCAGGTCAAACGTTCAGGACAACTGTACTATTCATACCGATGTAGGCTATCCGGTTGAGATTGGAGAAGGGGTGAGCATAGGTCATGGTGCGATAGTTCACGGCGCCACAGTCGGTTCGAACTGTCTTGTAGGAATGGGCGCCATACTTCTAAACGGAGCGAAGGTCGGAACAAACTGCGTAATCGGTGCGGGCGCGCTGGTGCTTGGTGAAAGCATCGTGCCAGATAACATGCTGGTTCTCGGTTCACCCGCCAAGGTAAGACGCGCTCTGACCGAACCTGAAATAATGAAAATCACGGGGAACGCAAATCATTACTCTTCTTTCAGCAAGGAGTACTTTTCTATGAAGAAATAGAAAGAGGACGTGGTGGGCTCGAAGAAGTAAATTACTCGCCATCTGCCATAAGAGACGCCGCGCCTACAAAACGACAAAGATAAGGTGCAAATTTATGGGAAAAAGGAATGGTTTGAAATGAAAATGAATGAGTCGCAGCCATCGCGTCGTAAGAAAAGCACGGGTCTTGGAGGAATAAAGTTCGACTCATTCAGCTTGTCAAACAGCCTCGGTCCACGGCATTTGGAAAATCAGGATTCATATCTCACTGATGAAGCAAACTTGCTGTTCGCCGTAGCGGACGGTGTTGGAGGTTACTTCGGCGCAAGGCAAGCAAGCGTGCTCGCGGTAGCCACGGTAGCCGAACAGTCAAGAAGAATAACAGATGAGGCTACGGCAGTCTCATGCCTCGAAGAGATTCACAGGAGAATACAGAGGGAAGCGAGAAGCCTGCGATACCCGAATATGGGGACGACGATCGCGCTTGCAAAGGTCATGTCAAAACCTGGGAGTGAGGATCGCATCACGGAAGGAGAGGAAGGGAAACTACTGACTGCTAACGTCGGCGACAGCCCGATATTGCTCTTTCACAATGAAGAAACAGGGGACTACTCAAAACTTTACACCGATGACTCTTTCAGAGGAGAAGATCCTCTTTTGACTTCGGGAATCATCCAGTACTTGGGCCTCGAGACCGAGATCGACTTTCACACAATGGTCACGAGGTACGGTAGAGGAGACATTCTTCTACTTTGTTCTGACGGGATAACGGACAATCTTCTGAGGCGAGAGAGATCGGACGAACCTAGTCTCTCAAGCATCGTGAGAAGGCATCGAAGTGCAGAGATCGTTGTGAGATCAGCGATTGAGCGCGGCTACAAACCGGACGATATGACGGCAGTTCTAGTTTTTCTCTGAAAGTTGAAAGTCCTGAGAAATGAGGAAGGTAAAGAAAATTCCAGTCGCTGTGGGCTTGTCGCTTGTAGCTCTCGAGCTGATATTGTCAGCGCTCATTCTGATATTCCTCCCTGATTTACGACTGCCCTTCGAACCCGCCTCCTCTGAAACAATTGCGCTCTTGGTATCGATGGGACTGATTTTCTTTGCCGCGCACCCTCTCGGTCACTTCTTGGTTGGACTCTTTTTTGGAGTCAGGACTAGATACTTCTTCGTTGCCCCGAGTGATTTTCGCAAGCTCGATTTCGGGTTCGCAAGGAAGTTAGGCGGTATGCTGCCTACTATCGGCACGAAATTTGATTCATCGCAGCTATCGAGTCTTGGAGGATCGTCGGCAAAAAGAAAGAGAAGAGGAGTCATCATGGGTTCGGGCGTGATCGTAAGCAACGCTTTGACCCTTGTCCCATTGGTCTATGCTTTCGCATTGCACTTTTTACCGCTCGCGCTGGCGCTTGGCTCTGTTTTATTCGGAGCAAACCTAATTGTGGAACTGGCATTCAGTACGAAAGTAGGAGACCTCTACAAGATGAGGCGGGAATTTGCCACGACGCAAAAGTAGTGCAAAGAAATCTCTCTTTCTTTGTTTGGGTCTTGTGGATTGCTAGCCAGATTTCATATAAGACCGCTCAATCACTTGAACAGGGCTCCCTTCTATTCGCCTTCCTTCTCTAGCTCGTACTTTACAAGTCTCTTGGAATCAGCGGTGAATTCGAAACGCCCGCGGAATCTAACACCACGGATGAGAAGAGGTAGCCAGTACCTATCATCCTCCCACATCTGATTCATTGGAAGTTTGTCCTTGTCAAACCAGCCCAGCACGCCTTCGTCGCCTCTTTCCTTCAATCTTCCAGAGAACCTGTCAGTTTTGAACACCACAGCAGTCCAATCGGGTCGCCTCTTTCCCTCCCCAAAGTAGAACTCTAGTTTACCGGCAATCTTCAAGTCCGATACAGCGAGACCGGTTTCTTCCAGAACTTCACGCTTTGTCGCTTCCTCCTCCGACTCTGAAGATTCGATCTTTCCGCCGGGAGCATTCCAGAATCCCTCTCCGAATTTCCCCTTTGCCTTGAGTAGAAGCAGATACTTGCCATCGGTCGGCCTTTGGATGTAACACAAGACTGCACGAATGGTCTGTCGAGGATTCAGGAGTAGCAAACGTCTTTCTTTTTCTTCCATCCTCACCATTCGATCACCTGTTTCTCCTGCATCCTTTGCGATCAAAGATTTTGGAGTAGAAAAAGCAAAGGTGGGGTTGATAAACCAATTCAGGATACAATTGCAATTGCGAAGAGAAATTCGCTCGGTGGTCTGCTTTCCCAAACCAATTGTCCGATCCGCTTGTCCAAACACATTAAATCATGGATTTGCACTAGGCTATGCCCTCAATGGCTGTCAGACTGAGGAAGCGACTGGAAAACCAACAAAAACCGCCGGTCAGAAAGCGTGCTCAGGACTACTCATTCAAGAGCATAGGGGGCTACGAACCGGTCAAGCAGGATATCAGGGACGCGATTGTGATGCCCATGGAGCATCCTTCGCTCTTCAAGAAGCTGAACATCCGGGCCCCCAAGGGGATATTGCTCTGGGGAGCGCCAGGCGTAGGAAAAACTCTCTTTGCGAGATCTATCGCGTCTGAATGCAACGCCAGATTTTACCACGTAAGATCAGCCGACATTATGAGCGAGTGGTTCGGCGTCTCTGAACGAAGAATAAAGCAACTCTTCCAAAAGGCAAAGCGGATGAAGCCTGCAATCATCTTTTTTGATGAGCTTGAGAGTCTGGCTCCTAACAGACAGGCAATGGCCATTGAGGACGGCAGAACTTCGCTGCTTTCAAGTCTGCTTTCTGAGATGGACGGCTTCGAACCTCTGAATCAGGTCACCATTCTAGGAGCTACGAACATACCAAACAGACTAGACACTGCATTGCTCAGACCGGGAAGATTTGACAGATTGATCTATGTTCCCCTCCCGAATACTGAGGAGCGAAAGGAAATCTTGAAGATACATCTATCTGGTAAGCCGTGTGAGCACCTTGATATCGACTATCTCGCGCAAAGAACCAGATATTACAGCGGCGCGGATCTCGAGCTTCTGGTCACGTCTGCGACCACTGGCTGGCTCAAGAAGTTCATCAAAGACAAGAACGAAATACTCTCCATGAATTTCTTTGAATCAGCACTGTTCTCAATAAGGCCCAGCGTAAAGCCTGAGGATGTTCGCTACTACGAGTACTTGAGGAACAACTACGAAAGAACGGGAGCTTCAATCTCTTCCTCGCTGACAGCGCCGCGGACAAGGTCTGATTCTTCCTCCCCTTCTTACTATGGTTGAATTACCAAACAAGCAGCGCCACTAAAATGGGATCGCGACCAGTTGCCCTAAACCGCTAGCAATAGGACAGAGATACCAGCGCAAGGGAAAAATTACGGTGTCATTCCATCGAGCTTGAGCAAGCACAGCCTGCAAAATCTCGTTGACAATGCTTGGGCGCCTAACACAGTCCACATTGCTCGGGCGACGACGATAAAAAGTAAGGGAAATAGACAGTCTATTTGATTCTTCTTTCTTGCTTACAAAACCTTTTGCACGATACTACCGCCGCTCGGATTGAAACAGGAAAAAATTGCGCTTGCATCAAGAACGCTTTTTTCCCCGGTTTTATAGAGAGTCACTTTCCAACGGCAAGTTCAATCAATCTAGATCTAACTCTCATCCGGTCCTCCTTTGGCATCCCGGGATCGTATCCGGAAAAAGTCAGGCCACTTACGATGTTCGCAGTCGGGAGCTTGTCCTCCATTACGTCAACGACGTTGCATTCAAACAGAGTCTCCCTTGGAGCGTTTACGCGAGAACCTTCCGCATATTTCTTGCAGGAGACGCGGACATAGTAGCTCATCTCCTCGTCCACAAAGAGGAGCACTGCCATTCCATTTGCAAGAAGGTTTGATGTGCTCTTACTTCCTGCGTACGTGAGCATGAGGAGTAAGGAATGGTTCTTTGCAACGACTTCGTAATGGCTGAGCATGCCGTGACGGGGCCAGCCATCGGGGTCAGCCGTTGTAAAGAGAATTACCCTTTCTCCGATCTTGGTCGAAATATCGTAGCTACTGAGGCGCTTGAAGAGGTCTTGTGGTAATTTTTGGCCGAGGCTCTTTGCCAATTCCGCACACAGTTTATTGAGAAGATTCGCTGATTTTAATGATTGCCGGTTCCCTACATCACTAGAACCGGGAATCAAGAAATCAGATGAAAAGTAAGGTTAGGAAGATGAGAAGAAGAACAAGATTAATCGGGTTGCACTGTGACACTTTTTGATTCTAGACTATAGACTAACGGATGCCCTAAATCATATGGAGCAGATCTTCGGGCGGCGTATTCCCGTATACTGGATTCGTAATATTTCCTGCTCTTGTCGGTCCGAAATTTCTTCATAATTTAGTTGCTAGTCTGTTTTGATCGAACTGATGATGCGGTTTCGTTTGATTCTGCAGATTTTGTTTTGGTAAATAAATGGAACTGCAAATTTTTAAATTATGATTGGAAATAGATACTCTTTGGGTTTTAATAAGAATGGTAGAAGCCTATTGCGTAAAGTGCAGAGCTAAAAGAGAGATCAAAGATCCAAAACAAGTGACGATGAAGAACGGCAAGCCTGCTACAGAAGGAACCTGTCCGGTCTGCGGTACTCGGTTGTTTAGAATCGGATCATCCAAATAGTTACAAGAAAGGCTGGAGTGTCTCAAATAAAAGAAAAAGAAGCAGAGAGAGGAGCCGCGCGACATTTCATTGCGGTTCTTCCCATCTTATTCTTTTGCTGAGCTTCTATTTGATTTGCTTTTCTTTTGTCCTATCAAAGCAAAAGCTCTTAGCTAGGGTCAAATCACCGATATAATATTGAAACGTGTGAGGCGATCTAACCGAAAACTGATACCATGAACGAATGAAAAAACCCTGCTTCCTCTTCGAGTCTTCTAATGGTACGATACGGTGAAGCTAGCTCCGCCATTACTAAGCGCCGAAGGTTCAGCGAGAATAGGACCTGTGCTGCTCCCAACCATCGTGATCGCCACATCAGCAGATGATGTGATAGCGCCAGCGCTGGTTCCTATCGTTGTGGAGCTTGCTGTGAACGATGGGGAACCAAAGTTTGCTAGAGTAGTCAATCTGCAGAGAGTACCGATGCATGTAGCGGGCCTTTCAACTATCCATTCTGCTGACGATCTGGCTGCTCCTGAAACAGTCTGAGCGACGCTGAAGGAGGCTCCAGTGTTTGTATTCGTGATTTTTACGCTAAACTTGTTTGTCGAAGAAGAGTAAGTTACGCTCGCACTTACAATGTTCCCTGGTTTTACTGCGACGCTCTTGATTGTGACCATGGGATTGGGGTAGAACTCGTACCACGTTGAGTACGAAGCTGCGCCTCTGTTACACTCTCCGAGGACTCCTGTTTGTTCAACTGTGCTACTGGCGTAACCATCAATTCCAACCCAAAGGGCGACATAGGTCGTTCCCCTATTTGGGCAGGAAAGAGTTGGCAACTTCCAAGAGCCAGAGACAGCGTTTACTTGCCCTAAGGAAGGTGTATCTGCATACCCGGACCAGTTAGTGCTGCATGATGAACTATCTGCACCAGAGATTGTAGGACAGGTAAAACTGCCAGAAGCGCTACTGCCATCTATCCTGATCACGACTTGAGAATCTGGACGGGCTTGGATTGGAGCACTGGGAGAGTAGGCCGAAACTTGAATCGAAACTGAAAAGATTGATGTGAGAAATAGAAGACCTGCTACCGATATCAGTACTATTGACGAGTTCAAATGACTGACGTGCATAGCCCGTCACAGGCAATTCGCCGCTATTTATCTATTGAATGCAAAGGGCTTCGAGACTTCTGTTATATTGTCACTCCCACTGGGAATAGAATGGGAGACCCACGGTCGTGCGGGAGGATGTAGTCATTTTTCATCTGAGCAAAGTGAGTTCGCTAGATTCCTTTGGCAAGTTCCGCTTATCATCTGTTTTTGGATTTCACATTTACCTGGCCCGATTGCCAAAATCCTTCGATTTCCGGTTTGAAAAATCGGAAAATCGAGGAGGATCTACACACCTGATTCTAGAAATGGTGCGCCGTTTACTTAACGACCAATCGGCCTAAGGCCGAGTGCTCGCCCTCCTTCTTTTGTGATATGGATGGAAAGAGAACGAACACCGTTCGAAATCATGTATTAT
>JAJPHP010000036.1 GCA_021325255.1 Nitrososphaerota archaeon | reverse complement strand
GCGCATATCCAAATTCCTGCATCTATTCGCGTACTGGTACAATCACATAAGACCTCATGAGACATTCAAGGAGAGAGTGCCATCAGCCTTATCTTGACGGTACCCGCCCCTCGTAAGAAGATCAGTAATCAGCCAGTCTATCATAGGAACATGATTGTGGCGGTCGGAACTTAATTTGTCTAGAGGAGATGATAAGAAAGGGAGCCAAAGTTACTACTCACAACACTTTTCCCATGATAACAAATCAGACATCGACTCAAAGTTCTCTGGGCCGCCCCTGACGTATTCTTCAGTCGGGGTGGACCGTACTATGCGCGAGAAATCAAGGAAGAGCATTTCTGCGTTGATTGGCAAGGAGGCAACCGCTTACGCTCAGGGTTCCCCAATTGAACTTCCCTTTGGGTTTGTGTTTCCATTCGAGAGAGGTTCGCGCTCGTACCTCGACCTTCAGATTGAAGGTGTCGGGACCAAGACGCTGCTGGCAGAGCTTGCGGGCGATTACCGAAGCATCGGCATCGATGCAGTTGCAATGGCCGCTAACGATGTCATTAGATCAGGCGCGAAACCGATCTTGATGTCGGATGCAATTCATGTTGCTAGATCTGAGCCAAGCAAGATTGCTTCAATCATAGCTGGAGTAAGGGAAGGAGCGAAACTCTCGGGGGCATTACTCTGTTCAGGCGAGACAGGCGACGTGGCCGAGATTTTGCATGCCCCCTACAAGAGAAGTGCTCTGCCTTTCGACATTTTCGTCTCCGTGCTGGGAACCGTTGATCGGGGGAATGTCGTTTATGGCAGGATTTCAAAGGGCGACGTTGTAATTGCAATGGAAAGTTCGGGCATCCACTCCAACGGCCTGACTCTGGCTCGAAAAATCCTTCTGAAGAATTGGGGTGGAGTGTATGAACCCGACGAGAGGCCAGCGGGGCTCGGGCGCAAGCTGATTGCCGAACTGCTTGAACCAACACGAATCTACGTGGGACCGCTACTAGAGGCGATGGAGAAATCGAGGATAAAAGCAGCAATTCATATTACGGGCGATGGTTTCTTCAAATTTGGAAGACTCATCGAATTCCAAAGAAAAATCTCTCGCACTGTTGGTGAAATTGGATTCAAGTTTGACTCGTTAGGCCCTCTCCCGTCCATCTACAGGCTCTTAGAGGGAGCGGCTGAAGAATCAAAACATCCGATTTCTCGCAAGGAGATGTTTAGAACGTTCAATATGGGTTTTGGATTTGCGGTTGTAGTATCGAAAGAACAGGAAGAAACAGTGGTCAGTTCCTTCAGAAGGTGGTTCCCTGCAAGACGTATCGGCACGGTGACACCCAATCGTTCCATCTTGCTCGAGGGAGCCGGGAAGGACGGCGAGACGATCGTCTTCCGCTAGCGAACACGAAAATGAATCGCAAGTCCAAGTGACCATGTTTTCAAATTGAGATGATATGAAGTTGCGATGTGGAAGGCCAGAGCGTTGACAGAAGGGAATATATTGCGAGCGTTCATAACTCGTTTTCCAATGCGCGTAAGGATCGGGGCTCTGCGCAGCTAAATTATATCCTACTATTTTTCCATAAATCCATCACGAAATAGTCGATGAATGTTTTGGTTTCGCATGAAGCTATATCGAACGAGGCAAAGAAGAAAGCGTCGGGAGAAGGCGTAATTCAAGGCTTTGATGTTCAATGCTAGAATCTCTGTCAGGCCAAGGAAAGAATTGGTCGATCCTGAATCAGAGACTATCAAAAAGTCCTTGATTGACTTGAATTTTCAAATCGAAACCGCGAAAACATACAGAATATACGAGATCTTGCTCAACGCCGAATCAAAGAAGGAGGCGGAATCGATTGCAAAGACAATGTGTTCGCGACTCCTTGTCAATCCGGTCAAGGACAACTACTCAATTGAGGTAGAACAGGCTGAAAATGCAGCGGCAAAGCCTTGAGTTAATGCGCGTTGATGAGAAGAAAGCTTACCAGCTTTGTAGAAGACTGGGCACCGGCCTAAGCCAGGCCGAGGTTTCGCATGTGAGAAACCACTTCAGGAGGCTGAAGAGGGAGCCCACTCAACTTGAGCTTCAGACTATCGGCCAGACCTGGTCCGAACACTGCTATCACAAGATCTTCAAGACTCAGATCAAAATCGGAAGGGAAAGCATCGCAGGACTGTTCAAGTCCTACATCAAGGCCGCAACTGAAGCGATCCAGCCTAACTGGGTGATTTCTTCTTTCTCCGATAACGCCGGAATCATAAAATTCGAGGAAACCTACTCGATTGCGGCAAAAGTCGAAACTCACAACCACCCGAGCGCAATAGACCCCTTTGGCGGAGCGGCAACAGGAGTCGGAGGGGTGATTCGAGACGTTCTCGGGGTCTGGGCCGAACCCATTGCAAACACCGACGTCCTGTGCTTTGGTCAGCTCGACTATCCGTACTCTAAGCTTCCTGCGGGAATCAAGCACGCGAGATACCTTCTGAACGGGGTCGTAGCGGGAATTGGCAGCTACGGCAACAACGTGGGAATCCCTACCGTCAACGGAGCGATCTACTTTGACAACGGCTTTTCGGGATACACGTTAGTGTTTTGCGGCTGCATCGGCCTACTTAAGAACAGAAATTATGCAAAGACCGCCAAGCAGGGTGACGTGCTTGTCATCGCTGGTTCTAGAACCGGAAGGGACGGTATACACGGGGTGAATTTCGCTTCCGACAAGATTGCGGGAGATACGGACAAGCTACGCTCGGCGGTTCAGATACCAGATCCAATAGTCGAAGAGCGACTGAAAAGGGCTGTGCTTGAAATCGCAGACAGACATCTTGCTTCTGCGATTACCGATTTGGGAGGCGGCGGCCTGTCGTCCGCGGTGTGCGAGACTGCACGGGCGTTTAAATGCGGTGCAGACGTGGACATCGCTAGTGTTCCGCTAAAGTCACACGATCTTGAGCCATGGGAAATCTGGATCTCCGAGACGCAAGAAAGGATGCTCGTCGTGGTTCCTGAGGCGACCCTTGCAAAAGTGCTTTCCATCTTCGAAAGGGAGGAGATTGAAGCCAGCGCGATGGGAAAGCTCGTTCCCGGAAACGATGTTGTGATAAGAGACAGAGAAGGGGAACTTGCTAGGCTTGATCTTGACTTTCTCTTTTCTCCACCACTTCCTGCACTTGACGCGGGACTTGCGATAAAGATCGCGGAGGCTCGCAAGGAGTCTCCTGCGGTTTATCCGAGAAATTTTCAAAACTCAACAAACCTATCGGAGGACCTCATCGCGTTGCTCGCGAGCCCGAACATCTCAAGCAGAGAAGGAATTGTCAGGACCTACGATCACGAAGTGAAGGGGAATACGGTAGTGAAACCCTTCCAATATCCAAACTCGGGACCAAACGATGCTGCAGTCCTAAAGCCCGTCCCTAACTCCAACAAGGGACTCGCAATCTCCTGTGGGCTCAGCCCCGCGCTCGGCGCGATTGATACCTACTGGATGGCTGCGACCGCGATAGACGAGGCCGTCAGAAACAACGTTGCCGTCGGCGGAAGAAGGATCGCGCTACTCGATAACTTTGCGTGGGGCGACCCCGTGAGGAGTAAGCAGAACCTAGCTGGACTAGTTAGGGCGGCTCGCTCGTGTTACGATGTTGCTACGGCCTTTGGGACACCGTTTGTGTCAGGAAAAGATAGTCTGTATAATGAAACCCCCCTGGGCGAGATTCCTCCGACGCTTCTCATTACCGCGCTCGGGTTGGTGCCGGAGATTTCTAGGTGCGTCACGGCTGATTTCAAGCGTGATGAGAATGCAATTTATCTGATTGGTGAGACAAAGGCGGAGCTCGCAGGTTCGGAATACTATAGGCTGAAGGGACTCAAGGGAGGCGCTGTGCCAAAACTTGATCCAAGTCGCGCAGCCAACCTGTATCGCGCAGTGAATAGAGCCATGGACCAAGGGGGAATCATCTCCTGCCACGATGTTTCACAGGGAGGAATAGCAGTCGCACTAGCAGAGATGTGTTTTGCTCGTGCCCTTGGAGCAGAATTGACTTTGAGTTCCATCGATCTGGAACGCGACGCAAAGTCAACCGTTGCAGAGTTCCTATTCTCAGAATCGAACTCCAGGTTCCTCGTAGAAGTGGGAAAAGGTGAAGGAGAGGAGAAAATCGAAAAGACAATGAAAGGTTTCCCATTTGTTCGAGTCGGAAGAGTGACTGCGAAGGGCGTGATAGCGATCAAAGACAAGCGCGGGCAGAATGCCGTCAGTGTTCTCACGGAGGATGCTTTCGGGGCTTGGAGCAGGTCCTTATCCAAAAGCTGATCCAGATTGCATTTAGGCGCGCATGGGTTGTTTCGAAATTGGAAAGGTCAAAAATCAAAATCTGCGTGATGCGCGTCGGCGGTACTAACCGTGACATAGACGCTGCCAGATGCCTCGAGGACCTCGGAGTAAATGTCGAGGTGGTTCACCTCAACGACATCTTAAGGAGGAGGAACCTTGGAACATACAACGGCCTGATCTTTCCCGGCGGGTTTGCCTACGGCGACTATGTTAGGGCGGGAGCAATATGGGCGAAGAGGTTGCAATCGTTCATGAAGGAGGACCTTCGGCAGTTCGCCGACTCTGGAAAACCGATTCTTGGAATCTGCAACGGATTTCAGGTGTTGGTGGAGACCGGGCTGCTTCCGGGTTTTGAGCGATTCGATGAGCCTCAACGAGCAGCGCTTGCGGGGAACGAGTCCGGGCGTTTCGAGTGTCGATGGGCCTACGTGAAGAAGAACCTTCAATCCAAATGTGTGTTTACAACAATGGCAAGCGATGTTGTCAGGTTCCCGGTCGCCCACGGAGAGGGGAGATTCGTTGTGGAGAGTGATGAAACTTTGAAGAAGTTGATTGAAAATAATCAGGTCGTTTTCCAGTACTCTGATGGCGTAGGAAAGCTTGCGCACGGTTCATACCCTGAAAACCCGAACGGTTCCACAATGGACATCGCTGGGGTGTGCAGTCCCTCGGGGACGATCTTCGGACTCATGCCTCATCCGGAAGACGCCTACTGGTGGTATCAGCTTCCGGACTGGACCTCGAGCCCAAGCAATCGTCCGACGTACGGCGATGGCCGGGCGATCTTTGAATCCATGCTTGATTATATTGAAAAGGGTCTGACTCGAGGCTAATCCGCATTCTTTCGCATCTGAATTTCAGTTGCGATAACCGTGTTCTGAAGGAGGCAGGCCCGGGTCATCGCACCCACTCCTCCTGTATTCGGTGTCAGGAACGCGCACTTGCCTTTTAGCGTTGATATCTCAATGTCAAAGAGCATTTTTTCCGCCTTTGGATCTCTCCTCACTCCAACGGAAAACACCGAGCAGCCTTCCTTCACCATCTTTCCGGAAAGTCTGAAACCCGAGCTTCCAAACAACTCTGGAGGCCTGCCACTGGCAGCGACCACGATGTCCGCTTCGCGTAGTCTTTCTATGAGCCGTTTTGAGCCAGTATGGTAACAGGTCGATGTCGCGTTCAAGTCTTGGAACAATTTTCTTACGGGCTCGCCTACGAGAACGCTTCGCCCGACTATAGCAACGTCCGACCCTGCGATCGGTACACCATAGTGCCTTGCTAGAAGAACTACTCCTTTCGGGGTGCAGGGCAGAAGCGACCCTTCTAGCGTATATTCTCTGCGCACAAGCTTGCCCAGACTGTAAGGCGTCAAGCCATCAACATCCTTGTCCGGGCTAAGGGTAGAAAACACGAGTTCCTCTCCCACTTTGCCGTCGAAGGGCATCTGAGGGATTATGGCGTTGACTGATGAATCCGCGTTAAGAGTTGTAAGCGTTTCAACAACCTTTGATGGCATTTCTTCCTTCGAGTATGAGCTCAGGTCAATTACCTCAGAGGTGATTCCGACCTCGGCGCAATCCTTTCTCTTCAGATCTACATAGGTCCTTGAAACCGGATCGTCGCCGATGAGTAGGGCAACGAGCTTTGGAGACCTCTCAGACTCTTTGCGAATTCGCTCAACGCTTTGGGCGACCTTCGATTTGATCTCTGCAACTGCGGTGGCAGCGTACATCATCACAGTTTCTGTCGTAGGGGCATATTCACCTAATCTTCGAGGCTCAGGATTCGCTTGAAATCTGGTTGTTGTTCGTGCTCAAATTGAGGATTCGCGCTTCGTTGTCGTGCGCGTTTAGATATCTGCTCTGCCTGCTTGACCAATCGACGTCCCAACCTCCGCTGAAGGCATCGATAAAACATCTAGTCCCGGTCGGTGTTTCAGACAAGATAACCCGGTCGTCTGCTAGTAACTGAATAGCCTCCGGGTATGCAAGGTGCTCCAGTGCAAGAATTCGTCTTTCAAGGGATTCCGGAGTGTCATCCTTTCTTACAGAAATCTTCTTCTTCAGGATCGCGGGTCCGAGGTCAAGCTCATTTGTGACAAAGTGAACCGTACAGCCAGAGTATGATGCACCACTCTTTATCACATGTTCATGCACCTTGAGCCCAACCATGTTCTTGCCGCCAAACCTTTGCAGATCGTAAGCTGGGTGGATGTTCAGAATCTTGAAGGGGAACTCCTCAACGAACCCCGAGCTGACTATCTGATCAAATCCTGCTAACGCAATGTAGTCAACCGAGTTTTCCTTTGCAACTCTGACGCACTCCCTGTCGAAAGTGGCCCGAGCATCTTCTCGCTCAGCTGCCGACGCGAATTTCTTGCCTGCCACTCCTTCGAATTCGTACACTCTAATCCCTTCCTTCCTAGCTTTTTCAGTGACAAGCGCACCATAATGGTTGCAAACCAGCGCTTCGATGTGAACACCTGAGAACACTCCTAGCTTTTCGTGTTCAACGATAGCCTGAAAGTCGGTTCCCCTTCCGGAAGCGAGGACTAGAATCTTCTTGTTCTTCGAGCCGCCTTGATTGCATTTCATAAGTAAGAGATTCGACCACATTCACTCTTTCTGTGTTTGTTAATTCTCCGTTGGGCTATTTCGATTGCGAGTCATAGGGTCGTAGAAAGAGGACTATGTATACCGATGTCTTTGCGATGATATTCGCCCTTCCAACTAATCTTTTCCACAGCCTCGTAGGCTTTCTTCGCTGCCTCTTCCACTGAATTTCCGAGCGACGTGACATAAACAACCCTTCCGCCGCTTGTGACTAGTCTGTTGTTAACGCGCTTCGTTCCGGAATGAAAGATGCAAATGTCGTTGGCCATCACGGAATCGAGTCCCCGTATTTCGTCTCCGGTTACGGGATTGCCTGGGTAGCCCGATGAGCACATTGCAATCGTGCAGCAAGAACGGGGGCTCCAGCTTGGAACTAGTCCCATCGAGGGGTCTGATTCAGTGCCGCCCATGTAAGCGCGAAACAGAAGGAAGAGAAGGTCTGAGTCCAGTCGAGGTAGTATGGCCTGAGTCTCAGGGTCTCCGAGCCTTGCGTTGAACTCGAGTACCTTTACACCGCTATCTGTCAGCATCAGGCCAGCATAGAGAAAGCCCCTATAGCTCGTCTTCGAGACCGTGGGATAAATTGCGCTCTTCATCACTTCCTCGATCCTATCATAACCAAAATCACGCGAAGGAGAGTAGGCGCCCATCCCACCGGTATTCGGGCCGGCGTCTCCGTCCAGAAGTCTCTTGTGATCGGTCGCTGTTCCGAATGGTACTGCTTTCTTGCCGTCACACAATGCCATCAGAGAGACCTCCCGACCCTCTAACCTCTCTTCCACCACCACTTGACCTCCAGCGTCGCCGAAAGTTCTCTTTTCGAGGATCGAACTGATCGCCTGTTCCGCTTCCTCCATCGAAGAACAAACAAATACCCCTTTTCCCGCGGCGAGTCCATCTGCCTTTACAGCAACCCTCCCCTCGAAGCGTGAAGCGTAATCTGTAGCCTTTCCACTTTCTCTAAAGACTTCGAACCTTGCGGTCGGGATTCCATTCTCCTTCATGAATCGTTTCGCATATGATTTGCTCGTTTCCAGCATCGCCTGCTGGCGCGTAGGGCCAAATATGGGCAGACCCTGCTCTTCGAAGCTATCCACGATGCCGAGACTCAAGGGGACTTCGGGCCCGACTACCGTGAAACAGTCGTTCTTACTGGCGAAATCGGCCAAGCCCTTCATATCGGTCGATCCAATCGGAATGGAGAACTCGGCTGTCCCGCCATTTCCTGGGGCGACGTAAACGTTCAGAGCGATTTTGCTCCGTCTTATCTTCCAGGCCAAAGCGTGTTCGCGGCCACCCGACCCGACGATGAGGACGTTTCGCTTTGCAGCTTCACCCTTTCGAGTTAAATCACTGCCGTCAGCCAAGCGAGAATATCTTTGGCTCCCTTTTTGCTACTTGTTAGACGCCTTCGAGCGGGCGCTGGTCTGTTTGAACTGCTCGTATATTCGCTTCCCCTGGTCTGAGATACCCTTCTCATAGTTACTCTTGCTTTCATCAGCCAACTCCTGGGCTATCGGTGTGGGGTACAAGCCGGTCACGCACGCTGTGCAGAGCTGGTCCTGAGAAAGGCCAATCGCCCTAACAAGACCTTCGATCGTCTGATAATTGAGCGAATCCGCATTCATCCACTCTGAAATTTCTTCTGGCGTCATCCTCGATCCTAAGAGTTCGCCGTAGGTTGACATGTCTACGCCGTAGAGGCAGGGATTCGAGATTCGGGGAAAGGTCACATAGACGTCAATCCCCTTGCTTCCCGCCTTTCTCAGTTTTCCGACGTTGATCCTTGTTGTATCTCCACGGACGATGCTGTCCTCGATTACCGCGATTCTCTTGTCCTTCACTAGGCTTGCAACGATATTCATTTTCTTATCGATGACGTCCCCGCGATCTGTCTTTTGTGAAATGAAGGCCCGTCGTGTGACGTATCTGTTCTTTCTGACGGCTCTCTCCCAGGGTAGACCTGTGGCCTCATGGAGCCCATACGCCGCGTCATCCGCTGTTTCGGGCATGGAGACTATCAGTTCGTCTCGAGAGAGGTTCTCCCTATAGGTCTCGGCGAGGGTCTTTGCAAATGCCTCACGGATCTTGTAAACTGGCACACTGGTTCCGTTGAGGATAGCATCGGGGCGGGAAAAGTACGCGAACTCGAATGCACACAGCGCACTGCGTTTGCGACGCAGTACGATCCTGTCAAATCTCCCCTTCTGGTCGACAGAGATCAGTTCGCCCGGATGAACATAGTCGTACTCCCCTATCCCGTTTATGTCGAGCGCTGGTGTCTCCGAAGCGAACGCAATCAGGCCTTCTCTTTTTCCAAAGCAGTATGGTCGGATCCCGTGAACGTCTCTGAACGCGTAGAGGGTCCCGTCGGAATCTAGCACCATGACCGAGTAGGCTCCCTCCGTTGTGTCAAGGACCTCGGTTACCGCCTTGGCGTAGTCGCCCGAGTTTGCTTCAAGCGAGAGGAGTAACTGCTTTGCGAGGATCTCGGTGTCCGCGTCTGTCTTGAAGCGTCCAAACTCCTTGCGGAGTGCGGGTTTCAGTTGCCAGCCGTTGACTATATTTCCGTTGTAACTGATCGCGATTGTCCTCGATTTCCCCGAGACCACGAGCGGCTGCTTCCCTCCTTGAAGGTGGCGAACTCCGCTCCTACCTGACGTTGCGTATCTCGCGTTGGAGATGCCAATTGTTCCCTTTAGGGCGTTTGCCAGTTTCGAGACCTCGCGGGAATCCGTTGGGATTAGGTTGAGGTCCTCCTTCTTGATGAAGTGACTGCGCTCGAGGGTCGTAAATCCGTATGATTGCTGCCCCCTGTGGTTCAGGGAGAGAAGGCCCCAGTAGAGGTACGGGAAGACCTGCTCCTTCTCGTTCGAAACGGAGATCGCTCCAAACACTCCGCAGGCTTCTGAAATTTCGTCTGCCACGACTCAAATTCTCCCGGTTTCTGTGAAAAGCGTCAGCTGTCCTCTTTTTTTACCCTGTTTCTTCCTTTCCTTCGCTTTACTTTCAGATTCTCTTTTTTTCCTAACTAATCACTGTGACATTCGATGGTCGGTTGCTCGCCATCTCCTCCTCACAAATCGGACAGGACTAGGAACGCTCTTCCGCATACTCTACTAGGTTTGACTCGGCATGTAGTAGCTCGGCGAGAGCGTGACCGCGACACTCAAACGCCATGAGAATATTCTAACAATCTTCCTGTTGATTTACTTCGGCGAGCTCACACTATTTATGAGATTTCAATAGACACGATGTTGCTCAACTTTCCAATGAAAGGTTTTTTTACAAAGTTCGTGAGCTTGACCAAGCGGTGGGGTCGTAGCCCAGCAAGTTGCTTTTGACCTGGAAAGGTAAGGCGACGGGCTCCAGTGTTCCCAGAGATAACCTATGGGTAACCTGACTGTAACAGGATGATGTTACATTGGAGCAAAAAAGGCGAAGATACCCGTAGATCGTGGGTTCAAGAGACTGAAAGGTTCAACTTACTTTTAGGGGCGAGAAAATCAACTCTCTTTCATCGGAAGATGATGATAGAGTAGAAAACCGAAGGTGTATTCTCTTCGCTCGCCACACCTCTGAGAATCCCACCGACCCCACCACACACGCGCAACTTCCTTATGGCGGTATACACCGGAGTTTGAAATTTTTCCCTCGCGGGGTTATTCCTCTTTATTTCGAAGGAAGCGACCCTCCGAATCGATTTCGCCTGCCCTGATCCGCGTGCTTGAAATTCTTCTGCCATCGCTGGCGAGCACAAGAGGGACAATTTCAATTTTCATGTCGGGCAATCCCAGTGTCCGCCTCTTTTCATTTGCCTTGGCCACGTTTGGCAATGTTTCCTCGCTTACTGCAATCGCTTCGATGGCGGGGGTGAAAATTCCGGGGCCAAATGCGGCATCAAGTTTCGAAATTTCGTAGTCCCTTCCGGCATAGTTTTCTTCGATGTATCGCTTCAGCTGCGATTTTCTCTTGGCAAAGTCATTTCGGATGTTCTTTCCCATCTTTTTTGCGAGCTCGTCGCTCGTCAGACCAATGAAGACCTGCTGACCGTTATCAAAGGCGCGCGAAAGTAGAGCTCTGTGGCCTTTGTGAATTTGGTCAAATGTCCCGCCGACCGCGATAGATCTGTACTTGCGTGAGTATGAATTTCCCGGACCTTGTGTAGATCGCGGTGTCGATACCATTGTAGTTACTCGCACACTCCATCTAACTTGAGGAATCCCTATCCAGCTCGGTGTGATGACCTAACCTGCAAGAAGAAGAAGAAAAGGATTGAAAAATTTGCTGTGAGGACCGAGGAAGCCGCAGTTTCACCTTGTGGTCAACCCACTCCTCCCGCTTCCGCAACGGAGTTTAGAACCTCTAGCCAACTTGTCACCAAATGATTCATTAAACCAAGGCCGCCTCTTTAACTTCTTGCCGTTGTATTCTCGGAGTCGTCTTTCACCCAATTGTCGTCAACAATCACAACCGGTTTGAACCCCAACTACCTCAAAGCGGGCCAGGTGATAAGAGGGGTCAGAAAAGATGTTGAATCTAGAGACTGGCGGGGCAAACCCTACCTTGAGCTATGCAACTATGTCGAGTCTGCGATTCGTGCAAAGGGCGCGGAGCCAGCATTCCCATGTAACCTGTGTGCCGATGAGGTCGCCGCGCACTACACCGCCGAAATTAACGACGAGCGTATGGTCCCGCAGGAAACGATACTGAAGGTCGATCTTGGAGCTCACGTGGACGGATACGTTGCGGATTCGGCCGTGACGCTTTGCTACAGGGACGAGCTCTATGATTTGGTCGACGCGACGAGGAGCGCACTCATGGAAGCATTGAAGGTCATAAAATCTGGGGGTCGGACTACCGAGGTTGGGCGCGTGGTGGAGGTGTACGCGTCGCGTAGAGGGTACGTGCCTATCTCGAACCTGTCCGGGCACTCTCTTGATCAGTACATAGTTCACTCGGGGACGACAGTGCCGAACGTGTGGTCGCCATCTCCAGCTGTTTTCAGGGAGGACAGAGCCTACGCGATAGAGCCATTCTTCACGACCTCTGGAGGAAGTGGTGTCGTTGTAGAAGGCAAGAGCGAGAACATCTTCGGGCTGGTCTCGAGAAAGAAAATCAAAGATTCAAAGCTGAACAACTTGCTTGAAGCGATCTGGACCAAGAGGAAGACTCTCCCGTTTGCGGCTCGATGGTTCGTCGAGGATTTTGGAAAGGGCGACGTGAACGCCGCTCTAAAGGAACTTGTGAAGCTGCGCGTGATCAGATCCTACCCTGAGCTAATCGAAGCTAGAGGGACTCCTGTTGCGCAGGCTGAGCACACGATAGCTACAACTGCCTCAGGATACCTAATTCTAACCTAACGAACACTTACTGTTCTCGCGCCCTTACGCAATGCGAGAATAAAGTAGGGAAGGGAAAAAAGAAAAGAGAGAGAGCTCTCTTTACTTTACTTGAATGAGCTCGGCGAAGATCATGGAGATCATGGTCTTCGAGTGGCATTTAGCGCACTCTCCTCCTTCCTTGAAGACATAGTCTCCAATCTTGAATGCCCTCTTCGTCTTTGTGCCACAATTTGGGCAGTCTTCCACGGTGAAGACGGGCATCTTCGGCCGCTTTTCTCCAATTGATGGGAACATTTGTGCCATGACTTTTTCACCTATGTTTCTATAGCCTACTGGGCGACTCCGAGAGTGTTGCCCACTCCGATGATGACGATTGTGTCTCCAAGCTTTGTCTTTTCCTCGATTATCCTCTGAACAACCGCAACTGCCTTGTCCGACGCTTCGGCGATTTCCTTTCTCATTACGGAGATTGCATCGATGAGGGATTGCTTTACCACAACGGCATACAAGGGAATCTTTGCATTGACCGCAACGGCTTCAATCCTGTACTTTTCTACACCGATACCACCTATCGCGGCTCCGACGCCTTCTGCGATTTCTCCCGTATTTTCTCCTTCGAGCTTCAGCGCCGCGTCAATCATGATTATTGAGCTGACGTTGTTGGTCTTGTCTTGCACAAGTTTCTCAAGGCCAATGTGAGGTCTGCCGACAGTCCCCATCGGGCCCTCGGCCTTCATAACAAGGAGATTGCGTCCCTTGTACTCTGACTTTGTGTAGACTGTTTCGCGCTCTACCTCTATCGGATCTCTCCCAAGCATGAATCTGCCAGCGACCATCGGACCAAGACCATCGCCTATCGGCTGGGCTGCTTTGAAGGCATCGATTGCGCTGATCAGCGCATCGGCCTCTTGTATGATGATGGGCATGATCATCTGGAGCTGAATTAGGACGTAGATGCTCTTTGTCTTTTGTCCCATAATAAAAAAGTGCCTAACTATCTTGAAAACCATGTTGAGGCTAGTTGCAACTTCGAGAATGTTCTGGGCTACGCTGACCTGAACCTTGTCTGCTTGCGGGGCCAGCCTTCTTATCTCGTCTCTTATCCTGTCGTCCTGAAGTCTAGTCACGTGCTCAATCTTTCCCACGATACCGCTCGGATCGAGCTCGACGGGCATTATCGTAAAGTACTCCAGTGTCTGTTCGAGCCTGGGCTGGACCTCCTTTGACGCCTTGCAGGTCGTGGTTAGGTAATCGAGAGCTTCCGTCTTACTCTTGTCCTTCAGGACGGTGAGCTTTTGCAGATTCTTCTTTACGTCGTTTAGAACCATCATGCTCTGAATCCTCGGGGCCCACAGGAAACTGACTGCGGTCAGAATTACAAAGGAAAGGATCCAGATTACGGTGGAGGAGAAATCGCCACTGGGAGCGCCAAACAGCGAGCTCCAAATATCAAGAACCATTCAATTCAGAACTTCCAAGTAAAGAACCTTCTTGTGATTTTTCGCATATAGACTTTGCTAGAAAACAAAAGGACTCGGGAGCAAAAAGTAATGGGCGCCAGCACCGCCACCTCGCGAGGGCTCACGCACCTCACTATTATGACGGCGACGCGCGGTTTGACTTCTGGGTTCGGAATGAGTCCAGGTCGATCCCGCACGCTATGGCCGGCTAGATCTAGCAGTGACTCGACGGGTAGATTAACTTTCCTCTATGTTTGCGCCTGCAGAAACATATCGGTTTCCTCGTGCAAAGAAACGCCACTTCCTATCTATCGCGAGCTTTATCCCTATCCTGCTACTCGAACAGATTTCCATTACCTTCTTCGCCTTTGGCCGATCCTCGACTGAAATCTCTGAGGTTTCCGAGGTAACGTCGCAGCCATTCAGAGAGAGGTCAATCGACAGAGCTTGGCAAAGTTTGGCCGGCCCGTTTGTGAGATTACGTGGGTCAGATACGTTCCTGAGTTTATCCATGAGCTCGACCCCAAGGACAGGTTCTATCGCTCTGATGAGGACTGCACCGGCTCCCTCTCCACCCGGTTTTCCTGTCACAAAGTTAAGGCAGTAGTGCATCCCGTAGGTAAAGTAGACGTAAGCGTGTCCCGCCTCACCGAACATGACAGAGTTTCTTTGCGTCCTGCCTATGTAGGCGTGACTAGCAGGGTCCTTCTTCCCTCCGTAGGCCTCAGTCTCAACGATCACCCCGCCGAGCCTTTTGTTTCGGCTCAACCTTCGAACAAGAGTTTTGCCAATAAGGTCACGCGCAACGGTAACGGGCGTTCGCGCGTAAAAACGCCTTGGCAGCACAGTCATGTCCACCCAGCAGAGTAGAAACAATTTCGACTAGCAACGAAGCAGATTTGGAGGCTGAGAATTCTATCTGCTAGATTATATTATCGTCAAGTTCAAGGAAGAGGCTTCGTATCCACGCGCTCAGTCTTTACGATGACATCGCTTTCCAAACGCAAGAGCTTGCCATCAAGCAGCCTCTCGGCCTCTTCTTTCGTCCTAGCCGAAACTGTGATTCGCGCCATTATTTCAAAGAGTGGCAACTATTGTGTATCCCGACCTACTCCGATTCGAGCCGTCAGTTCGAGCTGATACAAAAGGAATACTTTACGCCAATGGCGCTTGAGATTGGAAGGTAGTTAGCGTGCTAGCTCCTGGCTTCAAGAATGATTAGTACTAGATTTTGAACAGAGTTTAATAGTCTCAGGGCGCCCGCTCAAGCATTAAGAGGAGGGAAGAAGGGAAGAAAGGGAGCTAGACGAGAAGAAAAAAAGTAGCAGACGCAAGAAAGGACTCCCAACGAATGTAATTCACATACGAGGTTAGGTCATACTCGCGCTTGGAAGAAGTGCGCGCCTGCCACGATATCTTCATCAGAGATCCCCTGCTTTTCATTGACATGAACGAGGAATTATCGCCTTCTCACGACGCTAGACGAACCAAAAGAGTGCCGCCGGGTCAGGTCGTATCGAACGGTTGGCCAATTCTCCACGCAGGAACAGTTCCTGAGGTGACTAAAGCGACTTGGGATCTGCGAGTTTATGGCGAGGTAGAACGCCCCATCAATCTAACTTACGACGATCTCTTGCAATTGGTTCGAACTGTTCAGACAAATGATATCCATTGCGTCACGACTTGGAGCAAGCTGAACATGCAGTGGGAGGGGGTGCGTTTCAAAGACCTCATGGAGGTGGTAAAGCCCACGGAAAGGGCCCATTATGCTGTCTTTGAATGCGAGCAGGGTTTTACTACAAGCCTTCCGATGGAGGTTCTCCTCGATGACGATGTCCTGTTAGCATTTAGAGCGGAGGGAAGGGACCTTGAAAACGTGCACGGTGGCCCTGTGCGAATGCTCGTTCCGAAAAGGTATTTTTACAAATCTGCAAAGTGGCTGCGAGGAATAAAGTTGGTTGAAAAGGACGAGCCAGGTTTCTGGGAGATAAGGGGATACTCGAATACAGCGGATCCGTGGAATGAAGAAAGGTATGCTGGTTTGAGTTACGCCGACATTCTGAAGAATAGGTTGAGAGCCTACGCACGCAGAAAGAATACTGCGAAGAGCAGCCCCAATAATGACGGCGGCTCAGCATCAACCAGTAAATGACTTTTCCAGGTGTTGCCGGTTCTCGCTCCCTCCCTTCATATTCGCTACGAAGCTGCTGGCTCGTCCCTTGTTACTATGAATGTGCCGTACTCGCCGTCGCGGGCATGGCTTCCGATGAGGCACTCGTAGAAGAAAAGGCCAACCCTGTTCACGATGAAAGTGTCGTTTGTAGTTCCACCGGCATTCAAAGTGTTCGAAAGGGAAGCGAACAAAATGTTCGCGGCGCTTGAATTTGCTATGGTTTCTACAATGGCGACATTGTGGATCAGAGTGGTGTTATTCCTAATCACGAGCCGAACAGCCGTGTTGTTCTGAGCCGAAATCGTTGGACCGGGTGAGGTATTGTTGTACTCGAGGGCGCTCGTTTCAATAAGCACGAAGATGACAAGCGAGTATATAGTCAGGTTGGCGTGATTTATTCCAGTCTGTACTCTTACACTCGTCGAAGGGAGGTATACTCGGTATCCAGGTGGAGTTGCCGAGAAGGCAATGGAGTAGTTTCCAGGAAGGAGAGCAGGAAAGTAATAACTGCCGTTTACCGTTTGACTAGATGCTGTACCAGCTGTGAGAGTGCCACCCGTGAATCTTGTTCCGTTGGGGAAATGTAATGTCACCAATAGGCTGGTGGAACTGTTCGTCGCGGAGGTCACGCTCGCCGTCACTGTCGGTGCCGTGGTCTGAGTGTGTACGTTTGGTTGGAAGATGAGCGCCGTGACAATGGTCGCCACTACTATTATGGAAAGCAATAGCGCCGTCGCAAGAAGCGCAGAATAACTCCGCAAGTCTGTCCACACATACGGATTATCCCTCAGGCCGAACCCAAATTTTTCAACTTCTGAATCATTCTTCTATAATATCGGTGAACTTTCACTTTTCAAACCCGGCTGGTAAGATGAGGAGGGGAAACCCCACAAAGTGAGGATGCGTGCTTTGAGCAGGATGACCAAATTTAGAGTGTCGATCAAAGAGGTCTCTGCGAGCAGAGACTTCAGACTCCTGGTCGGCCTTGCAATAATCACAGTTATCGAAGCGATTTCGTACGCTTGGATTGAAGTGCTTCTGTATACGTCGATTAATCCGATTCTCGACAATACTTGGTTGTTCGGCCACTACACAACATATCACGTTGTTCTCGCAGTTCTGGTTCTTGCCATGGTGTTCGGGGTGGGATTCTTTGGATCGATGGTTTACACGCCTACGGGATTTTACAAGTTCATGTTCTTCGCATTTGGGAATTTCCTCCTTTGGTTGATGTTAGAAGATGAGTTCACTTTTGTTTTCAGCGGTTCGCCACACACTTCGACGGATTGGACCAACTGGCCGATCGGGGCGATCCCAATCCTCGGCTACTTTATACCAGCTTGGTATGTAATCGTCATCATTGCGGTTGGACTGCTCTGGTACTTCGCCCTTACGAAGTTCTGATTTCAGGTTATCACAGCGGAACAGATTTCGGACCGTGTGCCCTTAAGTTTTCTGGACCATTTTCTATGAAAAGTTCATGCCATATATCGAAGGCGAAGACGTGCCATAGCAAAGATGCTAACCCGTAAGACTCGGCCGCTCGCGGTTCGAGAGATCTTAGGACCTCGACGTTAAAGTACTTTCGAACAGCCTCCGATCTGTCAATCGTATTGCTGATTGTTTCACGCAGCTCTCCCTTCCACCACCTGAGTATGTCCAGACTGAACCCTTGCTTTGGTTTGGAAAAGCACTGCTGTGGAAGAATCCCGGCCATGGCTTTTCTCAGTAGCAACTTCCCCTCGCTCCCATTGTAGTTGTATTTGTACGGAACCGGAAGCATCAGATCAATGAGCTCGTTGTCTAGAAGCGGAACCCTGTTTTCAAGAGAGTGTGCCATCGACATCGCATCATCAATGAGCAAAAAGTGGTCTGCAAGTTTCGTGCCAAATTCGGCCCTGACAGTCTGCTGGATGAAATTTTCTGTCTTGGAGTTTGAAAAATAGCTAGTTTCCATCCTGTCTTCGAGGGCCCTTTCATCAGGCTCCGCGGGCATTGCAAAGATCTTCCTTACTTCGCCCTGTCCGTAGACTGGAGAGATCACCGTGAGGTATGCGGCGGCTCTGTTTCCAGCAACGGATAGGAGCACCTTTCTCTTTCCCGAAGTAAGCGCACTGAGGTATGATGTGCCCGGAATCTTCATGATCGATTGCATTCGCTGGAACGCGGTGAATCTGGAGGTAGTTGGATAGCCAAAGAAGATTTCATCCCCGCCTAGACCGCTTAGGCAGACCTTTACAAATTTGCTCGCATACTCGTTGACAAACCAGCTGTACGTGTTGAACCTCGGTTCCTCGGAGTGCCAGACCATTCGTGGATAGAGCTCGAGCGAACTCCTGTCCGAGATTATTAGGTCGTGGTGATCCGTTCCGAAGAACTCGGCGACCTTTCGCGCATCCTGGATCTCGTCATCTGCGTGCCCGAATCCCATGCAAAAAGTTTTGAGTTTTCCGGAATAGTACTTTGAGGCAAAAGCCACGATAGTAGATGTATCTAATCCGCCGGAGAGGAACGAGCCTACCTCGACGTCAGAGATGAGTTGGCGCTTAATAGATCGTTCCAGAGCGCTCCGCACGGACTCGACAGTTGGGGCAAAGTTCTTCTTGATCTCAGGAGGTGACCAGAAGCTAGTTACGCTTCCACTCTTTGAATCGTAGTAATGTCCTTGTGGTAGCCTGAAGATCCCTTCGAAGAGTGTCAGTCCAAAAGGGATGTAGTAAAGAGCCATCAAATCGTAGAGAGCACGACTGTTTACCCGTGCCGAGATTTCGGGGTGCGCAAGAATTCCCTTAACCTCGCTGCAAAAGACGAGATCTCCATTGCTTGCAGTTGCGTAGTACAGCGGCTTTATTCCCACCCTGTCTCGAGCCAGGACAAGTCTGCGAGCACTAACGTCCCAAAGCGCAATCGCAAACATCCCATCGAGCATTGCGAAGATGTTCTTGCCGTACTCCTCGAACCCGTGAAGGATTACTTCCGTGTCGCTCCTTGTCTTGAATTTGTGCCCCTTGGCCTCGAGATTTTGTTTCAACTCGGGAAAGTTGTAGATTTCTCCGTTGAAGACAATCGCGACGTCTCCTTTCTCATTGAAGATCGGTTGGTGACCGCCCTCGAGATCTATAATGCTGAGCCTGTTTGAGAAAATTCCAATACCGGAGTCAACGAATTCTCCGTAGTCATCAGGTCCCCTGTGCTTGATCAGCGCAGACATTTCCTTCATGAGAGAGGAGTTTGCGCAGGCCCCAAGGCAACCCCCAATTCCACACAATGCGACTCTTTCCTCTTTCCGACTTTCGATCCTAAAGAGAATGCGGTAAAGCTAGCTCGCACCTAATAATTAGAATTCCTCTTTGCCAGCCCACGAAGCAGTAACAAGGTAAGCTACCTCGCCTTGGGGAAAGTTTTTCTAGCTCTCACCAATACTCTGAACTCAAAAGTCGAACACGCAGTTGCAGCCACAGCAAGAATCTTTCGCTTTCCTATGGCGCGTTTTTTGAACGCTCTCCACAGCTGCAAAAATGCAAACTTGCGAGAGAGGAGATTTGTTGTGGCCAGCGACAGTGAATCAAAGCCCACTTCCGAGGCATCTTCTGACAGCGCAGAGCATTCAGAAGGAGAGTTCAGTGTGACTCCCTGGAAGGTAACAGGGGAAGTCGATTACGACAAACTAGTGGATCTCTTCGGCACGTCAAGAATTAGCGCGAAGATACTCGAAAAGTTTCAAAGACTCACGGGGGAGGTGCACTTCTTCCTCCGCAGACGAATATTCTACTCGCACAGGGACCTCGACTGGATACTTGAAAGGTATGAAGCTGGAGAAAAGTTCTTCCTCTATACAGGCAGGGGGCCTTCCGGCAACGTACACCTAGGGCACCTGCTCCCTTGGATCTTTACAAAGTACCTTCAGGACAAATTCGGGGCAGAACTCTACTTCGAGATGACTGACGATGAAAAGTACTACACATCAGAGAAACTCAGTCTGGAGCAGACCCAAAAGTTTGCTTATGAAAACATGCTTGATCTCATAGCCGTGGGCTTTGATCCGAGCAAGACATTCATCTTTACCGATACCGGTTACATAAAGACCCTCTATTCGATCGCGGCCAAAGTCGCAAAGCACACCACGTTCAGCACTGCAAAATCAGTCTTTGGATTCGAGAACTCTACTGACATCGGGATGGTCTTCTTTCCTGCGCTCCAGGCGTCTGTGTGCTTCCTGCCTTCAGTGCTTAAGGGGCACAACATTCCATGTCTTATTCCGGCCGCCATAGATCAGGATCCCTACTGGAGGGGAATCGCCCGTGAGGTCGCTCCGAAGCTGGGGTTCTACAAGCCCGCTCAGATGCACGCCAAATTCCTTCCGGGCTTAGGGCAAGGGGGCAAGATGAGCTCGAGTCAGCCCGAGACGGCGATCTTTACGACGGATTCAGAAAAGGTAGTGGAAAAGAAGGTAATGTCCTCGTTTACGGGAGGGCGGGCAACAGTTGAGGAGCAAAGACGCCTCGGAGGCCAAGCAGACATATGCCCCGTCTATCATTACTACTACTTCCTCTTTGAGCAGAACGACTCGGAAGTTTCAAGGATATACGAGGACTGCACGAGCGGAAGGTTACTTTGCGGAGATTGTAAGATGCTCTTGGCATCAAGAGCAAAGAAGTTCATCACCGAGCATCAGAAGAAACGGGAACGGGCAAAGGAAATCATTGACGAGTTCATCGTCGAGGACATCTCTGGGAACCTAAGGAAGAAAATGGTGGAAGAACCGCATAAAGAGAAGCAGCGACAGGAGTGGAGGTCTGAAGCTCAATGACCCCGGACGATGTACGTTCGGAGACGGCCACACCTGTTCCACCACTCCACCCGATAGAGAGAACTTTCCTCCTTTCGCTCGGAGAAATCAGTGGCACTGAGCAGTGGGTCGAGATTCAAGAAGTCTCTAAACGATCAGGATTGGCTCTGGATCAGGTGAGACGTGCGGTGGAATGGCTACGAGAAAAGGGGCTCATCTTGGTCAGGGAAAAGGAAGCACTGTACTACTCACTTGGGCCTGAGGGTTTGGCAGCGTTAGAGTCAGGACTCCCAGAAAGAAAGATCGTAAACTACCTTGAGAAACATGGTGGGAGCGCGGAGTTTTCCTCAGTCGTAAAGCAGCTTGGCGGTGAGTTTTCTATCGCCCTTGGAAATGCAAAGAAGAATCGTTGGATTGCCGTCGAAGAACATGCGGAGAGTAAAAAAACTCATGACATTAAGGCGAAAACTAAGAGACTGATCGTACTTCTCCCTTCTGCCAGAGAGAAGGAGCACGAAGAGCTCATACTCGAGAAACTCGGAAAATTAGGGCGAGTTGCATCCGGAAACTTGACAAAAGATGAGATCGGCATAATCAGCATCCTGGGCAAGCGGGTCAAGGGTCTGATTGTCTCAGAGCACGAGAAATCTGTCGAGGTCGTACTTTCAGAGAAAGGGAAGTCTATCTCGTCTTCGCTTTCTTTGGCCCAAAGGGAACAGAGAGGCCAGAAACAGGCACAAGAGATAGACGCAATCACTTCAGAAGTTCTACGTACTCGCTCGTGGAAAACAAGAAACATTCGTCCCATCGACGTCACTTCACCTGCCCCACCAGTCTATGCAGGCCGAAAGCATCCGATGCGAACATTCATGGACGAGGTGAGGGAAGCTTTCGTATCGCTCGGGTTTGAGGAGATTCTGGGGCCGATTGTTCACAGCACTCTATGGAACTTTGACGCACTGTTCATTCCACAGCGCCACTCAGCTCGCGAAATGCAGGACACATTCTACATCGGCGGACTGCGAGCAGACACCTCTCGATTTGCTCAAGATGCAATCGCCATCAAGGATGCGCATGAAACTGGCGGAAATACAGGTTCCCGTGGCTGGCAGTATGCTTGGAGCGAGGAAGAGTCTCGAAGAGTCGTGCTGAGGACGCACACTACCGCGGTCACCATATCGTATCTTGCAAGGTACAAACCCGAGGAAGCTCGGGTATTCACCGTGGGAAAGGTCTACAGAAACGAGAAACCAACTTACAAGAACAACCCAGAATTCTCGCAGATAGAGGGCGTGATGGTTGGGAAAGACCTAAACTTGAGGAACCTCATCTACATCATCACGCAATTCTACTCAAAGCTCGGATTTCACAAGATCAAGTTTTGGCCGACGTTCTTCCCCTACACCGAACCCTCACTTCAGACAATGGTGTATTACGAGCCGACAAGGAAATGGATGGAGCTCGGCGGGATGGGCATCTTTCGCCCTGAGGTTACCCTGCCCCTAGGTGTCAATTACCCTGTCCTTGCCTGGGGTCTGGGAATGGACAGACTCGTGATGATGCGATACGGAGTCACAGACGTAAGGGAGTTGTTCGGAGCCAATCTTGGTTGGCTGCGTCAACTGAAGATAGGTTAGGGTGGTCAAACTAATGCAAAGAGAGGTTCTGAGAATTACATAGGATGCCGGTAATAGATCTCTCACTATCCAATCTCAGGGAGTACGCGCTAAATCAAGCTAGTGAGGCCCAGATTCTCGAAACACTTCCATATCTTGGTCTAGACATTGAGAGTACTTCTGGGGACACCGTCAGCGTGGAATACAGCCCAAACAGACCAGATTACTCCAGCGAAGTGGGAATTGCAAGGTCGCTCGTGGGGTTACTAGGCGTTCGCACAGGGTTGCCCGAGTACACGTTTGCGAAGAGCGCCCTCGAAATAGATGTTCCCAGAGAGGACGATATACTCAAAGTAAGGCCATACATTTTTGGTATCTCGTGCGAAATCAGTGTCGATGAGCTGTTAATCAAGCAGCTTATCGCGATGCAGGAGGATCTTCACAATGGCCTCGGAAGGAAGCGCTCCCTGCTCGCCATCGGCATTCACAACGCCGAAGTGATAACTCCACGTATACGTTACTTTTCGACCAGAGACTCTAAATTTTCCTTCATCCCTCTCGGTTCAAGCACTCCAATGTCGATTGAAGCAGTGATGGAGCGCACCGAGCAGGGAATCAAGTATGGAAGCCTGATCAAGGGTCTCGGGGTCTTCCCTCTGTTGCAGGATTCGGCTGGCCACCTCCTTTCAATGCCTCCGATAATAAATGGTGAGCATACCAGACTGCGCGAGGGAATCTCCAAACTCTTCATAGACGTGACCGCGACCGATCAGAAAGCTGGGGACACTGCCACTGCTATCATGGCATCTATGCTGTCGGACCGCGGTGGGCGCGTCTTGACAGTCGATGTAAAGTTGGCTGGAAGAGTACTTACGACAACTCCAGAAATGACGCCGAGTGAGATGCGCTTTGATCTCGCTCTAACGAATCACGCGCTGGGCTATTCATTTTCGATGGAGCAAGCTTCAGAGTATCTTGCGAGATGCAGGCTCTCGCTTGGGAGAGATGCAATCGCGAAGATACCGAGATTTCGGGCTGACATCGTCCATCCAATCGATCTCGCCGAGGAAGTCGCGCTGGGCTATGGAACAGGGAAAATTGAACCGCTCAAGACCGAGACTTCACTCTCTGGAGCATTCAATTCAAAGCTCAAGATCATCGACAAAATGATTGAGCTCCTCATCGGCCTTGGACTCACCGAGCTCTGGAACCTTTCCCTCGTAAATTCAGAACAGGTCGCTCCGTATGGAGTAACGACCGCAGCACTGAGGGTGGACAACCCCAAGTCTCAGAGTTACGAGTACCTTCGTAGTGATCTAACCTCTTCTCTGCTTGCAGTGCTTAAAGGCACGACAGATCAGGAGTATCCTCAGAAAATATTCGAGGTCGCGCCTGTGTTTAACCGATCTAGGATGGAGGCAGACTACACCGGAGTTTCGGAGGACCAACATGTCGGGGTTCTGCTCGCAAGCTCTGACGCGAATTATACTATGGCACGCTCGGCCCTGGACGCTTTTCTCAGTCTGGTGCCGCTTCCGAGGGGTTTCAGCAAGGTGCTACGACCAATTACTGAAAGAGACGGCAGCCCTTACTACCTTGGCGGGAGATCCGCTGAGGTAGTTCTTGTGTCAGAGAAGAATGAAGAGGTTATTGGAGTTGTAGGAGAGATAGCTCCCTCGGTGATAGAGCGCCATGGCCTTCAGATTCCAATCTCGGGCTTCGAACTGAATTTGGAACCATTAATTGCCTAAAGCCGCAGGTCGCATCTCTTCTTTCCGTCGCCTCTCACGTACAGATATGTGGGATCACGTTGCATGCCGGCTGGTTTCATTTCGCTGGACTTGGCAACTAAAAGATTAAACGAAGGTTTCTCGCCCATTGTACTCTCACCGGAGAGAGCACTATCGCTTTTCCGCTACCATTCGGTAGGGCGGGAGTGTAAGAACACTCTTGCTCCCCGTGTCGACGGCTCTGTCTGAATTATGATGTGGAACGGGGTCTACCCAGACATGGGACAGGCTGGCGGTTAAGGGAAGGCGAAGCACTGCTTTCTTCCGGCGCCCCGGATAAAGAGCAGATGCGAAGAGCAAGCAATCAAAAGTTGCGGATCTTGTGATCAGACTGTGTCAGAGCCGGGGCACATACCTTCTTTCCTGTAATAGTCATCAACAGAATCATGTGGGGCTAGAATGTTTCGGATTTTCTTCGAGAAGGGCAAACGGGAGCCAGGAAAGCTACCATATCGGTTAAGAGATATTCGTCAACTTGAATACATATTTCTCAATCAGGCCGTAGCGGAACTACTGAATGACTGAAAGTTGGCAAGGGTAGAACTATTCGCATTCGTTGGTGCACTCCTCGGCCTGTTCTTACTCTCTCTAGCCTAAGCGAGCGTCTAGCCGCTGCGCAGGACTGTCCTGAGCCCTTTCATCCACTCGAACCACCTGTCGCACGCTCTTCTCTCTGCGACATGGGTACCATATTCTCGGACTTGATAATCGTGTCCCGCACTTAAGTACGTGATAAGCTCAAAGCTACGTACTGAACAAAGAACAAACTCCAGGTATGAGTAAATGAGCTAAGTTCAAGGAGAAAGAAAGTGAAGCGGAGAGGCGAAGAAGCGATGTGAATAGTTCTATGATTCAACAGCAGCAACAGAAGAAGAAGAGAGGGTTGGCATCGGCCTCAGCCGATACAAGGTTCAGAGTTTCAAAGATGGGCGGGAGCGCCCCGCACTCCCAAAGAGGTTTGCAGGCAGCGTCTTCTGATACACGAAGAACCGTTGCCACGAAGGGAGGACTCGCAAGAGGCGCTCAGAGGCGAAAAGCAAAGGGCGAAGTTGCGGTGGCAGTGCTCTAATTCGTCGAACTAAGACTTTCGCTGCAGCGGAAGATGTGCCACGCTTGCGGCTCGTTTTGAGGGTTGATAATCGTCCAAATCCATGAAAAGCGCATCGCCTTTAGAAACTGTTCGAAGAATCAAACCCGGGGGCATGATTTCAGAACTAACATGCGAGATGCTGCTCGTCAGCTGTTAGATTGAAACAGAAATCTTCAGTCTGATTCTAGCCAGTCCTCGTGGACGTCGACGAGGATCTTGTCAATGCTCTTGATTCCGGCAATCTCCTCCATGTCAAACTCCACGGTGTAGAGCGGTCCCCAGTCCTCCCTGTGGTCAAATTCGTACCCAGTCAGCAGGCCGTGAGAGTTCAAGATCAAACCGTGCTTGCCCATGATGTAGTAGGGCGTCCTGTGCGTGCCTCCCGGATTATCCTTCTTTATTCTAACACGCATGCCCACCGCGAATTGTCCATTCACTTTATGCAACCACCGGAGATTTTAGTGGCTCTGCGGCACCGATCAAACTTTCGGATGTGATCAATGTTGCCAATTCTTGTTCGCTCAGTCTCTCTGTATTAGGCGGCCTCTTGGGCAGGACCATGTATCTGATATCTGACGTACTGTCATGTACCCTAATCTCCACACCGTCGGGAATGCTGAGGTTGAACATTGTTTTCAGGGTCTCTCTGGGATTATTCACAATCGCCTTCTTGTAATCGTCATGTTTGTACCACCAGGGAGGATTACCGAGCAGGTCATACGGGTAGCAGGAGCAAAGCGTACACACAACAACATTGTGAATGGACTCTGTGTCCTCGACGACTATCAAGTTTGGAGTCCCACTGAGCGGGGTTCCAAAGTCCCTCACAGCGTCTCTTGCGTTTGAAAGAAGCTGCTCTTTGAAATGCGGGTCGATCCACGCTCTTGCGACGATCCTCCCGCCGTTCTCCACGCTCGACTTTTTGATAGCCTCTTTCTTACTTGCAAACTCTTCCTCAGTCATGAACCCCTTGCGAATCAGGGTGAGCGTGAATGCGTCGAGAAATTCCTGATACTTTTTCAGATCCGTTGCAATCTCGTCAACTCGGCGATCGAGTGATCCACTGTAGCTTTTCTTCGCAATTGCGAAGAACTTGTCGTAGATTCCTGTTTCTTTACGGAGGTCGTCAATAACGACATCTCCAACAGGTACTGATTCCACAATCATCACTCCTTTTATGTAGTCGCCGAGAGCTATTTCTAGAGGCCTTATCTTGGCCTCCATTTCACTTTCATAATGAGGTTGCTCTCCTTGTGGGTTTGCCCTAAGTTGGACGTGCGGGTAGGTTTCGACAATGTCGTAGAGTGTGATTGTGCCCAAACGGGCGAAACGGAAAACAGTTGCTTCAAAGCGCTTCGCTCGCCAGTACCCGAGGTCTTCAACGATTGCCCTTATGTGGTCTTCGTAATCATGCATGTGGGAGGACATTTGGAGCCAACTTTCGCGCACAGGAAGAGAATCATTCTATTTAACCGTTACAACTTTTCGCAGTCGGAAATTTACGCAAGTGAAGAGACATTATCGACGGGAAGGATTTCTGCTCAAGGTTACCCACAAATGGGGGTCGTGCAGGCGCGGGATGCCTCCAACAGGAAAACAAGGTTGCACCGCTAACATATGTCGCTCTGATCGCAGAACTGAGAAAGTGCAAAGAGAAAAGAAAAATATGAGGCGCAATTCAACCCGCCGATTCTCCTAAAGCGTGATTAGTCTAGCTATCTCCGGGTCACCGCGCGTCGATATACAGGCTCCTTGTGCACTGTCTTTGCGGCTTAGGAGGCCTTGGTAGCGGCGGCGAGCCATTTCAAGACCGTACTCGCTCCCCTTACTCTTCAACACATGAAGCTCATCATCGGGTATTTGCCAGCCAAATTTCTGAATGCAATTGATCGCATCTTCATAGCCTCGGAGGGGGAATATGGTATGAACTATTGGCAATTTTGCTCCAGCCTTCCGCACAGCCTCAACTCTTGCGAAATAGGTCTCCAAATCTTCGAAGAGTGATTCCGCCAGAAAGAGGTCGACTCCGGCGAATTCCCTTGACTTGATCGCCTCCAAGTACTTTGGATCGCTAGCCCTAGACAGATTGATTGGAGAAATTATGCAGAGTCTATCTTGATTCGACAAGTGAGACTCGAGCCTGCGTATAGAGGAGACGGCAGCAGCCACGCTTTTGATTTCATAGACGTTCTTTGCCGTATTGCCCTCCCCGTCGCGATAGGGATCCCCTCGCACGATCAGGAGATTTTCAATTCCTGCGAACAGAGCATACGCTATCGTGCCAAGTATGTTCTGCCTATTTGAATCGCGTAGAGTAAGTGTGGGTATGATTGCTGCCCCTGTCTTTCTTGTAAGCTCAGATGCAAGGCCGACGGAGTTGAGGTGAATCCTCTGGCCATCCTTAAGTTCGGGAAGACAGAAGCCGTCTGCGAGCGACTCCAAGGAATTTATACTATTGAGCAAACGCTCAAACCTGAGCGAGAGGTCAAACCTCTGGGAATCGCTTGCAAGCTCGGGCACAGGTAGGCTCGGAGGAAACAGCTCGATGAGGCGCACAAAGTTTCCTGTATTGGAAATGTCGGAAACCCTCAAATCCGGACTTTCTTTCACCAGTCCTTTTTCTGACGACTGGTCAGATGATCCGTATTTCTAGAATAGCTCCCAAGCCCTTGCACAAATGTGATGGTTCCCGTTCCCCAATTTTCCTGGTCAAAAGAGCGATTCAAGCCCGCCAACCCGTTTGCTTCCTTTTTTGCAAAGTTTGTGATGAGATTGGTCTGAGTTGTTTCCTCTCTTACCGTCTTTCTGCGTACACGCAGCGCCGCAACTAGAATATGCCCGGGATGTTGAGAGGCTTATCCTGTCTGTAAGCGACTTTGTTCTTTAGGGCAGTTTCTGCTTTTCCTATCTCGTATCCGACGTATGCGAGATGACGCTTCCCCGGCTCGGTGTCACTGAGAATCTTGCTATCGACTATAGCGGAAATCAGCTTCTCACCGCTAGCCGATTGGACTCTGAATATCGGTACGTTTTGATATGTGTTGAACGCGACGACTATCTGCTGACCCTGTTCGTCAATCTGAATCAGGAAATACCCGTTGGGATCGTAGTCGCTCTCGTTGAAAGAAACGCTTCTGGCATTCTTTGGGGGACCGAAGAACACTTCGTTCCGCGCAAGGGTTAGGTTCACGTTCTTCTGGTAAGCGACGTCGAGGGGAAGATTCCGCTCGCCGCATGCTGGGTGTACGAACCGTATCTTTGATTCGCCTATCTTGGAGGCAACCCTTTGAATCAAATCGGCGATGCTCTTCACCGACTCGACGACGGGATTTCCCGTGGTCACGCAACCGACGCCAATGTCTTGATCGAAGCTCCTCATAGCCACTTCTTCGAGGAGCTTGTCGCTGTATGTGAAATCAAGGCTGAGTACGTCCACGTTGAGTTTTGTAAGTTCCGAGAATACGGAGAAGGAATCGCCGCAAACGTGGAGTACTATCGGCACTTTGATGCCGCTGAGCATTTCCGCATAGAGATCCTTGATGTATTCCTTGAACGGCTCAAAGGAGAAGAAGGGGGCGTCTAGCTGAATATAGTCAACGTGTTCCTGAATGCTCTCAAGTTCTGGCTTCACTATCTCGTGGGCAATCGCATACGTCAGTTCCTTCACGTCCATATACGTCGAACCTACGATCCTGCAATTCCTGGCCAAGGTGTACGGGTCAGTTACTGGTTCCTTGAATCCGTAGTAGCTGGGGATTAGCTTTCTCGTATACTCGACATCAGGGAGTCGGATTGGTTCCTTTCTCTTGAGCTTGCCCACTACAAGGTTTTCAGAGCCATGATGTTTCACTCCCTCTACCTTTGAGGGATCCAGAAAAAGCCTGATGAAGGAATCCCTCGTTTGTCCCGTGCTCGGATACTCGATTCCGGCACTTATGAAATCCCTTACCGCGAGCTGGATGGTGGGAAGTACCGGATCCTCGATATCTTCTGAAAAGTTGTTTTGGTACTGCTCTAACTGTTTTCCTGAGATGAAGAGGGGATAGCTTCCGATGACCGTGGTGGCCGGGATCGATTTCTTCCTTCTTGCAGATATTCTCTCAGTTGGCGTTAATTTTTCTGGCAAGAATTGCCCCCTCGGCCATTACCTGAAGTTTTCTGTAAGTGATTTCCCAGCTTCTCGTTCTGAGCCCGCAGTCGGGGTTGACGGATACTCGTGAGGGATCCTTCAGCAGTCTAGACGCAAACAGGATTCTGTCTCTTACAAGTTTCGGCGTTTCGATTATGTTCCTTCCCTCTACGCTCGCTCCGTTTCCTGGTTTTCCATTGTAGTCATGAACATGAGTCACTCCCACACCGAATCCTCCCCGATACCCTTGGTCTTCAAACAATTGAAGGTCGGTGTAACCTGGCCTGACCTCTGGTTCGGTTCCAAGTTCTGAACTGTCTCTATTCGCAAATTCGAGTGCGAGTTGCGTGATATCTTTCAGCTGTGGTGCATACCTGGCGAGAAGCCCGTAGTCGCTGTAGCAATTGTGTACGCTAAAGGTGCAGGTTGAGGAAAAACCTCGCGTGAGCTCGTTAATCGCCTCGACAAAGAGTTCCATCTCTTGGTCGTCGGGGCGCGTAGTGATTGCAGGTTCGTCAATCTGGATCCATTTCGCACCATTCTGTACTAGACTCTGGATTTCTGGTCTGAGTACACGCCTGACAAGGTCGAGCATGAAGTTCCTCCTTGCGTCAAAGTACGTACGCCTGAGATCAATCCTCCGATTATTCTTCTCACGTTGGCGTGCCTGCTCTTCGTAGTACTCGTTGAAGGACCAGTCGACCACAGTATAGGGGCCTGTTATGGGTATCTTCACCTCTCTGCTTGTTTGTTTCTTTACGTATTCGAACTCCTCGAGGTGAATAGGATGCTTGTAGTTTGGAATGCCGACGATGGCCCCCTTCGTGAAGTACTTGTAATCGAAAGAGTGAACGGAACCTAGCAGTTTGAACCCTTCGATGTTCCTGACCAGGTACTCGTACATTTCCACCCTCCACTGTTCGCCAGAGTAGACCCTGTTGAGACCGACCTTTTCGAACAAAGCAAGGACGTACTTTACTGAGAAGCTGCGAATCTTGTCTCGTACTTCTTCGCTTGCAGGTGACTTTGACTTGGCTCTCGACTTTAGGATTTCCAGCAATTCCTCATATCCCTTGACGGAAAGAAACTTGCCCCAATAGGCGGCCTCTTCAATTTCCTTCGGTCCGATTCTTGACTCGGTCGATACGCCCTTCACCCTCCATCCGGGCTTCGCAATGCTGCCTATCTCCTGAGTCGGAAAAATTGTTTCTACTATCTGCAATTCCAATTCGCCCCTAAATTCTTCCTGTCTCTACTTGGTGAACTCCTTTTTCAGTAGAAGTGTCGCCTTCCCAATGGATGCCACTTTTTCGTCCGCATACTTTCTGGGAAGGTACTTCAACTCACAACTGGGAAGGACAACGATTCCACTTGGCTTTAGCGTCTTGATCGCTTCTCTGCAAAAACGAGCAATCCATTCCGGAGACTCAATCAGGGAGTTCCTGCCATCAACGCAACCGCAAGCGAGTGATTTGCCATCCAACTCCACACTCTCGATGTCGCTAAGCGAGGTCTGTGTGAAATCCACACCCACAGACGAGATGCCTTTCATCCTGACTAAATCTTCTAGGATCTTTGAACAATCACCAAAGTACGTGTGAAGCAGTAATTCGACTGGGGTGTCTGCGAGGTTTTGCTCAAATGATGATACGAAAACCTCGAGTTCCTGCCTGTTTGTCAGAGCGGAGACCCCGTACCTGTACACAAGCGAAGGCTCATTGATCTGTATCGTTCCAAAACCAAGCTTGGATAGGTCTCCGATTACCTTTCTAAGCACCTTCCCGAACGCAAGAGCTAACTCTACCTTGGAATTGTAATGCCTGTCCTCTACAAGGCTCGCAAGCGTGTATGGACCGAGAAGGGATATCTTCCTCCTCCTCGAACGACTGCATGCGGGGACGCTATCAAGCGCCGAAAGTACTACGTACTTCCGAAACGGGAATTGTTTCTTTCCCGGCCTTAGTTCCCCAGTGACCGTCGGTCGTCGATAGAAACTATTCGTGTCAAACCATCGAAAGAGATCGGCCCCCATAGCCAGACCTTCCACCGACTCGGCAATGGGACGAATGTAATCCTGCCACTTGAGCTGACCATCGGAGATTTGACTGATCCCACTCCTCTTTTCTAGTCTCACAAGGTCTGCCGCGTCCTTTGCGAAGGACTGAGAAAGAGATTTCTCAGTGGACCTGCCTCGGTCGAAGTCTCTGGAAATTCTTACCGTCTCTTCTGAACGTGAATGAATTCCTGTTATAGTAGATTCTACTGTGAATGCCATGTTCCCGTCAAAGTCACACTCTGCATTTAGACTGCTTTGGAATTTTGAGGTATCTCTACCAAAGGCTTGATTGCGGGTATTAATGCTGAATTGCAAGTGTTATTCTTAAAGGAATAAAAATTCCTGAATGATATTATTGGCAAGAAACGATTATAACATCGCCTTTTCCTTTTGTGTCGCAAAAAGCAGAGAGCCGTCAATTTGAACCTCGAAGTTACATTCACAAATTCCACACCTACTTCGAAGATGCCCGTCGAGTTTGTGGAGAGGAAGGGAAAGGGGCATCCAGATACCCTATCTGACAGGGCGGCAGAGGAGCTAAGCATCGCGCTGTCGCAATACTATCTTGCTAACTTTGGCAGGATCTATCACCACAACGTGGACAAGTGCGTACTTGTGGGTGGTCAGGCCGAAGCTTGGTTCGGCGGAGGAAAAGTTACGGAACCAATCTATCTCTTGCTTGTGGGTAGGGCAGCTGCCAAAATCAACGGAAAAGAAGTTCCGATTTCTGAGATAGCGCAGGACGTGACGAAGAGATGGATGGGAGAGGAGCTTCACGCCTTCGACACTTCAAAGCACTTGAAGATAGCCACCATGATTCGTCCGGGTAGCGTGGATCTGGTGAGGAACTTCGACCTCGAGGACGAAATACCGCTTGCCAACGATACGAGTTTTGGCGTCTGGTACGGCCCATATACTGACATCGAAAACGTGGTCCTTAACGTCGAAAAGGAACTGAACTCGAAGCAGACCAAGAGATCTCACCCACAAATAGGCGAAGATATCAAGGTCATGGGTGTCCGCAGAGGATCATCGATCAACCTCACTATTGCCTGCGCGATTGTGTCAGAGTTCGTAAAAGACGAGCGGCAGTACATAGAGACAAAGGAAGCAATACATGAAATCGCCCAGAAAATCTCGTCTATGTACACGCAAAACCCAGTTACTATCAGAATCAACACGGCGGACAACATTCAGAAAAAGCTCTTCTATCTGACGGTCACGGGGACGAGCGCGGAGCACGGCGATGACGGGCAGGTCGGGCGTGGAAACAGAGCAAATGGAATGATTACCCCTTTCAGGCCGATGACTCTTGAAGCAACGGCAGGAAAGAATCCGATAAGTCACACCGGAAAGATCTACAACACTTGCGCCAGCAAGATCGTCTCAAGAATACTGAAGGAACACTCTGACCTTACGCAGGCATGTTGTTACATCGTATCCGAAATCGGCAAACCAATAAACCAACCTCAGGCAATAAATTTGGAACTCTACGCCGAGAAGACTTCTACAATGGAAAGGAATGCCAAAGCCATCGTGGAGGCGGAGATGAAGGACCTGCCCGTTGTATGGAAAGAAATTGTCCGAAGGGAGCACTCTCTTTTCTAGTGCTCCTGTAGCTTAGGGCAGGTCTTCAGAAGCAGTCAGCGATTTGTTACTCGATCCGACCTCCCTCGCTATCTGACTGCTATCCTCTATTCTACTTTCTCGCACCCAGTATATCTTCGCTACCTGTAATTTCTCCAGCCTGCTTTTCGGGTTCGACCTTCAGACCCGAAATGAACGGTTTCCTATCGATGATGGGTGCCGCCAAGTCTTTGAGGGCTACGTAGCTTTCAAGGAATCTTGTACCCTTTTCTGTAGTCTTGTACAGAGTGACCTTCTCATCCGGATAATATGATTCTGAAAGCAATTCGTTGTCTCTGAGGAATTTCAGATAGTCCCTGAGCATTGTGTAGCTTAGGTTGGCTTTGTACATGAGGTGTGTCTTCAAAGCGCCTGTCTTTGCTATGGTGAGGATGTTCGCTACTATTCCGAGTCTGTTCCGGTTCTTGAAACGAGTCTTCAGTTGCTGCTGGCCTGGAAGCAGCTCTTCCTCTATTTCAAAACTCATATCCTTTACACTGAACCGACGAAAGCGCCTGCCGAGTATATCAAAGGTAGGATTACAAGGCCTATGTCGTATGACATTGGAATCGAATGTACACGGATAAAAATTATCTAAGAAAATGAGGCCGAGGGTGATAGGTGTGCCGTATCAGACCCACCACCCTCATTTTCAGCATATAGCCCTAAACAATGGGGGTGATAAGAACGTCCTAAGATTTTGCCTTGGCTAATCTCTGATCCACGTTATCCCAGTTTACCACGTTCCAGAAGGCGTCAACGTAGCTGCCTCTGTCATTCTTGTACTGCAAATAGTAGGCGTGCTCCCACACATCGCAGACGAGAAGTGGGACTGAAGTTTGTGTGGCCTGCAGGTTGTGCTTCTCAGACTGCATTGTGAGCAACTGGTCGCTAGTCGGATCGTAGATGAGCAAACCCCATCCCGAACCCTCTACCCCTTTTGCAGCCGCTGCGAATTGAGCCTTGAAAGCGTCAAAAGTCCCAAAGTCCTCGTTGATCTGGTCCGCAAGCTTGCCACCAGGTTTTCCACCGCCGTTAGGCTTCATATTGGGCCAAAAGATTGAGTGAAGAACATGTCCTGCAAGATTGAAACTGAGATCTCTTTCCACAGCTTTCAAATCAACGCCTTGCCAATTGTTCTTCCGCCCCTGCTCTAACTTGTCAAGAGCGGCGTTCGCCCCGTTGACATAAGCTAAGTGGTGCTTGTCGTGGTGAAGTTTCATGATCTCCTGAGATATGTGAGGTTCTAACGCATCGTACTTGTAAGGAAGGTCGGGTAGAGAATATTTTTTTACCATAAGTGCTCAAATTGTACTTGTGATTTTTAAAATTTTCATGTAAAGACGTGAAGCTAGTTAAAGAATTGACATTCGATCTTTCGATTGTCGGAATTCGTAGCTAAAAGAAAGATAGCACAGTGCTTGCCAGGTAACGTTAGCTTCTATTTGCTCTGAAATGCACAAATTGAAGAATTCGACAAGTACTAATTCTGAAAAGAGAGCGAGAAGATCTGATCTAACTGGCAGAGAGATGTAAATAAGGCGGGACAGAAAAAAGGAAAGAGAGTACTAAGTGCTCGGGTGGAGAAAGATGTGAAAGACGTTCTCCACCAACGATGCGCGCTACTCTATCCTAAAGCTTCACGAGCTTTCCGTATCGCCCGATATTGAGCTGGACTTCTCCTCGGAAAGCCTTCGTATACCCGTTCTCTACTCTAATCCTGTCGCCGACGTCTACAGAGTTGATTTGTTCGCCCCACAGGGAAAGCTTGATCGACCCTGTGTCGTCACGGATCGTGCAGTCGGCTACGTTGGATTGTCCGCCCGCGCGGAGGTTGACTGTCCTAACGTCGCCCTTTTCCACTACCTCGCCTTCAACATCTACCCTGCTTTGTTCGCCCTTAATGTCAGCAATCTTCAATTTGGAATCTAACACTTTCCAACGTATCTTTCCTTATTATTTAAGCTCACTACTACCGAGTAGTTCGTCAACCTGAGAGGAATGACTGAGTTTAAAAGTCGTCTAGTCGGGGAGATGGTGGAGCGACTGGCATCCGGATTTCGTGCGAGGACTATTGTTAATGGTTCTCACTCTTCCCACCCACTGGCTGGCGCTTCGAGAAGATCGGTAGGAAAATCAAGGAGAAGAAGACTCAGTTACCCAAATGCAGTTCTTATTGCAAGTCCCTCTTTCTGTTCCGAGCCTAATCCTCGCGGCGTTGCTATCTTCTGTTGCAGCCTTCATTGTCTGCTACTTTGGGACAAGATTCCTAATCGGTTATCTGACGAGGAAGGGAATGTCCGTCATGGACTTTCACAAGCAGGACAAACCTCGAGTTCCCAGACCGGGAGGTCCCGCAATAATCGCTGCAATCCTTTGCGGCGAGTTCTTTCTCTTCATTCTTTCCGGAAGCTACGCGATACTCGGATTGATTCTAGTCACGCTGATATCGGGAATAGTGGGCGTAGTCGATGATCTAAAGACGCTTGGGGGTGTCACAAAGCCAGCTCTGCTTCTCCTGGGCGGAGTCCCACTTGTCGCCTTGGAATATCTTGTGCCGAACTCCGCAGTCTTTGATCACCATCTATTCCTTCCGCTTTTCTCGGTTCCCACTAACATTCCTGTCATTTATCCACTCATCGTTGTTATCTCGCTGCCTGTAGTCACGAACACAATCAATACGATAGATGTGCTCAACGGAGTCGTTAGCGGGTTTATACTGATCGCGTTCGTCCCCGTTACATTCGCGATCGTGTTGCGCATCTTGGTCGGAAGGGAGAACCCGGTGATTTTGGCGTCCGTTTTGCCTATCCTTGCAGCGGTCTTTGCTTTCTACATCTTCCACAGATATCCGTCAAAGATATTTCCAGGCGACTCTGGCGCGATTGCTCTGGGAGGAGCATATGGAACGATAGCAATAATTGGTGGTGTGGAAATAGTCGCAGTCATAGCAATACTTCCTGCCATAATGAACTCGTTCTTCTTCTTGTCAAGCGTGAAGAGACTCATCGAACATAGGCAGATAAAGTCGCAGCCTACCATATTGTTGCCAGATGCTCGCATGGTTGCGTCGAGCGATTCCCAGGCGCCGGTTACGCTAGTAAGACTCTTGGTCGCTTCTAAAGCATTATCTGAGGAACAGATCGTCAGTCAGATTTTCAAATTGGCTGCTTTCTGTGCTTTTCTTGCAATTCTGACAGCCATAATGACATGGGTCTTCCCGTTCAGGCTATGATGAAGAAGTAAGAACTGGAAGGTTCTCCAGCTATCCGCGAAAAGCTATCCTCCAAGAACGATATGCTGAATCGAGTCTCCAAACTGCATCAAGAAAACACGAATTTACGATTTGATATCGTGAATCGAGGAGCAATTACTATGCGGCTTGTTCATCCTCGAGAAGCGTGCTCGTAAAACCGGGGGTAAGAGAGACGGTCACACGCCAGGAATTCCCCGGTTCCAGCTCAGCCGTCTACGCTCATACTCGACTCGGCTGAAAGCTTCTCTGGCCGGAACACCAATGACGACCGTATTGGCGGGGACGTTTTTAGTCACGACTGCACCCATTCCCACGACAGCGTTTTCTCCTACGACGACACCAGCTTTGATAACAGCGCGGGCGCAAATAATTGCTCCCTTTTGAACGTAGACTCCCACCATCTTATCCGAAAGGGGATATGGATCGTTCGTGAGGACGGCGCCGGGGCCTATGAAAACATCATCTGAGATCCGCGAGAGCGGCGCAAGGTAGGCGAGCCCTTCGATTTTGCAGTTCTTACCAATTTGAACATCGTAATCTACGTGAGCAAGTGAACCAATCTTCGTATGTTCGCCAACCACAGCTCCAGGGCCGACATAGGCAAAGTTCCATACCTTGACGCCTTTTCCGATCTTTGCCTTCGGAGAGATCATGTTCGGTATCTTTGTTTCTACTTTCTTTTTCTTCAAATGGAATGGAGTAAACTCTCCTTTGTGCTGAGATACTTGAACGCTTACGTCATCGCAATTGATTATGCGAGGTGGTGTGGCTTGCCTGATTTTACCACCTTCTCCGGAAGCTTCTCCTTGAATTTTTCTAGAAACTCGAGGTCCTCGGTCTTGTTTCTTAGATCGTCCGGAAGCATCACTGGTATTTCATCGATGATCGGATAATATCTGTTGCACTCAGTACAAACGAGCACTCCGTTGACGATTAGGTCACCCTCGGAGTCGAGTTCGAACAGTTCAAGCGGGTAGTGTTTGTCGATCGGGCACGCTAAAATGTCAAGTAACTTTCTCTTCAAGAAGTGTTTCACTCTGGGGTATTCTCTTTTAGTAGTTGGATAATCGACGCCGTGCGGCCATTTTTAACTTGTCGGGAGCATGCATACTGGGGTCGTTCCAACCACTGTGCGGAAGGGTTGCGGCCTTTCAACTATGAGTGACTATCCTCAAAGAGCTTTATCTTCTGTATGTTGTTCTGGTCGAGTTTGATGTTGTATGCCTTGGGCGGTTTGTCCGAAAACCCCTTGATTGGCGGACATACAACTGAGACGTCCAGTCTGATGCCCGACTTGGAAAGATGGTCTAGGAATTTTGAGTACTGTTCCAAGTTGCGCCAGTCTTTTCCTCTCTCGCTGCACAGCGCCATCCACACCTCGAGAGTATTGTTGTATAGCAGGGACTGCCTCAGCTCTTCTACGCTCCTTGCCCTCGGCATGTCTTCTCTCGACCACCTTTCGCGTTACTTGTTCATTTGCGGGGTGAGCAAAAAGCCTTACTTTATGACAGCTCGGGGCTCAAAGGATCAATGACGCTTGATGATGATTGAATTTGGAACAATCATGGAGGTCAGGCAAAACCAAAGTAATATCTGACAGAGGTTTCCGATAATAGCGACTGTAACTGGGAACGTAACGGAGAGACGTTGCGTGAAATCGGAATTTTTCGAAGTCAGATGACTAACGTTTCCTTTCCTCAAAACCGTTTGGCTTTCACACTTACCTGACTGCGTTCTCCGCCCTAACTAGTTATGAGACAAGCCTTATGTCGTCTCTGAGCTCTGATCAATCAACTCTCAATTATTCCATCATTCAGTGGAGGAAATTCCACTCTAATCAGCTTTGCACTTCTCGACAATTGTCGAGAAATCAATGGGGTACCCCCCTAGAGGGGGTACGTAACGGTGCTGCTATGGTATATAAAACGGGAAACGGAGAATCAAATTTAAAAAAAACGGGAGACGCCCTAAAGAGCGAGTTCTTAATCGTGAAAAAGGAACTCGCCCCTCGCGTCTTCCTAAGAACGCAAAAAAAGGAGCGGGAGGCAACTCGGCATAAATTGGGAAGAAATAGACGGTAGAGTTCTATCCGAAGAGACTCGACAGTCCTTCGAGGGCCTGCTCTTCCTTCTTTTCTTCCTCTTTTGCTTCCTCTTCTTTTGGCTTTCCGGCAGCAACCGCGGGTGCCTGTGCCGCGCCAGCTGCGGGAGCTGCTGCAACCACGGGGGCAGCCGCCGCACTCTTCAGCGCATCATCAATGTTGATTTCGCCCAACGCGGAAACAAGAGCCTTTACTCTAATCTCGTCAGGGTTGACACCAGCAGCCGAAACGACTTTTTTCACATTCTCCTCGTTCACTGGCTGGTTGAGCTTGTGCAAGAGAAGCGCTGCGTAAACGTACTCCATAGATATCGCAATCAGACGAATTGCCGAATACCGTATTTAAGAATTCGGCTATGCTAGGCTTTGGCACAATAGTTCTTAGGCATCCCATCAATGACATTTGACCCACCTGCTCATCTTGAGATTGCATGCACTCAAGCCTCATGGTAGCAAAAGGCGAATGGTC
>JAJPHP010000013.1 GCA_021325255.1 Nitrososphaerota archaeon | reverse complement strand
TGCGTAGGCCGTAAATGCCGACAACACCATCATGCCCTCAATTCCGATGTTGATTACGCCAGAGAGCTCAGCAAATAATTCCCCTATTGATGGGAAAAGAAATGGCAAAGGAGAAGGGGAAGGAATCACTAGGCGGCAGCAAGGGGGGTTTGCAAGCATTGTTCGTTAGGCAGTCCACGGGACTTGTGAAGAATGTCTCATTCCTAAATTCAATCGCCGTCAACGTCAGCTACATGTCCATCGGAGCAGCTTTAGCTCTGATTGGATTCACTATGGTTGCTTTGCCGACTGTGAGCGGAGTCAATCTTGTATACGGCTCTGCAATCGCTGCTGTCCTTGCAATTCCGCAGATGTTAGTCTACAGGATGATGCAGACGCGAGTTTCTAGGACGGGCGGAGACTACGTCTGGATTTCAAGGTCGCTCGGAGGTTTCCTGGGAAGCACCCTCACTTTTATGGGAATTACCCTTGAGACGATGCCCTACCTCGCTCTGATCGCTCTTTCAGCTGTGTTTGCAGTAGGCTCTGTCAGTGCGATCATCGGGAACTCGCCCCTGGCCATCCTGGCAGTACCAGGAGCAGCCCCGCTCCCTCAATTCATACTGGGGTCTGTCATCGTTGCAGCTCTAATTGGTGTTAACATATTCAGACCGAGGTACGGTTTCAAGCTCATCTCGATATTCTGGATTGTCGGTGTAGTCACTGTAGCCATCTCGGTCTTGGCACTGATCGTCGCGGGGAGAGAAGGTGTCGCAAACTACATCGATTCGCTGCACATTGCAAATACGACTTACACTTCTATTTCGAATTCCTACCAGCAGGGGTCTACTACTACGGCTTTTGATTTTCAAGCCACATTACTGATACTCCCATTCTTTGCGCTTTTCAGCTACCCATGGTTCAACGCTGCCCCCTCGGTTGGATCTGAGCTGAGAGGCCGAAGGGCCGTAGCCTGGAACGCGCCGGTCTCTCTCTTGATAGCATTTTTGCTTCTGGCGATTCCGTTTGCAACCATGTACTATGTCGGAGGATTCGGATTTACCAACGCAGCCCTATCCAATCCCACTTTGGTTGAGGATTACTCATTCAACTTTTGGACATTGGCGATGGGCGTCTCGAACAACAACCTCTTCCTAAAGTTGATAATCGGAGTGGGGTGGATAGTCTTCACTCTCGCGATTCTAGCGTTCGGGATAATAACAATCTCAAGATACCTTCTCGCGCAAGCCTTCGATAGATTTCTCCCTGAGAAAATTGCGTATGTAAGCCCGAAGTATGGATCACCGGTTCTGGCCCATCTCCTGGATCTCGTAATTACCCTTGGACTCATAGGACTGGCCTCGTTTCTGTATGGCACAATGTCTTCACTGTATGGAGCGGTTGTAGCGTCAATGATTTACTTCGCGTTCGTTGGGCTTGCGGCCCTCGTTTACGCGCTATCCAAAGAGCGAGCTCTAAGAACGAAACTTACGCTAGCTATTGCTGGACTCCTGCAGATACTAGTTTTCGCCTACTTGACGTATGAGTTCTTCGCGTATCCGGAGGTGTGGGGTGGCAACCCGCTCGCCTATGGATACATCGCAGCGATATTCATGGCCGGTGTGGTCATTTACTTCATCTCCAAGAGGGCTCACGCCAGAAGAGGAATTGACATTTCTCTTGCGTTCAAGGAACTTCCTCCCGAGTGAGCGAGCTAATTTGGCGAAAAATTGGAGCACCGCGTAAAGTTTTCCACGAATCAAAACCAAGCTTTCATACCAACTATGAGGTCTTGGTCACAGAGATCAGACGCACGGTTGCCATTTCAAAAAAGCAATCGAATTTATCCACGTGGTTAGCGCGCGCCCGATATAGGCAGATTCTATGATTATAATACGCCAAACAATTACCCCACACAGATCAAATCCGGCTGCCGATACGAGAGCCGGGACGAGCTTCCCCCGCTGTTCACAAGAACATCCTGCTCCAGATTGCAGTTCCCCTTCTTGCGCCCGAGCGCTCTGGCCATGGAGGTCCGAGGGCTGGACCAACGTCGTGCACAAATCGACCAATGGGATGTCCCGAGCCGTGCGGATAATCCGGGTAGTCCGCTGTGGCCACGACATCTCTCGCTGCTTTGTCAACGAGGTACCCCTCGATTCCCGCTCTCAGAGCAGAAATTGCGGCATCGTTAGCTGCGACTGCAGTTCCAAAGGCCCTTTTAAGTTCACTTGATACCCTTCGCCGCCGATAAAGTAGACCCTCTGGATGTCACTGCAGTAGCCTTTGTGCTTCACTCCAAAGTCTATCTTCACGAAAACTCCCGATTCCAGCGTCGCGTTGTTGTATACTAGGTGGCTCTCGGGAAACCGACCCATCGCGACGGCAGGAGCCTGATCCCAACCACTCGACCTCTTTCCTCCTCAGTCTATATAGCCCACGCAAGTCGAGGGCTTGGGCTTGGGGTGCAAGTACACGACATCTGCAGAAACGTTACTTGTGAAAGTGCAGGAGGACCTTTCTTCCCAGAAGTTCTATGGCCTCGATGTCCTCTGGCCCCCGCCCGAAGCCGAAGTTGATCCTCTCGACTCCTGTTCCGTTTTCGATGAGTTTCTCTATTTTCCCGACCAGATCGTCGGGCGTCCCCCACAATTTGAACGAGTCCACTGACCTGTCCGAAACTAGAGAAGAGGCCAACTTGAAATCCCCGTTCGCGCACGCTGCTCTTACTGAACTGACTTCATCCTTGGAGATTCCGAGCAAATCCGGCATCGGGTCAAGATATGGTAGATACACTGCGCTTGCCTCCCTCGCGAACCTCTGCGCCTCGTCCCTATCTTCCGAGACTATCGTTCCAAGGACACACCCGACCTCGACTTCCCTGGGATCCCGCCGTACAGATTTCGCGCCGTATGCCACTTTCTCACTGAGGAAACGGACGTATCGGGGATCCGTGACACTGCTTATCATGACCCCTGCAACGCTTCTCATTCTGCCGGCGAGCTCGCACGTCCTTGCCCCCCAACTGCCAATCCAGATCGGCGGTTGAGCCCGGGGAGTCAGACCACGCTCTGCCTTCCAGCGTAGCTGCACGCCCGCTCGGGCTCGGAAAACCTTGCCGTTGTAATCCTCCCTCCCGCCCGAGAGTATGTTTCCTACTATTTCCACACAATCACGGATTCCCGCGAGAGGTCTTTCAGGAGTCAAGCAGACGAGGTCGTGGAACGCCCCCCTGCCAATCATGAGAAAGGCTCTACCGCTCGTCTCCTCGCTCAAGCAAGCTAGGTTGGTTGCGATCAAGGCGGGGTGCATGTGATATGGATTTACGACTCCCGGCCCTATGGTAAACCTGTCCCCCGGGGTCATCTGCAAGGAGATTGTAAAGAGCACTGACCACGCGGGCTTGAACATGAGGTCGTCGTAGACCTGGAGCATGTCGAAGCCGTACTTGCGCGCTAGCGCCATGCACTTTAGGTAGTGTGAAAAAGGCTGGCTCGCTTGGAATGCCAGGCCGAACTTTGCTTTCCTTCGCTCCGGAACTGCGTCGTCCGAGCGATCATTACTCGCTGGCTCGTAGGAGCCAAACTAAACCACCGACGTCGCTCATCTTCATCCTACTTCCGCGGGACACCGTGACTATTCTTGCGCCATTTAAGTGTTTAAGAGGGGAGAGGAGAAAGGTCTCTTTTCCAACAATTATTTCGCAGGCTGGTAAACAAGAGTAGACTGGGAGGCTTTTGGCAGAGTGTAGTCAAGCGCTATGGAAGGGATGCCGTGGCAAAGCTTGATTCCACCAAGATCGCCTATCTCATCAAGGCAAAGGAAGAGCGTGGAGAGACCACCCCGAACATCGCTTTGCAGCTCGGTGTTACAAGGAGGAGGGTGGAGCAGATTCTTTCACTGCACAGGAAGTCTGGGCGTGCGCCCGTCCTTCAAAAGCCTGGAAGAAAGAGCGTTCCAGTCACTGAAGAAGAATCACAAATCATTCTTGAGACCTATTCCAGATACAAGACAAACGCCCTCTACCTCGAGAGGATGATCGAGGATGAGAAGGACATACACATTAACCACAACAGGATCCATAATGTGCTGCTGATGAACTCTCTCGCTGGTAAATCCAGGAAGAAGTGGATCAGACGCAAATATGTGAGATACGAAAGAGATCACTCCAATTCACTCTGGCACACCGACTGGCATGAGATCAAGGATCGAAGGTGGAAGGGAAAGTGGCTAACGGCGTACGAGGATGACGCCTCAAGATTCATCACTGGATTTGGAGTACATGAGACGTTCAAATCAGAATACTCGGTCGCAGCTCTGGAAAGAGCAATCAAGGAACACGGCAAGCCAGCCTCGATACTCTTAGACCATGGAACGACGTTTTACTCGATGGAATCCGAGAGGAGGGAGAAGGGGATGACCGAGTTTGAAAAGTGTCTATTGAAGCACAAGATAAGATTCATCCTGGGGAGGGTGAACCATCCGCAGACAAATGGGAAGATAGAGAAGTTCTTCGACATATTCGAACAGAAGATCTCAAACGGTTTTCCTCAATTCCAGAATTCTTCGAGTGGTACAATTCGGTCAGGCCCCACGGCGCTCTTGACCTCAAGACTCCAGTGGAAGCCTATTACGAAAAGATGCCAGAGCTGGATGCTATTGAATATATCCTTCCTCGATAGTCTGTGGCCCAATTATTTTTGTTCGTGATTTGCTCTGCGAATGGTCTAGACTCTCTTTCGCTATGGGGACAAAAAACCTGTTGTGGAGCATCACTTTCAAGGAGGCTTCAGCCTTCTGGCACAAGAATTTTCGAGATCTGAGCGTCTCACCCAGCACTCTCTTGAACGAGGAGAACACAATCTCTGCAATCCACCTCTTCCCGTAGTCTTTTCAGTTTCTTCCAGCCATCAAATCCGACTCTCTTGACGAGTAATGATTCCTGCTTCCGTAGCTGACAGCCCAGAGATTTTGTCGTCGCGTTCTTTCTGATCTTGATCGCAGGTTCGATTTCCAGTTCGTCTAGGAGGTTGAAATTCTTTCTTGCATCGTACGCGCTGTCACCATACACCTTTGCAATCTTCTTTCCCTTCTTGGATGCCTCTTTGACGAGCGGACCAAACTTTTTCGAGTCGCCTGTGTGTTCTGATGTCATCCTGAAGCCTCGTATCTTGCCGGTCTTTTTGTCTGCCAAGATGTGCAGTTTCAGGAACTTTCTCTTCTCCTCCTTCCTTCCATTTGTCTTCGATGTAGGCTCCCTTGGTCGTGGTCGTGAGACCGGTCGAATCTATGATCGCCGTGATGGGTTCTTCTGAATTCTCCGTTTCACCTATAATTTCACTATAGGTTTCTTTCCCTTCATGAGCCTGACAATCCTCTTCCTGATCTGCGAGAAGCAAATGTCCCTGATAAATGAGATGTACTAGGAAAGAGCTTCGACAGCTCCCTCGACCATCCTGTAGGGAGCGTGGAATCCCACCTTGATTGATGAACCCAAGAAACTCGATGTAAGAGTCAGAGAAGTTGAACGGTCTTCCTACCTTGTGTTTTTGTTCATGGATTTGAGCTCCTTCTTCCATCTCGCAGCAAATCCCAGATCAAATAGCGACCTTCCCCTCTCCACCAAAGAGACTCGTTGTAGTCGTGCCAGGACATTCCAGGAGGCATGGCACGAAAGATATGCCAGGGAAGCTAAATACTTTCCTTCGGGATTAGGCTACAATCTATCTTGCTCCGCAAGACACTAACGGAAGAAGCGTGACGGTTCCTTTGCCCGTGCAGGTAAAGATGAGATCAATCGAGACTTGCTATGCAAACGGGGTCCTTGAAGTGAAATTAAAACTCAAGGCTCCTAAGAGATACTACAGAGTGAAAATCAAGTGAAAACAAGATTTCCGACTCTAGAAATTATGCTGAAAGGCCTTCGATTCTTTTTCTCTCTGAGCGCTCACTGGCTTTCTGCTGAGCAAGGGGATAAACATGATGAGAACAATATTCATCATTCCGAGGATGTTTACGGAGGACGATCGACCCAAAATCCATCCCGTCCTGCCTTAGGATTTTGAGCAGAGGTCAAAGAAGTTCCAGGATTACGTCGAGGAAAAAATTCGAACACAAAGGAAAGTGCACAGATTGTGCTTTGATTCACTTGCACCAAACGAAAAGGAAAAGGCACTCGATTTTGTGAAGAAGAACTGCGCCAAATGCTACGATTTGGTTTCGAGATACATTCACAAAGGCGCGAAGCTCGAAGTTACCGAAGACCTGATACTTGTATAGGAAGCTTCCTCTTGGGCTTCCATGCTCCAAAACGATGAAAAGACAGATTTAGCAACCAAGGTTATGCTTGCGAAGAACATGATTGACCGCGACAACTTCATGACAAAGCGGATTTCTGAATCTCTGAGAGATGAAGAAATAGGACTCATCTTCCTTAATTTGATACGCCCATTTTCAGTAAGATTGGTTGAGTAGCTTCTGAATCTATTGATGAAAAAGGTTAGACACCGTGGGGTTCGGTGTTCTAAACGGCGGGCCGTGATATGATACGATATTGCGTGAAGGTGTTTCGGCAGATATCCTAAGCGGCATCCTGGTAAAGGTTCACTGCGTCCGCTGAGGCCTTGTAGGGATGTGTGTTTTTCTCAGAGGTATGGGGGAGCTCAAAAATCAACCTGAATAGAAGTTAGGTCTCCGAAGAATTAGTGAACCCCCTGTGCCTTTCGGATTCTTCTTCCGGAGGATTGAAAATCTGCGCGAACTCGGCCCGCACCTTGGTTCTCCTCGGAAATACTTCTTATAGATGCCCGATTGGGCTCACGAGCACCGGTCGTCATCAGAAGAGACAGAAGCTGCGGCCTAATACGAACCCTTTCCCCGGGGCGTATGGATTTGATTCGGAAGCCCAACGGCGGTACGCACATATGCTAAAAGATGCAATTCCCGCACCATTCAACTCACAGAAAGCACAATTCCTACGCTTAAAATACGGAGACCAAATATCTTAGATCCTAGCAGTGTGGAAGGCACAGAGTGTGGCTTACCTCTGCCCAAGCCAGGACGTGGAACATTTCGAAAAATTGGTAGAAATCAGACCAAACTTGAGGACTAGGCCAGAGGACTACTCATCCACTGAGAAAGCAAAACTCAGCACGGAGGGATTGCGCATTGTCATACGAGACATCAACAGTCCCTCAAACCTCTCGCACCAATTAAGGGATCAAACCTTTCAGGAGCTCTCCGAGGTCTCAGAATCGCTCGCGAAATCCTACGGTATCTATTTGGAATTCAACCGCGCAAAGACCGGTGAGGAAAAGAACTGGATGTACATGGTCCGTATCTCGATTCCCGGAGGCGGCCCAATCTCGCCAAAGCAGTGGAGGCTTCTCGATGATATTTCCGAAAAGCACACGGAATCGGATTCCTATACGGGGAAGAAACAGCCTTCACTCAGGATAACGACGCGGCAGAACGTCCAGTTCCATTGGGTCAAGAAAGATAATCTCGTTGATGTCGTGCAGGAGATCGCGCGCTCAGGGTTCTACACGCTCAATGGGTGCGGCGACAATGTACGAAATACAATGGGGTGTCCGCTTTCCCACTATTCCGAGGTCTTCAACGCAAACTCGCTTGCGCAAAAAGTCGGAAGATACTTCAGACTCCCCTCAGCCGCATACGTGGAGATCTTCGAAATCGACAAGCAGTATCTAAGAGACGCAAGCAGCATCTCTGGTCGAGAGGACGACAACGATGGTGGTGGCTATTGTGGCGCATCCAAATCATTCAAGTACGGGCCGAATCTACTTAACCGCAAATTCAAGATAGGATTCTCCGCTGTTCACTTTGACGAGCAATCAGGGGAATACGTGCCGGACAACTGTGTCGAACTGCGCACCAACGACGTCGGAGTCGCGCCGATTTTAGAAGGCTCGAAGGTCACGCGGTTCCAGGTCTATGTTGGCGGTAGCCAAGGCGAAAAGGCCGGTCACTCTACATTCTCCGCACTCGGGACTCCACTCGGTATTTTCGAAGAATCAAGACTGATCGAGGGACTAGACGCAATAGTCCGTGTGCACCAAGAATGGGGAGATAGACAGAACAGGCACTGGGCTCGCCTGAAATACGTAATTTACAAGATGGGAATCAAGTGGTATCGGGACGAGGTTCGCGATCTCGGAGTGGAGTTTGATCCTCCAATTGGAGACCTTGACTACGGCGTGAGGATGATGCACCATGGCTGGATCAAGCAGAGAAAGCAAGATGGTAATGAACTCTTTTGGAGTTACGGTGCGTTCATCGAAAATGGAAGGATTCTGGACGGCCCGAACGGGAAGTTGAAGAAGATGATTCGGCACCTTGTAGACAGCTTTCCAGTCCAAATCCTGACGACGCCTAACCAAGACCTGATTTTCGGGAACATATCGGAGGATCTCAAGGAGAAATTTGCCTCCGAGATGGCAAAGTTCGGGTATGGCTTGCGAAATGGTCAGGCGTATTCCGTCCTAAGAATGTTATCCGGTGCGTGCGTCGGAAGGGACACTTGCAGGCTGGCCTACACCGATTCTGAGAAATTTGAGCCGTACCTGATCGACCTGCTCGAGCAAAAATGGGGCAATGTCTCGGAATCAATCGGCGTTACGGGGTGCGAGAAGCAGTGCTTTCGACCCGCGACGAAGACTATTGGATGGGTGGGATCTGGATTAAACTTGTACACTTTGAAAATAGGTGGAACCGAGGACGGAAGATTCCAGGGTGGACCACTGCTTGACCCCGCGACTCATGAAATCTACTTGAAGACGGTCTCGAGAAAGGACGTCGCGATAGTCACAGAGGCACTCTTTGAGTTCTACTTCGCAAAGAGAGAACCCGCCGAGGAGAGACCAGGATCCATGGGCTACTTCTTCCGAAGAGTCGGTACACGCGCAATAATCGAGTGGCTCAAGAGCAACCCGAAGACCTCTCAATTGATGTCAAGGACAGTAAAGTATCCTCTCGCGTCAGAGGATCCGAAATTAGTGAATCCGAGCTTGCAGCTTGCAACAGAAGTCCGTCAGGTTGAGCTTGACAAATCAAAAGCGAGCTGAAAAATAGATACACTTGATGGTAGATCTAAACATTGCAGGAAAAGACGTGCTCGTAATAGCTACGAGCGATGAGGCGGAAACCAGGGCTCTTCAACTGCTATCAGAGGGTGCAAATGTCACCGTCTTTACACTGGACCGACCAACCAAAGAATTGCAGCGTGCAGTGCGCTCAGGCAAGATTGGTTTGCCAAACCAAGATGGGAACGCCGACTGGAGACGTGCACTCAGAAAAGGGAGACCTTTTCTTTCGGTAATCGCAACTGGCAATGCAAGAACTGACAAGAAGATAGCAAGCTACGCGCGCAGGATGTCGCGCCTGGTCTACGTCGTCGACAGGCCGAGTCTCAATGACCTGAACATGACCGGCGTCGCCAAGATTGGAGACATAAGGGTGGCTGTCTCAACCGGCGGCGTGAGCCCAGCCATGGCGGGCCTGCTGCGAAGGAAAATTGAGTCTCTAATCACAAAAGAGGATGTTCTCCATGTCAGATTGCAAACGGAAGTGCGGGGCAGCGTCAGACGCTCAATAAAGGACCCAGCCTTAAGAAAGAAGGCGATCTACGGAATAATTCGTAGCCAAAAGGTAACCTCGCTGCTAAAGTCAGACCGATTCGACGACGCGAAGCGTTACGCGGAAAGGATCATTGCTGCTGCAAGAAAGACTACCCTCGCCAGCTCCTGTGAGTGATTGTTCGTAAATATGAACACCTGTGGAAAGGTGTATTTCGTGGGGGCGGGCCCCGGCGATCCAAAGTTGCTCACCGTCAGAGCACTCGAGGTATTCAGAGTCGTTGACGTTGCATTATACGACAGGCTAGTCAGCTCAGATGTGCTGGAACTCCTCCCGGCTTGTGTAAGTAAAGTCAACGTTGGAAAGCCTCCGCATGGTGGTGGATTGGGCCAGGACGCTATCAATCGCCGCCTGATTCAGGAGGCAAAGGCCGGCCGCAACATCTTGCGCCTGAAGGGAGGCGATCCTCTCTTCTTTTCACGCGGAGTGGAGGAGATTGAAGCGATCTCGGCGGAGGGAATAGAATATGAGATTGTCCCCGGCGTGAGCTCAGCCATAGGGGTCCCGTCCGCCGCGGCAATCCCGCTGACACGGAGAGGAATTTCGTCCTCAGTCGCCATACTCACAGGACACGAAGATCAGTCCAAGGTGCGCCCCTCAGTTGATTTTCAAAAACTTGCCAGTACCGTAGACACTATTGTTGTATTGATGGGTCTTGCGAGACTGCAACTAATTGCCGAGCAGCTTGTGGAAGGTGGAGCAGAGCTGGAAACTCCCGTTGCAATTATTGAGTCTGGAACATGTTCGACCCAGAGGATTCAGTTCTCAACGCTGGGACAAATTTTGAAAGAAGGAAAAGAGGGCTTGAAGAGCGGGATGCAGTCACCCGCACTGCTAGTGATTGGCAAGATTGTAAACACAGCAATTGCACTCGCCGCTGGTAATCATTCTGACAATAATGCAACGCAGTCGAACGGCCTCCCGCAAGCGCCGAAATTAGAATTAGGATTCCCAGTTACCTGGTGCGCAGCTGCAGAATTTGCCTAAAAGAGGGGGACTCTACTTCTGACTAGCGTTTATCAGAACTTCAGCACAGACTCAAGAGTGTCCTAGGCTAGATTCCGATTATTCTTCTTCACTCTTGGCGCGGGTGAATTTCACCAAGATGTTTTGTGATCCTTGCGCCTGAAATGAAAGTGTTCGACCACAAACACGATGGGCATAAGCCTCGAGTTGGACTTGCTAAGACACCAGAGTAATTCTTCTGTATAACTGAGACGTTTGCAAAGAAAACAGGGTGGGTCCTACGGGTAGCACTCAAGAACGTCAAAAATTGATTGCCTCCGACATCAGAGGATGGAAAGCAGGCTCTAGCAGAAAAAAAGTGGGTGTCACCTGGCCCGCTGTTACAGGAGAACGAGTTCTGAGAGTGGCCGCTTACATGAAAATGGTAAAGAAAGATGGAATGCACAAGTGAGGGAGGGGCGCATAGCGATCTGAAATCGACGAATGGCCAAAAATATGCGTCCCGAGCCGTTGTACTCTAGTGTGGAACTGAACTCATTAGGCTTGTACCAGAAATTCCATCATAAGGCGAAATAGCAATCCCGTCTTGCTCCATTTATCTACTCAAGAGCACGCGTGGACGCACTGTGCCAATCAATCAACCACAAAGCAAGCAATTAATCCAAAAAGTGAGCACGATACCCGATCAACAAGATGCCGACTAGAGGTTTCTCAACGAGATTCTTCCGCCGACGAGCCATTCTGCTATTTTTTCCCGCTATTGACGGAGCATTGACTACATGCTGACATTGTCAAAAACTTGCATTACAAACATTTTTCGCGATTTATGACGTGTAATTCATCATTGTCGAAGTTCTTAGGTCAGACTTCGGCCATGTCGAAAACCTAGGTTAGAATTATGCCTCCTTGCATATCCGTGGATATCTCGCTTGAGGTTTCTGCTTGAAATTTGTGAATTGATTGATCCCTTGCGTTGTTGTTGCTTGTTGTCTTCCCGCTGGAGTGCTTGAGCTCGTCTTTGATCGGGTGACTCTTTTTTCATATATGAAAAAGGTCGAGTAGGATTTGGAAACATAGGATAAGGCGCCGGAGGTGGGCAATATATCCCTTGCTTTCAAATCCTACCCCTCGTTGCAACTCCAAACAGAGAGTTTCTTCAAAAATTCGCAGATTCGCAAAGAACTAAGGAGTGTGACAGATTGGAATTGAACCGCAATCGCAATGCTCTGCCGA
>JAJPHP010000038.1 GCA_021325255.1 Nitrososphaerota archaeon | reverse complement strand
TCGGCAGAGCATTGCGATTGCGGTTCAATTCCAATCTGTCACACTCCTTAGTTCTTTGCGAATCTGCGAATTTTTGAAGAAACTCTCTGTTTGGAGTTGCAACGAGGTGTAGGATTTGAAAGCAAGGGATATATTGCCCACCTCCGGCGCCTTTCCTTCCCTCGTCAAAGAGTAAGATTATTGCTCTTTAGGCGCAGCCGAGCTGCGATCAGAGTATTTCCAGTTTACAGTGGTCACGCTCAACTTTTTCGCGTTGTCAGCCAACATACCTGCATACCCTTTGCTCTCTCTCCGCGGTACTGCTGTGATCACTTTTTTCCTCTGGCAATTCTTGCATCAGATGGAATCCTTTCCTGGACTCGAACTATCCAGAATGACGTCACCTGTATTCAGAGGAGGTCTTGAATTTTTCAAGATTCTGAGCGAGAATACGATTACGGCTACGAAGATAACAAGAAGTATCAATCGCTCCCCAAGACCGCCCGCATTAATAGGTAGACCAAGAACCACATATCCAATAAGCAGAGCAAGTAAGGTCACAAGAAATCTGCTGCGGCTAATCTTCTGCGAAACAAGAAGTATGCCCACCGGCGCCGAAATGAAAAAGAGTAAGCCGCCGAAACCGTGGATCGTCCCGTGCAGCGTGGGAGGAGCACCGGGCAGGTTGGTAGTAAAATAGGAATCCATAACGAGAATGAGACCAGCAAAGAATACGAAAGCGGGACCGACTCGAGACTTCCTTTCCTGCCTAATCTGGTAGTAAGCAACAGAGAAAGCAATGAATCCAATTCCTGCGATGAGAAATCCCAAGTTCATCGGAATTGCAAAACGACCTACACCATAATCGCTCGCTGCGTCCGATATCGGGTTATAGTCCCTGTCGAATAAACTGAGTACAAGTATCACCAGTCCAAAATAAGAAACAGCTAGAATTGAAAAAGTCAAGAGCATTCTTGAGATAGGATTTATCTCTCCTGCCGAATTCTTGTTTTGGCTCAATTCCGACACACCAAGCATCGGACGAAGAGAGTTAGGCATTATAAGCTATTTGAATCAAATCAAATAAACTCCCGGCCTGGAAAGTGAACCAGTCATTCCGCTTTGAGAACCTCTGCCGCTCGGCCTTGGCTACAAGTCATACTGCGTCAAGTCGAGCAAAGAAGTAGTGGCGTCCGTCTCTCAATATTAGTCAAGTCAAGGATTGGGAGGACATGCACATTCGGGTTGTGGAAAACTAATGTGAAATAGAAAATGGTAGCCAAAGATACCCGCATAGCCAAAATGACAAAAAGGCTCTCTTCACATTTCTTCAAGGCCCTTGTTCTTTCGAGTATGTTGGCCTGGTCTTCAATGCAGGACACGTCCACGGTGTCAGGCGGAGAAGAAATGGAGAAGCAAAATGAACGAATTCTTCGACTCGGGAGCAGCATCAGAAGACGAGGAATAATAACTGTAGTAAGAAGAGTGGACTCGAATCGACTTCGGCTGAAACAAGTCCCAGGGTTGCAGGGATGGGCGGTAGCGCCGCTAAAGAGGATGCCTATAGACTGTCTCGAAATAAGGGACGAACACTTTCCTATATAGTAGGGCTGCCCTAAGCAGTCGCGGTTTCCTCTCTTCGTCGTTCTTCTTCCTGGACTCTCTTCAACTTCTGGTATTCCTGCTCGGTCTTCCTCTCAACGCAGTCCAGGCCTGAATAGGGTGTAAACACACAAAGGTAATGCACTACCAGTCCTGATCCCCAGGCCAAAAGCGGAATAACAAACCAAGGGAATATCCATACGTAACCGCCACCACTGAACCACCAATACAAGAAAAGAAGCGAATTTACAACCGCGTATGCAGCAAGATGCATATACAAACCAAGCTTTCCTGCCGCAATTTCTCTGGCTTCTCTCCTCAGTTCGGCATCAGACGCGCTCCCCCAAATTTGTACTCTCCTCCGGGTGTTGAGAAGTCGGAGCCACCGTTTAAACACCAACCACGATTATCAGTATTGATAATTTCTCCTAATTTTGAGAAATTGCAATGACAATGGCAAGCGGGTGCAACATCCTAAACAACGGGAGAGTCGATGCCCCCGAAGCTGAAGTATTGCTTGGTTGCTGTTTCCCGAAGATCGATTAATCAACCAAGAGTGAATGGGGAGATCATTTCCGCATTCACTTTTCCACCTCATCTCGGAAGGCCATATTCTCAGTTTTGGAGATCGTATTCCCACCTTATATGGAATCGAGACGCATCAATTAACACATAGGAACGTGAAAAATCGAAAGATGGGTTCGATATCGCAAGCAAAGACCCTGGGAGGAATTGGGGCAATACTCATCCTGCTCTCTTTTGTTCCATACGCGGGTGGAGTATTCGGTATAGTTGGCTTTGTCATGGTACTTGTCGCCGTCAAGTACATCGCAGACGATGTAAGGGATGGCGGGATCTTCAACAATATGGTCATTGCGGTTGTCCTTTCGATTGTGGGCATCCTGGTCGGCTCGCTCGTCGCACTGCCTACGGTGATTAGCGCATTTACAAGCGGATACTTTACCGGACCGAACTTCACTCCCTCACCGAGTATAACCACCGCACAGTGGATCGCATTTGGTACGGCAATCGGTGTTGGGCTATTCGTGGCGTGGGCATTCTTCATAGCGTCCGCGGTCTTCATGCGGAGGAGCTACAGGACGATCGGGTCAAAGGTCAACGTAGGCATGTTCGGCACTGCTGGATTACTCTACCTCATCGGTGCCGCTACGACAATAATAGGCATCGGATTCGCATTACTGCTCGTGGCAGAGATCCTGACTGCAGTGGCATTCTTCTCTTTGCCGGAACAGGTACAGAGAGTTCCGCAAGCGGGCGAAGCGCAGACGCTTCCACCTAGCCGCTGAGAAGGCAGGAAGAAAGAGAGAGGGCGGTGGTGCTACTAGAATGACTTCAGCACCAGAAGAAGAGGAGAAAACGACTTCGGGCAGGAGCGGGCCTCCGGAGGGAATGGGCTGGAGGGTGTCGGTGTCAATAGTCACCTTATTTGGGGCAATTATAGCCGGAATTGTGTGGCTGTTCTTCTACGCGGCCAGCCTCAACGCCTACCAGAACATCGCCATAGCCGTGGTGATCACCCTGGCCTTCATCGCGATAATGGGAGCCACCTGGGCCCCTTGGGGAATGAGACACGCGTCATTGTGAGGGGAGTCAGAACAAAATGACTGAATCAAAACTTGAAACTGAAGATCGCTTGGAAGCACCCAAGAAGATCGAAGCAGTATGTGGCTCGAAACGACCGCTTGTGTTATTTCCTCTCATAGCAGCCCAGGTACTGCTAGCGTTCATCTCCATTATTGCGGGGGTCATCATGCTTCAGGATCCTACAAGTAGCGCAATGGGAGGGCAATCTGTCCTTTCCATCCTCACAAGAAATCTTCCGTTCATACATGATTTTCTCCCGATAGGAATCTGGCTCATCACTGTGTACGGAATCTTTCCGATCATTAACGCAATCGGCCTCTGGGGTTTGAAACGATGGGCGTGGTACGCATCGGTGTTTCTAGGGGCAGTTGTGGTCACTTGGATAAGCATTGAGATTCCAATGTTTTATTCGCTCGGGTTCACATTCTTCTATCCGCTTATCGGCGGGATAGGGATCGCAATCCTCGCACTTTCTTTGCTGCCACCAATTAGGCGTTCGGTTGGCTTGTGAAAAGAGTCTGTGTTGAGAATTGACAGCTACGATTGAAGAAATTTCGAAGGAGAAGGGGCGAATATCAGGCTTCGTCAGGCCTGGGTATGAGGCAGTTCGAGAAGCTTTCACCAAGAATTTTGAGCAGGGCAAAGAGATAGGTGCAGCATGTTGCGTTTACTATCGTGGCGAGAGAGTGGTAGATCTTTGGGGCGGAATCAGAGACAAGTCGACAGGCGAACTTTGGGAAGAAGATACAATGGTTATTGTTGCTTCCGCAACGAAAGGGCTCGCAGGCCTGGCTATGGCTCTCGCGGAGTCCCGGGGACTGTTTGAATATGACAATCTTGTTTCAAAGTACTGGCCGGAGTTTGCTCAGCATGGCAAAGACAAGATCACTATTCGCCAACTTATGGCGCATCAAGCAGGACTGTTTGCGCTTGATGAACACATAGATTTGAAAACAGAAGCCGACCTTGACAAGCTTGCAATAATTCTGGAGCGACAGAAACCTGCTTGGAAACCTGGAACGCGCCAAGGGTATCATGCCATAACTCTTGGATTTTATGAGAGTGAGTTGCTTCGGAGAGTCGATCCGAGGCATAGAAGTTTAGGACGGTACTTCCATGAGGAAATCGCTACTCCTTTAGGTCTGGACTTCTACATCGGACTCCCTTATGAGATTCCGAACTCAAGGCTGGCTAGAACCTACACCGCCAAAAATCCTGTACCCGCGGCATTCAAAGCACCCATCCGTCTGGAGCTCTCAATCTTGAATCCGCGTTCTCGGATAAATAGGGCATTATGGGGAGACCTGCCCACTGACAAGGAGCACATCTATCCTCGTAATGTAGAAGTTCCTTCGGGCGGAGGAATTGGGACTGCTCGCGCAATCGCCAAGGCATATGGCGTGTTCGCTACCGGAGGAAAAGAGCTAGGACTACGGGAGGAGACTTTGCAACTTCTGATGGCACCTGCGATTCCACCTTCTAATGGATTCTATGATGAAGTAATGAAATTGGACGGGATGCAAATGTCTCTCGGCTTCATGAAACCCAGTCTCGTGAATCCCTTTGCGCACCCGAGCTCTTTTGGGATGCTTGGCTTTGGTGGATGTATTGGTTTTGCCGATCCTCATTCCAAGGTTGGCTTTGCATATGTTCCAAATCGAACCGACTTCTACTTGATGGATCCGAGACAGAACGCGCTACGTCAGGCAATGTATCGTTCAATCGGCAAGACAAGACCGTTCTTTGAGCAAGAATAAGAAAAAAAGGAAGTATCTGGATAGAATTTGACCGTAGCAGTATCACAAGATAGAGAAAGAATCAGCGTAGAAGAGTATTCTCGTTATGACGGTGTTGCCCTTGCTAATCTGGTTGGGCAGAGAAAAGTGTCAGCAAAACAACTTGCTTTGCTCTTTGTGGAAGCAGTGGAAAAAGTCAATGCCAAAATTAATGCGATCGTAGAAGTCTATTCTGACCGTATACAAGGACTCGATGATAGCCTAATCCCTTCTGGCCCCTTTGCCGGAGTGCCCATGTTGATGAAGGACATCGGGGCAAGCGAAGGAGGTCGACGCCAAGAGAGTGGATCTAGGCTGATGAAGGGTCACGTGGCAGACAAAGACTCATTCTTGACGGAGCTTTTCAAGAAGGCGGGATTGACTCTACTTGGTCGCACAACAACTCCTGAATTTGCATTAGGTGCTTCAATAGAGTCAGCCCTACTGGGTCCGACTCGCAATCCGTGGAACCTTGAGATGATGGCTGGAGGTTCCAGCGGCGGATCGGCGGCGAGTGTTTCAGCTGGAATAGTTCCTGTGGCACATGGAAGCGATAATGGAGGCTCGCTTCGCATTCCAGCTAGTGCATGTGGTCTTGTCGGATTGAAGCCTTCCCGAGGACGAGTAACACTTGGACCAGATATCGGGGAGCTGTGGCCGGGAATGTTGCAGGAATTTGTTCTGACTCGAACTGTCCGCGATACGGCTTTGATGTTAGATGTGGTTTCGCAGCCTGCACCTGGTGATCCGTTAGTCATAATTCAACCAAGTCGATCTTATCTACAGGAAGTGAATGCTCCAATAGAGAAACCTCTCAAGATAGCTTGGGCAACTGATTCATGGCAACCCGGCAGCCATGTGGATCCCGAAGTAATTCAGAGCGTAGAGCAAGTAGTTGGTGAATGTGAAAGGGCAGGGCATAAAGTTGTTGAGGCCAGCCCCATATTTGATTATGAGGAGTACTTGCGCGCAACATGCGTAGCTTGGTCGTTCGGATTGTACGCTGGGATGGACATGTTCGCTGCTATGATAGGAAGAACAATCAGTGAAGAAACACTGGAACCAGTAATGCTCTCATTCTACAAATACTCCAAGGGGCTCACTGCCGCTGACATGTTCATGACAGAATTCGTCTTGAACAAGTTTAGGCGAACATTCGGGAAATTCTTCGAGCAATATGATATCCTGCTCACTCCCACTTTGGTCAAACTACCACAGCCTCTTGGCACGTACACGAAAATGCGAACGGACATCGGCTATGTTGACTACATGCGTCTTCAAGATGAAATTCGAATACACCCTCCCGCAGCTAACATCACTGGACAGCCAGCCATATCATTGCCTCTAGGACAGAGCAAATCAGGTTTGCCAATAGGAGTGCAGTTCATGGCTAGGTTTGGGGAAGAAAGCACGCTCGTTCGGCTTGCAAGATGGTTTGAACAAGAAATGCCTTGGCGCGATCGAATCCCTCCTGTCCATGCAGGACGGTAGCGGAGAACAAGGCATGCAATACGCAAGGCTAGGCAACAGCGTCCTCAAGGTTTCAAGAATTTTCTTAGGCGCTATGTCCTTCGGAATTAGATCAGAATGGGTGGTCGAAATCGACAAAGCTGGACCAATAGCGCAGAGAGCTCTTGGCCTGGTCATAAATTTCTTCGACATGGCGAACGTCTATTCGAACGACCGCTCTGAAGAAATACTAGGCGAACTGATGTCCGAAGCGCTGTCCGAATCTTGTGGTTGCCTTTCAGCATTAAGATTAAAATTATCGTAAAAAAACTCAAATCTGCAGGAATGGAATAATAGCCCCCTCGGCGGCTCATCTTGTTTGTGGGTGAGACAGATTTCATCGTAGCAGGTATCTGACGGGAAAACAACGAACGCCGAGCCCTTTAGAATGAAAGCGTTCTCCCGTTTCGATCGAGTTTCCTGCGAGCCCGGAGAACTCCTTTCGAGATAAGCCTATTAGTAAGTTATGATGATTCTCCTAATTGGAGGTATTGCTAGTAATTTGGCGAAGGCAAAGATTACCAGAAACTACCAAGTAACAATACCAGAAGAAGTCAGAAGGAAGGTAAAACTTGCCGAGGGCGATACCGTCGAAATCGAAGCGGTAGGTGCGGAGCAGGTTCTTTTGAAAAGAATCATACCTCTAGAGGAGCTAGAGGGAGTTTGGGCGAATGATCCTTCGATAGATAAATCCATGGAAGAGGTGGGGGAGCTTTGGGAGAGCTGGAAGATTCAGTCAGAGAAAAAGAAGAGAAAGAAATCTGCGTAGACACGGACATTCTGATAGACTTCCTGAAGGGGAAGGGACCCGGGTTGCCCGCTTACAAACGATGGAGAAACGAGTCGTCGGTTGCGATTACATCTGTCACGGCTTTCGAGCTGCTTGTCGGGGCTAGAGGTTCAGGACAAAGGGAAAAAAGGTACGAGGAAGCACGTAGTCTGATAGAACAGCAAGGCAATGTGCTTCCATTTGACAAGAGTTCGGCCGAGAAGGCATCCGAAATAGGCGCTGAACTCAGGCAGCATGGAAAAGGGATCGAAATCAGAGACTTGTTCAACGCCGCTATATGCATCAGCCAAGGCATTCCTCTTCTCACAAAGAACAAGGAACACTACCAGCGAGTAACTGGTCTAAAATTGGTTCCTGTTTGAAGAGTGTCGCTGTTCGGATCGTGAGTTTGAATGCAGGTACCTCATTTGCAAGCGGCCTTCGTAACATAGCACAAACAGGTCTCGCATCTATCACCACTTTCTTCAGGTGGAGCGTGGCAAATGCAACCAATGCTGCGAACTTTGCAATTCTCTATCTGTGGGAAACATAGAGACGAAAGGTGTGAAGCTTCTTGGAGTCTGGGCATTCCGCCGAGGCCTACGCAAGGATAGCCCGAAGCTCGAAATCCTCAGTGTGCGAGAAAATTCTCCCGTACCGAGTTGTGAAGAAAATCAGAATTCACAAAAGAAACTGCACTGTTGTAGCTAGTGTTTCTTTTTCTTGTTGCTCAATATGTAGTATCGGCCGTTCTGTGTCGCAACCACACCGGCGCGGACGCATGTTTTGAGCCACTTTTCGTTAAGTGCGAGTTCTTTGGGTGTTTTAGCAGTCTCTTCGGAATTAGCTCCTGCTCGTTTGAGTTTTCTTTTAGTAAGAGCCATTATTGCCACTATCGTTCCTTCCCACGTGACATTGTGAACAACCTTTCGGCAGGAGAAAAGGAAACCCGAATATAAAACTACGAAGGACACATACTCGAAGAAGTATCGGTGTCCTCAATCATACCAAATTCCAATGTTGGACAGGATAGGAACTATTCAAACAAGAAGAAGGTATCAAGTCTCAAAGTCATTACGCCAGAATAGACCTGATTGTTGTCATAATGGCGAACCTGATTAACGCGGTGATGTCAGCTCTGTTTGCCGCAAGGATTTCTGGTTTACCACAGGTTCAGTACGTCCTAGGCATTCTGGCCATGATCGTGGGCTTCGCCTTGGGTTACATAGCATTCCTCAATGTGAAGAAAAAAGAGACATATGGGAAACTTTACTTCTCATACCGATTTTCCTTTTTTTCATTGTCGAACTCTTTCTGGACTATATTCTCACTCTTAACTTCCGAAGCACTCCCATAGCAGGACCATACGTTCTGCTCTACTATGTCGGCCTCTGGGGCCTCATAGGGTACAGCTTCAGGTTTGAAAAGAAGTGGGGGTTTGTCACTCTGGCAACATATTTCGGCAACATGATCATGTCGATATTGCCGTACATCATCTAGTTCGATCTTGATGTAATGCTCATAGTCTGGCATCACCAAAAGTGATAGTCAAGTGTGTACAGAAAAATGGTGTGAAAAGAAAATGACCCATGGCAGCCGGGCCGGATTAGGATCAAGGAAATCACCGCTTTCTTGTACCTCTTTGGAGTCTTCTAGCCTTTCAGTCCAGCTTACGTCGTGTGTAAGAAGAACCACCGAAATTGCCGAACCGACCTCCTGTAGAGTAAGCGGCCTCATGCCGCGTTAGCGCAAGTCTGTTCCGCTAGCAGAAAAGAAATTAGAAGAAAGGAAGTTCATGCAAGATTACGTTGGTTATCGACGGCAGCCTACAACTCGTTCCTGTACTTACACGCCCATGTAGCAACATTTTGCAAACGCGACCATTTGCGCCAGGTCGGTGATGCCGCCATCATAAAGTCTGAATGATCTCCTTATCTGGTCCAGTATCCGCTCTTCGACGAGGCGGAACCCTCCGCAACTTAGAATCGAGCTAAGAGCGCGAACAACATCGAGGGGTCGCTTCTGGAATTGCTCTCCGGGAAGATTGCATTTTGCCTGGACTGCGTTGTAGAGGGCAGTGACCTCCTCTCCCCCGAGGGTGGAAGACAGGGCTCTGTCTATGATCTCAAACAGGGTCGCGTTGAATCCATCATCGTAAACTGCGAGCAACTCTCTCTACGCACTTTCCCTTATAGCAAAGAAAGGACTCTTCCCCGTTTGTAAGGGTTCTTTCCGTTCCGCAGAAAATCGCCGACTATTACCCTCTAGATCGGCATTGAATAACACGGAAGATATACACCCCTGAGGGAGGGGTCCATTGTCAGTTCTACGCTCTTAAGGAAGTGAATTCGACGCTCAGGCAGAAGAATCAGAAATTGAATCAAAACGCCGCAATGGTGGAACTGATTTTATACCTACGTGCAATATCCCCAATTTATGAGGAAGATAATCGCGTCCGAGTTCGTCTCTGCCGATGGCTACATGTCGGGGCCAAAGGAAGACATGGGCTGGGTAATGAACAACTTCAACGAGGAGATGGGAAAGTACGCCGGCGATTTGATGGAATCGATGGACACAGTCCTGCTCGGGCGAGTAACCTATGGAATTATGGCTGGGGCGTGGCCGAACATGACTGAAGAGTCGTCTCCAGGTGCGACAAAGATGAACAGCGTTCGCAAAGTGGTAGTCTCAAGTACACGCTCAACGCAGCGCCTTGGGGCAAGTACGAAGCCGCGCGGATCATCAAGAACAACGTTGAGGAGGAAATCAGGCAACTGAAGCAGATGCCGGGAAGGAACATTGTGATTTACGGAAGCGGTACTCTGGTCCACAGCCTGACCGAGTTGGGCCTGATCGATGAGTACCAACTACTCGTCCATCCCTTCTTACTGGGGGGAGGGAAGCTGCTCTTCAGACCTATGCGGAGGCAGATCGACCTCAAACTCCTACGTGCTCAGACCTTCGGCAATGGGGTCAATGTGCTTTACTACTCTCCGAAATCGACCGCCTAATGACAGAAGTGCTAGTCGTAGGTTGCCACCTTTTTATCCATAAAACGCTTGCCTCTATCATCACGGTTATTAAACCCGGCCGCAGTATATCAAGCACTGAAACTAATTTTGAATCCTTTACGAGCTCAATTTCGAGCACAGTTCTTAAAGTTGAACATATAGTCGAGACTTTCGAAATTTGGGCCTGTTACCGAAGCTATTTGGACAGGCACGGATTCAAGTGATGGCAATCCACGAAGACTGAGTGATTGTACGGCGCTTTTGTGTTTGCCTAACCTGAGGATATCTTCATCTCAATTTCATCGTCTATCCAATCCTGAACGGTGATCTGGTTCTCAATTATGTCCATTCTTAACGCACTCACCCCATCTGCATTTCTAACCAGATCAGAGATCTCCTTTGCTTCAGTAACATTCTCGCAGTACAAGACGAACATCGAATATTCTTCCGAGAAGGTGTAAGACCACTCTACCTTTTCTCCAATCTTATCCGCAATCAACTCATCTATCTTCTCCTTCTTACGTGGCTCCTTTGAGTAAAGCAACATTCTGTATGCTAGGCCGCCAACCTTCTTCAGATCAATTAGGGCGTGCAGAAAGAAAGCATACCTTTCAACCATCAGGTTTAGCCTTCGGTTTACGGTTCGTGTCGAGGCCTTCGCATCAAATGCAATATCCGCAAGTTTTTTCCGTGGATCCTTCCGGAGAATATTCAGCATGACCCAATCCGTCTTTGTCATCTTCAATTCGCATGGAGGAAAGGTGACGTTCCAGAGCATCGAATGCTTACAGCCGCATATCGACTCCATGAGGCTAATCTGTTTGGCAAGCGCACGTTCGTGTCTGTAATAGATTCCAACCTGCAGGCTCGCTCCGTGAAAGTCCAGGATGGAAATGACCCCATCGATTAGCTTGATTTGTTCTATCGCAGCATTTTTGGCGGATGCATTCTGAACTTCCAACTCTAGGCTAGCGCTCTCTCGCCCGATCAAGTGCGGGTTGATGACAAGTTCCCAGCCCTTCAGAATTCTGGCCTCGCGCATTCGGGCGACTCTGTTTCGAACTGTTTCCTCATCGACTCCGACCTTTCTCGCGATGCTGGAAAACGACTCTCGTATGTTCCACTGAAGCGAGCCAGGGCTTTCAAGCTCTCGCATAATTCTTCTGTCGAGCGAATCTGGTTGGACCATCTTTCAATCGGGGGATCGGACAATCGTTAGTTAAACCTGTCCGAAATTCCGAGCAATAGTAGGATGGAGATTAAGATCTTCTCTTGGCAAGCATAGATACGGAGGAATGGGACAAATGGACAGAAGCACGAATTCTGTTTTATCTTCAGAAAAAGTTGTGATCTCTGAAACCAAGACAAAGCACTATCCTTTTGCAGTTTGGTTGATCTTCGCGGGGCTAGTATACACCGGTTCAGCTCTGCTATTTGGGATAGGAAGGGACCTGGTTACGCGTTCAGCATTCGACATCTTCTTCGTTCCTCTTGTCGGTATTTTTTGCGTCCTGTGTTACATATCCGCAATCAGTACTCTCACGCGCAGGCGTGTGGCGTTCGCTCTGTCACTTATCGTTAGCTTGATCTTCATTATCCCTTCGTTGGCAGTGATAGTTCCAACAGCCTCGAACCCTTCCGATTTTGTCACGTTTGTCATTGGGGTTTCGAGCGTCTCAATACTGACCCTGGTCGCAATTTTTTCGGCTCTCTGCCTAAAGAACGCAAAGAGAGGTTTGTACTCGAAGCGATACCTTTCAACTCCAATCTCTTATGGCGGTCTTCTAGCTTTAGCAGTTGTAGCCCTTCTAATTGGGGCAGTTACGTTTGGTGCCTTGCAGGGCGGTGTGGCTTATTCACAAGTTGGGAAAACCAGCTCTGTGACCATTGTACTCGGCGCAAGTAATCCGAGCAATGAACAGGGGCACTTTACTCCTTCAATAATCACAGTTGTGATTGGAGTCAATAATACTGTAACTTGGATAAACCAGGATTACTCTGTTCACACCATAACGAGCGACCAAGGAAACTTCAACTCAGGTCTGTTGAACTCTGGTGACCATTGGAGCTATACCTTTACCACTCCCGGTATCTATGGCTATCACTGCCTAATACACCCATACATGACTGGAACCGTAAGGGTCTTGGGAAGTGCGTAGACATCATACCCAACTCTTGCGAGATTGACATAAAGCTATGATTAAATAGACAGGGCAGAGAAAACGCGCAACAAAGAAGTGTGATCGGTTATGGCAATAAAAGAATCGGATACACCTCCGGGCGTCGGCGAAGTAAAGAGCAGCGGGATACCCGGCCTCGATGCTCTGCTCAATGGTGGATTTGCGCAGGGCAGAGTCATACTTGTTTTGGGAGAGCCCGGCACGGGGAAGACGATTTTCGTTTCTCAATTTCTCAACTGGGCTGCAACTCAAGGATTTGAGAACAGCATGTTCATTGGAATGAATGAGTCAAAATCGCGTTACATGACCGAAATGCTTGGGTTAGGGATGGACTTTGGAGGGCTAGAGAAGAACGGCAAGTTTGCCTACGTTGATGCTACAGAAGTCAGGCGAATACCAGAACAAGCAAAGGTTGGAAGAATTCATGTTGGAGGCAGAGAACTAGGACTCGTAAACCTCATTGACATGATGCAGGAGGGCATGGGCAAAGTCTCTCCAAAGCGAATCGCTGTGGATTCCATCTCCGATCTTGTTTTCAGATTTCCGACCATCGAGGAGAGGAGACCAGTCATACTCGACATAGTTGAATCGCTCCAAACAACCGGTGCAACCTGTCTACTGACAAGCGAGATCCTTTCCACCGGCGAAGACCGAACGGTCCAGCCTGAAGAATATCTAGCTGAAGGAGTAATACTTCTGAGAAGATTTCAGAAAAAAGGCATGAGGAGCATCCAGATTTTGAAGATGCGCGGCCAGAAGGTTGATACCACGGCGAGGCCTTATACAATAACAGACAAAGGCATTGAGGTTTACGCCAGCGAAGAAATTTATTAGAAATTAATTTCAAAATTTAACGTGAATTTGTTTCATGTCAGAAGAAGCAAGCTCTTCCATACCGTCTCAGGTCGAGGAAGTGCTCAAGTCCACGCAGATTGGGTATCTCTCAGTCATGTCGAAGAAAGGCGACCTTTACAGCTATCCTGTTGCATATCACTATGCCGATAAAAGAGTCTACATGATGACTCCAATAACTTCGGCGAAGATGAAGTTCATGAAAGCAAACCCGAACATCTCCTTTCTTGTAGACAACAAAAAGCTCGCACTGGATGCCTGCGGGGCGATGATTCAGGGTAAGGCGAAGGTGCTCAGCATGGGAAAAATGATTGCCTCAATAATTTCTCTTGGCCCAAAGATGATTAGCTTTGCCAAGAAATATCCGGGAATGTTTACTTTCTACGCAAGAGGAAAATATCTACCGGATGAGAGGAAGCTCTACAAGTACAGGTTCATCAGGATTGATCCGACCAAGTTCGTTTACTGGACTGGATACACCTTTGGAAGGTACATGCCTAGAGAGACGGAAAAGAAAAAGGTACCTGATCTCGAGGATCCGTCAAAGATGGAGAGTCTCGTCGGCCTGTTGGCTACCGTAGATAATGAGGAAGTGGAGGAAGCCACGCCTGATAAATCGCCAGTTGATCAGGATTGGCTGAGCGAGCTAAATTCCGCAGTATCGAGCGGCATCCTCTCGGAAGACGAAATGCGTGTTATAGGCATGTACAAGAGGCCTCTTGGTGTAGCAGACAATGTAAAGCCCGGCGAACTTTCACAGGGAGAGAAGAGCATTCTAAAGAAATGGAGATCCTCGAGAACCTGAATTCACCAGAGATCAGCTTGGCTTCTCTCATGATAACTTTATCTCTGAGAATATTACTCGTGCGAAATAGCAATTGGCTTCCACAGGTATCCAAGCGCTAGACTCGATATTGGGTAGCGATGGATACCCTGACAAATCGACTGTCTTGGTTGTCGGGCCACCAGGCATTGGAAAGGAAGCGTTGGTATATTGGTTCACTCAGTCCGGACTTATCCAAAATGATTTTTGCTTGTGTTAATCGATGATCAAGCGAGAAGATTCCCAAAAATGGACATCAAAAGGAGCGGATCACAACCTTCCACGAAGGGGGTAGCTGAGTACTTTACAGGCAGTGTGCGTATCGACCCTCTGTTCGAGGCGCACGACCCGGCACGCGCAGTCGGCCTCAACGTCACTTTCGAACCCGGAGCTCGGACAGCATGGCACACCCACCCGCTAGGGCAGAAGTTGATCGTGACATCCGGCTGCGGCTTAATACAGAGCTGGGGAGGGCCGATTGAGGAAATCCGGCCTGGTGATGTAGTCTGGATCCCTCCCGGCGAGAAGCACTGGCACGGTGCTACCGCGACCTCCGCCATGACGCACATCGCCATTGAGGAACAGCTCGAAGACGGCAAGATCGCCGACTGGATGGAAAAAGTCAGCAACGAGCAGTCCCAGGCAGCATCAAAAACAACAAAATAAAAGAAGCAGATGAACGAATGCGAAAGCGCAAACTTGGAAGGGACGTTAACTCGAATTCTCGGCCTTCGAGCTTAGCTACATGGGAATGAGCTACGCATCAGGTCGGATAAAAATGAGACTGTTGCTCTAATACGCAATGCCGTCGAACACGGCGTCATATTTTTCCACACAGTCCAGGCCTGCGCTCCGTTTAACGAAGAAAAGCTCGAAGGAGAAGACTTTTTCTTCAGGCAAGTTGTGATAGCCGCCAAGCTCGGAATAGCCTAACCTCAATGATTTCTCTATGAGATGTCAGTGCGCTTAATCCATATTAAGTTCGGCTGGAATTGCAGCGGTTAATGTCAATCGACCATAGGCTCGCACTTTCTTGGTAGACACAACCACCCTTCTAGTCGTAATCAGCACCGTAGTCCAGACCATCGTCCTGGGCGTTACACTCATAGTGTTCGTTTTTCAATTTCGTAGCCAAGAGAGGGTGATCAAAGAATCCTCATACCAAGGATTGATGGGCAGATACAACGATCTAGTCTCGACGCTAGTAGACAGGCCCGAACTTGCGCTTTCCCTCTTTTCTGTGACGGGCTTAGCCGATGAAATGGCGAAGAAAGTGTCCAAAGAAGATATTGCGGTCTAGAGCCATCTCCTTCTCGCTTATGGTATAGTTGAGGAAGCGTACCTCCTGTACGAAAAGAAGTGGATCGGCGAGGACGACTGGCAGCAGTGGTCTGCGTTTCTCGAAAGACTATCCAGGCATCCAATGTTTTCAGAAATTCACAGGATGGCTTCCGGGACTTTTGACAAGAGGTTTGAAGACTATGTCTCAAGCAAGATATTGGCGAAGAAGGAACAGAAGTAAACAAAAGAACTACGTCATGATGATTAACTGAGATACTGAAAGATCAGGACGGGATTCAGACAGGAACTTCTACGGACACGTCGCGTTTGGTATAATATGATTCAGACCATTCGGACTTGTATTTCGCTCTTAACTTGTCAAGAATCTTCTTTGCCTGATTGGGATCCCTTACTAGCGTTGCTTTGGATGCGATTGAAGTATCATCTACGCTGAGTTCAATCCGAGGATCTTTTACTAAGTCCTTGAACCAGTTACTGTCCGAGCCTTTGACGGGAACGAGCTCTACTTTCTTCTCTCCTCCGTCTAAGACAAACCATACTGGAGTCGAAAATTTCTTCTTTGACTTTCGCCCTGTTACGGTTATCTTCACTTCGCCCGATTGTTTCAATTTGCTAAGAAACTTTTCGTGCGCTGAGGGGTCGTTCATATCGTAGAGGACCAAAATGGATGCATGGAGTTGCTTATAATCGTTTAGAGAAAACCAAACGCCGATGCATGCCCATGAGACATGTGGAGAAAGAAAGATCTGCAATCAATGAGTGCATCACATCCTAATTCATTTACGTTATTTCGCGGGTGTTGATACCTGATTCCTTGACTGATTCATTCTTCGCCTTTCCACCAATGCTTGTATCTCTCCTAAATTACATCATTCAGGATGAGCCCTGCATTGCCCGTACCAAGCTCGTGGACGTTGAGACCGTGCCGTCCTCGAACGTTCCGACGAAGGTTACGTTGCAGAGGCTACCAGCGCTAATCGTTTGATTGCCACCCCCGCCCTTGAAATCGATACTGTGCTGCGCGTACATTATCCCGATTGCGTAGTCTCCATCGCCTGCCAAAGAGCCGTTGACGAAAACCTGCAACCTCGATAGCGGAACGCTTGCGTTCACCGAGACGAGTGCGGAAAGGTGCGGAGCTGGATATACGCAGTTCTGCGAACACAGCGAAACGCCAGTCGCAGTAATGTTGGACGGAGATGGTAGCAGCGCGGTCACTGTTCTGGATAGTGTGCCCACCTCACCACTGGCATAAGTGACTGTGAAGGTGACGGAGTATTCCCGACCTGCGACTATCCTCAAAGAAGAATTGCGTATTTGTTGGGATATGTCTTGAAGCCCCTTCTCTTGGCTCGTGGACAGGTAGTACACCTGGACACCGTCGATGGATGCGCTGACGTCCGCGGTCGGTTGCGGGACGTAGATTTGCGACCATAGAGTCGGATAGAACTGGTCGGAGGAGTTCTCCCTGACGGACAGGTAACTTATGCAGAGTGCATGGGAAGCGTCCGAGCAAAGAGCCTGCGATTGACTCGTACCCCCTGTGCTGGCAGGTGCGAGCGTCAATCCCAAGTACGTGCCAAAGATTATTGCAATCAGCAGGATTGGGAGGAAGCCGAGCGTGGCTGCCTTGCTAGAAGAACTCATAGTGTCCCGCCCTGTACATGTTTCCAATAGTGTCTGTGTGAGCGTACGTTGTTAATAAAATCCGAGCACGATTCTCAGCTGCGGGAACAACTGTTTCCAAAGTTTCGTGACCTCTCAGATAATGTGAGCACTGACGCTGCCGGTATTTCATTCTACGCAGTCTCGCTCTTGTTCTACCTGCCAGAACACTTCGGCGGGAGTGTAGGGTAAAATACTCGTAACATGCCTACCCTGTTAAAGTTTTCAAAGATGATTTGACATTGAGATTGAGTAAGATTGGCATCAGTCTCATAGTGGTCGGGCTGGTGTTGATTTTTACTGGTTTCTTCATCAGAACTCTGGACGTCGGTTCCTGCCCGTCCGAAACACCGAGCCACTTCGTGCCCTGCTACCACACGTTTCCGAACACGGACATCTACATTTGGCCGACAGGCACCTTTGTAGCCGAGATAGGCTTCGCGGTGCTGATTGTCGGAATCGCGACATTCTTCTACGGCCATGTGAGAGCGAGAAAGAAGATGAAGACCGTCCCAACCGCTGTCAGCAGGACAGTGGGCGTCTTGGCAATCATTCTCGTAATTGTAGCAGGACTGTTGGGATTCACACTGAGTAATTTTAGCGTGCCAAACCAAGGCGCGACGACCATAGTAAGGACTACAACTGAGACCACCACACTTACAGAAATTCGCCTTCAGCCCCAACCTACCGTCACAGCGACCACCACGGTGGCCAGGGTCTTCGGTCAGGTGACGATTACTGAGGTCTTGATTACCGCAATCGGCACCGTCGGCGGCGGTGGCTTTTGCCAAGGGAACCTTTCGGCCCCAGAGGGTTGCCAGGGCGGTGCGACCCTTGAGGTGACCTATAGCAACTCGACGAGCTACATTCTTCCTTCGACCTTGAATAACGTCATCCTAAATGCAACCGTAACGAGCGTGACCTCTTTCACTACGATGACTTGCGGCAACGCGAGCACCAGCTTCACCACCCTTAGCTACAACTCGACGAGCGGATACGCCTGGGTGCAATGGACTTGGTCCCAGACATGCCACTGAAAAATAGAAAGATGACTACTACACCCACCTGACACCCCACTCCGGGATCGGGACACCGATATCAGAACTTTCGAAAATATTTGGTATTCAAACCGAATATGAGTTCGGATATCTTCCGCTGCTGTAATTATGGCTGAAACCAGGCTGATATCAGATACATGCATAACCATGTGCATTATACTTTTGAACTAGCGAAAGTCGAATTCCATTCTGAAGAATAGGAGGAGCGTGCGAGACCATGATGTCCACACAAGTGCTGGTGGAGAAAGAAAAGGAAGAGCAAGGAGAAAAACAGCTGAGAAGTGAAGACATCAGGCTCTTAACGGGGAGAGGTCACTTTGTAGATGATTATGCTGCGGAAAATCTAGCCTTCATGGCCCTGGTTCATAGTCCATTTGCCCACGCCAAGATCAAGAGAATTGATCTCTCCAAAGTTCGCTCTTCATCGGAATTCATTGCTACACTTACTGGAGAGGATCTAGTGAAGGAGGGTGTATCACCCGTCAGTCACGGCTTCATTCCGCCCAAGCGACCCTGGAAACGCTACCACCTGGCTCTCGGGGAGGTAGGATTTGTAGGCGAACCCGTGGTCGCAATACTTGCAAAAGACAGAGCTTCCGCAGAGGATCTTGTCGATTGGGTCGACGTAGAGTACGAGCAGCTTCCAGTTGTCGCAACTTTAGAGGATGCAAAGCAAGGCAAGGTTCTAGTCAACAGTGGTTGGAAGGATAATCTTTCTTACACGGGTGGGCTGAAGAAAGGTGATGCCGACAAGGCAATTTCTTCTGCTGCGTACGTAATCAACGTAAAAGAGGGAATAAGAAGACAGGATGCTGTCCCGATGGAGACTCATTCCGTCGTTGTAAGTTATGATAAGGAAAGAGATATGTTTGAAGTATTTGCGACGGTTCAATCCGTCCACAGCCTCCTAGATCTTCTCTCATCAGAACTCAAGATCCCCAAGGAGAAATTTCGCGTCAAGGTCATGGATATGGGTGGAGGATTCGGAACAAAGGGCGCGCCAGAGTATCCTTGGACTTTACTTGCGTGTCTATTTGCAAAGAAAACGGGGTTCACAGTAAAGTTCGCGGCGAGTAGAACTGAACAGTTCCTCGAATCTGCTCCGGGTCGCGATGAATATTGCGATCTTACTTTGGCCTGCGACAGGGATGGAAAATTTGTTGCGGTCAAAGCGAGTATAGATTGTGATGTTGGGGTTCCTGGAGGCACCCCCTTCATGGCTACGACGACCGTCGGGGCAATGCCTGGACCGTACGAAATACCAAATCTTGACTTGAAGGTTCAGTCCTATACAACGAACAAGATGCCTGTCGGCCCGGTGAGGGGAGCGGGCATGCCTGAGGGATGCTACTTCACCGAACGCGCCATCGATAAGATGGCAAAGAAGATGGGGTTAGACCCTATAGAACTCAGGCGTCGCAACGTCCTGAGTCCAAAATCGCCTTTCTCCGAGGATTACCAGAGCCTTCTCGACCTGTTGGTCAAATCAGCCGATTATGAAAAGATCCGTGCCTGGCGGGATGATTTCAACTCAAGACACAGGGATGAGAACAACAGACCCACTCGCGTTGCGGGAATCGGTATTTCACTAAACGGCGGAGAAGCGAACTTTTCAATACGAAACTTTCTAGGAGGCATCTCGCTGCGCGGCATAATCGCAATTATCAAATTCATGCCAAGATTAAGAACCTTCAATAGCGAGACAGCTAGGGTGACTCTAAACAAGCGCGGAGAAGTGCAGGTCTACACCGGCTCCTCGCCCCACGGACAGGGTCATGAAACCGCGTTTGCCCAGCTAGCGTCCGAAGAATTAGGCGTTCCATTTGAGAAAGTCAAAGTAATGTGGGGAGATACTACGCTGATACCCCGAGGAATAGGAACGTTTGGAAGCAGGTCAGCTTCCGCGGGGGGAAGCGCTGTTGTTGACGCCTCACGTAAATTGAAGGCTATTCTTCTTGGAAAGGCCTCAAAGCTACTTGATACTGATCGAAACTCGCTTGACATCCGCAATGGTTGCATTGTTGAAGCAAAACAGCCGGAAAAGCCTCTCATCGGATTAGGAGAGATTGTAGATAAACTCGGGATGAGCGAGATCTCAGCAGACTCTAAATTTGCGGCCAAATCAACTGCGTCGCATTCCAGCGGCGTGCATCTTTGTGCTCTGAGTTTGGATACTGAAACAGGAATGGTACGGATCGAAAAATACGTAATCGTCGAGGATTGCGGAAGGATCATAAACAAAGCGATTGTCGAAGGCCAGCTTCATGGTGGAGTCATAAGCGGAGTAGGGGGAGCTTTGTTAGAAAAAATGGTTTACGACAATGATGGCAATCTCTTGACCTCAGACTTTCTAAACTATAGCATTCCAACTTCGTCTGACAGCCCGAACATTGAGATTTTCCATAAAGTCACTCCATCTTCCAGCCTAAACCAAACAAAAGGTGTGGGGGAAAGCGGCACCATAGCTTCTTACGCAGCAATCATTAATGCCCTGAATGACGCGCTGTCGCAATTCAAAGAAGGGGCGCCCGAGGTGAATATTGCGCCAGCGTTCCCTGAAATTGTCCACTCTGCCCTTTATGGTGAAGGCAATGAAAAACTCTGACAATAGATAGACCTTTAGGGTTAGGGCGAATCCAACCCGAAATAAGTAGGAAGCCTGTCCTTCCCAGGTAGAGGTTGAATGAAACCCACCGCATTTCACAACGTACCTCACATTACTCTACATCAATTTTCCGATCCTTCTCTCTCTCCTATGATGTCCGAAGCAATTGACTCTTTTGTTTTAGTGAAAGTCTTTGGAAGAGACACTTCCGACGAATACCCTTGTGTTTAGAATTTTTCTCACTCTACGAACCTCAGAAGGAGTTATGCGATACTTTGATTCAGTTCTTAGAATTAAAAAGAAGCAAGGAGAGGGAGGCCGCACCGGGGGTCGACACTACACGGTGCTACCTCCTCTCATCGTCGGGGTATTTTGTTGAATTTCTTTTTTCTAGAGAAGTGAGGGTGCCATAATTTCTCCTTCTGAAGTAACCTTCGAACCCTCATGCACGTTGATGTTGAACGACTGGCCGAATGCCTGGACTCCTGTCAGCATTACCGACTCGTACCCCTCCCCGATTATCGGATCAAGCTCGAGAGTCTTCTTTGCTCGATTTGGCGAGACTCCAAGCAAAGTTCTGAGGAAGAGGAGTGTCGCTCCAGCAGCCCACGCCTGAGGATAGCAGGACGTCGGATAGTTGACGGGGAAGGACGTCAGATCCTTTCTGGCTCCGCCAAAGACCTCGGGGAACAGAAACCCAAAGTGGACGATGGAGTCAAGCATGCCCTCGATGACTCGCAGAGCTTCTTTCTTTCTGCCATATCTAGCGAGTCCCATTGCAACGTAGCTGTTGTCGTGCGGCCAGATCGTCCCGTTGTGGTACCCTATCGGGCTGTAACCCTTGGAGTTTCTCGAAAGCGTCCTAACTCCATAGCCCGAGAACATGTCATCGTTCATCAGGTTATCCACGACAGAGTCCACCCTGTCGTCCGGGACGATCCCGCTCCAGAGAAGATGACCGTTGTTTGAGGACATTGCATCCACCAGGGCCTTATTCTTGTCCAGAGCAAGAGCGTAGTAGCCTCTGTCCTCAATCCAGTACTTCTCGTTGAACAGCTCCTTCAGATCGTTGGCTTCGTCGACGAGCTTCTTGGCGAGCGAATTGTCCTTCCAGACTTCCCTTGCAATCTCCGCTACTCTCAATTTGGAGTCGTAGACGTATCCCTGGACCTCACACGGCGCGATGGGTGCTTCTGCTATTCGTCCATCCTGGAATTGCATCGAGTTCCACGAGTCCTTCCAGCTTTGACTGACGAGGCCCGTCGGTGATCTCCTGACGTACTCGACAAAGCCATCCTTGTCCATGTCCCCGTAATTGTCCATCCATTCTAGCGCCCTCATAATGTTGGGTCTGAACTTGTTCACAAAGTCTGCGTCACCGGTCCACCTGTAGATTTCCGAGGCGAGGATGACGAATAGCTCGGTCGCGTCAACGGTTCCATAGTAGGGGAACCTCTTGGTCTTTGCTGCGTAGGGTCCGTATCTGATTTCGTGGATTATCTTCCCGGGTTCCATGTCGCGATTTCCATCAGTGCCGGTTGCTTGATAGTATGCCAGCGATTCGATCGCGCCCCTGGCGAGGTTCGGGCCGAAGAGCATTATCTGGTACGCAGTGATTAGCGTGTCGCGACCGAACAGAGTCATGAACCACGGAGTACCCGCAGCCGGAAGCGTCCACTTGCCCTGACCGCTCGGGTCTGTGATTTGTAGCGAGAGGAGTCCCAGCAGACTCTGGTAGTACGCGTGCCTCAACTCGTCCCAGGCCGTGTGCATCCTCGGGACCTGCAAGCGCCACTTCGACAGACTCTCATTGATTTTTTGTCGATAGTCCAAGGTGGCTCTCTGCTTGATTTCCTCTCGAGAGACTTGGCCAACGTTCCTTTCATAGTTCATTTCCAAGGAATGGACCGAAGCCATACAGGACGTGAAAGTTTCCCCCACTCGGCTCCAGGCTCAAGTCGTAGGTAATCTTGTTACCCTCGACCTTCCCTTTCTCGGAGAAGTACGCTGCGGTCGCTGCGCCAAACCCAGTTTCCTCATCTTTCCACGAGAAGAGTGTGACATTTTGTTTTTCGAGAAACTCCCTATTGATTTTCCTCGCTATTTCGACCTTCTTGTCTTCGGGCTTACCCATGTCGGGCCTGTCTTTGAAGACCCTCTCCTTGACTTCGAACAGGTCCAAAAAGTCGGCGTCGAATTCAAAACTCAGGCTGAACTTCGTCGGCTGCAGAGACACGTTGAAGACGTAAAAGTCCTCTTGGAGATTCCGTTCGATTAGCCTGTGTCTTGCTATCATCAGACTCTCCTTTGGAATTCTCTTTCCCATGGAAGTTTCAGGCACCTCTGGATTTGTCAGGTAAAACTCGGCCGAGTAGGGCGTTGAATAATTGGAGTTGAGAGCGGCGAGAGGCAATCCGTTGATTCGGGTAGTCAGTGTCGAGAGAAACCTCGTGTCGTCCCTGTAGAAACCATGATCTATGACCGAAATGTCACCGTCGGGCGATGACACGATGAATCTATTTCCATTCAGGAGCTGAATCGCAGGCATATTGTTGAATCTCAATACCAAGTTGCGACTGCCCTCTGGCCTCAGAGATTCCTGCATTTTTCTGAGTTCGGTTGCTGTTGTTTGCACTATTTGTTATCACCTTTCACTCTGATTGAGCCCTGACTCCTTGATCAGGAACAGTAGTAGTCGACTGTCTCGACGAGGTCACAGGTCCTGTGCCCTGAGGCATGGTTAATCTCTGTCCAGAAATTCCCATTGACAGCGCCCAAAAGCCCATGATGATGAATGAAATCGCAAATAGAAAGGTAAGGAAACCCACAACAATCGACGGGAAGAATATCGCAGCGATGCCAACTCCAATTACGAAGAGTCCCAAAACGATTGCGAGTACTCTGCTCCAACCTGACATACTTGTAGTTTGATACATCCCTGTCAATTACCTCTTTCTGCTCGAAGACCGACCCAATCCGTTACAATACTTCTCTCGGCGAATGATTGCATTTCGTTCATGCACCTTTCCGAGCCATCTGTACCGATTCGACGCATATTATCCCACTGTAATTTATCGGCCTCAATCACAGGAGAGAAAAATGCAATAGAGAGAAATTGATCTAGAAGATAATTTTGTAAACCAAATTCTCGGCAATTGTTTTTCCTCTCAGAGTGCAGACCACTTCGGCGATTAGCGCTTTTTCTCCGCTGTACATCATTTGCCGACATTGATTTTCTGATTGTCAAAGAGGGCAGAACCCGACTGCAGATAATTTTCAACCAGATCAGAACTGCTCGGATTGGCAAAGAGTTCTTGGCGATTCCCACGTACATTCGATGAATTGTAGGCTGATCTAGGAAGTACTTGAGAAAACGGATACCATCAAAAGAGTGTGGAGGGAGACAAATACGGCCGGTCTGAAGAAGATGACGACTATTCGGAATCCAGACTCAATACGCTCGTAATAGTTAGAGCGAAAATCCGAGATTCGAGCAAAGACGTTTGCGTACTCTCTCTGGCGGCCGTGGTTAGTAAAGTTCGACACATCGATATCCAACTCCACGGCCAAAGTCACCAATATGTAATGAACAGAAGTTTTGAAAAGCTTAGCGAAGATGCCTTTTTCCAACGACAGCTGCGATTAGATATTTTTCTCTTTGGAAATACTCTCTCTGCCTTAATAATTAGATGACTATCCAAGGCAACTACTACGGTGCGTACTTCATGAGTATTGAAGGGCAGGTCAGAACTACGATAGATGAGATGCTGAAAGTAGTTGCAATCAGAAACGTCATTGGAGAGCCAATCGAGTCGGAGGACAAGGTGATCATTCCTGTCACCAAGCTTGGTGTTGGTTTCGGAACAGGAGCGGGGTTGGGAAAAGGGAATGGTAGCGAGGGAAGCGGGGGAGGCGCCGGAGGAGGGGCGGGTGTCACCCCCGTCGCAGTGATTGTCGTCCTAAAGGGGATGAAGGGCGCTGAGGGTGTCAAAGTGCTTCCTCTGACTACACCAAGCCCGCTGACCAAGGCTCTTGGCGAGGTTGCATCTTCCGTGATAGAAGGGATGAGAGGGAGAAGGGAAGGAAGAGGCAAGGAAGTAGAAGTAAGAGGAGAAGAAAAAAGACCAGAGATGGAAGGAGGAACTAAAGAGCTGCCAAAAACGCGATCCTAGAGAAAGAAGCACGCTGGAAGACGGTAACTAACGCTTGGACTATGTCGTCCTGACCATTCTTCTTGTTATACTTGCGATTATTTTCTCAGCAATCGCACTCATTCTCCTTGTCCCATTTGGCATCACCTTGCAGTTTGCAAGGACAGGAACTTCTACAACAGGCCAGATCGCAATAAGCTGGTTTTGGATTACCGTCATCCGACGCAGGATGCCCCGCGAGAAGAAGAAGGAGGAGGAGGAAAAGAAGCCGAAGGCTGCAAAGGAGGAGCAGAAGAAGAAGAGAAAATTTGATTGGAAACAGACCACACGCATATTGTCTGCATTACGAGACTCCCCACAATATCTGCCCTTGATTTTGGACGCGTTTAGAAAATCCATCAAAATCAAGCGCGTTTCGGCGAGCTTGACATTTGGAATTGAGGACGATCCTGCCGAAACTGCTACCGTCTGCGGCTACCTTTGGTCACTCGCATTGGTAGTCAATGCGCTCCCGAGGTCTTCCCTCATGGTTTACCCCAGCTTTGAAGGTGAGCGTTTGGATGGATCTATAGCAGCAGAGTTGAGAGTGAGGCTGCTGAGAATCGTCGTTGCTTTCATCAGGTCGTACTTCAAGAAGCCGTTTCGTGACCTGGTGAGCACTATAAGGAGGAGAACCTGATGCACGATTCCAGCGATGTTGCAAAAAATAGAACTGATACCATTTTTGGAGAAGGACTTAGAGTAGAAGATAAGACCATTTATCCCATCATAGAGTTTTCAATCACAGAAAGCATTGAATCTGAGGGAACGAAGGGTGTAAACTTCCTGGTCGCCACAGCATTCCCTCTGGCTGTCCTAATTGCGGAGACCACTTTCTTGGACGAAAACGAGCAGATTGAATACGCTTTTCTACCTTTGGTGTAAGCGACGCCTCCTGTAGTTTGTGATAAGCGGTTATTTGCAAGGAAAAAGGGCTACTTACGCTATTCAAGCTTCTTACTTTGCATATTCCGTAAATCCTGTAATATCCAAGAATACGCAGGGGTCTTTTCCGACAGTCCAGGCGTCGTGTCCAGGAGGTAGGTCTAGGACGTCTCCGGGGCCCGCGCGCCACTTTGTGCCGTCGTCCATAACGCCAGCCATCCGGCCCGAGACAACGTACCCGATGTGGTGGACCTGGCAACTCTCAGTTTTTGCAATCGGTTTTACGTGCTTGGACCACTTCCAGCCAGCATTGAATGTTCCCTTTCCAAATGTGAAATTGCCAACCTTGACGAGTTCGACTTTCCCCTTTCCAAACTTTCTTCTCTCATCCGGTTTTCTGTGACTCTTTTTTGAGAATGCCATAACTAGGCTCCCTATCGGCAGAGAGAAATAGATTTCGAAGACTTAAGGTTTCATGCGCCTAGTTTCTTTAGTAATTTGGAGCAACGTTCTCTCAACTAGCGACTATATATTTTCGCGAAAAGTCTTCTTTGTCGGCCACCGCCAAAAAAAAACAGAATTTAAAAATTGTTAATCGTTCGTGGTTATTCGGTCACACACTTGTTCCAAAGGGATTCAAGGTAAGATCTTGACGCCTGTCTTAGATACTAGAATCGTGCCTTAAGAAACCCGTTTAACTCGTATGCGCAGCTTCCCTCGCTATTCCCTCTTGCACATCGGCGAGCGGGATCTCCCCGAGGTTGATGCGAATTATCTCCTGATAATGCTCCGGTTTTGGAGGCCACCCCTCAGTCATGTACTTGACGAATTCCTCTTCGCTCCCAACCTGCAGCGCAGGGTTCCTCGCCTTCTCCTCTCCTATTGTTGTCTTCATGCCTTCACCGGACAGGAAGTGCCTCGCGCCTACGTGAGCCGGGTAGACCTCCGTGTCGGGATCCAGTGTCAATATCTTACTAAAGAGGCTCTCGAACATCTTATGATTGTCCCCCCTGCCCAAGTCCGTCCTTCCAACGTCTCCAATGAAGAGGCAATCCCCGGATAGAAGCATCTTCTTACTTTTCTCTGCCACGCCGTTTTCCTTGCTCTCGCCATTCTTCGTTTCAATCAGCAGACAAATGTGGTCGTGAGCGTGGCCGGGCGTATGGATTACCTTGATCTCGATCCCGGCCTGTGAAAAGGACTTGGGCAGCCGGTCACTAAGAGTCTCTGCATCTCTCAGCTTTTCGCATTCGAACCTGACCGGCGAAGATTCGTGAACGGCAAGGAATGCCGATGGGAAGAACTGCGAGAGGTGTCGGAGTCCGGAGATGTGATCCGCGTGGGTGTGAGTGTCAATTAACCCCACCACATTTAGGCCGTGTTCACGCAGAGACTCCTGATATCTCTCCTCGTCCATCAGCGGGTCCACTATGATGCAGCTTCCGTCAATCTTGGAACCTATCACGTAGGATGCGCACCCCGTGTTCTCTCGCACCAATTGTAGGAGAATAAAATCAGCCCCCGCAAGCTCGGCTATCAAATGCGTCAAAGATTGTGAGGAGAGAGAGCGCCTCTTTTAGCTTTTTTTTAACGTTCAGCCTCTTACTTATTCTGCTATACATGAAGAATTCATCCGAATCTCTTCCTTTCTCATTTCTCTGAATTAGATGCATGTTTTTGCGATTTGTAACTTTGGTTAATAAAACGAGAATTGGGTTGGTTCCTAGACTAGATTTGGGCTAGCAAATTGCTCGATACGGGTTATATAGGCGGCGAATATCGAGCATCGAAAAAGAATCTTGAACAATAAAGTCAGCAGTGAGCCATCTGTCTTTCGCATACAAACGCAGGCCGTGATAAAGAAATGAGTGGCATACTTTCTAAATTCAAAGAAGAACTAAGGATCAGACTCCTAGTCACTATCACTCTCGCCTTGAGCAGCACCTGGCTACTCGTTCATGCGTTAGTCGACGCTTTTGGAAATCAACCCGCGACTTCATTCTTTTACAATCCGGCAGCAGAGGTTGTGAGGATTCTTCTCGGCATTGCGGGAATCGTCGCGACTGCACTGCAGGCATACTACTGGAAGAGGAGCATCGTGGACAAAACGGATCTCAAAATTGCAATAAACCACTACGTGAAAAACAGGATGCAATTTCTCCTCCTGACTATAGAGCTGTACAATATGGATTCCAGCCAAGAAAATCTGGCAATGCTGTTCAAGGCAAGGGAAGAATGCCAGGAGCTCGTGAAGGAGGTTGACCTGATCGTCCGGGAAAAGCGTCGAGCACCGATGGTGAATAGTATGGCAAACGCCATTGAGAGTTCAGCGAGCAACTAAGTGGACTTGTATACCTCGCGAGAAAGAAAATGTTGATCGCAATCACAGTCTCAAGCACTTCATCCTTGTCATCGTGGGCTAGATAGCATTCATACTCAGTGCATGTTTAGTAATCACCTAACGTGTGCCGAGATCCAGCAGGAAGCCGATCTTTACTTAGACTGTCCCTTCGTGATTGCCGGAGTCTCAGCACCTTGCTAATCTCTTCCTCATACATGTTCATAGCGGGTACAAGATTGCGCTCGCGCGGGAATGCCTCAGAAGAGTTCACTATTCTAACAACACTTTCAACTGGGAAATCTCTTTCTCTATCTGCTTCATCTTCGCATCGATCAAAGAACTTTCCCGCCTGAGCGCGTCAAGCTTTGCCTGCCAGTAAGCCGATACAAAGTTGCCCAACATCGTAATTCCATTGACCTGTTCGCCTTTAGACAAAATGCCGCCGCTGTCGTCCGCCCACAAGTCATTCAACTCGATGACTGCTTCGATGCTAGAAGACAGTTCGCGACTGCGCTGCAAAACCTCCGAATTTTCTTTGTCTATTTCGAATAGCCTACTCCTGACCTCATTCACGAAGATGTACGTCTCGGGAGCAGGTTGCGCGGATTTCTTGCTCACTTTCTTCAGGACTCCATGCCTTTCTAGATCTCTTACGCACTTCTCAAGTTCCTTCCTGCTCGCCATGTCGCCGTAGAGGCGTATCAATTCGGGCTTGCTGATCTGGAAGCCCCTTTGCACGGAGGAGGAGGCCTGGATGTTCGTGAGATTGTTCTCAATCCAGTCGATTTCGAGATTCTTGTTTCCCATCTGCCTTGCACCCGCCCCTCAGTTGTCAACAAGTTGAATCTCCGGTCTTGGATTTGACATTCTGTCCAGCCCGTCATTGATTTCTCTGAAGAGTGGCTCGAGATTTTCCCTTTCCTTCTCCTCGAGCGAGGAGTAGAGTCGACTGAATAGCTGGGTGTAGATGCCAAAGTAAGAGAATGACCCGGAAGATTTGAGAAGACCCTATTCATTCCGCCGCCGGATTTGGCTGCGCGCAGGCAAATATTCGACCTGGCACTATCCGCCCTTTCCAGAAACCACATACTGAGCGCTGACGTTTCAACAGCAGAACTCGCGGAGATTACCGAAGGGTACTCGGGGGCCGAAATAAAGGCAATATGCGATTGCGCAAGGGACTATGCACTTTTTGACGCGCTGAGAAATGGTGTGCAAAGGAACGTAACGAGAGAGGATCTGGAAAGTGCAATCCGAAAAACTCCTAGGTCAATAGCGCTCTGGATCAATGATGCTGTTAGGGCGTCAAAACGGTACGGGGAGGAGAACTATTATCCAGAACTTGAAGATATACAAAAGCTCCTGCACTTAGAAACGACTCAGTAGATATGCATGGAGAGACGCAAACCCGGATACCTTTTTGAGACAGCCTTAGTGTCTCACAGGGATACTCTCAACATGGAGATTTCTGCGCAATGGATCCGGGGCCATCTGGGGTCGAAGAAATCCCCGACTTTCCCTTCTTCGGCACAATAGTCTTCCAGAAGAGAGAGGAACTCTCGGAACGATTGGATCAGAGGGTACTCTCGGAGTTGAGGAACGAGGTGTTCCCCAGACTCATGCCCGTCAATTTTCGGAGCAGAGAGGGATTCGGCGGCTTCAAGATCTTTGGATTCGCATCGCGATACGTTGTGCTCTCGTATATTTCGGACAGCAGGGAAAATGATCGGTGGAACAGGCCTCTGCAGCGGGCGGATTTTGCGATGTTTGACAATACCACCTTTGCCGAAAGAGGCCGAGAAGCCATGAGTCTGCTAAGTCACCTGAGAGCTTGCAGAGAGAGTGGCATGACACCTTTGGAAGTCTCGCGCATGTTTCGTTTAAACGCTGGTGAGAGTAGAATTCACTCGACTTTCTGCTCTAATGACTATCCGCATACAGCATTCGACCAACTTACACCTCGACTCAGGACAAAATTCTCAAAGAATAGAGACTTTCTGCCGCAAATATTGAACGCGTTTTCGACCTGCGAAAAGATCCTGGTGAACGGTACTGAGCCTAGCACAATCTCCGATATCATCGGCTTTCTACTTCAAGGTCTGCCGTACCAGCTGATTATGTCTCTTGCTTTAACTGATCTGTGCACTGATCCAATGAATGAAAACGGCGAGAACTGTGTGTTTGTGATGAATAAGAGAAGCGAGACAGAAAGAAGAATGATCGGGAAAGAAGAAGAACAGCCACCAAACCAGGCAAGAACACGATTGCCAGTTCAAATTCATCGCAATCTCGCCCTAATTGACCTGGATCTGCAAAAAGTAGAATATCCTTCAGGTCAGGCAACCGACAAAGAAGAATCTTGGCCAAGGTTCGGCGGAATCAAATTCCTGGCGCCACTTCGCAAAGCTAGCGCATTACGAACCGAGAGCAAGTAAGAGAGTCATATTTTTTGATTAACCCGAGAGAGAATTGTTAGGATGAATCTGCAAAGCGAAGGTAGAAGGTCGTCGAATTCGAGGGTAAACGTACACGTCCCCATACTGGGCACTCGCGGCGTGGGAAAGACTTCATTCATCATCAGCCTCATGTACCTGATATCCCAAAGAAATTGGGGAGAAATAACCGGAGGCCATAGGTACTATGCGGAGCTCTTACCCTCAGTAATGGATCCGAAGCTCTACCCGCTTGCCCCAACCTCCAGGTCGCCAGTCGGAATAACACTGAACATCGACTGCTTCGAGGACCGTTTCACGCGCGTTCCGTGCAACTTTACAATCTCAACTGGAGACATCTCCGGTCAACAGTTCGAGGACGTGATGTCCGGTCGGTCAATATCAAGCACCATGATCGAGGTTCTATGGAACGTGGACGCTATCGTCATACTCCTCGATATCACGAGATACCTCCATGAATCGAACGACAACGTTAGCGAATCGGTCATGAGGGCCTTCGCGGACCAGATTCACACGATTGGCAATGCAATTTTCGAAATGCTAGAGGAGAAGAACAGTCCCCTTCGCAGCATGTTCTTTGTCTTCAACAAGATGGACCTCCACAAACGCACAGTGGACGAGATAGCGCCAATCGCGGAAAACGCCTGGGCCCCCGTGCTCAGGAGACTTCGCATGAAAAATGTCTTCGTGTACTGGAGAACCTGCTGCTCCGTCGGATGGGCGGTCACCGCCGCGGAGAGTCGGGACAGGAGGCTCGGCGGAGTCGGCGTTGATCGGATTCTCGTGGATATTATTCAGTCGTTCAATAACGACCGACGGACAAAGTCTGCATTGCCAGGGGTGGGAGAGTCCGGAAACATTGGGGGACAAGACCGTCCACAACAAGTTGCATACTCTCCGCTTCCAGGCCGATCGATATTTCCATTCATGAGGGGCAAGTACTATAGGCGACTTTACGAAACAATTCAACTGGAGAAGCCAAAGTGGGTCGCACAAAACGGTCCGATGGTTCCGGAGAGCGACATCTGGAGCGCGCTTAAGTCGATCTACCCCATGAATGACCTTCATCCGGGGGATGTTGTGGCTTCGATAAGAAAAGTCGACCACAGTTTCACGAATGAGGCCGACACAGGCGAAGGGAGAGTGCGCATAAGAGGACGCATGATACAGTTGACCCCGCACTCCCTCTCCGAAGACGAATGGCGTGTCATAGAGGAGGTTCGAAGGCTAGAAGGTTCCTGCTCAATCGAGCAGCTGTCCGTCCTCTGGAATGAAAACTGGAACAGGGAAAGGCTGGAGGCCGCCTTGAAGCCGCTCGAGCTAGCAGGCGTGCTAGTTTACTCAGATGGGCGATGGTACTTCAGGCTCAATAGCAAATGAGACCTTTCGCAGATGCCTTGGCGCCCTACCCTAGACACCAACCTGCTCGAACAGATCTGTTCCAAAGCATCAATCCATGAATGTGCCCGCCTCTTTGGCAAGAGGATTGAAAGAGCCAAGACGATTCAAGTTAACGCGAGAACAGTGGTCATTCATGTTTCCATATAGAGAAATAAGCAATTATCTCACGTGCGAAACACTGTGGTAAAGGCTAGCCGCGAAGACGATTATCAAGTCTGATGATCGTGCCTCCTCCTTATCTAGCCGCTAGGCGTTTATGTCTCCTTGGACTAAGGGGAGTAGGAGTGATGGTAGGTGAATAAGAAAGTCGCGTCCGGGCCCATCTATGCTGAAAGCGAGCGTCTCGAAAAGTACAGGCAATTCATGCGATCAAGATGCCCTGATTGCGGGATGATGATTGGGCACGAAGACGAACCGTGGGAGATAACGATGGAGAGGCACATCGACTGCCCGAGCTTTCATGCAGATAGTCAGGAAATTCTGTTATGGGTGGTCTAATCGACCTGACAATTCTATAGAATTGAGCATTTCGTTTACGCCCTACTTTATCAGGCCTCATCTGACAAATAGTTTCCTTCAAAAACGCAACTCCTGCTGACTCTTCCCCCCAATCGTCAAGTAACATAAGCAGATGAAAAGCGTCACGGGGAGAAAGGAAAGCTAATTATGTTTCTTTGAAAGTTCAAGTACCCTCCTTTCGATTTCATCTCTGATGACTCGAACTTCTCTCAGAGATTTCCCTTTCGGATCTTTCAGGTTCCAGTCGATCAGTTTCTTCTGCATCTGAGCCAGCATTGGCTTAGGGCAGACTTCAGCGACGGAGCAACCCATCGTAATGACCAAACTCGCTCGATTGATCATTTCCGGAGTAAGCATCTTCGGGACTTTCTTTGAGAGATCGATTCCCTTTTCCTTCATTGCGTCAACTACAACGGGATTTACTCCACCGGAGGGAACCGTTCCGGCGCTCGAAGCCTTCAAACCGTATCTCTCCGCGAATGCCTGCGCCATCTGTGAGCGTCCTGCATTCTCAACACAGACAAACAAGATTTCTGCTGTTTCTTCCACGTTCTGTCATCACCCTGAAGAGTAATCCAGCAACCAAAGCTCCGGCAATCGGTCCGATAAGGTAGACATAGAGGTTTGTGAAATACCCTGACACCAAGGACGGTCCCAAGCTCCTGGCAGGATTGAAACCGGCCCCTGTAAGAGGACCGATGAACATGATTAGAATAAACAGAGTAGTTCCGACAAATAAGCCCTGATTCCTCACATTCTTTATTCGAGTAGATGCAATGAGGGCCGATGATGCTAGGACGAAAGTTCCAACCGCTTCGACAGTTATCCCAAGGAACGGGCTTATCCCGCTAGCCAGTTTAGTCGCTCCCAAGCTAGACCCACTGTTGAAAGAGAGAAAGAGAGCTCTGAGTGTCAATCCAGCCAAAACTCCACCCGCCATTTGGAAAACTACGTAGGGAAGGAAAAAGCCCTTCTTGAGCAGCCTGGCCGAAGCGACTGCAACTGTCACGGCTGGGTTTATCGCCGCGCCCGAATGCTTTCCTAGCGCAAGAATCAGAAGAGCAACAGTTCCTCCAAAGGTGAGAGCAATGAGAGCTGGTGACTCCAGCCCTAACAACGAAGGAATGGATGAGAAGACAACGACCGAAGCTGGACCAAGAACGACAAGAACGTAAGTGCCCAGCAATTCGGAGAGGCACTCCTTCTTGCAACCGTAGCAAGGAACCTGCATAACGCTCATCAAGAATTGATCTAAAACGAGCTTCTAGGGCATCTTCCTTGCCTTGATGTGAGAGCTGTGGTAAGGAAAGGGATACTCCCCGATATTCGTCGTTGATACATGCTCTATGCTAATTTCTCCAAATCCGGCAGTTTCAAGGAGCCTTTTGTATTCGGAGTCCGTCAGAGCGCCAGCAATGCACGCAGACCAGGAATCCATGTCCTTCCTTGCGGCTTCCGGGATCTCTTTTGGAAGAGTAACGTCGGCTACGGCAAACACCCCGCCTGGTTTCAGCACGCGGAATGATTCTTTGAAAACTGCGAGTTTATCTGGAGAGAGGTTGATCACGCAGTTTGAAATAACGTAGTCCACGCTGGCAGATTCGATCGGCAGATGCTCAATCTCTCCCAGCCTGAATTCGACGTTCGCATATCTTTCGCCATACTTTGCCTTGGTCTCCCTCGCCCTCCAGATCATTTCGGGGGTTGCATCTACACCGATTGCTTTCCCGCCAGAGCCGACGAGCTGCGAGGCTCTGAAAATATCAATTCCGCCCCCACTTCCGAGGTCTAGAACCGTATCTCCTTCCCTAGGAGTTACCAGAAGCAAAGGCGAACCACATCCTGCATTGATGGAAGAAGCTTCAACGGGAACAGCCCCTCCAATCGAAATCAGTTCTTGCTGAGCATCATTACTGCAGCAGTCGCCGCCACAACAGCTTGCATCAGAGGAGGTTGCAAGTTTGGAGTATCTGTCTTTAACGGCCTTTCTTATCTCCAGTTCTGACATGACAAACCTTTTGCAATCCTTACCTATTTATTGACTAATCTGTTCGTGGGCTAGGATTGCTCAATTACGTTTGTTCAACCAACGATCCGTCCTATCGATTCATCAAGTATTCTCTCGTACTTCCTGCGGCGGTCATCATCATGAGCTTTGGTCTCTGAACTAACTTGTTCTTCAATCCCTTTCGCCTTTTCGTGCTTTACTATCGTAACCCATATGTAATGAGTTTAAGTAGTAAAATCCGAGTATCTTTTTCACACAGGCGCATTTTTTTCATCGCATCTTCAACGTAGTTGAAGTGGCACAATTCTTGTAGCTCTAATCAATGAAAACATCAAATTCTTTGTAATATCGTACGGTGATAGTACTTGATCCGAGCAGGAACATTAGAGAAGCCTCGCATAATGTAAGTGTGAAGGAATCCGATAAATATCAGGAATTAGGATTGGCATTTTTGAATTGCAACTAGTCTGCTCTTCTGACGAATGCGAAACCGATTGCGTCCAGCTTACACACAGGGAATCTATCGTATGCAATCTGATTTGCCAATCTGCAACACCAACTCCTTCACTCAGTTGAAACAGCGTGCCATGTTGCATCAGGAAGTCGTATCTCGAATAGTGCGGCGCCTAACGATTCATGGTCTCGTAAAGCGCACGGAGTACGGCTACGAATGCAAGTGTGAATTCGTGTAATTCTCGTTTTCTCAACAAAAGGGTCTTAGATGTCAGAGAGCCCGTAGTGGTGTGTGTCAATTGTTCTTATTCTATCATGATCTTTTCGACCAAAGGATTCAAAGATAGAAAAGTCGTGTCTAAGAAGATTTGAGTTTACCCTAGCTTTCGGAAGAGCGTGGAAAGAAAGAGGGACAAGAGAAGAACCAAAGACAGAGCCTATCCGCACCGATTTTTCTTACTTCGGGTGCCCGTACCTGTGCGGATCGGCGTCGAACTTTGCCTCGCAGTCGGCAGAGCAGAAGTAGAATGACTGCCCTCCGTGATCTGACTTGAGCTTCGTCTTCTTCTCGTCCACCATCATTCCGCAGACCGGATCATTGACCAATGCGTTAGATTCGCCCTTGGAAAATCACATGCACCCAAACATATTTGTCGCTTCTGCTTTACAATTGTAAGGCTTTTATTCTGGGGTGTGTTCAAAAGAAACGTACAATCTCATCCAAGAGAAAGACGATGAAATGTGAAACTCGACCCGATTGACCTAATCATATTAAGGGAACTCTCACAGGACGGCAGGGCGTCCCTTCGCCAGATCGCAGTAAAGTCTTCCCTCTCGACCCCCACCGTGTCGAGCAGATTCGAAAGAATGAAGCGAGCGGGGCTGATTCAAAAGTTTGTTCCAGTCCTAAATCTGGACGCCTCAGACAACTCGGGTCTGGTCGCACTCGCTACGCTTACTGCGCCCTCCTCCGATCTCTCAGTGGTTGCAAGAGACCTTGCGCGAATGCCGGAAGTCTGCGGAGTGTTCCTGACCACCGGAGCGAACAACCTGATGATCAAACTCAGCGTTCCTAGCGCCCAAGCGCTTCAACGCTTCCTGACAGGGCCTCGTCTCAGGAAACTGAACATCGAGGTCGCCAGCAGTCAAATCGTCACAGAAACAATCAAGGACGAGCATCCGCTCCCATTCGCCGGCGAGTTCCAGATGAAACTGTCCTGCGACCTATGCAAGGGCGACATAACCACAAGCAGACCCTATTCGATCAAGGTCGCGTCAACACGTTATTACTTTTGCTGCAAGACGTGCAGGTCGACGTATTTAGAAAAGCACAAGGCAAGAATACAAGCCGTCAACAGGCGCTCCCAATCCGATACTTTACATTTGTAAATACGACTACTTATCCTTCCACACGCCGCTACTTCCTAGCTGGAGGAGAAAAGGTTCGTCTATATGGCAACAGACCCTGTCTGCGGGATGTTTGTTGAAGAGTCCCCGGAGGCACTCCACGCAACTGTGAGAGGGACGACCTATTATTTTTGCAGCGAGTCCTGCCTCCACCAATTTACAAGACCCGAGATAGAACTCAGGAATGTAAAGTTCAGCGTCGTCCTGAGCCTTGTACTAGGCATCCCCATCTTGATTTTGTCCTACGTCTCGATTTCCACAGTCATACCCATAGGATGGCTTTTGTTGATACTCGCAACCCCGGTCCAGTTCATCGCCGGGTGGCGTTTCTACCGAGGAACCTACGACGCAATCAGAATGCGTTCCTCCAACATGGACGTCTTGATCGCGGTCGGGACTTCGGCGGCTTACTTCTACAGCCTGATCTACGTCCTGTTCCCAGAACAGTTTCCTTACGGCGGGTTGTACTTCGATACTTCTGCGATAATTATCGCCCTGATACTCATTGGAAGGCTGCTCGAATTTTCCGTGAGGGGGAGGGCCACCGAAGCGATAAGAAAACTTGTGGAACTACAGCCCAGAACCGCCACAGTCATACGCGGCGATGGGCGAGAGGAGGAAGTTCCAATAGAGCAGGTTGGCGTAGGAGACGTTTTCCTAGTCAGGCCTGGAGAGCGAGTCGCGACGGATGGCGTGGTCATCGACGGACACTCATCCGTGGACGAGAAGATGGTAACGGGTGAGAGCATCCCCGTTGAGAAAATGAAAGACAGTCCGGTCATAGGGGCAACGATCAACGGACAGGGCTCTCTCAAAGTCAGGGCAACCAAGGTTGGAACGGATACGACGCTCTCCAAGATTGTCCAAGTAGTACAGGAGGCGCAGAGTACAAAGGGACCCGTGGAGAGACTGGTCGATACAATTTCGAGGTACTTTGTACCGATCGTGGTTTCCGTTGCACTCATTTCTTTCGCAGCGTGGACATTTATCGCTCATGAGCCCATCAGTTTTGGTTTCACCACCGCCGTGGCGGTCCTGATCATAGCTTGTCCATGCGCTCTGGGGCTTGCTACTCCGGCAGCGATAGTTGTGGGGGCGGGAAAGGGTGCCGAAAACGGCATACTGATCAAAGGAGGAGAGTATCTCGAGCGGACTCAAAAGATTGACACGGTAGTCTTCGACAAGACCGGGACGCTCACCAAAGGGGAGCCTTCCGTTACTGATGTTCTAAACCTGGGTTCAACTTTCACCGAAAAAGAAATCCTAAAGTTTGCAGCAATCGCCGAAAAACAATCAGAGCACCCGCTAGCCGCTGCCATCCTGAGAAGAGCTAAGAGTGATTTAGATGATGGAGTCGTCCCAGATCCGGACACCTTCGAATCAATCTCGGGTCGGGGAGTTCACGCGACGTACTCAGGTAGTGACATTATTTTTGGCAACGTGCGTATCCTCGATTCCTTCGGATTGCGACTATCAGACGAGGATCGTAGGAAACTTTCAGAATTGCAGGCGCAGGGCAAGACGGTAATGATTCTTGCAATTAACAAGCAGGTTTCTGCATTGATAGCTGTTGCAGACACGCTCAAAGAACATGCTCAACAGGCCGTCCGAGCGCTCAAAAAGATGAAACTGCAGGTGATTATGCTGACCGGGGATAACAAGGAAACCGCCGCCGCGATAGCAGAACAAGTGGGCATTAACAAATTCTTTGCAGAGGTTCTTCCCGCTGAAAAATATGAGGTGGTGAAGAGGTTACAGAGCGAGGAGCATAGAAAGGTAGCGATGGTGGGAGACGGAATCAACGACGCCCCGGCTCTGGCTCAGGCCGACGTGGGGATTGCAATAGGCTCGGGCTCAGACATTGCGATTGAAACCGGAGGACTGATCTTGATGAAGGACGATCTGCGCGATGTCGTAGCTGGCATTCAGCTTTCTCGCAGTACGATGAGCAAGATCAAGCAGAACCTCTTCTGGGCATTTATCTACAACATCGGGCTGATTCCGGTTGCCGCGGGACTGCTTTACATTCTAATTGGAGTCGTCCTGAATCCCATATTCGCGGGGCTTGCAATGGCGCTTTCCTCGGTAACCGTGGTGACTAACTCCCTCACATTGAGGAGATTCAAACCCAAATTTTGATTAGAGATTATGGAACAGTCAAGGATCGCCTGTTCCGAAATGCAAATCAAGATCTCTCTTGCGCGTACTCATATACATAGCTCAAGTTACGATTCTGTTGCATTAAGCGGGTGGTGGGGAAAAACAGCTCTGCCACCTCGCTCAATTCTGAGTGGGGTGTTTCACTTTGAGTGGTGAAGGTCTCAGGTACTATCGATCTACTGTCTGTCTCGATAGTATTTGCTGCTCTTCTGATTTATACGATTATTGTGGCTCAAAGACTTACTGAGCAACGCAAAAAAACAAAATCATGACAGTGATCATGAAAGCAGCGAGAATGTCCTGATCGATAGAGGCGACTCCACCACCCAAAGTGAAACACCCAATTGAAAATCCGACACAGTTAACGCAACAGAACCAAAAATAGACGGCATTCACTTATTACATCTGATTCGGCCGGTAAGTTGGTTTGAACGGGAAATGCCTTGGCGCGACCGGATCCTTCTTTGCACGCATGCCAGTTGTGAAGTGCAATTCTCAAATCTGAGGATCGTGTCCCACCATTATATGTGAAAGTGATGCATTGTAATCTGAGGTGAGTAGTACTTCTAGTATGACGTCACCACCAGAAGAGAGGACCTTGAACAAAAATGGCTCCGAAGGGATGGGCTGGAGAGTTGCTGTATCCATCATCACCTTCTTTGGAGCTGTGATCGCCGGGATAGTGTGGTTGTTCTTCTACGCGGCTAATTTCAACATCTACCGGAACATCGCCATATCCGTAGTGATTTCCTTGGTCTTCATCGCGGTCATGGGTGCCATGTGGGCCCCGTGGGGTATGAGACAGAGAGCAGGTTGAGCCGCAAATTACTATTAAGGCCCCATATCAAGCAAGTAATCAAAAGAAATGGTTGACTTTGCAACAAGCGTCGTAGGAATCCTAGCGGCTACGCTGATACCCGCGTACATCTCCCTGTATCTAGTGACGAGTCTCGCGTCGCGCATTCATGTGAGGTACATTGCTGCAATAGGCGTGGGTCTGACCTTTTGGTACTTCTTCGACACCCTGAATGATGCGGCGCAGCTCGATGTAAACTCGAGTTTTGGGGGCGGCCTGCCCCAATTAGGTCTCATTGTTGCTTTTGTACTCGGCCTCGCCACACTTGCAATATTCGATCATTTTGCGGTGCCGGATCGCAACGCAGGCTATAGTACAACGAAGTCGGCAGCCCTGCTCTTTCTCATACCTGCCGGAATCGCAATAGTTACAGGCATACACGGGCTAGGGGAGGGCTGGGACTTTGGGTCCGCGGCCTCCCAGGCGTCAAATTCGCTGGTCGATGCTTTCGGCGGCCTGAGCGCCGTGGCCTCATATCCGCTGCACAAGTTTTTGGAGTCCGCAATTATTGCAGCGGCATACGCAGCATATCTGGGTGGGAGGAAAAGTAGCGGCGGGACCGTTGCTACCAGAAGATCCTGGTGGCACCTGCCGGTTCTCGGTCTCTTCTTCGGAATACCCGGAGCCATTGGCACTTCGATTGGATACTTCATTAGCCTAGACACCACGTACTTCTTTGCGTTCGGCGTGACCTCAGCGATATACGCCGCCCTGAGGTTGGTCGAAGCAATAAACCCCAGTTTCAAGGTGGGAGAAAATGCACCGATTCATCTGGGCTGGAAGGTATTCCTCGCAGTTCTGATAGGATTTTTCCTCCTCTACTCGGCCGCGCTCTTGCATTGATCTGATTAGCTAACAATGAGTGCGCCGTTCTGCATCAACGGATGGATCGAGCAGAAGATACTACAATACATTCTGAACGTTCCCTTCTCGTTCGCGGTGAAAGTCAGGGTGTAGGAGCTTCCGGTGGGGAGCGCGACTCCGCTGTCGAGATAGTGGGTGATCGCAAAGCCGTGCGGCTCGGAAGAGGCGCAATTCATTACGGTTATCGTCACTTTCTGTCCCTGGTGAACTCTAATGACCGGCCATGGAACATCCAAGTGATACGCGCTGCCATTCATCCCTTCGTAGGGGCTACCTGGATCCGCGTCTACAATGATGAAACTTGCAGTTGGACTGTCACCGGCGGTTGCATTTCCAGAATTTGGAGAAGGCGCTGGTGGGATATTGCTGCAATTAATTTGTCCACTCTGGCCACCGCCCCTGAAGTATGTAACATACGCGAAAGTCGCACCAATACCGGCGGCCACAACGATTACGACAATTAGGATTGCATTGAGGCGCTTCAATTTTAGAAACAGTTGATCCTCCATTCACTATAAGTTTCTTCATTCGGACTGCGCCGCTCGGGATCGAAAAGAGCTGAATATAGAACACATGAGCATCATTCACTCGATCTCAAATTCCACGATTGCTATAAAGGTCTCTCAATCGAACGCCGCCGAGACCGCCCACCGATGATGTTGCTCTCAGCTGCCCTTTCTCTTGATTGCTTTCGACAGGTAAACCAGACTTGCAGCCAGAGTCAGAACGCTAATCAATGGAGGGAGCGTGACGCCATAAATGCTCGAATAAAGTATCTGCGCGCTGGATACTCCACAGATACCTATTCCTCCTAGTATTGCGGTGACAAATGCTGGTACAAGACAAGTAGGGCACGTTGCCGTAAGCCCCAAGACAGAGCCACCAGTTGACAACGCGGCGCCCTTTGCAAAGCAGCCTCTCAGCGCGTCGGTTGAGATAAGATAATGAGCCATTGCAACATTTGAAGCCACCAGTAATGAGAGTAATGCGGTAAAGACGACTTCGAAGGGGATTATAATGAAATTTACTTGGTAGATGGGCTGCATGACCATCGTGGGAAAATAGACGAGATCAACCAATGGATTGAGAGTTCCGGGAGCCATGGGTGGATAGAAGAACGGATAGCTATTGGTCAACGATGGCATGTTGGCCTGCGTATTGACGCCTACAATCAGTAGACCATTGACCACAAGCGAATACACGACAGCAAATCCTACAGCCAGGATGGATGTCATTATAGCATATTTCTTCAGTTGCAATATGCGCCTAAGTATCGGAAATAGAGCATACAGCGCCCTCGAGAAGCTAAAAATTGAGCAAGCAATCAGAAGTGCCATGTAAACTGGTTCAACTAGGCTCACCGATGAAGGGAGAGGCGTAGGATAGGAAGAGGCAAGCAAGTAGCGCAGAAGCGCATACGTGACTATCGTAGACGTGACGATTCCCACAGCGACGTACGATGGAACAACAGTGTTAAGCCGAGTAATGAAGGAGGAGGAAGTAGAAGACTTTGAATCTGTCGAGCTGTCTGTGAAGAGGGAACTAATGACTTTCTCTGCTTCTGCGGGGTTTGTGTATCTTCGATTCAGCGAGCGCCTAACAATGAGCATCGTACCCAGCGCTGAGAGCACAAGATAGGGAATGAGCGCAGTGACAAAGAAGCTTTGGTTGACGCTATAGTATGCAGTCAGGAGCGGGAGGCTGAAAAGTAACGTGACAGTCAAAAAAAGGTAAGCATTTGGCACCGTAGAGCAAGGAAAGGACAGAGCCCAATCGCGATGCCGAGACATTGCACTACATATCGGAGTCAAAGAGAAACTAAAAATCTTGAAGTTCGCTGATTGATCCACAATCTATGTGTTTATAGAAGGACCAAGCTTCTGTAGTGCTTACTGATCGGAAGAATGTATTGAGCTCACGACCAAAGCAGCATGCTGCATGAAAGGTTGAATTGAACGAAATATGTTGATGCCTAGGCCTTGGGGATTTAACTTCTACCGCGAGCTCCACTGTCCCAGCTGTGAAAATTTTCACAAGGCCGAATTCTCCTTCCTTCAATTGTCTCTCTCCCAAAAAAGGGAAGCAGGAAAACACGAAAAAAGAAGAGTGCCTGCCTAGGAAGTACATAGCCCATTGCATGCAATATTTACGAAAGAAAAAGTTCTAAACTGGAATGAGAATGATTATGTCATCAAATGTGTCTAGCGCATACGTTACCCGGTCTCGCCCTGTTGACAACGTAAAAATTTCAAACGAAAGAAGAACTAAATGGTGGACGATTAACATAAGCAGCTTATAATTATTTAATCCGGAGCATGGCTGTGTGCACTAGGTGAGAGCTGTCGCCCACGCTCTCGATTATCTTGTTTATGAGAGATTGAACTGCGACTGAGCTTGTCTCCTTTGAAATTACGTTTCGCAAGAGTTTCACAGTCACAATAGTTGTTCGATCTTCATCCAGTGCCTCCTTGAGCAGTTTTTGAACTGGCGCGTTGCGATTATCTTCTCCCCGCAATACTACTTAGCAGCTCCAAAGGAAATGATATCTTATTCCTTCTAGAGAAGGGTATTGGAATAGAAATCTATAGTATTCGTTTAGAGAGACAGGATTTTCTCTCAAGATTCGGATTTCCTCCAATCCAGTTTGAACTCTATACTACTCATCTATTGGCCGGTCCATTTCTGTTCGACCCATAGTCGAATTAATCTAGAGAAAGAAATGGGAACTAGTTTCAATTAGTACTCGATTCCGCTCATGGCTAAGACACTCGAAGCTTCCAGGAGTTTTTGCCAATGAGTCGCTGGATTGGATCGTCTTTGTTTTCCCGTCTCACTCGCATGCTATCCTCTTCCATTGGTCGAGGAATTGCTTTTCGAGAGATGGAGAAGGGAGGAAGAGACATGACGGATGATCTCGAACCGTCGGAGAAGGCGACCACTCCAGACTATTATGAGGACGAGCTAGAACGATTAGCCAGGAACAAAAGGAAAGGCACAAAGAAGAAGAATAAAGAAGATGAGGAAGAAATACTCTTCCAATTGTTGGCTCTTCTGCATTCAATGTACCCCGTAGAGCCCGATAGGAATGGCGACTATACGACCTCGTTTCAAGAACTCGAGCGTCACTTGAATCTCCGCCTTGCATATTTCTGCCAGATGAAAGAGCGGGAGATCGAGAAACTGCACCTCAAATTTCACTCAATAGAAAACGAGCACTGGCAGGAGCGCTGGACCTGACCCTTCATACCGCGCAGTATTTCTTAGGTGCAATGACTATGACTAATTCCTGATTTTTCGAATAGTAACGTTGTGTAATTCGAGAAGTACAATATGGCTTTGCATTCTCAAATTTGATGATCGTCACCTCGGTTTTTATTCGGTGACCTCCCAGCATGAATCGATGACAGGATCTTGACTAGCCGGAATAAACGTGCGGTCTCAAAGCTCGTATTGGTCTTAGTCGTCGCGGTCGTCATCACCTCGGGCATTGCGATATATCTAGCAGCGTTTGGAACAACTCCACTTTTTGGAAACTTGTTTCAGAACAACACAGTTTCAATTGAGGCCCTTTCTGTCAATTCTTCCACGTCAAATCTCACAGCGACTACAAACGTGAGGGACGCTTCTGCCCTCACTAGAATGAGTCTATTCATCAACGGCACCTACGTCGGTTCATACAATTATACAACTGGGCACTGTTGCTTAAGGATGATGAGGTCGTGGAGCAATGGGACGTCATCTTACTACTTCACGGCCACCCCCTACTGGATGCCGATGATGAACAAGTGGAACTGGGATGACTACGGCGGGATGATGGGCGGACACTACGGAGGTCACAGAAGTTACATGGTCACGATGATGGCGACCTTTGAAAATGGTGGCGCGTCCAACGCAAGTGTAATCATCGTCCCGAACCAGCAGGGGACAGGCTGGGGATGCCGTTAATTCAAAATCAAATTCGGCTAAAGCCCAATAACTGATGAAGCTCCTAGGTAACTCAGGACGAATTTGATTGCACACCCCATATGCTTGCTAACCGATAGCCAAGGAAATGCCACGCGATCCAAGCTAGATTAGTAAGAGATTGGGAGCCAAGAAGTAGCCGCTCAAAGTTCAATCGTGAATAGAAAGGAAGGGTAGAGCAATCTCTGATCCAATGCACATTACAGAGGAACAACGCAAAGGATCGATGAATAGAGTCTAGAAAACATCAAGACCTCCACGCTGTGCGTGAAGACCTACTTTTCTTAGCTTGGCCCGGTTCAGAATTGTCTAGTCTTATTGACAATCTGGGAGCATCATAGACAATCAGTAAGGACTGGCTAGAGGCCGTGCTTTTATCATTGTTCTGCGCCTAGATAAAAGTGAAGGCCGGTGAAGTATCTAGGTGCAAAGTGATACGGTTGCTAATCATCGGTACGACGAGGACGCCGAAGCAATCCACAGGCAGCTACAGATCCATCGTCAGACGGTTTGCTCAAGGTGCTCCAAATCCTACTGTGTTACCTGTTGGGAAGTCTGCCCACGCTGCTCCAGTCAATGACAGCAAGACCTTGTCGCACTCGTGCGAAAAGTGTGTGGTCTTTCTTTGACGGAAGCGATAATGCTACTTTAGGTAGTACACGTCCTCAACTGTTTCGTCTGAAGTTCTAAAATAGAAGCTCGACTTTGCTTCGTAGACCTACACATTTTCACGTTGGACCTTCTTTCCGTTCTTGTCGAGTCGAGCTGAGGGTTCACATCGTGCAGCCATTTTCAAGTTTCACCTTAGTCAGTAGTCATAACATCATGCTCTAAGCAAGTCTAATCTCGACTGATGGTTCTCATCCTGATCCCCTTCCTCGGTCGCAGTGTCGTCCGCGGGAGCATTTCGACTTGTTTCTGAAGCAATTCTAGCCTCCACTTGGTGGCAATCCTTGCAATTATCAGAACACCTTCCATCCAAGCGAACGGCTCCCCGACGCAGCTCCTCGGTCCGCCGCCGAACGGAAAGTAAGTGCCCTTAGGGAGTTTCGATTTCATCTCTTCCGTCCAGCGGTCTGGGTTGAACCTCTCTGGCTGTAGAAAGTAGCGAGGATCGTGTTGCATGACGTATTGACTCATCAGAACGTTTTCTCCGCGCAGAATCTCGTATTTTCCAATTCTGGCATTGCTCGTCGCCTGACGCGTGATTATTTAGGCGGGCGGGTAGAGGCGCAGGGCCTCAGTGAAAACTCTCCTTGTATAGTCAAGTTTTGGAATGTCTTCTACAGAAGGGACTCGCCTTCCTAGAACTAGGTCGACTTCCTGGTGGAGTTTCGCTTCGATCTTTGGATTCTTCGAAACAAGGTACCAGGTCCAGCTCAAAGCGTTAGCGGTCGTCTCGTGGCCGGCCGCAAAAAGTATCAATGTCTCGTATCTGATTTGCTTGTCCGACATCGCCGGGCGGCCACTTGGGTCTCTTGCCCTAAGAAGCATCGAAAGAATATCCCCCGCATCAATATTTCTTCGCCTGCGATCTCGGATCGTCTCGTAGATCATCCTGCCAATCTTTCTCAGAGAGGCCTCGTACTTCCCGTTGATGGGAACTTTTTCGAAGAACCACGCAAACGGGCCGGACAGGCGATTGAAGTATTCGACCACATCGGAGAGTGACTCGACGATATTGCCCTCGCCGGCGCGATTAATGTCCTCGTTGAATAAACACTTTGCAATGATCGCCATCGTCAGATGCGTCATTTCTTGGTGAACGTTTAGCGCCCGACCTTCTTTCCAAGAGTCGAGCATTCTATCCGTATAATCCACCACAATGTCAGCATAATTCGTAACTTTTGAGGAGTAAAACGCAGGTTGAATTAGGCGCTTCTGCCGATGATGGAACTCTCCTTCGCTGGTGAGGAGGCCCTCGCCGAAGACTTTCTTTCCCCTTTGGAGAATGTCGCCCTTTACAAAACTCCTGTGCTTAGTGACGAGCACTTCGTGTACAAGCTCGGGATCGTTCAAGAAGTAGAAATCAAACACTGGAGAAAGAACGTGCACGACGTCGCCGTACTTCCTCGCGACCCTGACGAGACTCGAAATCAAGTTTGGACTGGGAGGAAGTATCACCCTTGGGGGTTTTGTTCTGGGTTGTATTGTAACCTGCATAGGCGTATTACTCTCCGACCAAAGGATGCAAAGCTTGTCGTTGGTTTTGTGGCCCCGATGCTCTGTGCTTTTCTAGGTACGAGCCAATCTTCTCGTTGGGGTAGATCTCGTACCAGACAGAGCTCTTTGCAGATAGAGAACGAAGCAGCCTAGTCAACCACTCCACATAGACTAGAGCATTCTCTTCTCCGGCCCACTCGTAGATGCCCAAATAATCCTGTGTTCCATAGTCGACCATCCACAACTTTACACGATAGCCTGGGAATCCCGACCATATCGGCGTGCTTATGATACAGATTCTGCGGAATATCCGGTGCAGCAGGCCGTTGGAGTTTATCCAGCGCAGGCGAAACCCGACGACCAAAACCGCACTTGGAGCGGCAATCCCGTCCCGGCTATTCGTGTCAAGGAAAATCGAGTATCGTCCACCTCTTTCTATGCCGAAAGTTTCGCCGAGTCGATCGCGGCGTTGGTGCAGGGATCCGTGCGCAACGAGAGCGATGAAGTGGTAGCAGGAATTCAATGCAAGTTTCAGATCGTGCAGCCCCTGATGCCCGTTCACTCCAGCCAAAGCGGGTGCCTGGTCGGCTTTTGCATTTTGAGCCCCGGCGGTCATTCTCTGAGATCCTGCCTCATACCTTCATCTACCGAATACCCGAAGATAAAACAAGTACACGATTCTCGATGTTGAGAATAAGAGGGCTACTTTACTGGGAGACCACAAGGCAAAGGGGAGAGAAGATCCCATGTCATATTTCGCAATATTCGGTTTAGGACATTGCAACATGTTCTCAAGGTTGATGATCGTATCCTCGGTTTATATCCGATGCTCGCCGAGTTCTCATGTAGTGACTTTGAAAAATGTCGGCTAGCGCCACCTCAACCGCCGCAATAACTCCCGCGATTATCGCCGAGATGCAAGCCAGCTCGTATCGCGTAAAATTCGCAAGAGAACAGTTTCTGGAACTCGTAGAGATTGCGCATCCGAAAATCATCTACCGCAGAAAGGGCACTTACTTCTTTGCTTTCGACGGATTCGTGATGTATTGCCAGCAGTGCAAGGACGATGATTTTCCAGACCAAAAGGTGATAGAAGCAATAGAGTTCTCAAATGGGGTCTGGTCCACCTAAAAAATTACAAAGAAGGAGATTACTCAACTCGGGAGGTACGCTAATCTTGCGATTAGCTCCTTCCTCCTACGACCCACGCAGGTTAATTTTCTCCCTTCAATTGAGAGTCAATTTTGTCCCTCTAATGTAGTGAAAATGGCACGAACGCTTGAGTGTAGCCCGGATGATCCGCCTTCCTTCTCTCGAACTGCAATTCTACCGGTGGAACCATGTGCTGATCCGCTACCTGCTTTAATCCTTCGACTGCAATATTGACTAGCCGTTGAGCTTCCTTCCGCAGGTAGAACCGATCGATGAATGGGCCTATCAGCGGGTAGGGCGTCCTAAATCCCATTACGCACATCGCCTTGGTCATGCCCTCGCCGACAGTCTCGAACCGAAGTTTCAGATGCATGTTCATCTTGGCGGGCATGACCGTAGACGCCTTCATCATCCAGAATTCGTTCTCCCTCCATACACCTGATTGTGCCTGCCACTCCATTTCCCGACCCATGATTGTGCCAATGTAGTAAGTGATTTTCCCCAAACCTGCCGAGTTTGGAAGCCTGACAATCCAAGTCTTCCTTATTGCCGAAATCCACTCCGGCACGTTGTAGCACCAGTCGGAATAGTGGAAAAGATCTCTCCTCTCGGCATCGACAATTCTAGAAGCTTCAGCATATCCCATTTCTTGTGCGCTTCACTAACTCTTTTTGATGACCGAATCCACAGGTCACTTTTCGAAAAACTCCTCAGGCGTCACAGCCACCTCGTAGCTCTTCGGAACGAAAGGCATGTTCTGCTTCGCTACTTCGGAAAAATAAATTCGACCGGCCTTGTTGAGCCACTCGTATTCTTCCACATGGAAGATGTAAAGAATTGAGGCGTCCTGTGGGAAGTATGGGCCGTCCATCTTTCCTCCGATCTTCTTCTGGATCTCTGATTGCAGGTTGTGTAACTTCTTGAGATCCCCTTGCAGGTCCGTTCCATCGTAATCAGCTTTCCATAGAATGATCATGGAAACTCATTGCTCCTGTATTCTGTTACGGTCGCGCCTCGAAAACGCGATTGAAGGGAGTCTGGGTTGCCCGTCTGAACTTGGTAAAGCCTCCTTCCCTTACAACTTCATGGATTCTCGACTCGGATGCTTGGGCGCCCAACGCAAGTCCAACCTCCTGAGATACAGAAGCCGGGGTGCATAGCATCGTCGATGCACTGTAGAAGATTCGTCCCACTGGGTTGAGGTTTTCCTTTATCGTCTCGTTCGCCATGGGCTCGACAATCATCCAGGTTCCGTCCGAGTTTAAGGAACGGTACACGTGCCTTGCCGCCCCAACAGGATCGCCCATGTCGTGCAAGGCGTCAAAAACGGTCACCAGGTCAAAGTCTCCACCCGGGTATGAACTGGCATTTGCGACTTCGAATCTTATCCGATCTGCGACTCCCTCCTTCTCTGCAGCTTTTCTTGCTGCCAGAATTGACATCTCGTGATAGTCGTACCCCACGAAGGTTGAATTGGGAAACGCCTTTGCCATGATAATCGTCGAGGAACCATGACCGCAGCCAATGTCCGCCACGGTTCCACCGCGCTCGAGCTTGGGTACAACTCCGTTCAAAGCGGGGAGCCATGATGGAACGAGATTCGCCGCATATCCAGGTCTGAAGAATCTCTCGGTTCCGTTGAAAAGGTAGCCATCATGTTCGTGCCAGCCGACGCCTCTGCCAGTTCTGAAAGCTTCGACAAGCTTGGGTTCGTCTTTGAATACTGCTGATGCGATGTAAAATGCTCCAGGTAGATAAGCTGGGCTTTGCTCATCGGCAAGAGTAAAGGCCTGTTCTGGGGTGAGCCAGTATTTTCCAGTGCCGGCGTCAAACATCGCGTAGCCCGCGGCCGCCTGTGCTGCCAGCCATTCGGCGACGTATCTTTCCTTTGTTTCAGTCTTCGCAGCTAACTGAGCGGGCGTCACGGGCCCCGCACTTGCCATCGCCCTATACAAACCTAACTTCTCTCCGAGAATTATGGTCGGGGCATGGAGCGTCGCTCCCAAGTCTCCTACGAACTTTCCCACGAATTCATGTAACTTGCCTTGGTCTAGGCTCATTTTCAAATCACGTGTATTGCCAGTTATCAGCGTCGGACTTATACTCTAAGACAAGGCGCTGAAGGTTTTGGAACCGAGAAAGCTTATTTCTTCCCAAAACCGTCCTGACGGTACGGAATCGGGAAGAAAGAGAATACATCTTGGATCAACTCGACTTCAAGATTTTCAAATCGGTGGGCTTTCGACCCTTTGGGCGAACAGCCGGAGACCTCTCCAGACTAAATCCCTGGGTCATAGCGAGGAAGGTCGGCGCCGACGGCAAAACTGTCAAGTCGCGCCTGAGCAAGATGAAGAAGAGCGGTTTCATAAAGTACTTCCAGATTTATCCGAACTATCGCCTTCTTGGAGTCAACGGGTCGGCGTACCTCTTTCAGCTCGACGACGTGCTCGAAAAATACGAGATAATCGAAAAGTGCGCGCTTGTCGACGGCGTAATCGAGATTCACAATTTTGTAGGCTCGAACATTTGTATTGATTTCACCTACCAAGATGGTCGGGATGAGAGGCGCAGGCTCGAATTACTTTGTAATCTGACACGTTGCAGTTCGCCAGAGAGGTTCTATGACCGCGTTATGCCCCAAATGGAAGGGCAAAGTCTTTCGAACATAGACTGGCAGATAATCAAGGCCCTGCGATATGATGCCTTCAAACCCCTGTCGAAGGTAGCAAAAGAGCTCGGACTGACCACAAAGACTGTACGCAATCGCTTCGAGCTAATGGTACGCAACAACGCGATAATCATAGTGCCAGAGGTGAATCCCGCTGAAATCACCGACACGATTACCTACACGCTGCTTCTGTATCCCTCACCATCGAAGAAAGCAGAAGTCATCGAGAAGGCGATGGAGACATTCGAAAATTCTTGCTTTCTAGTGGAATCTTCTTCCTCTCAAGGAAATACGATGCTCTGTCTGGCAGCCCGGACCTTGGCCGAGACCGAGGACAGTCTGATTAGGGCGAGGAAGATCGAGGGTATGATGAATGTGAAACTTCTGGTTCTAAAGGAAAGGACAGAGTACACGCAGTGGATAGACTCAGCGATTGATAGGAAAATAGCGGAGACTTCGAGACAGGAGCCATCGTCGCCGCCGACAATTGTCTGGACGGAGACCACGCCAAAGCGCAGCTGAAATGTCGGCCTTCGGTACATTGCAGGTTTGCTTAGCTCGTGGGAGCTACCGTTGCGACTGTGTGGCGCTTCGCTGAACTATTGGAACCTCCTTCTCCTCTTCTATTCTTGTCAAATTGCGAATATCATAGATTCCAGCCACTCAGCCGATGAACCAGATTGCAGGCATTCCCGGCGCCGCGAGCAGTGGTGGCAGATTGTTGGGTATCAAGAGTGCGATGAACACCATCTCTGCCAAAACCGCTGTAATGCCAAAGAATGCGTACCCCACTGCGCACTTTGTAAAGTAGAAATGCCCTAGTCCAAAATTCCATTGGACCAGGAATCACCGCCGGCCAGAAAGCGGCGCTTGCCCTTTGCTTGTTCAATGTACATGCTCGCCTTCATTCAATAAAGTAACGGGCCCTTGGGAATAATAAACGGGCAACGCGATCATCAGGACCAAGAAAAACCCAACAGGTTGGAGCGCATTCGGTAAATGAGATTTTGAAAAGCAACTGGCAAAAAGGGGATAACAAATAGCATTAGAACAATCTTCGGGTGAGACAATCGTGTTTCAGTCGGGTTGGCGCAGGGATTTGATTCGCAGAACGCAAAACATGAGAGAAGTCTTCTGAACTGCTTGAATTTGGGAATTGTCCACTCTTCCGCGAAAAGGGGGCGCCCAGCCAGAGGCGCAAGAGAGCTGCGGTCAGACTTTCGTATTCTCAATCTTGGTGATCGTGTCGGGCCTTTAAGTGGCGGTCTCGCGATTTTGTAGGCTGCGGTCGAAGAGTTACCAAGTCTTGTAACTCTAGCTTTCAAGGGAGAAGAGTTTCGAAGTCATGGCATCACCTTCTACCATCAAGAAGGCAGGGGCAAAAGGACCCTCGATACCGTGCCCGAGTCTTTAGACCCTTTCCGACCTGATATTCGGCCTTGCTCTCTCCGTTGGCGCACTCGGGCTCCTAAGTCAGCAGCAGGCAGATTTTAGCCAGATTGCCGTATCGCTCTCTATTTTCGCGTTTGGATTCCTGCTTCTAGTCACCGTTTGGTACCGATACGCGTTGATCATGAAGAACCTTCCCTTTGAGATGTCCGCTCTCTTAGCCTTGAATTTTCTATTGCTCTTCCTCGTAGCAATCGAACCGTACCTTCTCAATCTCTCGATTTACTCCAGCGAAAGCGCACTCTTGACTGTAAGGAATCCGGTCACACAGCTCTACGCAATCGACTTTGGATCCATCTACCTAATCCTAGCATACTTTATGCATCAATTGACCGTGCAGGAAAAGAATCTGGGAAGAGTTGAGCACACATGGCTACGCACGCGACAGGATCTTCTTCCTCGTAGGGGCGGCAACGTTTTACATTTCGGTTGCCCCTTACTTTGGGGATGTAAGCATCTCGTATTTCACCTTGAGACAACTCGTGTGGCTCTCCTTCCTGCCTATCGGCTTTGCATTTAGGATCGCCAAATGGCTGCTCTAAAAGAGCGTTAGGGTATCTGGAGATTATCCATTTTTAGTTGGTACCTTATTTTTACAATCTCGAGGAGTGCAGAGCATGAAGGACCCTCGAGACTTGGCAACTTTTTTCGAAAGATAGCCAGCCCAATAGGCTCAAGAAAAGAAAGAAAAACTTGCGACTTGCCCCGTTTACTTAACGACCGATCGGCCTAAGGCCGAGTGCCCGCTCTCCTTTCTTTGTGACCAACATTGGAAAGAGAACGAACACCGTTCGAAATCATGTACTA
>JAJPHP010000083.1 GCA_021325255.1 Nitrososphaerota archaeon | reverse complement strand
TTGCTCCAATTCCTGTCGTCTGACATGCCGTGAGATTGGGCGCCTCAGTACAAGCACACTTGAGACAAAATTAGTAGACTACGTGCTTGAATCGTGCAACACAGCACTTCTGGCCATAACCCTTTATCTTACTGGGCTTAACTTGACGGTACCCTAAAGTCAAGGGAGAACTCTTAAAGCAGAAAAAACTCTTCGTGAAAGTGGCGTGACTGCGGAAGGATTAGAAATCTTGGCCGGAAAAACACTTACGCTCCCAAACGTCGCCGCTGAGGGCTGCAGAGACGAAGCGACAGATTACGCTCTATACTCCAGACTTGCCTCATCCTCAAGAACCAAGAATCCAAAACTCCGTGAAGCGCTACAGAACCTTGCAAATACCGAAAAAAAGCACCTTGAGTTTTGGTTAAAGTATTCTTCGGCGCGTAAGGAGAAAGCGACCCGTCCAAACAAAGCCATGATCTCTCTCGTCATGATTCTCCGTCTGATTCTCGGAACAACATTTGCGATCAAATTCCTTGAGAGAAATGAAAAGAGTACGATAAGGAAGTACAAATCGATTGCGAAAATGATTCCAGTCGAAGATAGACCACAGTTCGATGAGATGATACGCGATGAAGAGGAACACGAGCAGACTTTTGCGAACCAAACGCAAGGAAGCTACGTCAAGTATATTTCTTTCATCACTTTGGGCCTTGCGGATGCTATCGTCGAAATCTCCGGAATACACGCTGGCTCTCTCGGCATTTACAGTTCGACCGAGCTCACTGGGCTCGCGGGTATCGTAGCCGGAGCGGCTGCTTCAATCGCAATGGCTTCAGCGGCATTCGCACAGGCAAAGCAAGGATTTCAGGGCAGCGCAACAATCTCAGCTCTGTTTACCGGCGTTTCATACTTTGTTAATGCTGTGATTTTGGCGACACCATATTTCCTGACCTCTAACATGTCTAGGGCGATCACACTTTCCGTAGTGCTTGCGATTATCATCATTGCTTTCGTTAGTTACTATAATTCAGTCATCTCCGAATCCAGTTTCATCAGAGACTTTGCCGAACTCGCAGGTATAATGCTAGGAGCGACCGTCGCTCTGTTCTTCTTTGGAACATTCATACAGCAATTCCTTCACGTTCCCGTCCCGCATTGATTGAAGACCCTATAAATTTGGCTTGAAGGAACGAAGTCTTTTTCTTTTTGAGAAGACCGACTATTGATTTCAAGAAATGAAAGCACTTTCAACTTCACTTTTGCTATTTTAGCGATTTAGCTAGCCGGTCGCTTTTCGTTTCGACGAGGCTTATCAGGTATTCAGATACCTGCCGGCGGTTCAAGGAGCTTGATAGGTCTATAGATTTGTATTCGCCCAGTCTTCAATCCGAACTTAATCACGTACATTATGATTGCAATGAAGCATTTCCACAAGTGCATTTAGTGCCGAAATTGAAGCTTACAAATCGAGAGTATACAAGTGTTAGACCCCAAAAAATACGCCGAAAGTATGAGAGGGTCTGTCCCCAAAGTCGGATTTTCCTCTCACGGTTACCCTAAGAGTAGCGCTGGTTTCTGCAAGTGCAAGGAATCGAGCCCAATCGCACATTTTTGGTTAAGCCTCCCCTTTCACTCGACCGAACGATTTAAGTGAATAAGAGAACGGCGTTATTGAGATAGGAAAAAGAAAAGGGGAGAAAGTGCACGGATAATAAAGAGAGCGAAGTTGCTCGCTTTTCCTCAGTAACAGAACCTGAACCTTTCCTCCTGCTTTTCCCTTTGATGTCTGCGGGCAGAATACCGGGTGTTTACTGATGTCGACTGATTATTCTTCCAATCTTGGTGGCGAGACTCCCAGACCACCAAAGTCAAAGGACAAGATAATTATCAGAGGCGCACGCCAACACAACCTCAAGAACATTAATCTCGACATACCAAGGGACAAGCTCGTCGTCCTGACCGGGCTTTCTGGTTCGGGAAAATCTTCACTGGCCTTTGATACAATATACGCGGAAGGACAGAGACGATACATCGAATCTCTCTCCGCTTACGCTAGACAGTTCTTGGGTCAGATGGACAAACCGGATGTCGACTATATCGAAGGGTTATCCCCCGCTATCTCGATAGAGCAGAGAGCCGCGGCCAAGAACCCGAGGTCAACCGTTGCGACAGTCACCGAGATACACGATTATCTTCGTCTCATGTACTCCAGAATCGGTACGCCACACTGTCCGAACTGCAAACGAGTGATTGCGAAGCAGACCATCGAACAGATGGTAGATCAGATTCTCAGATTGAAGGAAGGAACAAAGATACTGGTTCTCGCGCCAGTCATTAAGGGTCAGAAAGGTGAGCATCGAGACGTATTGAAGAACCTGAGACGGGACGGCTTTTCGAGGGCAAGAATCGACGGGAAGATTATCGAGCTCGAGGAAGAAGATGAGGAGAGCAAAGACGGAGATTCGACCGAGACAAACAGACTTCGGCCGTTAGATAAGAAGAGGAAGCACACCATCGAAGCTATCGTAGATAGATTGATTGTTCGCGACGGACTCCAGAAGAGACTGGCCGACTCTATCCAGACTGCGCTGTACCTCTCGAAAGGAACGGTCGTTTTTCACCTAAAAAGGGAAAATGGAGACCAGGTGGAGGAACAGGAAATAGTCCAGAGTCAATCAATGGCCTGCCCTACCTGCGGTTTCTCACTTGAAGAGCTATCTCCTAGGATGTTTTCTTTCAACAGCCCATTTGGCGCGTGCAAGCAGTGCCTAGGACTGGGATACTTGCTTAACATGGACCCGGATTTGGTAATACCTGACAAGTCCAAATCGATCCACGATGGCGCCATTGTTACAATGTCCGATTCTGACAGCTGGGAGACGCATAGACTTGAATCGCTTGCAAGGCATTACAAGTTCAGCCTTGAAACTCCTGTGAATAAGATGAAGAAAGAACACCTTCGGATTCTACTTTACGGCTCACGATCCGAGACGGTGCGATTCACATTCGGCAATGGAAGGGATAGACATTGGTACTATGATAGAGAGTTCGAGGGAGTCATACCTCAGCTCGAAAGAAGGTACTTTGAAACAGAATCTGAATACATGAAGGAATGGTATTCAAAGTTCATGAGTAACCAGCGCTGTCCCTCGTGCAAGGGCGATAGACTGAAACCCGAAGTTCTTGCCGTAACGGTAAATGGAAAATCAATCGCGGAAGTTTCACGATTTTCAATAAGGCAGTCTTTGCAGTTTTTCTCCAATTTGGACTTGAGCGAGCGGGAGAAACTAATCGCAACCCAGATACTCAAAGAGATTAGGGCAAGGCTAACTTTTCTCATGAACGTAGGCCTGGATTATCTCACCCTAGACCGCGCGGCGGCGAGCCTCTCGGGAGGAGAAGCGCAGAGGATACAGCTCGCAACTCAAATAGGATCGAGCTTGGTCGGAGTCCTGTACATACTGGACGAGCCGTCGATCGGACTTCACCAGCGGGATAACCGGAAACTCATAGCAACGCTCAAAGCACTTCGGGATCTTGGCAATACTGTCCTTGTCGTCGAACACGATGAGGAGACAATGATGGAATCTGACTATATTGTAGATCTTGGACCAGGCGCTGGTGTCCACGGAGGCTTCGTTGTGGCGACCGGCACTCCAAAGCAAATCGCTGAGAATCTCGATTCGATAACTGGGCAATACCTTTCTGGTCGTCTATCGATTCCAGTCCCCAGATCCAGGCGAGTTCCAAGTGGGAGGTACATCACCGTCAAGGGAGCTAAGGAGAACAACCTTCGCAATATAGACGTAAAATTCCCTCTCGGAGTGCTGACTTGCGTCACGGGAGTTTCAGGTTCGGGAAAAAGTTCGCTTGTCAATGATATTCTCTACAGGGCGCTTGCACAGAAACTCTACGGATCAAGGGACAAGCCCGGAGCCCACGACTCCATCTTGGGTATCGAGAACATTGACAAGGCGATCATCATAGACCAGAGTCCTATTGGAAGGACACCGCGTTCAAACCCGGCGACTTACGTCGGAGTTTTCACTGATATTCGAGACCTCTTCTCTAAGATACCGGATTCGATCTCAAGAGGTTACACCCCTGGTCGATTCAGTTTCAATGTCAGGGGAGGAAGGTGCGAGGCTTGCGAGGGCGATGGCATAATCAGGCTTGAAATGCACTTTCTCCCAGACGTCTACGTACCGTGTGAAGTGTGCAAGGGCAAGAGGTACAACCGCGAGACACTCGAGATTCAATACAAAGGTAAAAACGTCTCTGACGTCTTGCAGATGACAGTGGAGGAAGCACTTCGATTCTTCGAGAATATTCCCAGGATAAAGAGGAAGCTTGAGACGCTCAATGACGTCGGTCTTGGATATATAGAACTGGGACAATCAGCGACGACACTATCAGGGGGAGAAGCGCAGAGAGTAAAACTTGCTTCGGAACTCTCAAAGCGAGCCACTGGAAGGACGCTTTACATGCTCGATGAGCCGACCACGGGCCTTCACTTTGATGACATCAAAAAGCTCCTTGATGTATTGGGAAGGCTCACCAGCTCTGGCAATACTGTCGTTGTGATTGAACACAACCTCGACGTGATCAAAACTGCAGATTGGATTATCGACCTTGGACCAGAGGGCGGCGAGAAGGGAGGGTTGATCGTGGCTGAAGGTCCTCCTGAGAACGTTGCGATGGTCGAGGGCTCCTACACGGGACAGTTCCTGAAAAAACTCGTGCTTCTAGATCGGAGTGAAAGAACTAGTAAAGATCGTGGAGAAAATCTATCGGCGTCAAACCCCGCAACGAATGCCAGTGGACCAAATAGCAGGGTGAATGGGCGAGGCGAAAAGCAAGAGATTGTTGAACCTATCGCGACAAGAAGCGATTTCAACAAAGCTTAGCGACTTCGCCAAGCTTCCAGAAAAGCCTGGAGTGTACATTCTGAAAAATGCCGAAGACAAGCCTGTCTACGTTGGAAAAGCGAGCTCAATCCGTCAAAGGGTCGCCGCACACCTGCGGCCTAGATTCGATGACCCAATAGGCCAGTCTCTAAAGGAGCAGATTTTCAGTGCGGAGCATATCCTTACACAGTCTCCGATCGAAGCGCTGATTCTCGAGAACGTCCTAATCAAAAAGCACAAGCCGAGATACAACATCAGGCTCAAAGACGATAAGAGTTATCCGTACATCAAGGTCACTGTCAACGAACCTGTGCCTCGTGTACTTGTGACGAGGAGGGTTGTGGATGATGGTGGGAGATACTTTGGGCCATACGGTAATGCCAGAGCTGCGAGGCGCACGGTGAAGTTTCTAAGGAGAGTTTTCCCCATACGCGGCTGCACACTCCCCCTAGACGGCGTGAAGAAGTTTAGAGTGTGTATTGACTACAGTATAGGACTGTGCAAGGCGCCGTGCATCTTCGCTGTTACAGAGCAGGAATACAACAGAGACGTGAAAAAATTCCAACTGTTTCTTGAGGGGAAGTTAGTTCAGCTAAGCAAAGTGATGTACGATGAGATGTGGAAGGCTTCTGAAGCAGAGGAGTACGAAAGAGCCTCAAAGATCCGCGATGAGATTCGCTCCCTCGAAACAACAGCGCTCAGACAGCGGATAAGCTTCTCTCGCGGCACCAGAGACAAGGATGTAGTGACCGTCGCCAGAGATGAGCAAAACGCTGCCGCGATCGTGTTTGAAGTACGAGAGGGTAACGTGATAGGGTCGGAGAAATTTTTACTGGAGGGAGTTACACCGTCATTCGAGGATGCGGAAGTGCTATCTGCTTTCCTCAAGCAGCACTATGCCTCAGAAGAGACAAGAGCAAGGGGATATCCGGAGGAGATTGTCGTGCCCATGAAACTGAATGATTCAAAAGAAATAGAGGCGATGATAGAAGAGGCTGCAGGCACAGGCTCTAAATCTCGAGTAATTGAGGAGAAGCATAGCAACAAGGCCGGAAACTATGTACAGTCCCCTAAAGGCGCGATCAGCATAGATTTACAGGAATCAACGCGAATGGCTTCTCCAAAGATTTCTCCCGCGTCAGCCAGCCCAGTAAACGCACAGCTGATGAAGCTCGCTCAGGAAAATGCCCTCTCTTTGCTCAAAGAGCGGGAATCACGAAGTGAGGAGAAAAGGCGCGAGAGGCTCCGGGCATTGAAGGAGCTTAAGGAGAAGCTCGGGCTTTCAAAGATTCCTCGACGAATTGAGTGCTTTGATATCTCTAACATTCGCGGCAACGAAGCCGTAGGTGCTATGACCGTGTTCACAGACGGTTTTCCCGACAAGAATCAATATCGAAAGTTCCAGATCAAGACGGTGCATGGAATTGACGATTACTCGATGATGGCGGAGATGATCTCAAGGCGAATCAGGAGACTCATCGATAAGCAACAGAGGACTCAAGCCTGTGAGAATGATAAGGCTACATCTGCATCTGTGGAAGAGCACAAAGGAAAGAAGAAAAATAAGAAGGAAGATCGTTGGGCGAGGGATGCCCCTGATCTCGTCGTAATAGACGGGGGAAGAGGGCATTTGAACGCTGCACTGGAACAGATGCGCCGAGACGGCGTATTAGGAATTCCGACAATTGCGCTGGCAAAGAGAGAGGAGATCGTGTTCTTGCCTGATAGAATAAATCCGCTTATCCTTCCAAAGGATTCTGAGGCGTTGCACGTTCTTCAACACGTAAGAGATACGGCCCACCGATTTGGAATCACTTATCATAGGAGACTCCGAGCAAGCGGGGCCACAAGATCGGCGCTTGACGACGTCCCGGGCATTGGCGAGAAGAGAAAAAGGAATTTGTTAGCTCACTTTGGATCAGTCGAGGCAATTAGAAGATCCAGCCCTGAGGAAATTTCACAGGTAGGCAAGATAAGCAAGAAACTTGCCGACTCAATAGTCTCAACTCTCGCAAAGTAGGAAGAAGAATGGGAGAGGGCAACGTGCACACCATTTCTTCTTTTGCTTCTTTTTCTAAAATAGCAAATTGCTGCGCTAAGCCTAATTAATTTATTTCATCAACTGGCTTGATCAGGTAAAGAGTGCACAAACTCGCACCAAGTAGAAGAGCTGGACAAATTGCATTTGAATAGTGTTGATTTCGCCTCAAAAGTGTGCGTCTCGGTCGCCGGCACTTCGGTTGAAGAACTTGGGCGTAAGGTAAGGTTGGCAAGGGCACTGCACCCAGGCTTCATTGAGATTAGGATAGACTATCTAAGAAATATTGCAAGCCACGAAGTTCAAGATAGAATCTGCCGACTCATCAAAGGCGACAACGAAATCCTCACACTGAGGAGCAAATCAGAGGGCGGAAAATTCAGTGGAAGCGAAAGCGAACGTATTGCACTCATTTCAAGAATGATAAGTAGGGCAAACCCCCCTTTTGTCGACATTGAAGTTGCATCTCTTCGTGCGTATACTACTGAATTTCAAGCCGTTCTGGGCGACTCCAAAGAGACAAATCTGATCGCATCTTCCCACTCATTCGACGGATGCATCAGTATAGCCGAGCTATGGAAGAGGGCATGTAGCCTCCAAGAATTTAGCAAATCGCTCTTTGCAGTGAAAATCGTCTGCATGGCACAGAAGTTCCAAGACAATCTTCGTATTCTCTCTTTATACAAGAAGAAAGACTCGTCGAAGCAGGCACTGATTGCATTTTGCATGGGCCCTTTGGGCCCTTTTTCAAGGATTGCATGTGTCTCTTTAGGCAGTCCGCTGACATACTCCTCGCTACCACGTGAAGCTGTCGCTCCCGGCCAAATAGATGCAATTTCAATGCGTCAGATTTTGTCGGGACTCTGAGAAAAGGGTATTGAAACTCCTACCGCAAACAACCATCCAATCCTGACGTGAAGAGAACATTGCAAGAGAGAATCAGCGGCATCCCAAGCAGCGAGTTCGAGACAGGCGGATTGATCCACGCTGATATTGATAGAAGGTTGAAGGAGAGGAATGGAAAGAATCTTAGAGTCTTCCTTCTCGGGACGGGCATCCAGAGCTCTATTTCTCCGCCAATACACAACGCGCTGTTCCAAATCCTCGGATTGAATGTAGAATACTCACTTCTTGACCTCGAGGAAACTGAATTCGAAAGCGCCGTGAGCGCTATCATCGACTCAAATGACGTACTAGGATTCAACGTGACGGCTCCATTCAAGGAGAGAATAATCCCCTACATTTCAAGTATGGATGAGGTTGCGACGGCTGTCGGCGCGGTAAACACAGTTGAGGTCCAATTTGACCCGACCAATGAAACTACTATGAAAGGTTTCAACACAGATGTAGATGGAGTTATCGCGTCTCTGGAACGTCTGGGAGTAAATGCATCATCAAATAGAGACCGCATTGGCATTGGCGGAGAAAACGCTAGTAGAAGGAAGGCTACTCTTCTGGGAGCAGGCGGTGCAGCCCGTGCAGGTGTATACGCACTGATCAAATTCGGATTCAATCACATTGTAATCTTGAACCGTTCTCAATCCAAATCTGAGGCACTTGCCAGACAATTCCGTTCAACATATCAGAGCGTGGAGTTCGAGATAGAAGATCTCAAGGATAGTTCTTTCAGAAAGGCAGTTTTGGAATCGCGGCTTATGATAAACGCGGTTTCGGAAAAAGCGACTCTTGAAGGCCTAAACGCTAGCTTTAATCAGACGGCCCACCCCGAATTTGCCCTTCTGGATCTTGGATACAAAAGAGAGAGTATGCTTCTGCGCAGGGCGAGGCAGGCTGGAATAGATTCCTTGGATGGTCTCCTTATGCTTGCGGCACAAGCGAAAAAATCGTTTGAAATCTGGACTGGAGTCTCGCCCAAGTTATCATTCGTCGAAACCCTCGCGAGGCAATCAGTCGATAAGATCCAGTCCACATGACGATATTGAAGGAAACTAAGAAAAGCACGAAACAGCGAGGAGGTCGTCCTGTGCCTCTAGTTCAACATCTCAGATCGCGAGCACGAGCTGAAACCTATTCTGCGGTCTCCGTTGTGAATGCCCTATCCACAGGAAGGGGGTCGACGGTTGCGATAGATCTCAAGTGCGTCTCTGAGATGAGAATTGAACATACTTCGAATGACAGAAGCCGCGGAAGGGTCGCAATTTCTAGCGGAAACAGAGATGTTCACGGCCTGATTCCAAAATGCATCGACTACGGGTTCAAATTCCTGAACAAAATTCGAAGCGGTCTTCTTGAAGATTATGGCCACTATTCAATCTCTGTGCGAATTGCTTCAGAGATTCCTCCAGCTTGCGGCCTCAAGAGCTCAAGCGCGGTTTCGACTGCCGTAGTCAACTCCCTGTTCCGACTATTCATAGATGACCCTGATCCAAAGGACGTCCTAGACGTGAGCTGTCGTGCGTCCAAGGACTCTGGCGCTTCAATCACTGGGGCCTACGACGATGCAGCCGCCTGTCTTCTCGGAGGCCTTGTTTTGACCGATAATTCAAAGTTCAGGATCCTGAAGCATGCTAATGTTCCGGAGTCAATTGGCAACACCGTTCTGCTTCTCATTCCGCCTCGAGCAAAGCGCAAGTTCACCAGCAGCATAGATCGATCAGCCTATACGCATTTTAGACGCGAGAGCGGCGATGCCTTTCAGTATGCCTTAAAGGGAGATCTGCCCCAAGCGATGTTCCTCAACTCTATGGTACAGAGCCTTGCTCTGAGATATTCGCTGCGGCCCGTCTTGGATGCTATTCTCGAGGGCGCGACAGCGGCAGGAATATCTGGAAAGGGGCCAGCAATCTTTGCTTTCTGCCGAGATAAGAAATCAGCTGGTAGAATAGGGAGAGCTTGGATGGAAGACAAACTTGATACAGGGATGCGCACCATCGAGACTCGCGTCGTTCAGCCAAAGAGATAGGACGTGCCAAGAATTCCACCTATTGAGTCTTCTTCTTTTTTCTCTTTGAAAACGAGTCAGAGGGTAGTTGCGCTCAACTCCAGTAACTGAAGTCGAATGGATAAAAAGAGAGCAAAGAATCGGCGGTGCCCGTCGGATGATCTCAGATCAGGTGCAATTGAAAACGCGGGAAGAGTTTCTCCAGATAAGCGGGAAGAGACCGAGTTTTTTCGCCGGCAATATAGTCCTTCCACCGAGCAAGAGCTACATTCATCGTGCCCTATTCGTTGCATCTCTAGCAAAAGGCAGGTCCACCATCTCCGGACTCGGAAGGGGAGTCCTGTCAGATGATGCCAGGGCAACGATAAGATTTCTGAAGGCACTGGGCACGAGGATTAGCGAAGATTGCAGCGGGACAATCACTCTACAAGGACTAGGAGGAGAGTTTCACACTCCAAAGGGACCCATCAATGTTGGCGGATCCGGAACTACCGCGAGATTCGCTATCTCCCTTGCCGCGATTACAAAAAATTCTGGCTATACAACGATTGTCGGAGACCCTAGTCTTTCCAAGAGGCCGATGAAACCTCTCCTCAATGCACTCGCCCAACTGGGTGTGGAATGTTATTCAGATAATAAGAGCTCATTCACTTTGCCGATCAACGTGAAGGGAGGCGGCATCAAGGGCGGAAGATGTGTCATCGATTCATCAATGTCGTCTCAGTTTATCTCTTCCCTGCTCATTGCATGTACCCGGGCGAAGGAGAATTCCACGATCGTGATTTCGAATCCCGCCCGAAGCGTCTCTGAGCCATACATAGATGCAACTTTAGCGGTATTAGGGCGATATGGTTTTGAGGTCAAACAATCATCTACTCGAGGCGTGCGAGGCTCGGAAAAGAAAGCAAAGGAGTTTTGGGTAAGAGCAGAGCAAGTTGTAGGTGGCAGAGCATTTCGCGTGCCAGGAGACATGAGTTCCGCTGCGGCCCTCATCGGCGCAGCTCTTAGCTCGGGAGGAAAGCTCGAACTTCAAGGAATTGATTCAGAGCTACCACAGCCAGATTCTGCCATCTTAGGAATAGCGAATACTTTTGGAGCAAGAATATCGGTTGCAAAAGACAGAGCGACCATCGATGCTCTCAGGGCAGTACAGCGCACGAAGAGAAAGACACTGATCTTTGACCTCAAAGATTCTCCAGACATAGTTCCGGTTGTCGTTGCAATTGCCGCTGGGACAGATCACAAAGCCCGCATCTACAATGTGGGACACCTGAGGTTCAAGGAAAGCGACAGGTTGAGCACTCTCGCGAAAGAATTTACTCGCCTCGGCGTGCAAATTGGGGAAACGCGGGACTCAATCTCGGTGCTAATGGAAGGAAGGAAGCCATCGGTAGCGGTTAAGCGAAAACCTCTTGTCCTGGACCCGCAAAACGACCACCGAATGTTGATGGCTTTCACCATTGCGGGTCTCTCTGGTCGGTTCGGGCAGTTCCTAATTAAGGATCCATCCTGCGTCAACAAGTCGTACCCGAGCTTCATTGAGGATCTCCAGGCATTGTGTAGAGATGATTACAAAGTCAAATCTTTGAGCATTGTAAGCAAGGGTGAGGCATGGCCAAAACAAGACAGAGGAGGTAGAGGCGCAATTGACGAATAGTGCGAACACAATTGGTTCCAGCTTTGCTTTCACTTGCTTTGGCGAAAGTCATGGACGCTGCGTTGGGGTTGTCGTTGATGGCTGTCCAGCCGGGCTCGAGATAACTGAAAATGAAATTCAGACTCTTCTCGATCTTAGAAGGCCGGGCCAGTCGATTGTCACGACGCAGAGATCCGAGGAAGACAAGGTGGAGATTCTCTCCGGCGTTTTCCGAGGAAAGACGACGGGGGCCCCGATTTGCATGCTGATTTGGAACTCTGACATGCGTAGCTCTGATTATGACAAGTTCGTGAGCATACCCAGGCCGGGCCACGCGGATTACCCCGCGCTTGTAAAGTACGCTGGACTAAATGATTACAGGGGCGGGGGACGATTTTCTGGTAGGATCACAGCGGGCTATGTCATGGCTGGTGCAATAGCGAGAAAGCTTTTGCTCCAGACCCTTTCGATTCAAATTTTTGCCTACACTCTGGAACTCGGAGGAATCAGAGCAAATGTCTCGAAGATGACTACAGACGAGCTCATTGCAAGCAGATATTCCAACGAGGTCCGATGCCCCGACATGAGGGCAGCGGAGAAAATGCTCAGCCTCGTGATCAAATCTCGTGGAGAGGGTGATTCGCTTGGAGGGCTAGTAGAGTGCGTGGCTATCGGAGCTCCCATAGGGTTGGGCGAACCGATTTTCTCTTCACTAGAATCCGAGCTAAGTAGGGCCATTTTCTCTATACCGGCAGCGAAGGGCATAGAGTTCGGATCTGGATTTGGCGGAACAAAATTGCGTGGAAGTGAAAACAATGATACGTACGTCGAAATCAGAGACGGGAAATTGATTACGAAGACAAATAATGCTGGAGGTATTCTCGGAGGTATGACAACTGGAATGCCAATATTGTTCAGGGTCGCTTTCAAACCAGCTTCCTCAATTGCGACCCCTCAGGAGACCATGGATCTAAAGTCAGGCAAAATAACTTCCCTCCAGGTCCCCGGGAGACACGACCCAACCGTCGTCCCCAGAGCAGTTCCTGTGGTGGAGTGCATGACAGCCTGCACAATGGCAGATCTTGCAATCAAAGGGGGTTTCATTCCACCAGTCTTAGGGCGCAAAGAAGACAGACGACAAACAACCAACCTTGATACAGATTAGCAGGACGCCTGCCTAACAATTCTTCCAACCGTGAAATCTCATTGCCAATGGATGATCACTGTTCGAAAAGAGGAAAGCGAATGTCGCCTGAGGGATCCTCAACGGTGGGAGGGAATGAAGGAGATGGCCTCGCGCAGCTACGCAGTGAGATTGAAACAGTAACGAGATCGATAATTGATCAAATCAGCAAGAGGCAGGCTCTTTCAGTAGATGTGGCTAGAGCAAAGAAGATTGGAAAACTTCCTATTGAAAACCTCAAGGTGGAATCTGAACTCAGGCGATCCATCGGAGAATATGCCGAGTCGGTCGGAGTCGACCGGTCTCTTGCAGATGATGTACTGCAGGATTTGATAACATCTTCAAAGAATCAACAGCGGAGAGAACTATACAGGGACGAGATAGTCAAGTTCTTGGATAATGCCCACATCAGGAATGTTACGGTCATCGGAGCAGGCAGAATGGGAAAGTGGGTCTCAATTTACTTTCAAGGGCTTGGCAGAAATGTCACTCTTACTGATAATAAGCCTGGTAAGGCACAGAAACTTGCACTTGAAGTGGGTTGCAAGTATGCCACAGCTCTAGAAAAGGCGTTCGCAGAAAGCGACTTGGTTGTGATCGCCGTCAGCATCGAAAATACTTCAAGAATGATTTGCGAAATAATGAAGATATCACGGAGGCAGGAAGGGGTAGACAAGCGATTCTCACCTCTCAGATTAATTGAACTTACATCGGTCAAATTCCCGCTGGCAAGGTCCGGACTTATTCATCAGGAAAATTCGAAAATTGTTGGAAATCTCAGGTTACATTCTATCCACCCGCTCTTCGGACCCGATGCTCACCCATTTGCTCCAAACTCACTTATCGAGATAAGAACGAAAAGCCAGAGACCCGACGCCTTCATTTCTAATTTGTTTCCTCAGTTCAAGATCCGACATATGACTTGGGAGGACCACGATGCGATGATGTCAATCATACTCTCGCTCCCCCACTTGCTCGCATTCGTATTCGCCGATGTTGTTGTCAGGAACAAGGATGACTCGCTGTTATCCGAAGGCAAGAAGCGAGGACTTGAGATAATCGCCGGCCCAAGCTTTGACCGTATGTTGCAATTCAGCAGACGGGTGTTTTCAGAGAGTCCCGACGTGTACTTTGAGATTCAGTCTTTGAACAAGTACAATGAACGATTGATTTCGCAACTTCAAAAATCGCTAGAAACTGTTACAAAGCTGAGAAGGGACAAAGGACGTTTCGAAACTTTTTTTGCCAAGATGGCCACGAGTCTGGAGAAATTGGATAGTAGTACTGCATGAATTAGAGCGCCCGCAAGCCTTCCAATAGCGATCGTAGGTATCGAATCGATTCAAGGAAGAGTTCCCTCCGCACTGGAATTCGGTAACTACCTTCATTCTCCGTCCTACTCATTCTTCCTATCTTCTCAGGAAGGCTCATGCGAATTGTCTTTGATGAAGCTGTGCTCTTCTTATCTGCTAATGCAAGCCTCTCTAGTCTTCTTTCATTCCTCAGGGTTCTGAGAACTATCCTATTGGTACTGTTGCTGCCTTTGACATTAGATCTGAGGCTGGGACGGCCGCTCAGGATCCTCAAAAGAAGCTCATTCTGTCGTTCCAGATCTTCGCTTGAAAAGATACCCATCTTTTCTGCAATCCAACCTTCAGCCAGCATTCCTAAAATGACCGACCTTCCGTGACTCAATCCAAAGTCAGTCGACGCTTCAATAGCGTGGCCTACTGTATGCCCGTAATTGAGGATTGCACGCAAGTTATCCTCTTTTTCATCTTCAGAAACAATGCTTGCCTTTATCCTGCAGGTCTCTCCGATAAAGTTCTTCAAACTCGGAAGCGAAATGATATTATCCTTTAGCGCGCAGAGCCATTCGAACATTCTCTTGTCCGAGATTATCGCGGTCTTGGCGATCTCCGCAACCCCGTTAATCAACTCTGAGCTTGGAAGGGTATCTAGAAGAGAAGGGTCGATGAACACACCTCGCGGCTGGTAAAAAGTCCCGAGCTGATTTTTCCCCCATTCGGTATCAACTCCTGTTTTACCTCCGATGCTCGAGTCAACCTGCGCCAGAAGAGTCGTGGGAACTTGAAAGTATCGCACACCCCGCTTGTAAATTGACGCGACGAACCCAGTGAGGTCGCCGACCACTCCGCCTCCGAGGGCAAAGAGCACGGTGTTCCTGTCTGCGCCATTCCTGTCAAGGTGTCCCGCAATCTTTGACACTGTCGCAAGCGTCTTGCTCGACTCGCCTGCTTCGAACTTGACAAGGCTGACTTTGCGCGAGATTTCTGAAACAACGGAAAGCAGTTTTCTTCCATGTATTCCTGCTACGACGCTGTCCGTAATTACGCAGACGGAGGAGACCCCTTCTTTGTCAGAAGATGCCAAAATCTTCTTGACATGTTCCCCGATGTGATCAGCAATGCCTTTTTGGACTGTGATGTCGCAGATAGTAGTCCTCGAGACCACGCCCTTCTTCGTTCGAGAGTAATCTATCCTAAGGGAGAGAGGTTCCATTCGGCACATCACCGGAAAACGGAGCCTCTGACTCACTTATCGTTTTGTGAAGCAGGTTGCACACCCTAATGATCCTCGCGAGTTCGCTGGGTTCGATTGCCTGCGCCCCGTCGCTGAGGGCTTCCTGTGGCCTGTCGTGGACCTCGATCATCAGTCCATGAGCTCCTGCAGCTATGGAGGCGCGACTCATCGGAACTATTAGGTCGCGCCTTCCCGTGCCATGACTAGGATCCGCAATCACAGGGAATGGCGTCTCCTTTCTTAGGACGGGGATTGCATTCAAATCTAGAGTGAACCTGGTCTGCGACTTGAACGATCCGCCAAGCGGCATGATGCCTCTTTCACACAGAATTATGTTACGATTCTTGCTTGCAACTATTCTTTCTGCAAAACTCAAGTATTCATCGATTTGTGCGGAGAAACTCCTCTTGAAAAAGATTGGTTTTCCAGTCCTCGCCGCTGCTTCTATCAGGTCTTGATTGAACATGTTCCTTGCACCTATTTGCAGGACATCCGCATACTTTGCAACTGTCTCAACATCAAACTCACTGCGGATTTCGGTCACGGTGGGAATGTCTAGATCTTTTCCAACCGCCTGAAGGTGCTTGAGGCCCTCCAATCCGAGCCCTTGGAAAGAGTGGACGGATGTCCTGGGCTTGTATGCTCCTCCTCGAAGGACATGGGCACCCGCATCCTTGATCTCCCTGGCGATTCTATAGAGCTGGTCGTAACTCTCAATTGAGCAGGGACCGGAAAAGTAGACCGGTGGATATTCCCTACCGATGTTGACATTCTTCACCTTTACCACCACATCCTTTGGGATGTAACTGCGACTCATCAGTCTGTACGGCACCTGGATCCGCAGCGCGTCGTAGACACCAGGCATGAGCTTTACCTGATCAAAATCTACCTTCTTCTCGTCCCCGATGATTCCTATGACGGTCTGATACTCGCCAGACGAAATATCGACCTTTAGACCCGCCGATTTTATCCTGTTGACGACTTCATTGACCTGCTCCCCTGTCGCGTTGGGTTTCATTACGATGCTCAATCTGTTAAAGGACACCTCCGTCTTGCAATACTGTACGAAGAGATAGAGTACCCTCTAATTCTGATGGTGACATGCGAGTTTTCTCAGGAAGAGCTCTAAACAAGGTGAGGACTGCGGTTGACCTTAGACTAGAAAGTAGTTCACTTGGTTTGGGAGGCCCGTGTTGGGCGACAGATATTGGCAGGACATCAACTTCACTGCTTTATTGATTCCTTGCTCTCCATCTTCCCCCTTATTAAAGAAAATGATGCCGCTTGCAACAATTGCAGTCATCTCGAAAGCCCAGGATACCTTTCGGGTTCTACTGGTGGCGGCGGATGGCTAATCGGTTTTCCCTTCAGATTTTCGGAATCACTTCTTTTGCTATGATTCTGAGGCTCTTTTCGGGTTGGGGTCCGAAGGGCTCGCAGAAGACTATTTGATCAATGTCGTACTCGAGATGCTCTCTACATCTTTCCACACATTCTTCTTTCGTGCCGGAGATTGTCAGTGTAGTAACCATTTTCTCATCGACAATTCTCGCTGCCGAATGCTCGTCTCCGGCGTTCAAAAAGCGGACAATCTTTGCCTTCTTTTCAACGTCGAGACCGAGCACCGCAGCCTTTGAGTCCTCCATCCATGCTACCAGATAGGCGCACGAGGTGCGAGCAGCGTCCCTTGCCCTTCTGCCGTTTTCATCAACCGATATCACAACAGAGTTTACGATTTCGATATCTCTGCGCCTTCTCGAAGAATCGCCGAGACCCAATTCTATTGGTCTCAGTTTGTTCGGAAGATCGGCCGGTACTCGATCGGTGAGAATCACTCCATCGGCGATTTCGCCAGCAAGTCGGAGCGCCTTTGGTCCGGCTGCGCCGATGTAAATTGGGATCTTTCTTTCTAATTTTCCTATTGATACAGATTCGATAGAGAAAGCGTCCGTTCGCACAGTGACTTGCTTACCAACAAAGAGCTCTCGAATTGATTCGATTGCTTCGCGCAAGTTGGAAATTGTCCCGCTTCTTTTCTGAATGCCAAACTTTGAAACGTTGTACCCCGATCCAATCCCGATGCCCAGCACCATCCTCTCTCGAGAGGCTCGTCTCCTCCTTCCATGTGAGGCGAGGTCGGAAATTGCAGCGAAACTCGAGGCTATCCAAGCGGGATTTCGAGTGTAGAAGTTGAATATAGCACTCCCGAGTTTGATACTCCTTGTGCGGCTCGCTAGGGCAGTCAGTGTAACTACGCTGTCACTATAAGGAGGCTGCGGTCCGCCATCAGGAACCCATACGTTCGAAAAAACAAGCTCTTCTGCAAGAATTCCAAGGCGAACACAGTAATCAATGGCCCAACTAGGTTCGACTGAAATCCCAAAGGTATTCTTGCGTTTACTTCTTGCCATCTTCCGAAAAGAACCTCGCGGATTTCTGTAGTTTCTCAAAAATGAAGATATGGGCTTGTTTGGCTTCATTTAGCATTATGATTTGAAGTCTTCTTCTCTACCGCGTCTACCAGTACTTCCTCGCATTTGTAAACCAGTCCTCCTTCATTGCCAGCGAGATAATAATCATCATGGAACCTACGTAGATTGGAAGAATGCCAAGCCAGAAAGCGCCGTCATCAGGGTTGCTCAAGAGAGAGCCGAGGAAGAACCAGGTGCCATAGGCAATGAGCAGCCCGCCAAAAACGAGCAAAGTCGCTTTAGTAAAACGGTAGAGCCTGCGCATCTCTACACGTCCAAAAGCCTTCAAACGTCTCCCACACTCTCTGCTCTACTGGGGTTCATCAAATGCCATTCAATCCTCCCAAAAGGAGGAAATAGAGAAGAGGATGTCGCCTCAAAGCGATGTCCTCCTACCAAGAAGTCTTCGCCGCAATTTCAGGTTGCTTCGCCTTGAATCTCTCTCAATTTGAACTTTCAATTTAACTGATTGATCTGATAGAACTATCTGCTATCAGTTAAGAGTTCGAAATTGGCTGGCTTCTTTCCGAACGTGATTCGCTTCACGTTCCAAAACATACCAGGTAATCAGGATGTTTCAGACAGTAAAGCTAGAGGCAGAGGAAAAGCACGAATCTCTAAGATGATATCGTCGCTTGTCGTTCCATATGCGCATTCCCTCTCGCGTTCAAGTCATTGTTTATTGAAGGAAGCGATGTAGCAATCCTTTCGCTTGCTACAATGGCCGCGACGATGAGAGCAATCGTTGTCATCGCAGTTATTCTTGCGAGTTTCCACGATTTCTTAAGATTACCCTGTGAGGGTCCCGCGATAGCTACTTGATCTTTAGCTGGCGTAGCTATCATCTCCTTGGATTATTCTCTCTAGAAAAACTGAGTCTACTTGATGTTCATCTCTAGGTAAAATGTGAACAGCTCAAAGTGGGTATTTCTCCTCCAGAAATCGAATCTGCTCAGGAGAGAGAACGAGGTCGCAGGCTTTGGCGTCTTGGAACACATGATTAGCGGTTGAGGCGCGGGGGATGGGGAAAACAAGTTCATTTCTTGAGAAGAGCCAGCTCAGAGCTACCTGAGAAGGAAGCCAGTCGTCTTTCCTTTGATGCGACTTCTCAACATCCAGATTGGGCCTCTCTTTCTCATACTCGATTAGTTGAGCGAAACCGTCGTACGGTCTTCCGAGCTTTCCATGGCCAAGGGGATAATATGCGATGACAGCAATTTTCTCTCTTTGGCAGTACGGTAGAATGTCTCGCTCTATGTCCCGGTGGGCCAGATTATAGTTCATCTGTGTGGAGACAATCTCTGCCTTACCTAACGCGTCCTGTGCATCCATCATTTCCTTCAGAGAAAAGTTGCTGACGCCAATTGCACGAATTAGTCCATCTGAGAGAAGTCTTTCCATTGCACCCATGGTCTCCTTTAGCGGTACCTTGGAGTTTGGAAAGTGAATTTGATAAAGGTCAACGTACGAAGTTCCGAGTCTCTCAAGACTGCGCTTGCACGCCCGAATGAGAGCGTCCTCGGTAAGGTGATTACTCCATACCTTTGTAGCTATGAAAATCTCGTCTCTCTTCATCCCCTTGACAGCTTCGGAGACGATTGACTCAGATCTATAAATTTCGGTCGTGTCAATGAAATTTATTCCGTTTTGAAGGCCAGTTCTTAGGGCTTCAAGTTTCTCCTTGCGTCCTCGTTGGACTCCAAAGACCATTGCTTGAACTATCCACATTGCGTCGTAGAAGGTTCCCATGCCTACCAAGGATGTCTTGAACGATGTCTTGCCGAATTCCCTGTAGTTCACTTGCTAACTGTCTCCACTCTGTTCTATTCCGAGATGATTGCCTGCTTCGATTACATCGGTGAAAGAGTAACATTAGATGTAAAACACTATTGGAGCGCTCTCTCACCTGGAGAGATCTCGGCACGGTAACACTGGTTCACCACTATTCTTTGCCACCGACATTAAGTTGCGATTTTTCTTTGTACTTTGATTCTTAAATGAAATTCCGATGACTTTGTAGAAGAAAGATTCTTACTGCAATTTCTACCCGATCTTCGATTTCTGTAAGGGCCGCGCATCTGTTGGCTTGGCGCTATAACCAAACAAAGACCTCAAAGGGAGAGAAAGGCTAACGTTGAGAACCTTATCCTGATGTTATTTGAGTATTCCAAACCCACAAAGGATGAATTTGATACATTCGCTGATAATGCTACAAGAATTGCGCATCTTCAACGTAGTTGAAGATGGGATGAAAAAAATGCGCCTGTGTGAAAGAGATACTCGAATTTTACTATATGAACTCATTACATATAGGTTACGTACGATGGCAAACTTCAATGATATCCTCAATTCGGGGAATCTAATGAGTTCCTCTTGTTGTAAGAAGATTGAGAAATTCGGACAAAGATAACCAACGCGTCAGATGTGCGGGTCATATTCTTATTTTGACGTATCACCGAAACGCTACCGAAAATCTATTGATGTCCGTGAGAATCAAACACGGTATTATCAAATTTGCTCCTTCAAGATTGCCTTTCTCTGGCCGCAAAGGACCTAACGTGCATAATCGACGGAGAACGCTCATTCAGCTCCGGCGAATTTGATTCGCTTACCTCTCAATTCGCGGCCGACTTCGCGTCGAATTACAAAATCCAAAAGAGAGACAGGATAGCAATTCTTCTACCAAACTCTTGGCAGTTCGTGGCAGCGTTTTACGCTTCACTCAAGGCGGGTGCAATTCCAGTCCCGATTGATTATAGGTCGAGCCAGCGGGAAATCAACTTCTTCTTGAAAGAAAGTGGTGCCTCGCTCCTAGTGGCCGATGCTGCAAAGCACGATTTTATCAAATCAAGTAAAGACTCACCTCCACAAGAGGCTGATTTGATCCAAACACTTGAAGTGCCCTCGGATCCCGACGCTGATCCATACGATTTCATCGGGGAACACGGTGCTACAGAACGCATCGGAAAAGTGGAGACGCCGATTGCGAGCCACGACCCTGCTTGCATACTTTTCACGGGAGGCACAACTGGAATTTCAAAGGGGGTAGTCCTAAGTCATGACAATGTCTTGGCGGTTCAAAGTAGGCTCTCCAATGCTTGGGCTCTGAAGCGGGGAAGCGAAACCTTTGCTCAAATCCTTCCTATGACGCATAGCGGAGGCTTGAATTGCGGGGTTAACTGTGCAATCTTCACAGGCTCAAGAACGGTTATCCTTAGAAAGTTCGACCCGGTCAAACTGCTCGAAGCGATCGAGAAGTACAAAGTCACTGTTTTCGCTGGAGTGCCGACAGTCTACGTTTCATTGCTGCGGGAAGATTCCATATTGACGAATCGAGATATTTCATCCTTAAAGATCTGCTTTTGCTCAGGATCCGCACTCTCGGCGGAAACGTTCATGAGTTTCGAGAAGAAAACGGGGATCAGGATCAATGTCGGATGGGGACTCACGGAGGCAGCTCCACAGCTCACTGTTGTCCCCCTAAACCACACGGTAGCTTTTGACCAGCTCTACGTCGGAGTCCCACTGCCTGATACAAGAATTGTGGCACTGGGAGACGATGGTGAAACTTTGCTCGGTAAAGACGAGGTCGGTGAGCTTGCAGCAAAAGGCCCTCAGGTGATGAAAGGATACTGGAAAGATAGAGAAATGGCGGGGGCATTTACGAAGGACGGGTGGCTTCGCACCGGAGATGTCGGCTTCGTAGCCACAGAAGGAGTATATCTACTCGGTCGTAAAAAGGACGTCATCAATTCATCTGGCTTTAAGATATGGCCCCATGAGGTTGAGAGTACGTTGCTGGAAAATCAACACGTTATGGAGGCAGCCGTTGTCGGAATTCGCGATGAAGAAAGAGGAGAGGTAGCTGTTGCATTCGTAGTCCTGAAATCAGAAACAACAGAAGGTGAACTGCGAGATTTTTGTAAAGCTCGACTTACTACCTACAAGGTGCCGAGGAAATTCATATTCAGAGAGGCACTTCCGAAATCTTCGGTGGGAAAAATTCTTCGCCGCATATTACGAGAACAGGAAGAAGGGAAAAACAACTGAAACTATTCTCCAAGATAAAACGCGCAGGAGCCGCATTCCGAATTGATTTGCAGTTGCTTGCGCTTGATGCTAAGTTTCGAATGCATCAAAACACTATACTTTAAAGAATGTACAACACTGGGCATGCGCACTCGCCGGGTCTGAATAGCGACGCGGGAGCAGACTATCTCATCTTGGTCAGCACTCTGTGCGGAAAGTCCATGCACAGCGCATGCATTGGAATCGATATTGATTGCGATTGCGGCTGCCACGTAAGCGCGAAGACTCTACGCAGGGACGCGAGGATCAAGAAATCCGAGGAGCACAAACCTCGTTAAAGACATCGCACTGAAGCAACTGCTTCACTCTTCGACGGATTTCGAAACATTACTAGTGATTTTGGTTTTTGTTTTTTGAATTTGGCTGGTAAGTTTTTTGTCGCTCGTCTTTCAGTCTCCTCCGAGCGGATTGCGCTTGTTTTTGTTTACCTTGACGCTCTGTCAGCGCCTGAGTTTTGGTAGATTTAGCAGTAGCAATACCCTTGCTGCTGGGCTCGATCGAGCGAACAGCCCTATCCTTGATTCCTTTCCGAGTAATCAGGACCCCTGCACCGAGAAAGATTGCATCGGAAGCAAGATTTGATGGGCTGGGCTGGATGTAAACGACAAAGAGGACACCAAGGACAAACAGCACAACGCCGCCAGCAATTTCTAAGATGCTTTTTGCGGACAATCGCCAGCCGATCACTCATACCTTGCGATACTTTTACTCGAATTTACGAACTTCCTAGGCATCAGACGGTCATTCTGCTTTTGCCAATTCTGCTTCTTTTTCCTTCGAGATCAAATCCTGATCCTTTTCATATTCATCTTGACGACGGATTGCCGCTTCAGGTATTGCCTTTTCAAAGACACGTTCAACTATGTTTACCCTCAGCTTCCTGATACCCTCGCCTGTCTTCGCTGAAATACCTAAACTTGGCATGTCCCCAAGAAAGAGAATTCTCTCGCGAAGTTCATCAACAGAAGATAAATCGAGCTTATTCAGCAGGACAAAGATCCTCGAGGGATTTATGTGGAGCTGTTCAAGCACTTGCCTGCAACTCGTGTACTTTGTTTTGAAAACCTCAAACGGTTCGCTTGCATCAACTAGAAGCAAGATCAAATCTGCGTAAGTTAGTTCTTCGAGCGTGGACTTGAAAGCCTCAATCATGTAGGTTGGGAGTCTGCTGATGAAGCCCACCGTGTCGGATAGCAAGACTTTTCGCTCGGGGAGCGGCTCGAAGCCCCGGGTCGTGGTAGTCAGAGTAGTGAACAGTTTTGAGGACTCTTCTTTGCTTTCTGAGACTAGCTTGTTGAAGAGGGTGGTCTTGCCGCTACTTGTGTAGCCAGCAAGAGAAACGAGTGGGAGGGAAAGACGATCACGCGAAGTTCTGAACAGATCCCTCCTCTTTCTAGCCTGGTCGAGCTTCTTCTGGATGACAGCCATCTGACGCTTAAGTGCCCTAAACTTTACGTCGACCGCATACTCGCCCATCCCCATGAATCCGGCCTGCTCTCCCTTGAGCGAGAGCCTGACAGCTTCTCTTGCTCTTGGAATTTCGTACTTTAGCTCAGCAAGTTTGACCTGCAGCTTTGCCTCGCTAGTCGTTGCGCGCTTGTCGAAAATGTTCAGAATGAGTCTTTCCCTGTCTATCACCTGCTGGTGGGTAAACTTGGCAAGGTTGTGCGCCTGCGAGGACGAGAGCCTCCCGTCTACAATGACAAGATCAGTTTTTTCTACTTCTGCCATTTTTCTGATCTCTTCTGCCTTTCCAGTGCCAACTCCGTACTGCGGGTGGCTGAGCCTCCTCGTAGCCATCCGTCCCGCGATGACATACCCTGCGGCTTCCACGAGACCTCGGGCTTCATTTTCTATGAACGGGTCGCGGAAGGTGACGAGTATTGCTCTATCCCCGGTAGATCCCTGGGGTGCATGTTTGCCTGGCTTCTTGCGGATCAGTTCTTCATCCGCATCTGCTTCGTATGTCAAACCTTTCTCCTCGCATGCTAGTTCTTAGTTATCAGATTCCCCTTTAGGCAATTACCTGTTGTGCTAGAGTTCTAGCAGCGACAGAGTACGGTGCTCTAGGCGTTTCACTTGCCTTAAGTGAAGTAAATAGGATCCCAAACAAAAAAGTCTGGCTCCATTGCTACTTTTCGGAGATAAAGACGAGGTGAGCCCCTCCTCTCCGCGTAGGCTGATCGATATGTCTGTTCTTGCCACGCGTGCTAGAGCATTCCAGAGGTGAGGTGCTGCTCCCGTCTCTGCTGGAGGTCGTGCTCTCGGGCAGCTTTTGCTACTGCCCCTGCTTTCTGGGCTTCTACAATCCTTGTGATTCCAACAATACTGGTGATGGCCTTGATTCCGCTCGCAGTTATCTCGACCTCACTCTTTGTACTCATGACGAGGGAGCCATTCATCTTCTTGATCGCCGACCTAAGATTTGGGCTCGGAATTATTTTGCGACCCCTCTGAAGTGGCGGTTCCACGATCTCCGCGATCTCCCAGATTCTTCTGGGCGATCTTTCGACAAGGGCAAGCAAGATTCTCTGCATCCTCTCGTCGATAACGAGCTCGCATTTCTCTTTCCTCGGAAATTTTGCCAGAAGATCTGCGGCCTCCTCCTTGGAGAGCGAGACTTTCTTGCTATATCCATTTGTGTAGGACGCCACAATAGAAACGATTTCGGGCCAGAACTGCTCTTCAAAATCTTGGAGGAGGACAAACGTTTCAGCTGGAACATAGTATCCGCCTTTGATAGGATAGAGTTGTCTTGTGCCAATATGTTCGGACATTTATCACGTCACTTTGGGGTATTGGAGATCAGGCCGACTCGGCAATATCGTCTCAAAACTTCTGACGAAAGGACGATTCGTTGTTCAATTCGCACGGCCGGAGGAACGATCCTTCTTTTTCCTACCTTGATAATCTCCATCACTTGTACGATCGCAAGCCTGCCTTATTACTCTTGTTGTTTTATCCATTATTATTCCACAGAGGAATCAATAACCGGCCAGTTTATTATCACAACCTGAAATGCGAAGTCTTCTATAGCAAACAGCACAAATGGTTTATTTCGGCATCTTTTGCAATTATTTGAAGTCAATCAATCGACGCAAAAGAAATAGACGGAATGAGGAAGGCCCAAAACTAGAAGGAGAATAAGTGAACTCGATGTTTTTGCCATTAGATGCAATCGTATTTTCCCTGTTTCAAGGTTCGTCGAGCCTTGGCATACTGACGGGTCTCGCAGATATTTTCGGCTCTATCATCCTTCTCATAATAGGTATTCTCGTCATAGTCCTGATTGTGGGAGTCTTGCTCGTGCTGCTACCTGCAGTTATAGTTGCAATAATAGTGTGGTTCCTAACAGGTAGCTTCTTCTATGCTGGCATTGCATTTCTCATTGTTGCCCTAATAAGTCTCGTCGCACTGTGAGCTGCAGATTGCTTTGGATTAACAGTCGTACCTATCGCTCTTTGGATAAGTAACAATATATGCTAGTTAGAGCAATTCGCCGCTGACGCCATGACATCAAAGCAAAAGAGGATAAGGGAGGAAGGAAATAAACCCA
>JAJPHP010000009.1 GCA_021325255.1 Nitrososphaerota archaeon | reverse complement strand
TGGGTTTATTTCCTTCCTCCCTTATCCTCTTTTGCTTTGATGTCATGGCGTCAGCGGCGAATTGCTCTAACTAGCATATATTGTTACTTATCCAAAGAGCGATAGGTTCGAATCTCTAACAACAAATGGAACTAGGCGAATTTCTCCGTCGCTTTTCATAACTATGTGGCGCTGAAAGAAAGTCTGACTCTATTGAAGCCATTACCCGAAAACAGCGCCCAATCGCCTACAATGCAGGAGAGAGATTGAAAAGGTCACTGTGATCCTCTGATTTGATTCTGCAGCGGAAGGATACTGGCCTATTCAAGAATTTTTCCTTCGCATGATATCCAGCCGATCCATCCCAGAACCTGTAATCCTGTACGATCTCTCCGGGGCGTGGCTTTCGACCAGCTTGACCTGGCGGCTTTGTTCGAGTATTGAAAGAGCTCTCACAGTCTTTGCGATTGACATTTCGGAGAGCTCGGCGATTCGCTTCTGTGATAGCACTCCCCACTTCTTCAGCGTATTCAAAACTTGAAGAGAGTCGTTTGATTCCTTCCTCATTTCATTCGCCTGTTTTATTTTGAAAAATCCAAGGAGAAGAAGCCTATTTTCTCGACATGTTCACCGAAATTGACAGAAAACCAACCCTATCTGTAGTACGAAACGGCAGGCCTCTCAATAGGCTTCCCCTCTCTTGAACTCTTCACCTTTCGTATTGCATCCTCGAAGTGCCTCATGGTTACGGTTGCCTCTGCCGAGTGCTGCTTTGCGTCTTCTGGTTTTGGATGAGCTGCGATGTACTCCTGAAGCACGAGCGAGATCGCGGTATTTACCACAGCAGTAATGTCCGCCCCGCTGAATCCGTCTGTTAATTCTGCAATCCTACCCAAATCAAGGGCCCCAGTTGCACGCTTCCCCTTTGTCTGAATCGCAAGAATCTGCTTCCTGGCGATCTTGTCGGGCTGCGGGATATAGAGCAGTTTATCGAATCTCCCCGCCCTCAAAAGCGCCGGATCGACCATGTCAATTCTGTTGGTAGCCGCGAGAACCACAACTCCTGATAGGGACTGAATCCCATCCAGCTCAGTAAGAAGTTGGCTTACCACCCTTTCGGTTACCATGCTGTCTCCTCCGAGCCCTCTCACGGGAGCCAGGGCGTCAATTTCGTCGAAGAATATTATGCATGGAGAGGCTTGCCTCGCTCGCCTGAAAACCTCGCGAATACCTCTCTCTGATTCGCCGACCCATTTGGAAAGCAGCTCCGGTCCTCGAATGCTAATGAAATTAGATTCGCTCTCTGTCGCTACAGATTTTGCAAGCATCGTCTTTCCCGTCCCGGCGGGACCGAACAGGATCATTCCCTTTGGGATGCTGTATCCGATGGTATTGTAGAGATCGGGGTACTTGAGAGGCCACTCAACTGCCTCCTGCAGTTCTTTCTTGACATTCTCAAGACCGCCAATGTCCCCCCACTTGACATCGGGAGTTTCAATGTACACCTCCCTCATTGCGGAAGGTGTAATCTCCTTGAATGCAAGTTCAAAGTCGTCTTTCGTTATCTGAAGTTTGTTCAGAAACTCAGGAGTCAACTTGTCTTCCTGAAGCTTGAGTTCAGGAAGCACGCGCCTCAGTGTTTTCATGGCGGCCTCCTTACAGAGACCTTCGAGATCAGCTCCGACGAACCCGTGCGCCGCTGATGACAGCCTCTCTAGATCGACGTCTTGAGTCAGCGGCATGTGTCTCGTGTGTATCTGGAGTATCTCGTATCTTCCCTTCTTGCCTGGCACCTTGATTTCGATTTCTCTGTCGAATCTACCGGGTCTTCTCAGTGCCGGGTCCAGTGCGTTTTGGCGATTCGTCGCGGCAATAACTATCACCTTCCCCCTTGCTTCGAGCCCATCCATGAGCGCAAGCAACTGGGAGACAACCCTCCTTTCGACCTCTCCCGTGACTTCCTCCCTCTTTGGGGCAATGGAGTCAATTTCGTCGATGAAAACGATGGTCGGAGATTTTTCTCGGGCTTCCTTGAATATCTCCCGGACTCGCGCCTCGCTCTCTCCGTAGAACTTGCTCATGATTTCGGGTCCGGAGATACTGATGAAGTGTGCATTGCTTTCGTTGGCGACAGCCTTGGCAAGTAGAGTCTTTCCGGTTCCAGGAGAGCCGTAGAGTAAGATTCCTTTCGGTGCTTCGACGCCTAACTTTTCAAAGATTTCAGGATGGCGCAAAGGAAGCTCAATCATCTCTCTGACTTTTTGGATTTCGTCCCGAAGCCCACCAATATCTTCGTAAGCTACTTGCGGGACCCCCCTGAGAGACTCGCCCTTCTCGGAGATGGAGAAGATTGTATGTTGCGTAACAAGTACTGCATCGGCCATCGGACTAACACCCTGTACTTGGAACGTGAGGCGACCACCAAAGTAAGGGATCATGATGTTGTCACCCTTTGTGACAGGGACACTTTCCAATGAATCAGCTAGGTAGCGTTCGTCTATGGGTGGGGTCGCCTCCAGAGGAGCAACAACGACTTTTTCCGCCGGGGGAGCTTTGATTTTCTTTACGGTAACAGTGTCTCCAATCGCAACGCCAGAATTGTTCCGAACGAGACCGTCCATTCTAACGACCCCTCTTCCTTCGTCAGAAGGGTAGAGCGGAAGGCACTTCCCAACCGTTCTTCTCTTGCCTTTTATTTCGACGATGTCTCCGGTTGACGCTTCCAAGGAGTCCATCGTATCGTAATCGAGTCTTACAACCCCTCTTCCGACATCCCGAGTATAAGCCTCGAGTACCTTCAAAGCAATGTCATGCTTACTCAATTTGAAACTTGCCCCCGCTTCCTGCGTCGATCGACCTGGTTTGCTTACACTCCCCGACTATTACTGTCTTTCACCAGCTCTGCCTAGCGTTTGCAATGTGCATGAATATCATGAGTATCTGCTCAAACGTGTGTTTTCATCCGCCAAAGGAAAGTTCCTTCTTTTTCTGCTTGTAGAGAACTTACTTCATGCGATAGTGAGAATTAGTGCCAGAAGGGCGTCACTCAAAAAAAGTTGGCAACTTACAATTGTCCTCAAAAACACCTTACCGAAGGTTGCTACTTGAATTGCTTCAATTCATTTAGGATATTATAACGACCAAGGAATCACTGATTGAAATGTCGCCAAGCTTCACACCTCGTCTACCTCGTACACTGAAAAACACGCAAGCGATGAATATGACCCGTGAACACGATCTTCATGGTTGACAATGAGAGAGCGTGTGCTCTCTTGAGACACTCTGCGAAAAAAAATCTGCCAGGGGCACGGAATCGAGTTGTCGCCAGAGTCTCTCCCCTCACGACGGACTACGATCACAGGAGTTAAGCTGTCGGAGCAAATCACTGCCTAAACGTGAGTTCTGAGGCAGCTTGAACTGTCCTAAGTGCAGAAGCCAGAGAGAGTACTCAACGCTGAGATACAAAGAGAATGTGCCTCTGGCGCGGGAGGTGCCACGCCTTCAGAACAACCATGTCCTGGACTGCGAGTGAAATAATTGGGCCGAGTACGAGCGCGGCAGTGTGCGGCTTCCCTGCTTTACTTTTGATGCTAAATTCCCCTCATGTCCAGGATGCCTTTTCATAGATCTCTCTCTGTGTCTGACGAGCCTCTTCCTTTACGCTCGCCGCCTCTTCGTTCTCTTTAGGGCAATAGCCTGTTCCACTCTCTGGACGCTGGCCAGAGCTCTACGCTCGTCGTCGCTTACGGTGAAGTAAAAGTCGGAGCGTTTTCTGCATATCAATTTCTTTGCGGCGTCGCCATCTCAGGGAGGATTGCTACGTTTGCTTTCTGCGGTACTGGAGAGCTGGCAATCTATATCCTTTCTTCCCAGTCTTCTGCGGCAGAAGAAAGAGTGTGGGGGAGCCGGGGATGGGAGCTAAAAAAACCGTCCCGTGAGAATCCGCCACATCTTGCTCGGTTTTTAAGAACTGAAAATTTCTTCAATGAATGGAGCAGCTAAACACATCATGACTTGCGAAGGAAGTACTAACGTGCTGCCAAGGGAAGTGATCTGCATCTATCAAGGGAAAGTTCCCCTTTATTTCGGGAGTGCGTTGATACGTTAGTCTGAAGTGCCTTACTCTGCAATCACCGCATCGGCGCGGGCCACTGGGAAAATGGAATAGATGCCAAAAGCGGTACACTCCGCGGGACGGAGTCTTTTGGAGAGTGAGAAAGCATACCACCGCGTCCCAGTCTAGCCTGCGCAGTTCGAAGTATCGTGGCTTTGGCCCTTTTATCCCCGTCTTGCAAGTAGGACGATGCTCTTGCAAAGATTCGCAGTCTATTCTCTTCGGCTTGCGCGAAGTTCTTGTTTTCGTCGTCGATTGAGCTCAATGATCATTTCTTTGTATTCTTTTTTCTTCTTCTTATCGCCCTGAATTCGGGCTTGGTCGTAGAGCTTCCTCAGCTTCTGTTCCTCTAACTCGTATTCGCTCAATTCTCAACTATCAAATCCTCGGATTCGTTTGACCATCGAATCGCAATCTCTCTCGCTCGCTCTTCAGTGCATCTAGCATTTATCGTCATCGCATTACCTTTGTGCATCTCTTCTTCTTCCTCCTTCTAGAGGAAGATATTGCCTCCCTTAAAACCTGTTTCCCACGGTCTTCCCTAAAGCTTTCCAAGCTGTCCTAGAGATCTCGAGAGAGACCATTAACCCTACGTTCGATTTCGTCTCTGATTTCCCGCACATCACTTATGTTTCTGCGCTTCAATCCCTTCCAGTTCCATTGGATTGTTTTCTCTCTAATCTGCGACTGCATGCACACTGGAGACGCACCTTCAAACGAGCATCCGATTGTGACCACCAGACTAGCTGCATTAATGATCTGAGGTGTAAGAGATTTGGGCTTGTTGCGTGAAATGTCGATTCCACTCTCTTTCATCGCTTGGACTGCATTCGGGTTCAAGACAGCCTTTGCGTGTCTGCCTGCGCTCGACGCTTTCATTCCAAATTTTTCCGCAAACGCTTCAGCCATCTGGCTCGGGCCAGCGTTGTCCTCGCAGACAAATAATATCTGCGGGTTTTCTGCGCTTCTTTTCATTTTCACCTGGTGATTTCCCGAACTTCAGTATTGTGAATATCAAGTCTCTCTTAAGAGATACTATCCATTCATAGCGGATTGCCCAGATTCGATCCTTCTATGCGACGCGTGAGGGACTCGTATCCTAGCCTTTTCGAAACCGCAGCCTGTGTCTCCTACCTCATAAAGTAGCCATTACGATACCAAGCCTTAATACACAGAGCGATGGGTACCACCGATGACCTGGGAGTTTGTAGTAGATGGGAAACGGGTATTTATGGAAGACCGACTTGCAACTAAACCACGTCGCAAACGTAAGGGATGCACATGGGGAAGAGTTGTCCGATCTCCCAGGCGTGGTCGGAATTGGAATTGGCAAAGATCACATTATTTTGTATGTTTCAGATCAATCAGTCGAAGTGCCAAACCGGATCGAAGACGTTGCAATAGTAAAGATCTGCAAATATTAGACTACGTGAACGTATCAAATCATTACGCGACCCTGTGAAACACTGCCGTACTTTTTTCTCAATTTTTTCCTAACTTGCTGCCGCAGTGAACCCACTTGCTGTTGTACCATGCGGACGGTGATTCCATTATCGAAAACTGCCCGTTCTAAAGGCGGAATCCTACCTACTAGGGGACTTACAATTTGAAGCAGCGATAGAAGACCTGTTTGCCTTTTATGCAAGTTACAAACAGTGATTCCAACAGGTCGAAAGGAATTGTATTCAGAAGATGAACTGGAAGGCATACGTCGCAGGAATATCTTTTACAACAAGAAAGAGGTTGCGAGGTTGATCTCAGCAAGCGGTATCCCTCGAAATAAACAAGCAATGCTGAAACTGATTGCACTTGAAGATAACGACGGAAGTGACAATGCAATTCAGGAGTCGTACGATTGCTTAACGAATGTGGTCTTCGCGGTACACCCTCAGCAAATAAATGTCCGCGACAAGACAAACGGCAAAATAATTGTTTCGATCGCGAGATGAAAGAAGAGCGAAGCGGAAAAAGATTATTGAAAGAAAGAAGCAGAATCAGGCGCGCGGTGTATATTCACAAGAAAGGGTTCGCCTGCACCAACCATATTTTGTATTGCCCCGACCTAACAAAGGTGGACCGGTCGAGATTATTCTACCTTAGTTGTTCGCGGCACAACTTGATTTACAAGATAGACCTCGCAAAGCAGAGTCAAGAATTCATAGCCGATTTCCCGAAGGGCTGTAAAGAGACGTGAAAGAGGAAATTCGGGCGGTTCCAACTAGTGTTTGAAAGCCAGCTAGCCCCGACTATGTAGCAAAATCATGTTGTATGTAGATTATACGGCGACCCGAAGTTAGAGCGCTTACTTTTTTGGCTCTTCTGAAAATCAACTCGACTGTGGGAAATACAAGCCATTAAATGAGCAGGAATATACTCTGACTTTCTAAGATTGAACGCCACGCTAAAATTATCGTTGGTCTGTATTTCTTGCGCGGTCGATCAAGTCTAGGCACCATCCAAGATATGCGCTCCAAGTATGTTTCTCTTTTTGCGCGTTCCCTGACAATTTCCTTGGAATCGTGGAAATCATTTCGGCGAGACGGATCTACGCAAACGTAAACCATTGGGTATTGTTTCAACTAATATTCTTCTCGGACTGATTGCCTTTAGCTTTTTTATTGGAGCCAGTGTTGCTTGAAATCAACCGAGACATCTCTCCCTGTCCTTTGGGTGTCAGAAAGTGGCAATTCTCAAACCTGTCTTGCTCAGAGGAACCAAGAGAAGAATTGAAAGTCTGGCAGGAACGAAGCGCCCTCTAATCGCGGGACACAAGCTGCTCTATCGATGCAACCTTGAATGCGGCATGTGTCCCTTTTGGAGACGACCCGACGAGGAGCTCCTGAGCCTCAGGGATGAAATCAGGATAATGGATTCGCTCGTGAAAGCAGGGGTTCTATTCTATGGCTTCGAGGGGGGAGAACCACTTCTGAGAAGGGATTTGCCAGAAATACTCAAGGAGTCGCACGAGAGGTTCTTTACGTCGCTCGTAACAAATGGCTGGTTGCTAAAAGAGAGAATTCGTGACATAAGGAAGTATGTCGAATATCTCTTCGTTTCATTGGACGGAATTGGATCCTTGCACGATCAGCTAAGAGGAATTAAGGGTTCTTTCGACAAAGCAGTCCTTGGAATTAAGGTTGCGAAAGATTACGGTATTCCTATGGCAATAAACTCCACAATCACCAGGCAAAACGTACACCAAGTGGAAGGAATGGTACATCTTGCAGAGAATTTGGGCGTGGGCATCAACTTTCAGCCCGCTTATGATTATTCTACTGCTGACAAGCTTTCATCCAACGGGGAAAAGCTAATGGACACGCTATTGAAACTTCTGGAACTGAAGAAGAGCGGTGCGCCGCTCGTGAATTCCAGAGAGTACCTTAGTACAGTCATAGCATCATGGTATAAGGGCGTACCATGGAGATGTAAGCCGTGGCTCACATTAAACGTCGACCCTCAAGGTAGAATTGTTCTTCCATGCTACACCTTGCAGGAATACAACGGAGACTCTCGCTCTGCTGTCCACGCATGGGAAACTGACATTTTGAAACTCTGGAATTCGTATGATTGGGAGCAATACGAAAGCTGCAACAAATGTGCCCTTTCCTGCTATCTAGAGCCCTCACTATTTTCGTGGACAAGACCCGGCATGGTCAAGGAGAGGATTGTCGACGCGATAATCTCGTTAAGCGGAATGGGCATCTGACACGGCGTCGACTGTACAGGCGTTAGCAAAACCCAGATGTTATACTTCAGCTGAGATTCTTTCCAGATCTGTGTCCATCTCTTCTGGCTATGAGATCTCTGCCAAGGCGCCGTGTTCGATTATCTTGATCCCGGTTTCAGGATACTTTTCCATCTGATTTAACGCAGACCTTTGAGCGCGCAGTAAATGATGCTTGCACAGTAGATAGGCGCGTCTCTCACTGGGCAGTATGGGCCAGCTATACTCTACGAGAATCCAGTGAGTAGCCCTGTTTGAGCAGCCTTCGATTGATTGACAAGTAGCCATGATTTACTGACTATCTGATCACAAGCCATTCAAACCCTATAAAGACAATGTCCGATCCTTATATGCGGCAACGCACCCTCTGTACTGTGCCTCCGAGCAGGACTCGCAGACGGGAAAATCTCTCTGAAACGTCGATGACCAGTCACGAAGAGAAAAATTACTTGTAGAAGAGAGTGTAAGCATCATCCAGGCTCCAGATAACTTTTGACAACGGGTAACATGCAATGCACATGCGATACTGGTAATCAGAGCAAAGCAAAATCAGGTGGTACTGTCAATTCTTGACGCTGATGCTCATTTGCAAGAATCGGTCGTGTAATTTCCGCCATCCTTCCGAACTCCAGATGGACAAGAAAGCATTTCGAATTGCAAAGATAGAAAATAACTCGGAGAAATGTCCAAAGTGTGGGAAATACTACCTGTATGACAAAGATGATTACTTCTTTGGTGGTCAGTACGATTAGCTTCT
>JAJPHP010000003.1 GCA_021325255.1 Nitrososphaerota archaeon | reverse complement strand
CGAAGAAGAGGAGAGGTCAGAAAAACGAGATCAGGCTGAAGGTGTTGACGTACAATTTGTCAATAATAGCGAGACTGCCTGCTCAATTCGGTTAATGTGCCAAAGCCGCTATGCTAGGACACCTGTTTCTCCTTTGCTATCGAGAATTCCTAATCTTACGAAAACAAAGACTAGAGAGCGCACGCGGGCCGAATTCACAGCTTGCCACCTTGCGCACCTTTGAAGGAAGCGACGATCGACTCCTCTCTAACGCCCCTTACAGAGAAGCACCTAACTAGGTCATTGAGCAGGTTCCACGTGTGCGTCCACGGTTCTGAACTCCGCCTAGAATTCAAAAACAGACAGCTTGCTTCGTAGAGGATCTTTTTTGACTCCAATTTTCCTTTCGAAATTGTATTCGGACAATAAAATTATAGGTTTGACTTTCAATCCTGATTGATTCAGAATTATGCCCAAACCGAAAAAGGGCGAGATCTACGGAACTTTCAACAACGACATGTGCTATGAACGGGGGCTCGCAAAGCTGAAAGCAATCCAAGGCATCGACTTGGAAGTTCTTGACAGCCACACGATAAAGATAACTCTGAAGAGGAAGGGAGACTCGGAGCTCGAGGAGCAAGTCATTCACGCCATCGTAAGTTCCAAAGGGTATGTCGAGCACGATTTGGATAACATCAATGCCCTGATCGTAAAGGAAGAGCGAAAAGGTAAGCGGTCAGAACCTGGGGTCCTCGACACACCGTTCTATGGCTAGACAGTTATTCAACTAAGAGCACCCACGCTGCAGGCGAAGACGGAGATGGCGTCCCGACCATTGTCTCGGACCAAAGCAGAGTGAAAAATACCCTCTCCCTGGTTCCTTTCCCATCTTAAGAAATCGGAGCGCAGAATTGCTCATGCGCAGATCGGAGGAAAGCGAAGCAATCGTGAGATCTACGCTTGCTAGGATATTTGGGAAGTCTGTCCTGCCTTCGATTGATTATGTTCTAGATTCAGAGTATTCGATGGATACTTCTACGGCACTTGCTAACCCAGTGAAGTTCCTTGAAGCTTTAGATTCCATATTTGGGTCAGAAGGTGCTCAAATTGTTGAAAACGAACTCGTGAGGAGCCTCAAGGGAAAGTTCAAGCTTCCGGAGAGCCTGCCTTCGCTTGTGGAAGTTTCAAAGATGCTTGGAAAAGAAGGGGCGAGAAGTACAACGGTAAAGACAGAAAAAAGAAGAGGAGCGACACGGCATTCAAAGTTGTCGGATCCTTTCAAACGGGAGTGACGACTATGATTCGGGCTCTACTATCTGGAATATTTCACCAAACTTTGCTGGCCCAATCGCTTTGACCCTTCCCTTTTTCCTCCAATATTCGAACACTGAACTCTCTTCACTCGTGAGACTCTCGCCTCTTCCAAATGTGTAGACGTAGTTTAGTTTCTCGACGGCACGGCTCAGAATTTCCCTTTCGATACTGGACATTTCTTCTTTGCTCAAATACGTGCCCTGCATCTGATTCCATCTCCACACTAATAGATTTCATGGAAACTTGTGTGGCTCTTCAGCAAGAAAAAGGGAGAGGGTCTTCAATTGATGCAACGGGTCTTTTCAAAGATAGTCGGCGGAAAAGTATGCGAGGGGTGGGATTTGAACCCACGAACCCCTAAGGGACGGGATTTCTTCTACTGTTCTACCGCAAAGCGCCTGCTCAAATCTGCCCTTCCTTAGCTCTGAAGAGCGCTCCATTATGGAGCGATCGTAAGAGCGATCTTAAGTGTCGCGCAGCAATGCGCTGTCCCGCGCAATTGACCAGGCTCTGCTACCCTCGCGGTATATCCAGAGGCTGTCTGTTTGATTGAAAAGGATTCTCTCCCTGGTCAGGGAACACTGAAAGAGAACGCTGGATCAGAGACCTAGCCCGATTACCCCTCTGGTTAGGTACGATACAGCTATCGCAGCCATCAGAATATCCATCACCTTTCCGATAATCATTAGTCCGGTCGGCCCAACGCGTTCATTGATCTTGCTGCTTAATCGGAGTGCGGACCACGCGAGAAGGCAATTTACAAGTATGGCAACAAGGCTCGTCGCCAGACCAAACTGCTCCTTTGTCAAGAGCATCACCGTAGTTAGCGAGCCAGGGCCTGCAAGTAACGGCGTCGCAATCGGAATGACTGCAATAGATTCGATCATGCCTGACTTTCCAACTTCGGAACTCTCCTTGGCTCCGAGTGGCTCGTTAGAAAGTGCGTCCCTCACAGCAAAAATCAGCAGAAGTATCCCTCCCGCAATTTCAAAATCGTAAATCTGAATCCCTAGAAAGATCAGTATGGCGTCTCCAAGATATGCAAAGATCAGGAGGAGTGCCATAGCAATGAGAACGGCTTTCGTCGCAAGCCTGCCCCTTTGCGCGACCGAAATCCCCTGAGTCAGGCCCAGGAAGAAGGGAAGTACGCCAATCGGATCGAGAATCACAAAAAGCGTTACGATGCTGGCGACGAGTTCATTCAGCAAAGTAGTCGGTAACGCAGCCAATTTACATCAACAACCCACGCCACTTTATTGCATTCCCGGACACGGAAGAAATCAAGGAGAGAAGAGGGTAGTCAATGTTCCCGACCAAGAGAGGCTTAGTCTTTCGTAACTGCTGGGGTGCGAATTCACGTCACTCATTATACGTTTTGCTACCGTTGGTTTATTCCGAGCGTTGATTGATCTCGTCTTCCTTTTCCCTTCGCTGAAGTATCTCGTCAATTATCTTGACAGTTCTTCTGATATTCCTCAGAGGTACGAGCGGGTCATAACCCACTACGGGCTGCGTCTTCGAAAACTCCGAGAGAGGATGGCTGTCAGAATATCTCTTGTTCAACACGAGGAGCTCGACTAGGTTCTCGGTGGGCATCTTGGCTAGCTCTGATTTCCATCCGTGGTAGTATCTCCCCTTTTCGTCGACCATTGTAACCTTCTCATCTCCAGAGCTCTCTTGCAAAATCTTCTGCCAGAATCGCTTTGTGTCTTCTTCATATCTTCGGTTGCCCGAATCGATGGTGATCTTGTAATCTCTTATTGCGTTCTTGACTTGTTCCACATCAATATTCATCTGCTTAGCAATTTCATCAATGTGAACCCCGAGCTCAGAGAGATAAAAGCAAGCTTCCTGAACGTAATCGTCATCCATTGTGGCCAAGTACTCGAAGATCCGTTTGGATCAGCCGATAATAAAATGTTGATTGTCGCCTCCCTTTTAGTGCCTCCTCGGAACTGTGCATTCCGATCCAAGACACCAACATAAGAGCGAAAGAGGCCAAGTTGTCGCGTATTGTTCTTTGCGTGGGTCATGAAAGATATTGTCTAGGCTTCGCCGAATGCCAATTTCTCCAGAAAATTGATTAGATTCTGACCAAATGTCGGATTTGACGGGCAAAGAACTACACATTTATATCATAGTGTGTCCGTATTCTTGGACATCTTTTCATTGGTTTGTTGGTAGAGAGAAGCACATGCGCGCCCCTGAACGACCTTCATCAGTAGATCAGATTGGTCCAAATTGCCCAAAGTGCGGAGGACTACTTGTCGAGGAAAAGTGCAACGATTGTCACTTTTCACATTACACTGCGCTAACTCGAGATGAGGCCAAGGAGATTACTGTAGCAGGTTAGTGTGCATCTGGTATTGGATCTGCTTTTTTGTGGGCTCATGAGAAATGTGCCTACCTTGGTCTGAAATGATTCACTCTGATGCTGAGCCTGCTTCGTTTCCTCTCTGTCCAAACCTACTTGGCTGAGCGCGTCGGCGTAAAATCACCGGCGACCAAGCCTAGTCAATTTCGTCCAGTGCGTGTCTTCGTCGATCCTACCTATAACTGAAAGTGGCAGAGGTAGCACAATCTGATTCTTGTCGCTACAAATTACTTGAATTTAGGTTCTATACGTGAATCGCTTTTCGATTTTAACTTCTGCTCTCTAAGAGTGGGCCGATGAAGATCCTGGGATGGACACCAGCGATATCATAGCTGAAGATTGATCGAATGGGGGGTGGATGTTATCTTCGGCATCCCCGGCGATGGCATCATTGGGATGATGGAAGCCCTTAGGAAGAGGCGGGAAAAGATCAAGTTTGTCCTGGTGAGACATGAGGAGGGCGCAGCATTCGCCGCTTGTGGGTACTCGAAATTCACTGAAAACTTGGTGTGTGCCTTGCGACATCTGGACCTGTCGGCTTGAACTTGTTGAATGGATTGTACGATGCACACATGGACAATCGACCAGTTCTCGCCATAACCGGCATGACGTATTCGGACCTCATAGGCTCGGGCTAACAGCAAGGCGTTGACCTACTGGTTCCTTTCAGGGGAGTCGCCGGATTCAACCACATGATTACGAATCCTTAGCAGGCAGAAATGGCAACTGGCCTTGCATGCAAATACGCAATTGAGAACAGAGATGTCGCCCATTTCTCGATTCCAATCGACGTTCAGGTTTCTGTGCCTGTAAAGTCCAGAGAGACAGAGCATAAAATCCCGAACATGACTTCAGATATTCCTTCCTCTCCTACTGTTCCATCCCGAGAATTCTTAGAGCAGGCAGCAAAAATCCTGAATCAGGGAAGAAGAATCGTTATCTTCTGTGGTGCAGGAGCTCTCTCAGCCAGCGGTGAAGTTTTGGAACTCGCGAGGAAGCTCAAGGCTCCAATTGTAAAGACACTTCTCGGAAATGCGACCGTTCCAGACGACGATCCAAACTGCCTTGGCGGTCTCGGATTGCTCGGCACGGCTCCGTCGCAGGATGCCATGGGAAGCGCAGACACTCTTGTACTCATAGGCACATCCTTTCCCTTCGCCGACTATCTGCCAAGGCCGGGTCAGGCAAAAGCGATTCAAATCGACGCCAAGGCAGAACATATTGGAACGAGATACCCCGTACTCCTCGGACTTACTGGTGATGCGAAAGCCACGTTGTCAGAGCTAAACAGGTTAGTGGAGGACACCTCCGACGATACATTCCTCAAAGACATGCAAAAGAGGCTGAAGGATTGGTGGTCGTTAATGCAGGAGAGAGCAACGAGAAAGCGCAAGCCGCTGAAACCCCAGTCGATAGCATGGGAGCTATCCCAACTGCTTGATGACGATGCGATAATTTGTACGGACAGCGGCACAATCACGACATGGGCCGCAAGATACATCCGTGTGAAGAAGGATCAGCTTTTCTCTTGCTCGGGTACACTTGCATCAATGGCGAACGGTCTGCCATATGCAATCGGTGCTCAGGTTGCATTTCCCAACAGGCAGGTTGTAGCTTTTGTCGGAGACGGAGGCTTTGCCATGCTGATGTGCGAGTTTGCAACGGCGGTGCTGTACAATCTTCCCATAAAGATTGTCGTGATCAAGAACGTCGCGCTCGACCAGATTCGGTGGGAACAGATAGGTTTCCTCGGCAACCCGCAGTATGGTGTCGAGTTTCAAGACATCGATTTTGTAAAGTTCGCTGAAGCCTGCGGCGGAAAGGGATTCCGAATTGAGAGTTATGACAGGATTCGTCCGACGCTTTCTGCCGCCTTTGCGCTGAAACAGCCTACAATAATCAAGGCCATTGTCGACCCAAACGAACCCCCGTATCCGCCAAAGATGGAACCGAAATTCGTAGAGAATTTTGCCAAGGCGCTTGTGAAGGGCGAACCACAGGGAGGAAGAATTGCACTAACACTGTTCAGGGATAAAATTGACGAGATTAGTTAGGCCGTGTCGCTGGAAGGAGATAGAATTTGCAGGATCCGGCTGGTCGAAGGTTGGAGCGTTGCAAGAAGAAGACAGTATTCTATTGTAATGACGCTGACGGCCGCATGCTAGATAGCGGAGTTTCATCGCTGATCACTCCGCCCCCGTTGATCAATCTAATTGTCGGAGTGAGAAATCAACTGGAAACCTTATCAGAAAAGTAATCTAACTTTCGAGATGAAATGGGAATGTACGGGCCCGGTGGGATTAGATGAAATAATTAAGCGCATCCATCCCTACTCGGATTAATCCCGAAGACTCGAGGGCTCTTCTGCTGACACGAAAGCCAAACTAGATCAACCTTTCGGAGTCGTACAGACTTCGGCGCTGCGCTTCAGCGTTCTCGCGATCGTATTGCTTGTCTATTGTGTCACCATCTCGCGATATCGGATTGACAATTCTACTCGCCAGAATACAAGTGAAAGCAGCTTCTGCAGCTAGTGAAAAGTTATTTCGGAAGTCTTGGGACAAGCAACCAGCTAATGGAGAAAACGATCGCGGCTGTCAAGACTACTGCGAGCAGAACCAATGACTGCGAAATCAATGGTTGCATCACATGCACCCCTCCATAAAATGGTCTCCCAGTTGACCCGAGGATTGCTGAAACATATCCTAGAATGGTGATTTCTGCTATTGTAGTTATAACAATAGAAAGAAGGATGCGTTCTTTCAGGAGCTTCCATGATTTCCAGCCAAGTAGTTCAATTAAGCGGGACTTCTTATCTCGACTCTCAATCCTAGAAGGTACAAGGAGGACAGCTATTTTTGACAATTTGTAGTGTCTTGGAGTTCTGCCTCTGAAGACTGTGTAGTCAAAAGAACTGGCTCCAGAGTCTTTTTCAATGATGCCAGCTAACTCCAACCTATGCAGATAATCTATCGTGGTTTGTATGGATAATCCGATACTGCCTGCCAAGCCAGCTGCGGTGTCTATGCCTTCTTTTATCTTCTCTAAGATCAGTCTGGCACTCTTGTTGGAAAGTGTTGAGCAAACCAGCTCAAATTTCTCTTCATCATCCGCGGTAACTAATTTTATCAAGTCATCTTCAGGAGTGGTCGTCTTGTCTTCCGCTGGATGCATATAGGTTCGTTAACCGAAACAGAAATTATTAAGGGATTCCCCTTAGTAATTTCATAAAGAAGACTTACGCTATCCTCAATCAAATGATCAAGCTTCCAGTATTTCTCTTAATGTTACTTCTCGTTTCATCCGTTGCTTCGGCTAGAGTGTATGCGAGCAACCAAAGCCCTACTGCTCAGGATCCGATAGCTAACATATCAGAGGCCGGTTGTCCCCGTGTGGATCAAGCCCAAACTGCCATATCAGATTCGAAAGTATTTGCTAACTATACCAACTATCGATTCTATGATTATGCAGATCAGTTCAGTGGCGGTACCTGTGATAGGCTTCTATTTTATCAATCATCGTCAAGTCAACCGCGAGTAGAATTCATAGTAGGTCCTTCAATGACGATTATAGCAACGTACGAGTTTCCTGCGAATCTCTATAATCTGAAATATTCGAATCCTGCGTATGGTCAGAATCCAATTTGGGCAGGATACGAAGCTAATTATTGTGACGCAAGCAGTGGGGGCACCTGTACTCAGACAGGACCTTTCATAGGGTCTGCGATGTACTACTACTTGCCAACAATATCTACGCCAAATCCTGAAGATACAATTTGTTGTACACTTGCACTCTGGACTGGCATCGGCGATGATACTGGGGCACAAGACGGCGTGCTTGCACAGATAGGTTCAACCCAAAACATCGCCTTTCAAGGCACCAATGTGTTGACATGGTGGGAACTGCTTCCGAGTGCACCTAACTATTTCACGTTAAGTTGCGTAACCCCTGCAACGGGCGATGAGATGTTTGTTGAATCGGAATCAAAAACTTCAGGTAATGTTCAGTTGTATCTTGAAGATTATGCGAATACCTCGTGCTATTTCTACAAGCAGACAAGCTACTCGGTCAGTGTTACATTTGCGTACTATGTCTTAGAGAGCCCGCAATGCGGTAGTACGTATTGCACGCAGTTGCCTAAATGGGGAAGCGCTAGTGTCTCTACTGCATACGAGCTAGATCCGAGTGATTTCTACCTTGGTTTCGCGACAAACAGCAACCCATACGGCCAAGACTGGATTAATCAAGGATGTCAAAATAATGCTAGCCCTTCAAGCGTGACAAATGGCGAGACATTTAGTGTCTCTTGGTCATCAAGCAACATCAAAGGTATTAACTGTTGATGGGAATACATGACACAAGTGTAGGCGATTAGCTTGAAAGTATCTCGCACTGAAATAACAATAGCCAGCATCTTACTAGTTGCGTCGTTCATATCGATCGTTGTACCGTATGGTTTCTTCCTTCAAAACAGTGCAGGAATGACTGTCGGAAAAAGTGCAGGCGTATCTTCTTGTCATGTGCCTCCGCTTGGCACTGTGATTATGGTACATGCAAATGAGACAATCACAATGATATTTCCCAACGGAACAAGCACTATTCTTACAAAGAATCCTGGGGGGCCGATAAACCCTTACCTATCTGCACCATGCACCTGACCTAACCATCTGCGGGCAATGAGGGTTGCACCGGCTCATTTCAGCGGTAACAAAGATTTGGAGAATTTATCTTAGAGGAAAACAACCTGCAACAAGCGTCAACGTAGAGGATATCCTGTTCCCTCTCTGATCATTTGACTGTCGAAGGCATCGAAAACATAACTTCGAAAGTATCTGTGCCTTTTCTAAGAAAGGTTGGAAAATAAGAATTCAGTTCAGAGTATTTGTCTTGAAAAGCAATCGACTATTAGATGACATGAATAAAGTGAAGATCAAAGTGCAAATATTGCGGGACACGGGTCTAGAAACGTTTGGTGTCGAAACGTGCCAAATAAGGCGTAGGTGCACAATTCGTGCGGAGGGTTTAGTTCACCGTTCCTTGATACACCCCTTACACACCATTTCGAACTAGTGTAACTGCAAATTGCCTTATTTTCTTAGAATTGGCTGAAATTCTCCCCCCTTAATCCCCCCTCTTGGCGAGACCATAGCAGCCGACACCCCCGAGAGCGAAGCGAGCGAGAGCCCGTTAGGGTGAAGGCGAAAGGACGAGCGCAGGGACCAAAGAGGGGGGAGGGAGCGAACGTACGTGAGCGGAAGGCCGTGAGGGGCGATAGCGACGGACACGGCGAGCGATAGCGACGGGGTGAATTTGTCCCGTAGCGAGTAATGAGCCTGAAGGGTATCGGCTGCTATGCGTGAGCCTTGCTTCGTATCGATTGTTTATAGTTCTTGAAGGTCGTTACAGTTACTCTCTCGGAAGCTAGTCTTTGATAGGTCTGTATCGAGTCGCTGTTTGGAACAAGGATAATCATAGGTTTGACAGGGCTAAACTTTCTACTTCTTTCCTCAAGGTCGTCCGTTCTTTTCTTGAGTGAAGTCTCGCATTCGATAAAAAAAGAAGCTAGTTCAATGTCTGGCGTAGATTCGCCAGAAGTGGCAACATGGATTATTTCTGAATCCGCTTCGGAGTTCTCTACTGCCTGCCTGACCATCCACTTGTGAAGAGGACTCTCGTTTTGGTCGCTGTCTGACTTTTTGAAGTACATGACGACAGTCTCGCCCGATAACATATCAAATTTCATGCGTTGTAATTCGTCCGCGTTGATGAACTTCTGAAGGATGTCCTTGACCTTGAGCTTGGCTGTATCCTTGTCCACGCCGAAGTTATCTGCAAAAAAGCTAGCCATACCAGAAATCCAGATCGGTGCTTCTTTGATCTTTTCCTCGATAATTGCTTCGTAGTTAATGACTTTCTTGGGTTGTAGGGTGAGGGTCGTTGTTGACAAATATTCCTCTATGGACATTGGTTCTTTGTCGATCAGTCCTTCTGAGCTGAACGTCAGAATATGTATCTCATAGTGTAACTGTTGTGCCGACTTGGCATCTACGAAACGGTGCGGTCTTAGTCCTGCCGCTGCCCAGGATAGCATAGGATCAATAGCCCTCAGTGCTTCAAGGTCTGCCTTCGACGAAGTGTGAAGGACAAACTGGGTTGCGAATTGGTTACGGATGCCGTCGTCTATGTCGCTGTAGTTCTGAGTTGATGCCCAGAGTGCGCCTCTCGCCCTGATCTCCCTTCCTATCTCGTAAAGAATTGAGTGGTACTTCTCGAATGTTCCTCTGGTTAAGCGGTGAGCCTCATCGACGCAGACAACGAGCTTCTCTTGATTGGGCATATTCGCCCATATTTGACGGAGCAAAAGCTCGGCATGGAATACTTTGGCCGAGTCTGCTGATAACTTTGAGAAATCTACTACTAAACTTGTACCGTTCTGGATTAAGAGATTGATCGGGTTTTCTTCCGTTTCGCCAATTGAATGAGCTTTTTCTTGCCTTCCCAGTTGAAGAGATTTGATCTGCTGCTGGATGAAATAGAGTGCTGTGAGCTGGACTCTATCTGTTGTTTCCTTTATCTTTGCTGAGAGCTTGCTGTTGAAATCGTTCCAAGAAGCACAGCCAAAAACTAGGTCTCTCACGAGTGAGGGAATCTGGCTTGCTGTTATCCCTATCATGCTAATCGGAAATGCGATAGCGAAGGCGCTCACGAATGAATCTGGATCAAGGAAAGGATTTGGAGTAAGTGTACTCAAGTCTGCAACTGGATAACCTGCCTTTAGATAGTGATCGGCGGGCTTAAACATGAAGATAATCTTGCTGCTTCCATCATCGTTTACGTGCTGAAGCAAGAATCGATTTAGCGTACTCTTTCCTGCTCCCGACTCTCCACACGTCAGTATGTTTTTGTTTGGCTTGGAGTCTAGCAGCATGTTCAGGTCTATCCACTTGAATTGAAACTCTTCCTCGACGTACTCGCTTTTTTCTGGGTGGTGAGTGTTCCTTTTGACCCATCCGATTACTCCAATATGGCCGGCGGTTAGTTTCTGTTTTCCATCCGATGGCCGCGAGTAAGTATACGTATGGTCAAATAGTTGGTAGCGTAACTCTTCTCTCGATACATCATATTCGAGCTCAAGCTTCTTCCATCTTTTTCTTCCTCTTCCTTGTGGATTCTGGCTTGCTCGATTTGTTCCTCTCTAATCCGTTCAAGCCTTTCCTCTTCTTCGCGCTTTTTCTTGTGCCCAAACAAGCCCATGTCAAATTTTTCCTACACTATTCTACTCAATCCTGTACTTCGAGACTTCACGCAGAAGGTTTTCAAATCGAAACTTCGCGGTTTCAAGATCTATGAATTGCTCGAAACTACCTATCGGAACATATTTCGATGAAAGGTATTCAATTGCTCCCCTGCTAATACTGAATTTCTCGCGTCCGATTATTTCGTCGATGAAAGAAGGCTTTGTTCTTGCAAGTAACAATTCCGCTTTTGGTTCAATTTCATACAAAAGGTTAAGCATGACGTAGTACGTTCCAGCTGGAGACCTGAGAGCTCTTGCAATTGAGTCAAGGAGAACGCTTCTTTCGTACTTCTCGCTTGGTGTGGTGGTAGCCATGTTTAATACTCCTCTTCTTCAAGAATGTCTAGCCAAGTTCCGAGCTTCGCAATGAAATCCCTTGGCGATAGAACATCGGGTTCTCCAATCAGAACGGCTCGCAGAATTGAGGCGCTAGGTAAAATCTCCGAAATGCGCGCCTTGAGCGAGCGAATGTCGATATACTCTCGCTGTGTTGTTACTGTCTTTTCCCTTACCATGGAGTAGAAGAGGGATTAGCCTTTCTTGCCCGTGGTCTTTGAGTTCTGTCACTCAGAAGTTGAGTTAAGCTGTTCTGAATGTTGTACGCTAGGCTCAGGTTTCCTTTCTTTTCTTCCTGAGAGCTACTGGCACGACTATCTTCTGCCATCTGCTTCCAATAGATAGTACGCCATAGAATGATGCAGCCATTACAGCGATGAGAAAAACCCCGACTATCTCAAGCGGAAGCGAATAGTTCGGATACTGACCTGACGTATAGAGAGTCCCGAAGATGACGCCGAATATGAATGTGAAGCCTGTCAAAGTGGCGACGGTAATGAAGTCGAAAGTTCCTAGGAACGGTCTAAGCGCCCTTCTTCCTAGAGGTGTCACAAAGAACGCTTTGGGGTCTCGTACGTCGTGAGGATTGGAATCTTTCTGTTCTGGCAGGAGATCTATGAATTTTGAATCGTACAAGCTCCCGAAAGCCCTCGTTATAGTTCCTTCGGCTAGGTCGAGTTCTTCTTCGAGCTTTTCCGCTGATGACGCTCTACTATCCTTTGGCGTTTTCGCAAGGTACACCAAGACACTCAGATGTTTGAGCGTGATATTCCCTATTCTCTCCACGCCGAAAAGACGCCTGAATAGCCCTCCTATTGTTGACATTCCTGTTTCTTCCACTAGAATGGTATCTTGATTACAGCGTCTCCGTCCGTCAGAGCTGCGACGTACTCGAATCCCTGACGGATGAATGACTTTACTTCACTGATGGGTACTACTCTCTGCCTGTTTCCGTTATTCACCATAGAGCCAAGCAACTTATCCCTGACTGTCTTCAAAACGTCTTCCTTGGACATCGATGCAACGTCCATGTCTTGAATCTCTTCCTCTGGGATTCCTGCGAGTGAAAGAAATTCCTCTTTGACGGTTTGCTTGATTTCCTGCTTGCTTAGCTCATTACTCTGCGTTGATAAGATGGGCTCGCATTTCTTGTAGGATTTCCTCATCTCTTCTATCATGGTAGGCGGTAGTCTGCCCTTGTCCGTTGAATATCTCGCCTCGATATCTCCCTTGTGTCCCATCACAAATTGGAGAAAAGGATGCGAGATCAAGCCCTTGGACTCTGCCACGATCATGTTCGTGTCTGCATATGACCTCAAGACGAACGGCCGCCACAAATAGCCTGCCTTGATTATCGCTTCCTTGACGTCCCTCGTAACTAAAGACGTTCGTAAAAGAGGGTTGTTCCTCCTGACTCCTCTTGGGTCGAAACCGAGTAAAGGGGTGTTAGGTGCTAGTTTCTCCTTGTGCTTTTTAGATCTCTCCTGCAAATACTCGTTGATGTAGGTGATTGCTTCCTCTCCGACAAAAGTGAAGTACTGGTGTCTTGCCTTGCTCAATGGACTCCTCACTCGCAGGATTGAAGGGATATTTTTCTTATCAAACGAGAGGCCATCGCTAGTTATCTTTGCTTCAATGAAATCCTGTAATCTTATTCCGTCTGTTCCCGTGAAACTTCCTAGACTTTCGGGCCTCAGACCGCTGAACGCCATCAATGCAATTGATACTCTTGCTCTCGGTGAACCCATCCTCAAAATTCTGGCTAGTTCCTCTTTACTCGGTACCCTTTCGTTTGCAATTGTTGGAGTTTCGGACTTTCCTTTGATGTTGACCTTTAGCTTAACGTCCATATTGTTGTACGAAAGCCAAGATAGGATTACCTTCTTGAATCGCTCGATGTAGGAGCCTGCCTTGCCTTCCTTTTCCATCTTCCTAACAAAGTCGGTAAATTGGTCTCGAAACCTCTTTGAAGGAGCGTCCTTGAGTATCTTTTTGGGCGTCGTACCTAGGAGATCACAGTACAATCCCATAGTCCTCAAGTAAACCTCTGCCGTGATCAGAGAGTTAGCCGATAGGTTGTCAATCCATCTCTTAACGTCTTGATCTTCCAAAAGACCGCTGTACTTGCTGCTCATAGTCCCAAAGGCATCAGTACAATCGCATTCTATAAAGGGATTCGCTTATAATCTTAAGCGGGCCCGGTGGGATTTGAACCCACGACCTACAGCTCTCTCGCGATACATAGCGAGCGCATGCACATAGGAGGGTCGGCGTCGGAATCTTGCACTGCCGCGCTGTCCATGTTTCGCCCTGCACTCATGGCAGGTCTGCGCCACGAGCCCACGGTATTTCCTTGAAATACCAAGGAGGAACTGTTTGGATTTATGGGCTTTGGTTTCCAGCCAAAAGGACCCAGAATCCAGTCGCCCCTTCGTAAACTTGCCGGCCTTCAAGTATCCCAAAGAAGAAACAAGCGCGAATAATCGAGATTCCCCTTCGCCCTAATCTTGTTTCAAACGGCTTGGTTTTTATCAAATGAGGAGAAAATAGAGGATAGATTTTAATCCACTTCGAATGCGGATTAGTTGCACCAAAACGCAATTCAACAGGAGCTTACTTTCATTGGTTTCAATTTCCACTTCAATTTTTGATTATGTACTCAACTTGATTAGCAGCCTGGGTTATCTAGGAATCTTTACTCTCATGGTGATGGAGAGCGCTACGCTTCCAGTGCCGAGCGAGGTCGTGCTCCCCTTTGCGGGTTACCTGGTCTATCAAGGCCATATCGAGTTCTGGCCAGCAGTCGTCGTGGCATCCGTGGGGAGCCTCGCCGGGACACTGGTCGATTACGCCATAGGGTTCTACCTAGGAAGGGCCGCCATACTAAGGTATGGCAGAATTGTCCACCTCAACGAGGGGCATCTCAAGACCACCGAGAAGTGGTTCAATCGGTACGGCAACATTACAGTCTTACTTGCGAGGTTTGTCCCGCTGATACGCACACTGGTTGCTTTCCCCGCTGGAATCGCCGAGATGAACATTGGCAAGTTCGTACTATATTCGTTTGTTGGAATTTTTGCATGGGATGCTATCCTAATCTACATTGGAGAAGTTGCAGGGCAAAATAGCACTTCAATAATCAATACTCTGCAAAAATACTTTGTACCAATTGGAATCGCCGCTATTGTGATAATCGCACTCTTAGTTTTGTTTCGAAGCCGCGGCAGGAAGAACGTCTCCTCACCCTCGCTCGAATCGGGAAAGGTTGGAAAGCAGTAGGTTTCTTTCTAAAAAGGACTTCAGAAAGGAAAGGTAGCTATCTGAAAACTGTTCTTACGAAACAGCCTGGAGCGATTTCTCATTCACTTTCAAGGAACAATTTCTTCGTGCTTTTGCTTCTCCACCTGTCGCAGGATGTAGAATGCATAAACTGCAATAGCAAGGGCCGTTGTTGTAAGTTTCGTTGCAAAGACAAGATTCCAAGGCGTTTTTGGATTTGGATATTGGTTGGTTATCACATCTGGATTCAAGACACCGAGAAGAGAATCCCTTGCAATATCAGCTGTCCATATGGCAAAGTTGTAGAGGACCTCGTATGCTGAAAGGGCTATTCCTAGAAATGCGATGAACTCGAAGATAGATATCCACATGCCTGATGTTCTAGATAGTCTTGGCTTGGCAAGTTCAAAACCGGAGAAGGTGAGGCCCAGCGCGGCAATCATCAGGATCGAAACCGGTTTTGCATAGATAGGAAGGACCTCGGGAGAGGGAACTTCTACGTCGACGAGCGTAGCCCCGACAACATCGACGTGTCCCATGATCGTCGCAACTACTCCATACGTCGAGAGCGTGACAAGCACGCTGGAGCAGACCAAGAAGATAATCTTGTAGACGGCAGTCTGGAAGGCAACGCTCCGCACCCCGGAAGCTTTCTTTGACCAAGTAAGTATGGGCTTTTGCAATCCTGAAACTGTGGCCAAATCAGGCAGATTGAAGGAGGACTAGAAAAACTATTCCTTTGGTTCCGCGATTAAATTTCTAATATCGTCATGAGCAAATGTCGGTGACAGGTCCAGAGCTTCCGTGTACGTTCTATGCATCTTGTCAACTGTCCGCTTGTTTATTTTCCCTCTGTGCGGAACGAAGCCTCCACTGAATCTGATCGGTATGTGCATGAGTTCGTGGATGATTACCTTCTCCTGTTCCTCGGCCGTGAGCCTGTCGTACTCTTCCGAAATCACCTCTATGATGTAGTGTGGCTTCATTCCCAGTGCGTCGAACCAAATTCGCCCCATTCCGTGGATCCTCGCCTGCACCCTTCTTGACTTGCTTCCATTACTTCTGTAAAAATGCAACCGATCCTGGTCGATGTAGGACAAGGACAGAGTTGTAATTATCTTCTTGGCAATTTGCTCGACATCAGCTGCCTTCTGGTAAGATATTTTCAAGGTGAAGTTACCTGCTTTTCCAAACGATTGCTGAAAGCAGAAAAACGAACGCTTAAAGTCTAACTAGGCTAGGAGGCAGCCAATTCTTCACAACACATCGGAAGCAGCCATTCTAGTATGCCACGACAATTTCTTTGAAATCATTCATCCTGACTTCGAGGCCGAACCTGTCTTCCATCTTCTTCATTTCACGATAAGTCTTCAACATTAGGGGAAGGTGTCTGACCATGTTGAACTTGCCTGCGAACTTCAGTTTTATTAGATCATAAACGTAGTTGAAGTATTCGAACTTTTTCAAGACTGCTTTCCTGTAAGCTTCCATATCGTGCAAGTTATCGCAGAGCAACTGCGCACATTGGAGACTGGGAATTATACCTTCGCCAAGAAGCGGGAATACTGTGCCAATCGATTCTCCGCAGCCGACAACCTTTCCGATACTGAACGGTTCGCAATACTTTGGAGGTGAGATTCGAATCGGCCGACCTATCTTCTTTATGATTGTTCCTCCGTTTTTCTTGTTAAAAGTGTCCAGGAACTCATTGTGCCTTTTCTTAAAATCTCCCGCTCCTACATACGCAGCGCCGTCCTCGAGCGGGAAATACCAGAAATACCCCGCGAGTCCTTCGAACGGTTTTATGTAGAAATCACTAAACGGCACGCCGCCTGAACCATACTTCAGCTTGTATTCAACGCAGGGTACCCACATATCTTCTTTCGGCTCTGGAAGGAACGTTCGGTGTAGTCCAGTGCAGTCTACTATCAGATCGTAATCTTCCTCCCTTAAACTCGATGGGGTTACTTTCACTCCATAGTTCGCTTTCTTTCCCTGAGTGAGGTCAACCTCGAGCTGATGCTTGTCGTAGGTGACTAGGCCCTTGAGTCGTATCTTTCTAAAGCTCCCGTTCCCCAGATCCACAGCCATCTCTTTTCCATTGAAAAGGATATACTTCTCAAAATTGATTCCAAGTGGTTCGAGAATCTTTGATAGCTCGTTCTTTGAAGTGCCCCATGCACAGACGGCCTGAAACTCGCCCTGTTTCTGAAGTTCAAATCCCATTACGTCATGTTCTCGGCTGAGTCTGTTTAGAAGATAACTGCCTGCGACGCCAAGGCCGACGATTGCGATTCTCATATTCCTTGCTCTAGACACCTGCGGCTCTGGTGGGAGAAATCAACGCGATACGATCTTCCAAACAATCGGAGTATTATTACTTTGCACAATACTGGCGCTTCCGTAGCTAATGAATAGAACTGAGAGCCCGGGAGCCGTCGCACCCGTCCACGAGTTTTCAGCATTCGTCCAGATTTTTGCTCAAAACTTAAAATACGCACCTGCCTTGCATCTTTAAGCGGTCGGAAAGCCCTTTCCCTTTGTCTGAAACAGAGTTCGGTCTTGCTGCGGTTTATCGAATCATAAAAAAATCAGGCGCCGAGAGAGTGAGTGACGAAGCCGCAGAAGAACTAAGGCGAATCCTTGAAACGATTGCTTCGCAGATAGCAAAACAAGCAACAGAATTGTCGGTGCATGCAGGAAGGCACACAGTCAAAGCAGTTGATGTGAAGCTTGCATCGAAAACGATACTTGGAGAAGCTTGACTGAAGATGCGGGGGAAATTATCCTCTACCTGGTTCGCCCTGAACTTAAACGTAAAACTCCGGTCAACGAAAAGAGATAAAGAGGCAGGAAATTGCATTACTCAAGCATCTAGGTGAAACTTTACTCGCTCCGGTGGTGTAGTCCGGTCTTCAGGCGTCTTTCTTCGTTGCTCTCATATGGAACTGAGTGAAACGGGGCAACGCGTAACCGGAAAAGCATAGTGGCCTCTCGTCTTACTTTGACTGTCCAAGCAAGGCCGAAAGAAAGTCGGAACAAAAAGGAAGAGAACTGCGCAGACAAGGGAGATATTCCGCGTTTATGGCAAAAGCCTGATGCGAAACTTCAAAGCCACTGACCCGGGTTCAAATCCCGGCCGGAGCACCTATCCCCTCATTTACTAGACTCGCATGGTTGTTTTCTCACTTGGATTGACCACCTGTTGACATTCTTTGATGACGGAAGAAGCGCCGGGCTTCTCGGTCATCGGAGGTTGTCTACGACGACTCTGGACAAAGTCAACTTGACCCTGTCGAATTTCGCTATTTTTCCGTTCGGCGAATGGTTCAGCTTCGACGTACAAACGTTTTGCCTCGAAAACAAGTTCTTAAGGAAACGCTCACTCCTCTAAGAGATAGCGGCCGCTTAACGATAGCAATGGTTTGTGAGGCTCCCAAAAGCATGTTTCTCGTGCTCAACAACCATGTATATTGGAGGAAAATTCTGCCATGAGTTCCTTAAGTGGACAGTATCCTCCTCTAACACCAGCGGTTTGGAGCTGGCTATCGCAAGTCGCTTTGCCCTTTTGGTTTGTCATAGTAAGTCATATGTAATGAGTTTAAGTAGTAAAATCCGAGTATCTTTTTCACACAGGCGCTCTTTTTCCATCGGTTCTTCAACTACGTTGAAGATGCGCATTTCTTGTAGCTTTACAAACGAGTTTATGGAATTCTTCCTAGAAAGTTATCGTAATAGAATTTTACACGGCGGGAGGGAGACATGAAGTCAAAGGGAACGGCCAAGAAGAAATCAACACTCTTCAGGATTGGCATCACTGGTTCTCCAGGCACCGGAAAGAGATCAGTAGCCGAAGCGCTGTCACGTTTTACCGGCTTGAAAACAATCTTCGTTGGAGAAGTTGCGATCCAGGAAGGCTATGGAATCTGGCGCAGCGGGGAATTCATTGTAAACACAAGAAAATTGAAAGGAAAGATACCCACTATGGGAAGGATAGTCTGCGGCCACCTTCTTTCCGATGTTGTTCCACCTGAGGACCTTGATTTTGTCGCGATCCTGCGATGTTCTCCCGAAGAGTTGAGACGAAGGTATTCGAGAAGAGGCTATTCTCGACACAAGATGAGAGAAAACATAGAAGCAGAATTGCTTGATCTGGTTTCGCACAAGGCACTAGCCACGTACGGTAGAGAGAAAGTATCGGAATTTGATACATCAGGGGCAAAGGATCCTTCAATAGTAGCCAAGAGAATTCTCAGGACAATTCAAAGGAAGTTGCCCAGCCAGTTTGGAAATGTGGTTGACTGGGCGGCTCGGGCATCTAGATCGCGAGACAGTCTGGAACACGTGCTTGAAGGCGAATGAAATTGAGGGAATCCGAGAAATGTGAGTTTTCGAATCGTTTGGAACGCAAGGAGAAGTAGAAGATACGCAGATTGTCTGTCCAGTCTAGCAACTACAAACAGAAAAGGATAACTAGATTCGTAGTAGGCAGGGCCTGCATTCAAAATAGTTAAATCCGCTATTAAGGTGACTTTGTCAAGTTATGCAACCTCAGGGCGAGGTTGACCTCGAGGCGCTAAGCCAGAAGATCGACTCTCTCGCTAGTCAAAGACTAGAGATGATAAACGAATACAAACATCTCGACCAGCGAAGAAGAGAGATCCGTAAGCAGATCCGCGAATTTACGGACAACATAAACGCGGACCGCAAGTCTTTGGATGAATACTACGAACATTTGACCTCATACAAGGCTACCCGTCGAGAAGTTCTCTCAAAGATTAGAGAGATGAAGGTAAAATCCTCCGAGGTAGAGAAGGTTCTCAAAGAATTCGAAAAGAGTGCCCCCAAAGGCGGCGAAGCTCTCCACGAGCGATTGAAAAAAGTTGAGTGGCGGCTTCAAACTGAGCGGCTATCTAGAGACGAAGAGAAGCAGCTCGTGGCAGTAGTCAAGGATCTCGAGACTAAACTGAAGGCGTGGAAGAAAGCCGACACTACAAAGAAAGAATACACTTCGGTGCAAGATCAGATCAAGTTACTCAAATCAAAACTTGACGAGATGAACAAGTTTCGGGCTGAAAAGGATCCAGAGGTAAGGGCCAGACACGAAAGAGTGGCCACCATGTTAAACCAGCGTCACCAGCTGTTTCAAGAAATAGAAGACATCAACAACTCCCTCATGGAGCTCGATGCGAAGATCACGAAGAACACAGGAGAGCTCGACGGTCTTCGAATTCAGAGGAGAAGCCTCGTCGAGGGCAGAAAAGTTAGAGATTACGAATCTTCCAAGGCAAAGACAAGGCAGCTTGTAGACAGAGCTAGGGGCGACGCAAAGAAGAAGCTTGAGCAGGGCGAGAAACTCAGTCTTGATGAGCTCAGGCTAGCCTTCGGTGACGACAGCGAAGTTCTGAAGTAGAACAGCTGTGAAAAGCCAACTTAATGCTGTTTGCTTCTTTTTCATTCGCGACTTGCAGAAAGGATCCTGGTTTTGAACGACTTCGGGTTCTTTGGAGATGGTACTTACAACTGTGGCTCATCGTGATCTGCCAAAAGGAACAAATACAATCCTATCACTGCAATTCGGATTGGTCTAGCTTTGGGATCCTACCAGCCTCAGACGGGTCTTTCCGGCGAAGAAGGGGAGACTTCCCACCTGCTAATCGTCTGTGTGGATAGGGACAATGATGTCGAGGTCAAGACCGGTATCAAGACTCCTATAGTTGGTAAGGAGTCGTGCCTTGCTGCGGCCACAAAGCTTGCGCTCAGCGACCCCGAGGAAGCTGATGCAAATGCCATCTTTGCTGCGGTCAAAGAGTACGATGAGCTGCTCGGGAAGGGAGAGCAATGCGAGGTTGTCGTAGTCGGCGGCCTCTACGAAAGAGGCACCCTTGGAGACAAAAAGATACGTAAAGAAGTTGCGGATACGCTGAAAGGACATCCCGCCGACGGATTAGTCTTAGTTTCGGATGGTGTAGAGGGCGAAGAAATCGTGCCAGTCCTCCAGAGCCTTTCGCCAATTGTCTCGATAAAACGAGTCGTTGTCAAGCATAACAAATCGGTAGAAGAGTCATACGCCGTCCTGGGGAGATACTTTAGAATGCTCCTGTTCGATTCGAGGTATGCAAAGTACGCTCTTGGTATCCCTGGCATAATATTCATCGGCCTCGTGTTGATTTATGTTGTGTACCCTCAAGCGGCCGCTCTTGTCCTAATCATATTTGTAGGAATCGTTTTCATTATCCGAGGGTTCGATATCGACAAAAAAATCGAATCAATCGGCAGGATGTCAGCGACAGGTCTGCTCCGGTTCTTCTCGGCGGTTGTCAGCATTCTTGTCATTTTGGTGGGCATAGGATCAGGCATTGCTGTGTTCTTTACCTGCCCCTCTGGGAGCTCTGCTGCCAGCCTTGCATCGGAGCCATGCACGATTGCAAAGCAAGTAGTGGCGAATCCTCAGACCATTGTACTGCATGCGCCAAAGATCATCGGCTATTTTATTCAGAACTCGGAGATTATCATCTGGCTCGGAGTTGCAGTCTACATCACTACATCACTGTTCTTCAACATCCTGAGAGCAAAGTCACGCCACACAGCACGTTATTTAGTGGAGCTTTTCGTCTTGGGGCTTCTCTACTTCCCGGTCTCGATATTCGCGAACACTCTGATCTCCGGGGGGAAGAGCTACGATCTATTCATTGCCATAGTAATGTTCGCGCTGGCAGTCAACTTCAGCATTGCAGCATACGTTTACCGTTACATTAGCAACAAGAGAAGGGAAGCACACGCAATCGAAATCTAGTGATACGAGCACGTGACCATGATGACATCCTTCCGCAAAATCATTCGTACAACATGATGTCAAACGTTATATGCCATAAGAGAACGGAGCAGTAATTTGCTAAAGGGCACAGCCGGTGCCTCTCTCGCCCCTACGGATTGACAACCTTGACTGGTTGTAGTCGGGTAGGCGACGGTTCCAGCACTTTACCTGTTCTCTTTAGTGCCGCTTATCTGTTAGAACAACGTGAGATGTGGGGGCCATACTCGCCACGATAGGTATTGTCGTAGCCATCAACTACCGTATGGATTCAGACATTGTTCCCCTGAATTTTCTCCTGCGTTTCACTCCTCATTTATCCCAGCCTTTGTCCGTGCGCAGTGAGTAGAGCACATGACCTCAATCTTGGGCGCTCTTGGGGTTTACCGGATATACGAAGCTGTACTTTCGAGAAACCTAAAGAAGAAAAATGGAGACATACCTAAGCACATTGCCATAATTCTCGACGGTAATCGGAGGTGGGCGAGTAACAAATCTGCAGAGAGGGTTCTCGGCCACATCGCTGGTGCCAACACTGCAGAAGAGTTACTCGAATGGTGCCACGAGATCGGAATAAAGACCATCACGCTCTACCTGTTATCTACGGAGAACTTGGAGCGCGCGCCCGAAGAACTGACGGAACTGTTCCATCTCTTCCACGAGCGCTTTTCAAGGCTCCTCTCAGATGAGAGAATCCGCAAGTTCAAGATCAGGGTCAAGGCGCTTGGGAGGCTCGAGCTGTTGAGTCCCGAGATCAGGAGCATACTTGACGAACTTGAAACAAGCACAAAAGACTATTCAGACGCTTTTCTGAACATCGCGATTGCCTACGGAGGCAGAACAGAGATTGTCGACTCGGTAAGGAAGATAGCACAGGAGGTAAAACTTGGGCACCTGGCTCCAGAGGAAATAGACCAGAAAACCATAGAAAAGTCATTGTATACATCGCATCTTCCGAACCCGGATCCAGACCTCGTAATAAGAACATCCGGAGAAGAGCGCCTCTCTGGCTTTCTTCTTTGGCAATCCGCGTATTCTGAGCTGCTTTTCATTGATGAATATTGGCCGGATTTCAGGAAGATCGACCTGATGAGAGCAGTAAGAACGTACCAGAAGAGGTCTCGAAGGTTTGGAAGGTAACATTGGTTTGATGTATCTGGTTATGTCATAAGCTGCTTGGCATCTTTGCTAATGCTAGTACCTTCCCTCGCTTTCGTCGAGTAAGTGGAATTGCCATGGCTTACATGTCGGACGATTGCTGTTTACCCAATCTGAGTCATGGCAAGACACTCAATCGGACTTACCGCCCAACAAAGTTGAGCCTATTGAGAAGTTTTGTTGAGTAAACTGACTGTCTTCGAATGACAGCTCTCTCCCCACCATATTTGCGATGTAGAAATTAAGCGAATATCATATCTTCAGCCCTAATGCTTTACGGCTGCGCCGAATTGCTATACAAGAGAAAATGGGGTTGTAAAGTGCTGTACGTGTCCATCACTTGACTTCTCGGAAACTAAAATCAGAGTCTTCTGGCTCTGATACATCTTTACAGATAGTGAGACAAGCTTCGAGTCGAAATTCTCGTCAAAATATGGCGTTTGGCTTTTTCCCTTTTGATATCGCAAAATATCGCGTCATGCTTGACCTGCCTAAAACCCACTACCATAAAAGGCAGCGACAAAGCATGCTGTCATCTGAATGATTTTTGGTCACAAATGAATTCGTCAAGTGCCGACAGGCCAAGAGATGGCAATTTACGCCATGCACAGGCGAAATAATTGCGATACGGGTGGCCATGGATGGTTTATTGTCTCTCTAGGCCAGAAGAACCGAATTTCGAACATAGCCCGCTAGACGATATTTAAACGGACGACCCTTACCTTATTAATGGATCTCGAATTTGCAATAGTTAAATCACCTTAGGTGCCTTTCCACTTTCACGTTCAATCGTTTTGGGTCGCGGGGACAAGTTTCCTGCGAAAGAGAGGAAAGTGCCGTGCATCCATTTGCCGAATAACGATAGTGAGAAGAATTCCCTGACCCATCAGGCAAAGTCGATGTGGGGTTCGCCACCTGCGACTAATTCTGCTGTGCCTGTCGAAAACCAGAACCTTCTCGGACCAACCTCTCGCAAAGGTTCTGATAAGGTCGCTGACGAAACCGACTCAATGACGCCCTCGTCCTCTGGAAGTCGCGGCGATTCTGTTTCGGGCGCTGTGATTCGCGCTGAACCTTCTTGTGTCTTTTGCGGTTCTAAGGATATAGAAGTCACACGGAACTGTTTAAACTGTGGCGAGCCGGGGGTAAGCCCAGAGAAAACTGTCCTGCATCTCGTATGTCACTATTTGAATTTTGAGACGAAATTTCACACGTCTTTTTCGAGTCGCCTTGTCTGCCCTCAATGCAATAGAGCGTTGAGTGAATCCAACTCCGATTACGTTGCACTGGGTACTCTTTACTACTGCAGAAACTGCGAAGCGTTCGAGGCAAAGGCCAATATCGTATCGTCTTGTAAGAGGTGCCTGAAGGTTCATGAACATCAAAGCTCGGAGATGGTCTCCTATGGACCTCAGAGTGAAGGTCACTCGACTCCTAAAATTGGAAATAGAGCGTCGCTGACAAGCTTATTTGGTAAAGAGCTCAACATAGCAGGATGGAATCTCCTCTCCCCAGTGGAACTTCTTGGCAGGTCTGGTATCAGGAATACTTTCAGCCTGGTTGCATATAGATCAAAGCTGCCGGTTGAAAAGGAAGAGAAGCGCAAGCTAGTTGTTTTCGATTTTCTTACAGACGACTATCCCATTGAATCGAGGCATGTGCATTCTTTCTTCGCACGCGCACTGGATTGCGGCGTGAAGCACAGAATCATGATTGTTATTCCCAAACTAGATGAGTCTGCCAAGAAATTGGCAGACTCCTATGGCATGAGCGTCATTGAAGCTCCGGATGCCCTCCTTGCGGCGGACATGATCCCCTCAGCTCTAGACAAACTACTTCCTCTTCCCTCATTGATTCGGGCGGCGGACTTCTCTCAGGGAGATTCACTCGACGGGTCGGATCCCCGAAGGAGTAGATCTAGATCGAGTAAGAGAAGCTCTGTGGATATCATCGCAGACATACTAAAGGTCGCACTAAATCCAGTGAGCAAGTCGGAGATCATGGCGTGCGCCAATATGAGTTACGAGCAGTGTCAGAAGTACCTTCCGAGGCTCGAAAAAGTCGATCTTGTAAGAAAGTACTTAGAGGATGGCGTCCACGCTCGCTATCAGACTACCGAAAAGGGTCGCGAATATGTCTCCAACCTTTTTGGCGAGTTCGGAACGATTATGAACGGAGAGAAATCTGTCTGGAGCTCCAAGCGAGGCACACTCTAAGGCAGCCCCTCTCAACTCAAAGATACTCATTCAACGTCGGATCTGCCTTGAGTTCGACTCAGACCAACTTTCAAGCTACACGCCATTTGCCACATTGATGATGCTCATCATTTACGTACTCTCACCTTCTGCTAAACGAGGAGCAGATTGAAGCAGAACATACTAAAGGTTAGGTCAAGCTGTGCAATGCCCACCCTAGTCGTTGAATTCATATTCTGCTAGATCACAGGCAAGCCAAATTGATTCGCTCTTTTCTTGATTCTCTGTCTTGCATTAGAAACTGCGCCGTCCAATTTTTCCAAAAAGAGTGGGTCATGCCCTGAGAGAGCATCTTCGATTTTCGCGAGTGCCGCGCGAATCTGTCCGAGCTTGTCTTCGTCGGAAATTGGTTTGAACACGAAAGTCCAAGTGAGTGCCCACATTCCAACCTTGATCAGGAAGAGATGTACCCTGTGGTCCCCCCCATTGGTTAGGGCAAAGCTTTCGGAATAGCGATTTTTCAAGAGTCTGAGCGCCGGGTCCGAGGGAGACATGAAAGCAGGCGATCCGCGCCCTGAAAGTAATGGATCTTCTGCATACTTTCTAGCCGCGTCCAGAGCAGTTTTTCGATCTTCTCGTATGTCAATCGGCTCGCCGGTCTTTCTTTCCACCATTCTTCTAAAATCACCATCTTCTTCCATTATTCGAAATGGACCCCGCAGGGAAGTCAGTCCTTCCTTTACTTGAAAAGTGGGAACGGAAGCATCCTAAAAATCTGCCTTTTGAATTCCCCACCTGCTCGCTTCTAGGGAGGTACGCTTACCCATACACTCGGCCTCATACTTAGGGCATTGCAACACATCCAGGCGCCACATATGGGAACGCTACTTCTAAATTCCAGTTGATTCCAAACTAAAACATGGTCGCCTCCACTTTGCGAAGACAATTGCGGGAGGCGGCGAGGAAATCAAACCAAATTCTGCGACTCACTTTCTCGAGCAATGCTTATAACCTGGGCAAAACAATAGTGTAATTCCCGCATGTTTTTGTTGGCGGCGTCCACGTCTAGCTCACGGGCATAGCCCACGCAATGCGACAGGGACCTCCAAACATGCGCACATTAGATGGAGGTTCAATAGAAGTATTGAACCTGACGTTGGCTTGTGCTTTTCTTCCGCAAAAGAAAGCGAATCGTACTTCCCAATAAAACTCCGGTTGATCCTGCCGGACCTGACTGCTATCGGAACAGGACTAAGCCATGCGAGTCTGCCAATCTAAGCACGTTGGTTGGCGGCAAACGGCTCAGTAACACGTAGTCAACCTGCCCTTGGGTCGAGAACAATCTCGGGAAACTGAGGCTAATTCTCGATAGATCAAGATTCCTGGAATGGGTTTTGGTCGAAATGAAACAGCAGCATCTTGTTGTCTTCGCCCGAGGATGGGACTGCGGCCGATCAGGCTGTTGGTGAGGTAAAGGCTCACCAAACCAGTAACCGGTACGGGCTTTGAGAGAAGGAGCCCGGAGATGGACACT
>JAJPHP010000053.1 GCA_021325255.1 Nitrososphaerota archaeon | reverse complement strand
TTTACCGCATAATGATGGGTATAAACGACTTCTACGGGACAGGCAACCTGTGGCACTGGGACGTAACAGACCAGCTTCCGAACATCAAGGTGCCAACGCTGATAACGGTAGGGGAATACGATGAAGTAACGCCGAGAAATTCAGAGGCTCTTCACAAAGGGATAAAGGGATCAAAGCTTGTCGTATTCAAGGGATGCTCTCACCATCTATTCCTAGAAGCACCCGAGAAGTTCATCAAAGTCCACCGCGAGTTCATGGATAGCATAGAATAGATCCGCGACTACTTATTGGAAGTTTCAATTCGTGATGGGGGGAAATTGTTCCGAGCTAAGAGCTTCTCGAGGAGGACACAGTGTTCGCGATTGGACTAGAAGTGTACGTGCCTTGCGTGAGCGCAGTCCGGATTGAGGAAGGGAAGGAAATCTCTGCTTCTAACCTAACCGATGAAGGAGCTCTTGGAAGCATATTAAAGAAGCCAAGATACAGAACAGCCGCGTAACACTTTTCACTTTGACTTACGTACTGACTAACCTGACAATAGTTGATCCATTCGCCAAGAGTTTGAAAGAAAAATCAACAGTGGTACTCGAAGGAAACAGGATTCAGAGAGTAATCCACAACGGAGTGTCTCAACAGGATGTCAAAGGTAGCGCCGTTGTTGACTGCGATGGAAGATTCCTTCTTCCAGGGCTCATGGATATGCACACGCACCTCCATGAGGGTAAGCAATCCGGGGACTTTTTGGGGCAACGCCGAGAGGGTTTTTCAACAACCATCGAGTCTTTGGAAAAGCTCGTATCAAAACTGCACAGCTACCTGTACTGTGGCGTCACCTCGATCTACGACGCCGGAAATGTTGCTCCCAAGTTATACTACCTCAGAGAGTTGGAGAGAGCAGGAAAGATCGTCAGTCCTCGAATCTTCTGCGCTGGGTGGTTTGTGACCTGTCCCGGCGGACACGGGTCTCCACTGGCAGCAGAGATTTCCTCTCTACCCGCTGACGCTAAGAAGCTCGACAACCATCTGAAAGAGAGACCAGACATCGTAAAGATCACTTACGATGAGAGGAACTGGGCCACAAATCCGCTTATTCCAATTCTCAGCAAGGCTGTGCTCAAGCAAATCATCGACTATTGCCACTCGAGAAACTTTCGAGTGACAGTGCACGCATCAAATGAACTCAGATCAAGGGAGGCAATCGAGTGCGGTGCGGACAGTTTGGCTCACACTGTCATTCAATCTCCCATAACAGAAGAATTTGCTGATTTGGTTTCAACAAAAAGAGTGCCGCTCGCCACCACGCTCCAGATCGGCGAGAGCTATCCCAGGTTGGCCGAGCATCCGGAGTTTCTGGACGAACCGCTGTACAGAGATTGCATTTCGACCAAGGAGCTTGAGTACCTTCGTTCGGTGGAAGCCCCTAGACAGAAGACGAATAGGCGAGCAGCTTGGATGAAAGTCATGACGCCTGTCCTTCAGGAGAACATCAGGAAGATACAAGAACAAAGGTGGCAAAATAGTCGTCGGAACGGACGGCACTTCAGGTCCAGACTATATTCGCGAACTCGAACTCCTGCAGGAAGCGGGAATCTCGGCTTGGGACATCATAATTGCAGGTACCAGCAACGGCGCCACCTTCTTAGGAAGAGAATAGGAATTGGGGGTGGTAAAGGAAGGCGCGCTAGCGGATCTCGTCGTTGCTGATGGAAATCCCACAACTGAAATTGCGAATTTGAGAAAGGTCTCTATGGTTGTCAAAGACGGCCAAGTCTAAAGGAGCTCGACCTTCCATGCAACCATGGGTAGGGCAGATTGGAATGCGTGGTGAATTACCCGACGTCTCGGTTCGCTTTGTCATTCGTTGTCGAATACGTGTGAATCGTAAGCCTGGTCAAGATTTGACACGCTTTCTCTCCTCTTCGACTGGCTATCCTATGGCCGTTGAGCACCTGTCTAATCTGACTTGGTGCGTACAAAGGCAGCGGATCATCCATGTTCTTCTGTGCGATTTTCGGTCCTTATTTCCTCACAAATAAGGCCGAATCGGACACTTCTCAGATCTGAACAGGTACGGAGTTATACTTCCGCATAACGTAATGCGCATCATTTCTTCGGGACCGTGCCGGTTTTCGGCCCTTCGACCCATATTTTTTACAAAATTCACACTTTCGCGCGCGTGCGCGCCCGTCAAAGAACCTGCCCATCACGACTACCTTTCAAGTTTAATTTGGACTCCGTTCGCCCAAAGGAGCAAGATTTGGACTCCTTTGGTGAGTTATCGAAATCTACTACATTTCGCTACTTTTTGGCGTATCCGCCTTGATTTTTTAAAAGTCAAACAAGGGCGAGCCTTTTGGGACTTTATGCCTCAAGCGATGCAGCAGCTTAGTATCCACCGATAAAGAACGACTACACTGATGCCCAAATGCGCCTAGCCTGCTTGGACCCACGGCTTAACTTTTCGTCCAGCGAGGATCTGAAATACAAGAGAGATTAGATACTCTGCGGGAATCTTTGGCAGAAGATTGAGGTTCGAGGGCCTCGCTGTATTCGGAATCCGTACTGCTCGGTCGTAATGGAAAAATAATGTGGCTGTCGTGTTCTGAATTCTATGGCATACGGGAAGGATGATCGTTTTGGGGAGCAGGTCGGTCTGCTCATTGGTGCCATGGGTAGCGATCACTCGGCTACCGTGCATGCCGCTGAAGCGGAGCTCAGCATGATTGGAAGCACCGTCGTGTCGTATCTTCTTTCGGCTTTGTCCAATGCAAAAAACGAAATCGCGGACTCTGCGAAAAGGAAGGAAGGCGTCGAAGAACAGGTAAGGATTGTCGAGGGAATCACAAGAACGCTTGGTATCATCGGCGATCCGACCACTGTACCGGTCCTAGCCAAAGAACTGCCGAAGCTGGAGGCCCTAGAAGCTTTGAGCAAAGTGGGAGACCAGCAGGCTCTCAAGGAGGTGATTAGCTGCCTTCCGCGATTGTCCATTTGGAGGTGGGATTACAGTAGCAATCGCGTAGATAAAAGCGGCGATTACAGCCAAGATGAAATTAACTACCTGGTGAAGATTATTGGCAGGTTTGGAGATAGCGGAAAGAAAGCCCTTGAAGCGGCTGCCGATCAGGATTCTCCCGCGCAATCCTGGGACTCGGGACGCTCGAAGACTGGCTAAAACTTCGCTTTGCAAAAAAGGAAGATTATCCCATCATTGAGGTGCTGGAACCAGCGATCTTGAAATCGGGCGAGAAGGCTATGCCATTCCTCAAGTCGAGGATAGAAGACGCGGACAAGGCCTGTCAGATGTTAGCTCTCGAAATGCTGCAGGACATAATGGAAGGGAAAACCGCGCAGCATCGGGTCGGACGTTTCTAGGCCTAACGAACCAAAACATAATGAGGCGGTCATCAATGAGAGGTGAAAAGGCCCTTTTCTGAGAAAACAAAGAAGAGGAAGACACTAGTCAGCATGACTGTGGGATTTGTTTCTAGGCTCATGCAGGATCGCTGAAACCCAACTCTAAGATATATTGCCAGCGGTTGGAAATTGAAAACGCTCAAGAGTATGGAAGCCTGCCAATTCATGCTCTAGTAGATAGGGATGCATGCCGCATTTTCATGGCAGGCAGGCGAGGGTGCGTCTACCTCCGTGCGGTGGAGAACGCAGATCTATGTAGACTACGGTCGCAAGAGACCCGACAGTCGTAACCACGTCAGGCGGATCATGGGCTACGTCTGCCGTGAGTGCTCGCTCAAGCTGTTTCGTATGAGGGAAAGGCTGCCGTTCGAGATCAAATTTCCTTGAGGTAGGGGGGTGAACTCTTATGCACGGTGCATTTCCATAAACGGTCCCGCTCGCCATCCTCTCCTACTTTGTCTCTTTCTGTTTGCAGGCAGAAGCGGCAAGATTCCGACACAAATGATGAGAGTTTCTAACGTAGAGAAGTGATCATAAATCTAAATTATTGCCTGCTTCGAAATTTAATTTAGTTTTACCCCTCTGAAATCGAGGCTTTGTCACTCTAGTTACTCAAAAGGAGCACGAATTCTTGCTTGATCCAGCCCCGGTGAACGCCAGTAATCTCTGCCTCTCCAGTTGCCAAGATACGGCACTGGTTCATAGTTCGAACTGAGGGTGCGATTCATGTATCACAGAACAGCAAGCGCCGATTTTGAGGGGGAGGGAGAGGCTGGGAACAAAACCAAGTTATTGCCTGCTTCGAAATTTAGCGTCGTCTTATGACCTTAGTTTCAGACGAACTCGTCTTTCGGGTCGAAATCTTACTCCCTCCAGGTCTAGACCTTCGACCTCTCCTCTAGTGTCCCGGAAGCTCCGAAGCATACGTGGCAGTGATGTTCAGGAGGTAATCGGAACTTAGGTTCTTTGCAGTGTAATCCGTGTGCGGTTCTATCTCCGTCCTCTCGTGATACTCGTTCCAGGAGTAGATGATGACGAGCTTTGCATGCTGGGCTCTAGCACTCTTCCACTCCTCCTGATAGAGGCCCATGCCTAGCGAGGGGTCAAATCGCATGTAGCCTCCCTGATAATTCTCCTTGTAGTTGAAGTAACTGTCGATGCGTGGGACTATAGTGACCTCGCCGTCGTTGACCCCAAACGGGTCAACCGCAAGTGGCGAGTTTGCAACAACTGGTGTGCCTAGATCGTCGTTGTGGTTGACTCCGGAACCAGCTTGACCGACAAAGAAATTCGACGGTGCATCCCAGAATATCCACTCCACCGGGTTTGGTCTGTTTCCGATTGTCCTAACTGTGAAGGAGGAATTGTCGTAGGATGGATAGAGCGGGTTGAAGAAGAGGAGGAGCGGCTTGCCCTGCCAGTTGAAGTACCACTGCGAGTAAGGTCCTGCGAACTGGTCGTAGATGTAGGTATAGATAGCCTTGTAGTTGGGAGCATCTGTGTACGCATCGACCATGAGTGCCACCTTGAACGTTGAATGAGTGGCTCTGAGGTAATTGAAGAGGTCGAAGGTTGCTTGGTTGATGGCATCGTTCTCCGTTCCTCCGCCCCATCCCCACCACGAGACAACTGCGAAGCTGATCCCTGCGCTCTGCATCTCCCTGATCTGGGTTGCGAAGGTGCTCGTGTTGTCTGATGTATAGTACCCAGTACTTGGAACATCGACAGTCGCTCCTCCCCCGGGCGAGGATGTCGAGTTCCATCCTGCGACTGCATTGGGACGGGCAGAATACCACAGATAGAGCACCGCACCTACAGGAACGTAACTTGTCGTCAGGTAGGTATCAGCGTTCACGTAGAAGGCGATGGCTGAACTGCCTAAGAGCCCAAGCCCGATAATCCCGATGGCAACAAAAATCTTGGCTCGTCGTCTGGTCCTCAACGACAAGAAGAGGTTTCTCTCGCTCAGCACCCAGGCAGGCAAGCCCATGATCCCTACAAAGAGAATGGCCAGCCACCAGATGAACGTGATCCCAATCGCTCCAGCGATAGCGACCAGTGCGAGGATCCACACCCTAGTCCTCCTCGCCTTGGTGTGCCCACGGTAGTATATCAGTTCGAAGACAAAGTTGGCAATCGACACAACGACCGCTGTCCCCACCAGCCCGCCGATGATTAGCAGATTGGTCAACGGATCAACTGTTGAAGCGATGAGAGTGGGAGCGAGCACGTTTGAAATGGAGTAGATGCCAATGCCCAATAGCACAGCGAGCTCTGCAATTAGGACTCTTGCCCCGAGTGCTCCCATGCTAGTCTGTTCAAAGTTTGCAACTGATGACCGTTCTTGCGCCATTGTCTCTCTCTAGCACTCCGAAAAGCAACCGAAGAAACCGCCAATAAGTCCGCTGATTATCCACTCGACTCCTAAGACTATGACTATGGGGCCGACTGCTCCGATGATTGCACCAAGGTAGTATGGGAGCCAGTATCTCAACCTACTCCGACTTTTGAACATCTTCCTCCTGAAGTAGTAAGGGAGCACTCCGAAGCAAACAAAAAGAAAGATTGAATCCACGACAACTGCGGGCGGTGTAATGGCTCCCAAGGGAGCGCCCGTCCAAGGGTACGCTCCAAAATAGCCGATGAGAACGAGGAAATTGATGACGATGGCCAGTCCGAATGGGGCGATACCAGCATCGTCTTCTCTCACAACCTTCTCGCTGGAGAGGAAGGGCGGTTCTTCTTGCTGTTCTTGCTCTCTTGTCATGATGAGGTTGTCATGGCGCTCCGAAAGTTGCCCCGATGAGGAGGAGCCCCAGCAAGAATGCGTAGATGAATAGCGTCACGTAGAAGACCATGAACCCGGCGAACTGTGCAAATAGTAGTCGCCCGAAGATGTCTTTATTCTTCTCCCATCCAAGCTTGCGGACTACCATAAACAATGCGATGTTGAGTAGGGTGAAGCCTGTTAGGAGTATCGGGAACGAAGCACGGATCCCCACAGTCCACATGCCAACAAAAGTGAAGAAGCCGACAGCATAAGGTAACGTCTTTCTCACATCCCTCTTCAGACTCTCAAGTGTTATCTGCTCGTCACGTAGTTGGGGCGGTATTTGATTCATTATGTCATCAGTGTCGGACATGAGTTCTCACCAAACTGACACGAAAGCAATGCAGTAAGTGCCATACACATCGATGCGCAGCAGTAAGACAAACTGAATGACAAGCATACTGATACTCAGCAGTCGTGCTGGTTCTCCTTCGGTCAGGGATTGTGCTTGTGCCATGCTCTAATAATATTCCCCCCTCCCAACGACGATCATGCAAGGTACGTGCAACCTTCGGGAATGACCAATGGTATCCTTACGCCACCCTCCGGGAAGCAGTACTCACACATCAGGATGAAGGATGACTCAAACCCCCTGTAGGAGCTGGGCCTCTCCAGCGGAACCAAACCGCCTTCCTCTCCGCATTCTCCGCAACGTGGTCTAGTTTTTAAACCACACTTGAAACAGCGATACTCATCCGCTCCACGATAGAACATCTTGTATTGCCTGGCAAATTTCTTGTCCAAGCATGTGTTTGTAAAGCACTGAGGGCAGACTTGAAGCTTTTTCGCTTCTTGTACCGGCACTCTCGCACGGATCGGACTTCTCCTCTTCTTACGACCTACGCTGCTGGATTTTGGTGGTTTTCGCCTCAGCGTGCGTTGTCTTGAATCCATGTATAATCCATATATGAGCCATTGCCTTCATAAAGTTTACCGAGTTTCGGAAAGTTCCGAGAGCTCTCACTTGTCCGAAGGCGGCCAGCAGCCCAAGCGGTATTCTAATGTCAAGGTCCCGGAGGAGCTCATGAAGGAAATAGACAAGCTGATCAAGCAGAAGAAGCTGGGCTATCGTAGCAGGGCCGAGTTCGTAGTGGAGGCATGCAGGCAGAGTATCCTCCGAATCAAAGAGAATCCTTGATTAGAGCACGGAGACTCCAGACGATTTATGGAGTCACTATGCTAAAGTTTCCTCATCATGTAGTGATCGGTGTCCTTCTTTTGGGTGAGTTCCAAAGAGCTGAATTTTGGTGCTTTCGCATTTTCATTGCTCTGTCATAGTGTTGCACGCTCGTTCGTAATCGCTTGTCAGCTTCATCAAGCAACTGCCAAAGTCGTTCGTTCTAGTCTTCCGAACGACTCTTAGTCTGTCTTTCACGCATCACAATACAAATGTCTTGCCTTACCTCAGACTTTAGCTCTCCAATTGTGCTTCACTTGATTGATACATGTTCGTCTTCCATTAAATCCAACTGCCATCTCGGGTTGTTGAATCTATCATCAGCCAGCACTATTTTTGCTCGATCTTCTGGGTATCTGACTGCTCTTCCTATTGCCTGTTTTACAGCCATGAGAGCGGGCTGGTGTCTGAAATACTCCCTTTCGAACTGTTCAATTTCAGGACTGCCATCTTCGATTCTCTCGGTCAGCGCAACTCCAATATCTTCGATGTGGTGATAAGTGCCCTCAATCTTAGGAAGGCAACTGGAAAGAAATTCCTTGTAGTGGCTTTCCTCAAGCGATCATCCTAATATGGGAACAGGGAGGGCTTACTGCAACCGATGCGAAGGCACATTTGTGGTTACAAGGATGAGCAAAAGGCAAGCCTTCGACTACTTGATGGGTGAATTAGACGTTGCGAAGATTTCTTACTTCGACCTAACCCCTGAGGATTACTTCGACCTCAGATCTAGGTACCTGCCCACTAGCCGAGATTTCAAATGTTGGGGCTATAGATCATTACGGGCTGGTTTCACTATGCAAATAAGCTCGCTAGACAGAGGTACTCCGCGGTTTTGTAAGGATCATTTTGGGTGATCTCAGAGTCTCGCGCTCTTATCTACATATAGTATCTGTATTGTTCTTGGACTTTTGCACCGGCAGGAACCTTGCCCAAGATTGCTCCCACCCTGTGAGCGAACTCAAGTGTTATTGGCATGGAACAAGAATAGTCTGCAGTGTTCCAGTTTAGCCTTGTCAGCGCTATCAGTTCTCTGGCGAGCTCCTCCTTTGTAGAGTCCCCAAAATGTTGTGAGATTTCCAGAGGTCGAGGAATTCTTGGCCCTTTGTATTGCCGCAGATAAGGGACATATCCAGTTGTATAGATTAATGATGAATTTCTCGCAAGAAGTACCAACGTGCCTCTCAGAATGGGTTTCTCTCCGTATCGGAAGAAGAGTGCATCTCGTCCATCACCTAGAGAAAGGAAATCATGATTGGGTACATCTTGACAGGCAATTCTAAACCCATTCCTTTCTTCGTCAGAGAACCTAGAACTCTTATGGATGACGACGCGATTTGGTGGTTGATTATTGTGGTGTTTCTTGTAGACATCTATAGCGCGAAACAATAGACTATTAGCTGATTCCTCAGAAAGATGCGGCGAACCCTGAATTTTCACGTCCCACTTGAAGCTATCTCCTCGGACGATCATCCCTTCTCCCGTGTCAGTGAAAACTTGAGCGAGTGAAGCGAACATGCTGCGTTCGCTAGTAGTTTGATGAGATTCCAACGTAGCATGTGTCTTTTCGAAGATTTCCGACGCGCCAAGGTAAGTGATTCGCTTTGTAATATAATGCCACACACAAATTCCAAGCAACTGAAGCAGCGTCTTGACGTCTAGACCGACCTTCGGAGACCTCAGTTCTTTCCATCGCATCCAGCGCGCTCTGTGTCAATATCTGAGTAGGTGTGTCAAACTGGAGACATTTCGCTTTGAGGTTCTTTCTGAAGTCCTGATTTACTGACATGTCTAGGAGACTCTGGGTGTCTTCATCTAGAGGAGCAAGGATATCATAGGTCGCAATGTCGTTTCGAATCTTCGCGGCAAGCTCTCGCTCCTCCTTTCTAAGAGGGCCTTGCTCCCGTTTTTGTGCAGCGACTCCTAGTCCGCATTTTCTTTCTATGTCGTCGGACTCATGACAGATGATAAGGTCAGGAACTGTCACGCGTCGGCAGATGTTTTCTACCTTAGAGGCATAGAGATCTGCAGCTCTCTTTATTCGAAGATTTGGGTTTGTGAGCTCGAGTAAAGATTCGGCCTCTCCGGTGTTTACTCGTTCGTTGTAATCGTCAGCGACTACCAGTTTTGCATTGAAAACCTTGGTAAATCCGGGGAATGTCTGGCTAGTAAATATCTGATCGATGGAACTCCTGATCGAGCGGTCATTGATACGACTCGTCCTGCTTGAGACTAGTCCAGCAACTTTTTTCAAGTAATTGTGTTGGTTTTTCCGGCTTTGGCACAATAGTTGTTAGGCATCTCATCAACGCTATTTGACCCACCTGCTCATCTTGAGATTGCATGCACTCAAGCCTCATGGTCGCAAAAGGAGAATGGTCAGATTACGAAAAGGGAAAGAAGAAGGAATACGGCGAATTCGTAAGGAAGGCAAGGGAGTTTGTTTATGCAAGAG
>JAJPHP010000034.1 GCA_021325255.1 Nitrososphaerota archaeon | reverse complement strand
TTTACCGCATAATGATGGGTATAAACGACTTCTACGGGACAGGCAACCTGTGGCACTGGGACGTAACAGACCAGCTTCCGAACATCAAGGTGCCAACGCTGATAACGTGCGGAAGATTTGATGAAGTCACACCCAAGAACTCTGAAGCCATCCACAAAGGGATAAAGGGATCAAAATTAGTAATATTCGAAAAAAGTGCCCACCACATGTTTCTGGAAGAACCGGAAAAATGGGTAAGAGCCCACATGAACTTCTTAGAGTCGGTTTCGTAATACTGTGCACTAGATCTCGACTTTTGACAATCACTGGTTGCCAATAGTGTCCCGTCATATTTTAGTATCATATTCAGTTCCGCGAGTGGACTCTGTGGGTCCATTAGTGCGCTAGGGAGATTCTTGCAGTACACGACATCCGCGGAACACCATATTCAAGGTTTGGTACGTTGTGTACTGAAGTGCTGAATCTAGCCCTCCTTACAGCTTCCCGGTCGATGGTAAAAGAGTGACATCGACCCCTCACCGAAGCTAATCTCCACGACAGTCTCGCTTCCGGAAAGTTTCACTAATTTTGAAACGGAATATCGTAGACCTGGTTCGGGAATCTAGTCATTCATCTCCAGCATTTGAAGCAGCTCCTGAAATAGATCGAAGGAAGATTTGATGTGAGTCTACTCGCAGAGGATGCCTTGGTCCAGTCGGTTTCTGAGGCTTATCTGAACCTACCCAATTAGCCATCTAGCGCCTCAGTCGCGGATCTAGCAGATCCCTAACTCCATCCCCCAGCAGGTTGAAGCCAAGTGCAATTATCAGAATTGTCAAGCCTGGGAAAATTATGAGCCAAGGCGCTGTATTCACGTAATTGATACCTTCGCTGACCAAGTTCCCTAGCTCGGGAAGTAGAGGGTTGGGCGAGAATCCTAAAAACATAAGCGAGGAGAAGGTTAAGATCACCCCGCCAATATCAAGAGTCAGTTGGACCAAAATCGGATATATTGAATTTGGAAGTAAGTGAAAGAAGAGTATCCGGAGTCGACCTGCTCCAATTGCCCTGAGAGCTTCTGCGTAAGGTTTTCCCTTCTCGGCAAGTACCTGCGATCTTACGAGCCTTACATAAATCGGCCACCACGTAATTAGCACTGCTAAAGCAAGCATTGGTAGGGATCTCCCGCGAGTTGAGAGAATTACTATCGCGAGGATCAGCGGAGGTATTGCAAAGAAGACATCGGTAATTCTGAGAATCGTCTCATCTAACTTTCCCCCCGCATACGCGGATACTGAGCCCAAAATTACGCCGATCGCAAAAGCGGATAGCACGACCGCAAAAGCGATTTCAAGGTCGGTCGGTAGGGAAAGTACAATCATACTAAGGAGGTCTCTCCCGTAGTAATCGGTGCCGAGCAGGTGAACGGTACTACTGTCGGGACAGACGAGAACGTTCGAAATGCCCCAATTGAATGAGGGATTATTCCAGCAAAGCTGGTTGACTGGGACTGTAACCTTCCAAAGGTCAGGCTGCACGATTACACCCGACAAAAATGTCAAGATGATTGTTACAATTGCGATAATAGATCCTGAAAGAACCACCGGATTTCTTCGAGCAAGAGAGAATGCATATCTAATTTCAGATGCTCTTTTGCGCTTCTTCTTCTGTTCAGGCTGAATTTGTTTGGTTTCTTGTTTTGAACCGGGACCGGATTTGGGTGACAAAGAGCTAACTCACTTCAATACTTTATGCGTGGGTCCAGAACTGCATACAGGATATCAACGCCGAGGTTTGCGAGGACTATGATCAGGGCAGTAACAAGAGTATAGAGTTCCAAGAAACTAACGTCGAAATACAGCGACGCCTGCAACGCTGCCTGGCCGATCCCTGGCCAGGAGTATATAGTCTCTGTTATGACCACTCCTCCAAGCAAAGTGGCAAAGATCAAACCGGAAATCGTGATTGCAGGAAGCATCGCGTTTCTAAAAGCGTGTCTGTAAATTACTGTACGTTCTCTGAGTCCCTTCGACCTTGCCATAAGTACGTAATCCTGCCTCAGCGCCTCCATCATACTGGATCTTATGACTCGCGTGAGAGCAGCGAGCGTACCGTATGCAAGGGTAATCGTAGGAAGGAGGAGAGCAACGAACGCATCCCAAGCATATCTGCCGTTCGCAGATAGAAGAGCGTCCAGAAGCGGCATGCCAGTGTAAGTGTCTATGCTTCCAGGTTCAGGGAAGCAAATTCCGCACTGGGTTGCAACAACACCATTCGACTGAAGGAGTCCAATCGAATAACCACCATAATTCACTCTGATGTAAATCACAAAAACAATCTGCAATAAGTAACCCAACCAGAAAATGGGCATGGAATACCCTGAAATCGCCAGAATTCTCGATGCGTGATCCGGAGCCTTGTTACTGTGTGTGGCAGATACGATCCCTAGCGGTATTGCGAATACAATCGTAAGAATTCCGGCTGCGAGTGCCAGTTCTACGGTAAGAGGAAAACGCGAAATGAAAAGAGTCCAAGTGCTAGTGCCTGCGCCCACGCCTGGAATCAGGCTATAGCCCCAGTCGCCTTCGAATACATCCCGTAGCCAGGTGAAGTATTGAGCGTAAGAAGGTATGACGCAACCCGATGCCCCTGAAGTAAAGTCGCCCCAGGAGGGACACGATGGAGTCGCCACCCCCACGGATTTTGCCTGAGCAAGTTTAGTAATGTCGTTCATCCTGGGATTGATGAACGGTGCCATAGCGGTGGCTGGCGGCAAAGCGGCCCGGGTTAGGTAGAAGACGATTATGCTTACAGCGAAGAGCACGAATATTAGAAGAATAATTCTGCGCAGCGCGTACTCATACAGTTTCATTGGAAAACTAACCGAATGGTCTCCAAATTAAGCATTCAGTCGGGTAGCGATAGATCTGAAGACAACTTGGCGTACGTGAATTCGAGTTTCTACCCTCGATTCTGTCGTCCGCGGGCAGCGTGTTCAGTTGGCCGCCTGTTAAAGCCCAGACACTTACGGAAAGAAATGGGATTTCCTTAATCATGTGAGTTTATCGTCCAAATTCGAATCGAGTTTATTCAAACTAGTACATCAAGACCAGCACCGATCTGTGGAGAGACCACAAAAAGGCAACACGGAGGAAAAGGAATGACCTGGATTCCAACGAGAGCTGTGAGTGGAATCGGATTCAGACCCGAATTTACTAGTAAATCAAGCACGAGGCTATTTTGACGTTATACTAATTTGTATGACCCCGTCAACATCGCTACGCACTGGGATGCTCACTTGGCGCCTCTCAAAAATGGCCTTCTCCTGCGGTGTAAGTTGCAATTGCTCCGCCATGTTGCTGTCTAGCACTCTGGGTAACAACCGAAGAAAGCGCCCATGCGCCCACCGATGAACCATAAATAGAACTGTACTGCTGCGATGGGAAGAACCAAGCGAGCCCACGACTAGCGTGTCTTCAGAGTACAGTCCCTTGATTTGGGGCATCATCCCAAATTCAAAGTCACTGTTACTTAGAGACTGATTTCATAGACATAAGCAGCAACTATGCGCAGGTTAGGGTCAGTATCTCACACTTCATCACGAGATTTGACAATTTTCCAAACAGAGCGGATCCACACAAACCGTTAAAATAAGCCCTTAGCCTCGAATAATATTCACCGGTGGAGTCTATGGTGATGCTCAAAGAGATTTACGCAGCAATTGACAGCTCTACCGATGTGTTTGTCGCCGGCCTGCAGCGCCTTCTGCGTCAACCATCGGTCACTACGGACGGTGATGATTGCCGGGTTTGCGCAGAACTGGTGTGCGAGATGATTCGCGAAGCAGGTTTCGAGGCCAGGGTGCTTGAGTCCTCGCACAATCCTGTCGTGTGCGGATGGTCAGAGCAGCGAGATGATCGAAAGACACTCTTGATAACCGGGCACTATGATGTAGTTCCACCTGGGCCAGAAGACGCCTGGAGCAGTCCTCCATATGAGGCAGCGGTCCGAGATGGGGACATTGTGGCGAGGGGCGCCTGCGATCCCAAAGGGAACTTTCTTGCCGCTCTAAACGCTGCTGCCGTCTGGCATCAACAAGACCAACTTCCCGTCAACGTGAAGTTCCTCATCGAAGGGGACGATGAGACGCCTGGCGGGGTTACCCCAGGAGCGGTGGGCCTCACTTACAATGAGGAGCGATTCCTCGTTCCGTTCGTAGATGCACACCGAGATCTCCTTCAGGCCGACGGAGTCCTGCTTGTCGATGGGGGCTTTACAAGGGATGGCTTCAGTCCGATTCACTTGGGAACGGCGGGTTCCCTCGCGCTCAAACTGAGTGTAAAAACAGGATCATGCGAGCCCTATTTTATTTGGACACAAATCATCCCCGACGCTGCATACCGTATTGTATGGGCTCTTTCCACCCTCAAGGATACAGCCGAGCGGGTTACGGTAGAGGGGTTTTACGATGACGTGCGCGCGCCAGACTCGATCGGAGACAAACTCATGCAACAGATGCCGTGGGAAGACAAGGCAGAGCTTGACTTTTGGGGCGCTCGTCAGTTCGTAACAGGCGCGTCGGGTATCGACGCTGTCAGGCGACTGCTCTACGAACCCACGTGTTCGATTCATGGTCTCGCTCCCGGTATGGAGCGGCCGAACTCCGACAGCCTGATTCCGGCCGAAGCCCACGCGTGGATCAACTTCCATCTAGTACCCGATCAGCGGCCGGACGATATTCTCGAGAAGGTCCGTCGTCATCTCGATAAGTCGGGTTTCGAAGATGTAAAGATCGAGGTTTTTCGTAAACTCGTACCGATCTCAGCGACACCGGGGTCTCTTCAGCTCGGTGAGGCGCTGTTACGGGCTGCCCACGAGGCAGACGTACCAGCGTACCTTCTGCGCGAAACCTTCGAACTCGGTTGGAAGTGGTGTGGGTTGGGAAAACAATTGGGAATTGGCGGAGCGATGATTGGTATTGGCAACCCTGATCGGCGCGCACACTTCCCCAACGAGCACATCACCATCGACTACTTCATACGAGGCACCAAATGGGTTGCAGCTAGCCTCTGGGAGTATGGCCACCTGGGTAGCAGTCAGTCCCGTAAGAGCGGAAGTACGAGCGGAGAACTAGAGGGGCAACCTTCAAAAAATCTGGCTTGACGAAAGAAATAATGTGGGTTTCGTCTGGGCATGCTAGAGATTGGTGTAATGTAGGGAGAACATCCCCCATCTGGAAATGACAAATACTAGGGTTATGCTGATGTGTATTCCTTCTGAGTGGAATCGTGCACAAACGGTCAAATCGTCATGTCAATAGTGAGTGTGATTGCAGCAGCTAAGCCGTCCAGAGACTTTTCATTTTCTTTTACTTCTCTTACCGGAAAATGACGATCGAGAAGAGAATGAACGCTCGTTGATTACTCTCTCCAGCAGCTTTACGTCTTGGACTAATGTTCGTTCATTATGACGAATGAGGTAGCTCAATACGTTGAAGTGCCGATACTTTTTGCCGCTCCTCAAGTACTCATTCAAAATCTTCCTCTCCGCATTGGTAAAGACGTAGCTGCGCATGAACTTCGGTAAGTGCGAGGTCGATTTCATAAATGTTCTTCGAGTGCCGGTTACGTGGCGTTCTGCCAGCGGAGGATACTGCCGCTCACATCGAGACTATGGCACCCAATTCCTACTGATTCAATCTGAAAGTGCAGCCGCTGACATTCGTCATCCCCAGCCGAAGATGGGAGCGATTCGCAAGTTTTTCAACTTGTGTTCACTAGAATATCCCTTGCAAAAAAAGAAGAAGAAATCTGCGATGGGGTACCAAGCCTAGGAAGAGGATTGACTTTGTTTTTGCCCCAGAGCAGGTGACTTTCAAATGTCGTTTCTTACAACTTGGCCGTCTTTCATCACAAATTGAATGTTCTCGAGTTCCTTTAGATCTTTCAAAGGATTTCTAGGAACGGTAATTAGGTCTGCGAAATAATTCTCCTTTACTAATCCAACCTCACTGGAAAGCCGGCACAACTTCGCAGAATTGATTGTTGCTGCCTTAATTGCTTCGACGTTTGAGAGGCCTGCTTCATGAAGAAACTGGATTTCTCTGACCGTGGTGACAACACCGTCATTCAGATCTCCGGGTGGAAGATCTGTTCCGTTCCCAATTACGACTCCTTGTTCCACTGCCGTTCTAATGCTCCTGAGATGAGTCTCGCCTGCAGATAGCGCTTTTTCGATTGTCCAATTTTCAAAATTATGATCCTTCATCCAGACCGGCGAGCGGGTGACGCTAAGGGTAGGAACGAGAACACAACCACTTTCCTTCATAGCTATGGCCGTGTCTATGTCTAGGACGTACGCATGTTCAATCGAGCGGACTCCTGCTTTCACGGCAGTCATGATTGGATTAGAACTGCCGGCGTGTGCACCCACGTAAGTCCCCTTTGAATTCGCGACTGAAACAACAGCCTCCATATCGGCTTGAGACATTTGAGGCTCTTCGAAAGTCTCTTCCTTGTTTGCGATACCGCCTGTAATGAAAATTTTCAAGTGGTCTGCGCCCATCGCCAGTTCCTTTCGCGCAGCTTTTCGGAATTCGTCCGGGGTGTCTGCCTCAGTCTGCCCCAGTCCAGAGCCGTGCCCGCCAGTCACGCCTAGCCCCTTTCCGGAAGCGATTATTCTAGGGCCGGCCACTACACCATTATTTATCGCTTTTTTCAGAACCAGATCTGCCCTGTTGATTTCTCCCATGGTCCTGAGAGTGGTCACTCCAGCTCTTAACGCCTTTAGTGCTTCGCCATAGCACCTCAAGACGGTTTCACCTTGAGATTCATTGAGGTTGATGTTCTTGAATGGGAACACGTTGGAAAGGTTGTTGTGCACGTTAAATAATCCGGGGAGGACGAATTCACCTCTCAAATCGATTCGTGAACGAAAATCATATTCATTACGCTGGCCAACGGAAACAATTTTCCTATCTTTGATCCCAATCGACGCATTGTCGAGAATCTCTCCATTTTCTACATTGATGACATTGCAATTAGTCAATATTGTCGACAAGGTTGAGTCGGCCTGCAGTCTCAACTCATATTAAACCTTGGGGTAAACTCTTTCTCCTCCGACCGTTAGCGATGCGACAAAGTTGCACACATGGGGTTGGGAATACATTTGTCTGTTAGGGCTTGGAGCATTAGCGGAGCTCAAAGATATCAACGCTTAGCTTAAATGCGTCAATACAACTTACAAATTCCATGCCTTCCCCATACTACCTGATCAAGCTTGATAATGGATATGCCGAAGGATACATTGAGGTAAATGGATGCGAGCTATATTGGAAGAGCTTCGGAAGGGCCGAAAAGGGCACTATTCTTACGTTGCACGGAGGCCCGGGGTCTTCGCACAATAATGTGATCGATTTCGCAAAACTGAGCGAGTATGGTTACAGGGTCGTGTTCTACGACCAGCTGGGAGGTGGTGCTTCTGAGAAGCCGGGCGACATGACGCTCTACACTATGGACCGCTTCGTAGAAGACGC
>JAJPHP010000047.1 GCA_021325255.1 Nitrososphaerota archaeon | reverse complement strand
GTGTGTGCCTCTCTATGTGTGGTAATAGAGAGACCACAGCCATGCTATAAGCATATCTCCTATGTGTTGCAATACCTCTCCATAGAGAGGTAGCAATAAATACCGTGTAGAACCCTACTCTAAGGCATGATGAAGAAGTACAACGTGGCAATAACTGAGGAATTAGAGAAGGAATTGGAGAAGGAGAGGAAAAGAAGAATGCTTGATTCAATCCCTGAGACCATGAGAGTGATATTAAGTGAATATTTGGCAAATCGAAAGAAGGATACGGGGAGCTGATAAGTTGCGGATTGGCACGAACTTCATCTGCCTTCAATGCTATGTTATTCACAATCCCAATTACATTCATTATGAGCGTGGCATTTCTCTTCGCAATTTCTTTCATATCTCGCACATTCTGGTTATATTTGTTCACGGTTCTTGTCTCATGGGTTATCGCTGATTTGTTCGCGGGATTCTTTGTTGGTGGGGGAAGGGGAGCTCCGAGATCGCCGATTCTTCGAGGTGGAATACAAAGCATGTCTATAATGTACATCATGACATTCATCGGCATTGTGTCCGCAACTTTGTTCAGCTCTTTCTTTTCTGATGAAATCACTAATTATCTCACTTCTGGGGGCTATCTTGGCTATCTTTTTGCGAGCTTCTTTGCATCTGTGATTGTGTTCTTTGATATGTGGCTAAGGCTCTACACACGTTAACAGAGAAAGCAGTTATGCATACAAAGAGAATCAGTATTGTTGTTGCAAGATCTAGCCCTAAGAGAATCGCAATCTTCAAGAAGACAATGCTCCCCGACGCAATGCCAATTACTAGAACAAACAGTAGTGTTTCGATTGTTTCATTACTCAAAGAAATGAACCACCTTTAGGATTGGTTGAGCTATATTATGCCTGATGATGAAGGAAGCATTTTCCATCAACAGATGACGATCACCTTTGGAACATTAGGCGCGATAACTTTCGCGGCCTTGGTTTTGATCTTGCAAGACCCCAAACCGTTCACTGTGAAAAACAACATCTTCCTTACTCCCGACCAAAGCTTCGATGTTTTGATTCTCGTGCTATCCTGTGTTAGTCTTCTTTCGCTCATTTCCTGTTTAGCAACTTCTTTTGCGGCTTCTGGTATTGTTGATTATGATAGTAGTCTAGCTATGTTTGGGTTCTATTCTGGGTTCGTTTCCATCTTCGCCTTTGGTACTTCTATTCTCTACATCCTCGGAGACATTTCTACTGTTGATGGGAATATTTTTGTGGTTTTCATCGTCGTCCTCGTTATTCTGTTTGTGATGCTTCTTAGACAATCCATGAACCGAAAGAACAGTGTAAATTATTACAAAACACATCACTGAGACCACCAGTAGAAGGTCGATGGTGCTAACGAGTGCTTCACCACTCAAAGTGAAACACCCCCGCCATGTCTAACGATGAAACAAGGAGATTTTCCCTTGCCATGTCCTTGTTTTGGAACAGCGCCGAAACGGCATTGATAAAAGTATTACTGTAATTTTACAGTAACTCAGCCTTGGAAGCGAGGGCTCCGTGTCGGGTCTTGGATCTGATCCGTTTGGTGTACTCAAAACCACAGTGGCTTTGCGCTTCCGTGTTTTGTCAGCAAGCCGAAGCTGTTCTCGTGCAGGGGAAATGATCTCCAGTTGCTGTCGAGGAACTTAAACCATGCTATGCCCCGTTACCGTATCACGGGAGAACGCTTCTTCGCATGCGGCTCGAACGCACTTTGCTTGCCTCGCTTCGGTACATCCCGGCCCAGAGGGAACAGTTACCTGCGCCGAACCATGTTGGACGATAAGGAGACTTGTAACGGTCTGCTCCTCTGTTCCTGACAAATTCTCTCAGTCATGTAAACAATGATAATTGAAATAACATTGGGCTGAATTCTTGGTAGATGGGATCGGATTATCGAACAATCGATTTTTGTCCCAGATATGGCGGCTGAGCTAGTAGCTTGTAGGCAGATGCTACATCCGCACTCGAAGAGGAATAAGTTGCGACATGAGTTCTGATCCTGCTCAAAGTAATTGACAAGATTAAATATGCTTCAACGTTTCTCTAGCCCGGCTCTACGGAGTTAATTGCGCTCGATTGAGGGAAAGGTATCAGATCATTCTGATCGTAGCATTAGGGACTGCAATTAGAATTATTGCCATGCTCGCTTTCGCTCACACGCCCTTCAAACCTGTCGATGTATTCTACGTTGATAGCCAAGCTGCGAGCAGTGCTCTCAAACTGTCCAATCCATACATGCTTGTTTATACTGTTCGCGGCGTTGGAACGAATGTCCTTGCCTACCTGCCGGTCGTCCCGCTTTTCTACGCGCCCTTCTCTCTTCTCGGAGACATTAGATACGGCAGCATAGTTGCCGATGGCGTGATCATGGTTTCTTTGTATTGGATAGGCAGGTCAATTTCTCCTAGGGCAGGGTCTCTTGCAGCCGGAGCTTTTGCCTTGCTTCCGATCTCAATTGACCTTACGAGTGTTGCATCTACAAACATGATGGTTGGTACGATGTTTTTGACTCTATCACTGGCCGCCCTGCTGAGGAATAGATTTGAGCTATCTGCAGGACTTTATGGGGTGGCATTAGCGGCCAATCAATTGATGCTGCTTGCGATGCCACTCTTGATCTATCATTTCTTGAGGCATGGAAGGGCGAAAAGTTTCTCACTCGCAATAGTCTCAGCGCTGGGTGTAATCCTTCCTTTCTTCATTGTGGCCCCGGGGGTCTTTTTGTTTGACGTAGCAGTCTTCCAGTTTGTCCGCCCGCTACAACCCGATGGCTGGTTGAGTCTATACAGTGTAGTATATTCACTCACAGGCTTGCAGCTTAGTCTGTGGGTGAGGCTGGCTGCATTCGCAGCAGCCACCGCGTGGGCACTGAGCTTCTCGAGAAAATCCAAACATCATTTCATCTTCTCCATTGCTTTCACACTTGCGCTGGGTTCCTTTGTACTGCCAGTGAATGGATTTTGGAACTACCTTTTGGCGCCATGCACTGTAGCGTGCGCATTTACACCAACAATCTACAGCAGAATGGTGAAGGAAAGGCAACTTCTCAGTGAGCAGATAGGAACAAGTATGACGTGAATCAGCCACGACAATGCTGACTAGTTCCTTGTTTTCTCTTCTTTGAGGAGATTCAGTTTATTTCGATGCCTCATCCTTATGGCATGAGTTTTCTCTTCTTCCTCCCAATACTTTCTCATACAATCTTTTGACGCAAAGAGGTGATCTATGAATGCCTCGTGTTTGAATCCACGCTTACAGACGAGGCACCGCTCAAAAGTTGTGTCGGTGTTGTTAGACTGAACTAGCAAACCTGAATGCACCCAGAGATATCCTGAGAAGGGCGCCGGAGTATCCGAGCAATACTTTGTCCGAGTTAGATAGTAGCAAATGTGTTCAAGGAGAACACGCCTGCCCCTCTTCGTTACTACGAGCCTAGTAGTGGATGCATATAACTATGACTATCCTTTTTAGCTCCATTTCGAAGGCGGCAATCGAAAATTAGAAACATTCATTCGGACGTTCAAGTGCTCTGTCGCTCCACCTCGTCGCCCTGGGACAACCTCTTTTCCTCTTTGCTCACCTCCTCCGTAGCCGCTTTCACAAAAAAACCAGAAAGGGTCTCATTGTGGTGTGAAGACTCTTCGTTTCGGATGAGCGTCTTAATCCTCTCCACAAGCCATTTCGGAATAGTAACTGTTGTATAACCGCCGCCGGGCATGGCACCAATTACTGTAATATTACTGTAATATACTTATGGCTTCTAGGGAAATTCCAGAAGTCGCTGGCCTAGGTCAATTGAAGATTAAACAGAACACGATGGGAATCTCCACGCGGACAATTACCATACTATGGAGACCCGTTTCGGGCCACCAATTACGAAGCCGATTTTCAAAAAGACTGTGGTCCCACGATCAATTTTTCTACTTGCGCTACGCCTAGATACTAGGCCGCAAAGAGTGACGGTTACCTCTCCGATTAAAGATCATTTTGGGCTATTCGGACCAATCTTGAAACAGTACCCCCACTGATACCGAAAGGGAGTACTACATGAAAGAGAGGGTCCCGTTTCCCGCACCGAGAAATGAGACGACTACAATTCCAACACCGAACCCAAAAAAGAAATCGGCAAAAAGAGACTGACTTCCTCGTCTGTGGTGAATGTATCCCACAATCCCAAGTCCGATTCCAACGAAAGTCAGAGAAGAGGCAGTTGCATCAGATACGAGCGGCTGGGAAACCACATTTGAAAGGGCAATGAGTACAATACCCAGCACAAAGCCAACTATTACTCCCAGCACAAATCTGAGCTGACGATTTACCCACAGACCAGCAGAATTGCTCATACTGGGAACGCTGGCTCCTTTCTCCAACCCCAACTGCAATCCCACTGGAACAATATTCACTTTTCGTATCATCACTCAAGACCGAGCCCATCTGTTCTTCTTGAGACAACCTTCTATGAACACATCAAATGCGATAGTAACTCCTTTTCTGCAGATTCGATGCAGTGAGAACTAAAAAGGTGATTAAATCTTTTTCGAGAGGACAAGCGTATACCTAATACGGTTCACGACTATCCCGAGTCAGCCGCATTGCTACAACTAGTGAGCGTAGGCACTGGCAAAGATCCCTCTGAAAGATGTTTCGAGAGAACATTGAGCTTACGTTTGTGGTGCAATTATTTCGTTGAGAATCATGCGACAAACGGGTCACCCCGGATCGCGATTTGAAGGAAATATACCTTTGGTGCGGCCTTGCATTTGACCCGGACCAACACATTGCCCTAAAATTGCTCGAATTTACCATTCCTTATCGCGTGATTACAGAGGCGAGTATGGATCTCTCCAAACCCAACGATCCTGACTGGAACAAGTCTGCATCTTGGTGCGAATGCTAGAGAGAAATGCTCTTACGTCGAAAACGATTGGATTTCGAGCCCAGACAGTAGGGCCAAGGCAAATGATCTTATGGGTTAACAGTTTGTGAATGGCAAACATCCGAAATTGCAAGTCTGGTCCCAAGTCCTGATGAAAGAGTTCTGATTATGCAGCTGTTTCATGACTTTCTCACAAAGAGACGCAGCTAGTTTCTGACACTCGCCTACGAAGCTCGCAAAAGGAGGGGGATTGCAAACTCCGCCTAAGTAGCTCAAGTGGGTTCAATGAAGGCATCAGAAGAACATCAACCCTTCAACTCGCCCACGAAATTGACTGTGTCCTCTGTGATCTCTTCTTCATCTGCTCTATTCAGATCAATATCGGCAAGTTTGTTCTCTCTCAGAGCCATCTTACAAAACTAAAAGGAAAATTACGGAGGAAATTGCGATCTTAAGAAATGAGATAGCAGTCAGCGAAGCTAGAATTGGAAAGTGAAAACTCTAGAAGAGCAGATTGCTTTCGAAGCTAGGATTTCCCCCGGTGATGGAGCTCACCTGGGAATCGGAGTGACAAGATGACGATACTTACATCCGTGCTTCCATTTTGTACGGGTGGCCATACCTTCTAGATCACCGCCCCCACTATTGTCGCCACATCTCACGTCTAAGCAAATCACCCATTTTCTTTTTCTAGCAACGCGAGATATATGAGCAGGCAAGTCGAAGAGAGAGCATGGAAAGGCGGTCGAGTAATATAGAGGAAAATGTAAAGTGCATGGGTGAGCGATGGGGTAGGCGGCGAATATGACGAGTCAATATTATGCTAGAAACCGGAGCGATTCTGATCTTTTCCGAACGGCAGAACCGCGAATAGTTCAAGTAATCAAGTGGGCATTTGCAAATCCCGATAAGATGGCGGCAATAGGGATGGGGCTAATCGCCTTTGGAGTCACTGCTGCTTTGCTGTCCAGAGACAAACAGGTTCACGACTCGATAGGTAAAGGGGAAAGGGCAGAGGCAGGTCCAGAGTCTCGGTTACCCGAACTCGTTACCATGAAAGACAATGAGGAGTCCTAAATCAATGAAGGCGCCTTCAGGCTCAATCCGATTTGATTGGCTCTAGCAGTTATAGGCATTCATTTTTGGCCGCATGAAAGCAGCGAGAACAAGCTAGAGATGACGGGCGGCATAATAAATGACATCTCTTGGTAGAATTCTCAGTTTTGCCGCTGTGACCTTCGCGATTGCGGCTGCGCTGATAATTGTTCTTTCGGTGCAAGAGGCTGCAATCAATTCTTACAACGGCGAAATATCTTTCTCTGCGACGAAGATTTCCCCGAGCTATGATTACAGTTGCGATGAGCCAGTGCAGGGAATTTACCTTGTAATTTCCAACGATGGTCCCAAGGCTGTAAGCGATTTTTCTGTCTCAATCTCTAGTCCGCTGTGCACGGGATCAGTTCCCACTCTTCCAAAGATCCTCGGTCCGCAATCATCGATCAAATTCTACATATATTCGAGCAAGACGAATGGTACGGTTACAATCCAAGGCAATGATACACTATTAATAGTGAAGTTCTGACTTTGACCTGAAAGGAATAAGCGTAAGATAGTGAAAAAAGGAAAGCTATCTTCGTCCTAATACGTTCGCGGATTGAGTTCTCAAAGCACGCCTTTGGTGCTACATTCGGTTATTTTCTGCAAGTAGCGCGCACCTTGTTATCCGCAGAGGTTCCCATTGAGTCAAAACATGATGATCTCAAGGCGGTTGTGATCTGCCCGAACCACTTCAATAGAATGAAAATGTGGAAAATATCACCGGAAGGATCGCCTTCGAGCTACCGTATCAACTTCGCGGGCGCGATCCAAAATCACAAATTGACCCAATGGAATGCGACGGCAAAGTCCTGGGTGTCACGATACCTCAACCGTAGTTACCTTGGAAAGTGGGTAACGATAGGCATACTCATTGGGCTCGTCGCTGGATTCGGGGCAACCGCCTTCTACTTCATGATTCAAGCTGTTTCGAATTACCTCCTCGGAGGGATTAACGGATTCTACCCTCCCAACCCTGCGGGGGAACCTCCAGCCCCTGCGATTGTGAACCCAAGATACTTTCTCATCCCCGTAGCCACCGCAATTGACGGCCTCGTTGCGGGACCCATCATTTATAGGTTCGCTCCGGAGGCTGAGGGCCATGGCACCGACGCGGCCATACTCGCGTTCCACAACAAAGGAGGATACATTAGGCGCAGAATTCCAGTCGTGAAGACGATCGCATCGGCGTTTACAATCGGCTCCGGAGGAAGCGCAGGAAGAGAGAGGGGCCGACCGCTCAGATTGCGGCGGGTTTTGGCTCTCTCGTAGGCGAAATATTCAATCTCTCTGCTAGAGACAGGAGGATAGCTCTTGCAGCGGGCATCGGCGCTGGCATCGGCTCAATCTTCAAGTCTCCGTTCGGAGGGGCGATACTGAGCGCGGAGATACTATACAGCGGGCCGGATATGGAAGCTGAAGCGCTTATTCCCGCGTTTGTGGCCACTCCTGTAGGCTAAGTGATTTTTGCCTCATTCACTGGATTCACCCCAGTATTCGGCTACACTGTGAACTACAGTTTCAACCATCCGTTGAATTTGATAATCTATGCTATTTTGGGGGATATTCTGTGCGGGTGTCGGAAGGTTATACACCTACGCCTTTTACGCTTCAAAACACCTCTTCTAAAGGTTGAGAATTACTAATTATGTCAAGCCAATGATAGGAGGCGCAATTGCCGGTCTGATTGGGATGTTCTTTCCCGAAATACTAGGCCTTGGATACGGTTTTCTGCAATTTCCCATAGACGGCAACCTCTGTGCGATCACGACGAACTACTTTACGCTCCCTGTTGCCCTAACGCTACTTCTCATGGTGTTGTTGAAAATACTCGCGACGTCCATAACCGTCGGGTCGGGCGGAAGTGGAGTCTTTGGCCCTCCCTTGTCATTGGCGGCTTTCTCGGCACACTGCTGTGGGTGGTGGTCAACCAGGTCTTCCCTGGGGTCATTCCCACACCTGCTCCACTCGTGGTGATAGGGATGATGGCACTGTTTGCTGGAGTGGGAAGGGCTCTCCAATTGCGGTGATTCTGATGGTGAGCGAGATGACCGGAACTCTGGCACTGCTCGCTTCTTCAATGGTAGCAGTCGTAATCTCTTACTACCTGACCGGCCCCAAGCACTCAATATACCGCAGCCAAGTCCTATCCAGAGCGGATTCACCCGCCCACAGGGGAGAGTACAACAAACCGCTCATGTTGAAACTCAAGGTTTCCGATGGGGCAAACCCCGATGTGGAGTTTCTCGGTCCCGATGACAAGGTTGAAACCGCGTTCGGGATGATGATAACAGGCAAGTTCCGAGGCATGCCAATCGTTTCACCCGATCGCAAAGTCGTCGGGATGGTTACAACGAGCGATCTTCTCAGCGTGCCGCCGGAGAGGGCCGCCTCGGTTTTGCTTGGGGAAATCATGACCAAGAACATAATATCCGCATATCCAGAAGATACCTTGCTTGATGCTTTGAACAAAATGACAACTCACGTTATCAGCCGGCTACCTGTCTTATCCTCCAAGACAAAAGAGCTCGTTGGAATCTTGACTCGAAAAAACCTCTTCGAGGTCTACAATAGGAAGATACGTGAGAACTTGGCACCCGACGAGTGAATAGAAGGACGAATTTGAAGAAGATGAGATTGAAAGAAAGAGCCCGCACGGCGAATACAATGCCGCTCTAATTTAGAGCAGAGTCAAGAAACGCCGACTGCCTCCTCCACGCTCCTTCCAGAGAGGCGATCATTTCCTCCCTGCAAGAGTCGCAAATGACTTCGTCGCCGAGCAGATTCTCCTCTTTCGGCTTTGGCACCGGACGGCTACAGCCAATGCAGGTACGCGAAGACACTTTGTTACTCATGGAGTTTACCACACAATCTGTTCTCGTTTAGTGCCTTTTCAATTTTTCAAGCGTGTCAATGTATTTGGATATCAGCCCGAGTAGCTTCTCCTGTTCGCCCAGGTCTTGCGAAACTTCGAGTTGTTTTGACGCTGCTTGCAGCTTTTCCTCGAGAAGCCTTCGGAGTTGTATTTGTTCCGGCGAGACAGCCTGGGGTGAAATTGTTGCTGCCGTAGACGAGGGTTGAGCAGTTGCGCGCGATAATTCAGGAGACGCTGCGGCCGCTCGCGGCGGAGCACCTGAAGGTCCGGTAGAGAGAATCTCCGAGAGGTCATCTTCATTTATGCAGTATACTTTCCCCTGGAACCTGATTTGTACCCCGCCGCATCTTGGACATGCTTCGCTGAGCAGTGCGGCGCCTCTTCTAAGCAGGTCGGCGCTATTCACAATCCGTTGTTTGTTCTTTTCTGATGATGAGGAAGAAGATGATAGCGAAATGACTCAGAACACCACCAACTGCAAAATACATATTTCCAAAGTAAAATCTTTCAAATGATTTATGGGACGACTGGAGAGAGTAAAGATTTGTATTTTGACAGATTTAAGAATTGACTTCGTTCGATTCTCCAACTCTCCGCTTCCCTTCGGCCTCTATAACCACTTGTTTTCCCTACCCAAATGAAATAATAAGCGGATAAGAGGAAAGGCAGAAGAGTTTGCACACGAAGAAGAATAAGAATGGAAGGAAACAGCACTTTGTCTATATTGTTCGCTGCTCAAATGGAGACCTCTACACTGGATACACATTGAACCCCAGAGAAAGAGTGCGACAGCATAACACTGGAAGGGGGGCCAGATTCACGAGGTCAAGACTGCCAGTTGAGCTGGCATATTTCGAAAAGTTTGGGAGCAAGTCAGAGGCGCTGAGCAGGGAATTTGCCATCAAACAGCTTCCAAGAAGGGAAAAGCTCCTTCTTATCACTCGCGCAAAATGAGATCGGATTAGCCCTCTCCCTCTATTTGTTTTGCCTGGCCAAGCGTGCCGACACCCTTTCCAGCACTTCCAGAGGGATTGTGGGAATCGGTGAGTTGAGTTCGGTCGCCCTGAAAAGGAGCTTTGGACTATCGGCCGAATTTTCATGTTGTTTGAAAAATACTACATCTTTATCTGGCCTCAGTCTGGTCACAAATGCCCACATTACCTCATCCTCATTTGAGAGGTCGACATCGCTTCCCACAACCACATTTACACTTCCCTCGTTTGTTTCAGAGTGGGAGAAGACGACCATCGTCCGACCTCCAGCGACCAATCTCACCTTGTGAGCGCTGTCGACAATCTTTTGATATCCCGCCGAGGATTCACTCTTTCCATCGCTGTCAGCATTAGCCACGATGAGCATCTTTCCGGTGATTCCTTTCGCATTCGAAGCTTGTTCGAGTTTTATGCAGAACACATCAGGTATCACATTAACTCGTTTTTCAAAGTCGCCTCGAAGGGCTAGATTGAGCAGAAAGCTTTCAAGACTCATTTGCCCATCCTCATTTTTGTTACCTCTTTCTTCGACGAGGACGATTTTGGAGAAGAGAGGATCCATTCCCAAAAGGGCTAGTCCGATCTGCTTTGCAAGACCAGGTTCAGGCTTTTGAACTCTGCACATAGCAAGAAAGTGCGAAGCCTTGTTGGGCCACTTTATCGCATACGTGCTGCCGGGAGGCATGAAATTGTTGATTGAGGCCGAGATTGCAGCGTTACGAGGTATCGAAAAAAGGCCCACGTGCTCGTTTGAATTCGACGCTTGGATGTCGTAGTAGATCGGATGAAATCTGCGAAGTATCGATTTGACCCGCGCGACATTCCCCGTGGTCCTGCGAGAAGTGTAACCTGTAAACTCGCCGAACGGCCCCTCTGGAAATGATTCTCCGGGGAGGACCTCTGCCTCTATCACTATCTCTGTGTCGGAGGGAAGTGGAATGTTTTCATTGACTACTCCACTAGTAAAGGTAAAGTCCTCTACGGCCCTCGCTTTGAAGTATTCATTCTCCACAAATGAGGCCGCGAGCAGATAGAAGAGGGGATGAGCTCCGATCAATACAGATATTGGAAGTGGTCTGTGTCGATTTCTGTCGCTTGCGGCCTCGTTGATGTAGCGCCACAGGTGACCCCTGCTCCCCATGTCGAATGCGTATTTTCTCGGTCCTATGACCTGGATCCGCGTGTAGCTCAGGTTGATTGTATTCGGCGATGAAGGGTCTCTTGCAACTGCAAGGCCTGAAGAAATGTATCTGCCGAATCCAGAGTTGGATCCGTCCTCAGCGTAGTGTTTTGGGATCGGCAGTTTGAACAGGTCTGCTTCATCACCGGTAAGCACGACTTCCTTTATCGGAGCATCGCGCTCGAGTTCGCCGAGAGATTCCTCCCGTGTATCAGAAGCAATTTTCTGCATCGTCTCGAGCAGCCTGTTTTCTTCGGAATTTAGGGCAAAGGCCGCCCTATCCTCGCTTCCCATCACATTAGTAACGAGCTCGAAATCCTCAAACCCCTTGATTTTCTTGAACCATATGATCGGATTGCCCTTGCTTTCCAGAAGCTTGTAGTATGCGGTGGGCTCATACTCGGTGTCAATTTCGTCCTCCACAACAAAGACGTGTTCCTTGCGCTTATCCGAGTAGGCCCGCAGAAATTCACGAAGTGAAGTGCCTGGCACTGTTATTGCGTTACTCTCCTGGTTTTGTCTTGTTCATGGTTTAAGGTCGGTAGGATGATTGAGAAAATGATACCTATTTATCAGGTTCATTTTTTTTCGGCTGCAAGTTTGCGGAGGACTCGTTGAGCCATACGCTGTGCTTGACCGTGCCCTGCATGGAAAGTGTAATCTTGTAAGCGATGTAACCTTGATCCGGTTGTGCCGCGGGTGCAATGTTTCTGTTTGCACCAATCGTAATTTCCTCAATCATCCTCGAAAATCCGAAAATCCGAGACATACTGCCCTAAAGCGCTCCTCAAAGCCAAAAACGAGGCTTGCTTGCTTGGCATACGGTTTCCCGCTTTATATAGCAAATTAGCTCCGTTACGTACCCCCCTCTGGGGGGGGTACCCTAGCTAATTCTCGACAATTGTCGAGAATTTATCTTGGACATGGTGATATCCTCAGATCCGTCATAACTGCAGGGCACATGATGAAAAACGAATTAAATTGAAGGCGAACCTCTTTCCTGATACCGTCATAAAATGCGGATTCAGTTCAAAAGAAAAAGGGTGCATGGGAAGAGACGACGTGCCATGCCTTGCGCTTGGGCTTGAAGCATCTGATTCTCTCTCTCGCTCTCACTCTTTCTCCTTCTTTCCTTCTCTCTTGTTGCAGGGATTGGAATGCTCTGCCTAGGAAAAGAGAATGCGGTCAGGTGCTTTTAACGTTGACGAAATGTGATCACGTGATCACGTACGTGATCTTGCGAAAACTGAAATAGGGGTAGGAATTTCGGCGCAAACCATCTTCCCAAAATCTCACCTACTTGGCAAGATGTCAGTGTGCTCTTTTGAATCGGCAAAGTGGAGAGCGCACACTTTGCAAGCAAACGTGCATATGAGAACTTGCGGTGGCTCCAGTCAAAGGAAGAAATGCATTGTCGTGTTTTTGAAAAGGGAAAACCTGGACTTCACACAAAGTTGATGAAATGGCTGTGCCCACACCTCTCTTTTCAACAAGATCAATCGGTTGAAGAAAGGCGATTGTGAAGCCTCTCAAAGAAGAAATAGTAATCCTCACCAGGATACTTGTTTCTCAACCCGGTAACGTAAGGTTCAAGCGAGTTCCAGGCGAGCTGCGTCGCGAACATATCGTTGACAAGGTCGACTTTCACGAACCCTCTTTCGACAAGCAACCCAATTGACTCGAACAGCGAGGCCACCTGGTGGAGAGCCAGCTGTTTTTGCTCCGGTAGTTGTTCGTATTCTTCAAATGAAGATATCTTGGTCTTCAGCACTGTCAGCCAGGAATTCTGGAATTCAAGACCGTTTGCAAAATCATAGATTCGCGTAATCAGATCCACTGTTGCGAGGTCATAATTTTGCTTCAACTGCTCCGTGGTGAGTTTTGCTTGCTCTGACGAAGCGTTGGCCTGTTTAATCGATGACTCGATGAGCCGCTTGTCGTCGCGCATCTGGAAGACTACGAATATCGCGCCAAGGATAATCGCAATTGAACTGAGAAAAGCTGCGTCTGAGGAAATTGTGTCGAGGCTGATCGCAAGCAAAGGTAACATATTGAAGAGACGCTCTTTGGATACTGCCAGTACAATCTCCAGCATGCTTTAAGGAATTTTTCTCTCTTTTTCATCAGCACCCGCCTCATTCAGGCATCGGCTGCGAGAAGAATGCATGTCTCTCCTGTGGAACAGCCACCATGCTTCGTTACTTCGTTAGCCTATTGTCATAGTCTAAAGATGCAGCTAAACGTGAAAACGAGCCAAGACAAACAGCATCGACTCGAAATAGCAATTCCAACTAGGATACTCCCTGCAAAACTTGATTACTTTAAAGTGACAGACCCGGTGCGCGAGGAAACGGTTGACATTGAACATCAGCAGGTTTGTGAGACCGATACTGCCGAGCCTGATGGTCGGCTCTGGAATCTTTTTGGTTTTGTTAGCAGGAGGAATACTTTCGCTTGAAAACCTCGCGCTCGTGCGCTATATTATGGGGGAGCCAATAGAAGCAGTTGCGGTTGCAATCGCCGGTATCGCACTCGCTAGCACCCCTCTCTGGTTGGTGCCGCGCCTTGCCGTGCTCAGGGACAGGCACCATGAGAGGAGCTTGATACTCGACCATCAAGTGCGAAACCGCTTGCGGGAGATAATTGGAGAAACTGAGATCTTGGGGCTTCACATTAAAGCCTCGGAGAACTCCGTACTGGAGGACCTTCGCATTGAGATGCTTTCTTCGATCAAGAGCATACGTAACTCTTCTTTCGCGTTGATCGAATCCCTCAGAGGGATTACTCAGTCATGCGGAGGGGAGATGAGGGGGCCCGACTATTCGCTCGCGATGAAGCAGCACGAGGCGCCGAACGACGCTCAAATCCAAACCACAGTAACTGGAGTAGTAGACAAGCAAAGTCACAATGATGACAAGAATCATTGAACATTTTCTTCTATGGCAACTTTCAGGCGGGATTACGGAATCGGATCTTTCAGCCTCTGTGGAAGAATTGAGTTTGCCATAGTCATCATTGAATATTGGCATGTCACGTCATTGCTTACTATCAAAGCTTTTGCGACAAGGCTTCCTTCTGAATCTGAGGATAGCTCTGTTCTAACTGATTAGTTGGGCCAAGAGTAAGTCTTTCCAGTGCGCTCAATTTGGCATAGAACGATTCATTTTCATAGGGAACAGATCAGACAATTAGAAGATCTCTGTTTCCCTGTGCTAGAAATGGGACTCATTGATTGTCCGTGTCAAAGTGAGATCGATCAATCGAGGCATCTATCATGGCAAAAAGAAGGAGCCATTCAAAAATAGATCCGAAGATCATTTGTGATTTGGTGGCAAGTTCGAAAGTCAACGAACGGGCCAGAGTTATCGATTCTCGTTTAAGAGAGGTGAAGAGTCATTTTGAGCGCGCGCTATCAATTCTGCCAACGATCGCGACAGAGTATTTTCGCAAGCTGGAATCACTATGTCAATCCGATCGCGTGCGAATGTGATAGTCGTTCTCTTCTTCCATCGTTACAGGTGGGGAATCCAGATACGTGGGGATGAGCGGGGGTTCCTCGAAAAAGCTAAAGCATTCAAGCGTCTTGGCATCAATCTGAGAGTACTGGAAAAGAATCCCTCCTTTCAAGAAGATGCCCGAGAGGAGGTGTACACTTCAATTAAGGTCAAGGGGTGCAGGATACCTCCAAAAAATGCGTTTCAGCTATTCGTTCTTGCCTTGTGCGCTATAGAGAAAGCGTTTCGAAACGTGCCAAGGCATCCTTTAGCTATTTACTCGTACAATCAAGATGTCGAAAATGTCTTTCCTGGTTTGCTCCTAAGGCTTCTTACGGGCGCACCACTTGTTGTGATCCATCATCAGATAGACGCAACTTCGGTGCTACCGTTTGGTCAGTCTATCGCGCTACGGAGAAAAGAGGGTTATGGATTAATCAGTGCTATTTGGCGAAGCATTCCGCCCGCGCTTAATCGTTTCGGACTACTGAAGGCTGATACGCACATCGCGCTATCTAAAGCTGCAAAGGAAGATGCGGAAAAAGCCCTGGGAATAGACCAGTGCATCGTAATCGGAAACGGTGTAGACACCGTCAAGTTTAGGCCATTGAACTTGAGTAGGGTATACGATGCGGCGTTCTTTGGGCGATTAGCTCCTCAGAAAGGCATTGATATTCTCCTGAGGGCCTGGAGTAACATCGTTCAAACAAATCCTAATGCCAGGTTGATTCTGATAGGAGGAGCAGACGAAGCCAACTTCAAAAAATATCGCCAGATGATTTCGGAGCTGCGACTTGTGAACAATGTGACTATTGCTGGATTTCAATCTGATGAAAAGGTCGTTGAGCTCTTGAATTCCTCGAAGGTATTCGTGTTTCCCTCCAGAAAGGAGGGGTTTGCCCAGTCCGTCTCGCAGGCAATGGCATGCGGCATGTGCTGCATACTTTCAGACATCCCTGCGCTGAGAGAATATTACGGAAAGAGTGCGATCTTGGTCCAGCCGGAAAACGTGGATGCTCTGAGCTCTGCCATTTCACTACTTCTTGCAGATGAGAGGCGACAAAAGGAATTACGTGCTCAAGCTCGCGAGCAGGTTATTGGTCTCTCATGGAGCACGACAGCGCGTCTTGAGCTGATTGAGATTACAAGACCCAAGACGAAGTGAATTTGCCCTGCTAGTCTGGGTTCGGCTCAGAGAGAGAGGGAACAACAAATTACCGTTCTGCTCTTGGGAGTTGAGGGTCGCGTGGGCGTCACATCGTCCGAGAATCTTCTTTGATAACATGATTGGAAATCTTCAACTGAAGAGAACGAATTGAATCTAGGTAGACCTTGTGTCGCTGATCAAAGTAATCTTGACCAAAAGCACATGGCATAAGTCATATTTGCCTCTAAAGAGAATCGGCAAGATTTCAGACTTCTCGATGTTCTTGCATAAGCATTTCAAGCTCGTATCTTGAATAAGTGAAATCTCTTGGAATACTTGCAAACGCTCAACGATACTAATGAGCTTTACGAGAGCAGGGCCACGACTGAGAAAATCGGGGTGGAGATAAGCGAGATGGAAAGAGCGTGGGCTGTCGCGAACTTGGTCTCCTCTGTCAAGAGCATGTCGATCGACTTTGCCTCGAAGATGATTGATTTTGAGGCGCGACCATACCCTGCCACGATCGCATTGCACAAGCTAGGGATGAAAAATCTCTATGTTGTAGATGCAAACAGAAACATCTACGATTACCCGCATTACACAAAGATACGCTACCAGTATGCGCGAACTGCTCATTCTCATTTCCCGCCGGCTTTTTTTGACTGGGCCGTTTGTCTAGATACCTTTCGTACCGGCGTCGACCTTGAATCCGTTTTGGAAAACATTGCGCGAATCCTGAAACCGATGGGGGTGCTACAGATTGCAACGCGGTTCTGTCCCATAACAGGGAAGGATTCACGTGCGCAGGATGGCCCACTTTCATCACCTGAGCTGGTCGGTCTAATCGAGACAGCAAGGAAGAAAGGACTGGACCCGTTGTTTGATGATACCGAGATTGAAAAGATCAAGAATCCTCCCTCTCTTCCTCTGAAATCTCGGCGAACTGATTACACTCTCGCCTTTCTAACTTTCAAAAAGAAGAACAAGGTCGAAGGCGAGGGATTAATCAAGAGCATCTCGATTCTGAGTTACACGAACAAGCGAGGCGGGATCAGCGAGTACATTAGCGCACTTTCAGAAAGATTGACAGATGAAAGAGGGTTCGATGTTGATGTTGTGAACGAACCAGAAACTGCAAAGTCGAAAATTGTACTGATAGAGTTCGAGAGCGGACTTGAAAGATCGAGGGGATTGGTTAATGACGTAGACTATCTCTTGAAACAGGGCAAGAAGGTTATCATTGAAATCCATGACTGTCTGACAAGGTCTGAATCTTTTGATTTCGATACGGTGAGAAACCTGCAAGAGAAAGCAATACTCACTTACCGGGCAAATGAAATTGCGGAACTTGACGGTGCGGAAAAGTACTTCTTGTACCCGCACATCTCATACCTTAATCTTCCTGAACAGCCCTTTGCGCAGTTCGACGACATTTGCCTCGGTTCATTCGGTTTTGGCACAACAAGCAAACGATTTGACGAAATAGTTGCATTTGCGAAGAAGGTGAATGCCAGAGCAAGAATATTGATCAGCATAAACCAAGAGTACGGACTCAAGGAATGCATCAGGGTAGTGAACAACCTCAAGAAGGACAGGCAAATTGTCGTCTATGATGATCCAAAAAATAGCTCTATCAACCGTTCTGACAGAATTGTTGTCAGGTCTGGGTTCTTTACAACTGAAGAAATTTTGGGAGAACTCAAGAATTGTTCGCATATTCTGTTTGCTCAAAAGAGCCATTACTGGACTTCTGGAACGATGACCTTCGCAAAGAGGCTTTCAAGACCAATTGTCGCAATAGATTCCTTTCAGGCAAAACAGGCTCAGGTCATTCGGGTGAGTACATTCTCGAGAGTCAGGGACTTGTCGAGAATATTGCGCGAAATTACATCGGCTGCTCGCCGTCGGAAAAGTCTGAATCTCAGGCGTAAGTTGACCGAGCTCAAGTCTTCTTTTGGAGGCCGACCATTATCATACCAAATGTTGAAGGAATGTTCGGGAGAGCTAAGCAGAGACGAGGATGGGCTCGAGTATCTATACAAGATCATCGAGCATGCAAACTCTGGTTCGAATGACGACTGAGTTTTGAACAATTCTGCGAGAGTTCAGAGTCTTCACTTATTTTATGGGTCTATTCGTCAGCATTGAGGACAGCATGAATCTGAATGCGCTGAGACTCGAGAGACCATACCTTAACACCTTTCTCCGTTGACCCGTCAGAGAGAAGTACCTTATCAATAGTGAAACTACTTTCTTCTTGCTCTCCTCGTTCAGAAGTTCTTTGTTTTCCCTGTAGTACTTTTCGGTCACAAGCGCTTCAGAAAACAAGCGTTCTTTTCTTTTGATCAAGTTCCTCTTGTTTCCCTCGTGCGTACGGTAACCGTAGAGCGGAAGATTCACGTATATGAAATCGAAATTTCTCGCAAGGCGCAGGACAAGATCGTAGTCTTCGGCCCACATGAGAGATTCATCGTACAATCCGACTTTGTCAAAGCATAGTTTCGGGATCATGAACATCGTACTCGAGCCAAATACATGGGTCAAACAATCACTGAAGATTCGCCCACTTTTAGTCGGGTGATCTCTTTTTCCTGGAGGCAGGGTATTTCCATTTTCATCGATTCGCCACCAGTTAGAGTAGACAACAACTGGGGTTGGTTCTTCTTGCAGTGCAACTATCTGCTTCTGTAGCTTGTCCTGAGAATAAATGTCATCAGAATCAAGAAAGCAGATTATTTGGCCATTTGAATTCTTAATTCCAGAGTTGCGCGCCGCTGCCGATCCCCTCCTCTCGTCGTGGATTATCAATCGAATCTTGTTTGTTCTGTCACAGCACTCCTTTATCGTCTTCAAAGAATCATCGGTAGACGCATCATCTACAATTATGATTTCGAAATCGGTAAACGTTTGATCGAGCACGCTGTCTATTGCTGCCCTGATGTACTTGCCCTTGTTGTAGTTGGTCACAATCACGCTGATCTTAGGCGTGCCAGGCATCTTTCAGGACAGAGATGAAAAATGTTCATTTATATTTTAGCAACCTTTCAGTGTGGTAGCGTCTGCGGACCGGAATACGCCGCAATCGATTTCTACTCTGTAGCTAATGGATATTTCGCTCTTCATACTCTGTATTCGATTGCCAAGTCTCGCATATTACATCTACACCGATCGTGATTGATCCAGCCTTGTGATCGACTTGTAGCATGACCAAGTGGCCTCGGCCATTTTCTCCAGTGAGAACTTGCCTTCGACGAGTTCTCTTCCTCTCTTTCCTAGCCTTTCCCCGAGCGACTCGTCTTCTTTGAGCCTGATGATCGCTTGAGCTATCGAGCTTGAATCATGAGGCGGTACTAGCAACCCTGTTTCAAAATCCTTTATGACTTCAGGGATTCCACCAACATTTGTCGCTACCACTGGCTTGCCCATGGCCAATGCCTCGAGGAGGACCAGACCAAACGGTTCGAATATGCTCGGAGCCGCAACGATATCACTTGAGGCGTAATAGAGAGGAAGGTCTTCCTGCGGGACGAGGCCGGTAAATCTGACATTTCTCTCTAGACCGAGGGCCTCTACTTGTTTCTTCAGCTCGCCTTCCATCCTTCCCTTTCCGCAGACAAGCAGTTTCGCATTTGGAACTTTCTTGCTAACGACTTGAATGCTTTTGATCAGATCCGGTATTCCTTTGTTCCAAGCTAACCGCCCAACATAGAGTATGACGAAGTCATCTTCTAGACCAATCCCACGCCTGAATTCAGTTGCGTCCAAGCTCGGATTGAAGTAGGAGGTGTCCACGCCGTTGTATATCGTCCTGACCTTTGGTGGGCTCAAACCCGTAAACAATGAAAGTCTTTTTTCGACGTATGCGGAAATCGAAACAAGAACGTCAAACTGCCGGAGGATAGATTTCATCGAGTAGCGTTGCATCTTCTTGTTCCACCAGCGAGATTCACCACCGAAACCGTGAGCCGTGGCGACGGCGCGCGTCCCGAGTACCTTCCGAGCGGTCAGCGCTGCGATTAGTGGCTGAAAGTATTGCAGCCCCTGCACGTGAACTATATCAAAATCCTTCAGGACTCGTGAAAGGTAGTACGTTGCTGAGGAAGGCCCGTCCCCTTCTCTCTTTTGTATGACAACTACTTCACTCCCTTGCGCACGCAGTCCCTTTGTCAATTCTCTGACATGAACGCTCATTCCTCCGGCCGCTTTCGTGGGACCGATCATAGCAACCCTCAATGCAGATTCACGCCGTCAGCAAAAGGAAGAAAGGAAAGAGATTGTTCCATCGCCACTCTTGAACTAGATGCCATTTCGTCGTTCCAGATTGGGAAGGACCGGGGAGAAGTAGACAGCTCTGTGGCCCTAACTTCTTTCGATGGAAAAGTGTGTTTAAGAAAGAAGCTGAAGCATTTTGTGGCATTGAGGATCGAGTACTCACACGGAACCTTCATACTAATCAATCTGGCACTTTATCGCACTTCTGAGGACTCTGGTGAGTTGCTTGTGGCGATCCCGCTCTGACATGAGATCTCTTCGCATAGGATCGACATTACATGTGTTGTAGTGGCGCGAATTTCCTTAGTAGATTCACCATGCTCTATTTCACACGGAATTGATTTCAACATCTAATCGTCAAGAGATCTTCAGGATTCTTTCTACAATACGTCGGATGGTTGAATATATAGAGTAATCAGGGAAATGGCCCGCCTGAGATGACGCCCACCCTTAGTAGAATTGGCGGTAGTTGTGCAGCTCTACCAAATAAGCAATAGCGAGATAATCCCAGTCATGCGACTGCAAAATCATGGGATTAATACTCCACGAAAGCGCAGAGTTCTAGATGTAGCCAAGGGCGCTGAGGCGCTCGTTAATGAGGTCCTCGTCCTCCTTCGGGAGGTGTTCAGTTGAATGGATCTCAGGCTCTGACCTGATGATTTTCTTAGTTCGAGATTCGGCCACAAACCATGGCACTCTTGTCAACGCGTCGATTCTCACGCGGCCCGGGTGACCGTAAACGGAAAATGGCAGAAGCGGATGGATTCTCTCGCCAAACGCCTCTCCATGGTCTCCTGTTACCACTGTGGTACCTGGGAGGACATCGAGTAGTCTACGAACGTAGGGCAAGGTAAGTTTCAGATTTCTCTTGTATAGCTCCATCAGGTCCTCCGTGCTTACGGAGAAAAGGAGGCTCTTGCCGTCCTCCGACATGCTTCCCCACGTTAAGGCGAATCTGCGGTTAGGTATCTCGGTCTTCCACCAGTTGTAGTTAGCATAGCCGATGAAAGGCCTGTGTGGCTGAAGGAAGTGGACGATGAGCCTCTTGTCAGGATACTGTTCTATCGCTTCGAGCGTTCGCTCGTATACATACTCAGGAAGAACAGTGTCCTCCACTGGGTCCCAGCCGTCCTTCCAGATCGGAACAACTTTGAAGAGTTTGTCGCTTAGAAGTTTGCTCACGACGGGATTCGCGGATACGTAGACGGTGTCTCTAAGCATCGCTCGATTGCGGAAGTTCTCGGAAAGAAAGAATTTCGTTTCCGTTCCTCTTGATATCCTGGACTCAAGTCTGCCCTGCAGCCCCTCCGTTCTATACGCCTCTTCAAACACGTCATACCTGCATGCATCGAGAATGATCAGATTGTCCCATTTTTCCTTTAGTACAAAGACCCCAGGGTTCTGGGAAAAGAGAAGGGGTATCAGCGCCTTTCTCACTAGGTTCTTCCGATACCAAAATGGATTTTTCCAGTTTCGCCTGATCGAAAGAGCAAGTTTTCTGTGGCTACGTCTCAAGCCTGCTTCATTCGATTCAAACTTACTTTGACGACTTTATAGCACTTCAGGAAGAACCATTCCCAGTAGTTGTCTACTCTAACTGGTGGCGAATCGATGAAAATGGAAAGCAAAAACAATCTGCCAACTTAGGCGGCGTTAGGTCCGTATCATAAATACTGTATCGGATCACGATACATGGCGTTGTTGATGAATTCGCTGGCTTCTTTCCAATGCAGGCTCGCTGAAGGGACAATCGAAGTCGCAGCGCCGATAGTCCACTTCGATATTTCGAAAGGCCTCTTTGAGAATTTGCCATCGCTGTGGCACTTCAATCTCTTGTTACGGATATCTCCAATCGTAATCAAAGTTGACCAGCCGCACAGAAAGCCCTGCCCTTACGAGAACGTCGAAGGCCGTTAGCCAAATTTCCGATCCGCGCAGATTCAACGGGGTGGAAATGTTGACGAATGCTACTCTCGATGCAAGAAGATCTGCCTTTTTTCTCTTCTTGCTCGTATTGCTTTCCACCTGGCGTTTGTCAAAGGATTTCTAGGATTCTTTCTGCTATGCGTGGAATTGTCGAGTGTATAGAATAGTCACGGAAATTGGCGGCCTGAGATGAAGCTTGCGTAGAGTACAGATCGTAGTTATTGTGGATATCTACTAGACAAGCAAGGAAACTCTGGAGGTTGGCTTCTGCCCACACTATTCCCTTCATATGTTTGAAATCACCCTCGCTCAGGGCCGTTCGAGTTGCGATGATTGGTCTTCCTACCGCCACGGACTCGAGGATCTTCAGCCACACGCTATGGCGAGTGAAACGGTACTTCGGATCTACAGGAGAGAGTAGTACATCGCAGGCCGTTATGTACTGCGGCAACTCCTGGTAGGGTATCATTCCAAGGAGGGCAAAAGGTGAATCGGGCTCCTCCTTCTTCAACTCTGAAAACTTGCCAAATAGCTCACCAGTACCTCCTATGAGCACATACGCATTCGGAATGTGTTCCCTCACATGCTTTATCAGGGGAACCAAAATCTCTTTGATTTGGCGATACCTGTGCATCATGCCGAACCAGCCGATTACAAATTTCCCGTCGAGGCCGAGCTTCTCTCTGATTCGGGTGGGATCAACGCGGGGGTTGAACAGTTTCTCATCAATCCCCCTAGGAATTCCAAGGACTCGTATTTCGGGAATTCCTTCCTTCACGAACAGTTCTGCGTAGACTTTCGATGGGAGTACGATTAGGTCGGTGAGTCTGTAGATTAGGCTGTACTGCCTGAGGAGAGACAAGTGGCGGCTACTGCCATGCTTCAGTTTGCCGTAGGCTATCTGGTAGTCGATGTAAGGGTCGCGCATGTCAAAAATTATCTTAACACGCATCAGCTTTAGGGCGATTCTCAATGCAAACTGCGAGAATGCCTTACTGCGAAACATGAGCCACTCGTCGATGTATACGCAATCAACCCTCTCTGCAACACAGAAAACAAGGGCCTGAATTATGAGGAGAAAGGGTCTCAGCTGACCGAAGCTTTCCGAAATTCGGATCGTCGCAAATTCTATGCCGTTGTGATGTCTTGAATCACTCTTCTCGCCGTCAAATTCGACCCAGCTCACTCTGGCCCCTTGGCGGATCAATTCCAGCGAAATGTAGAAGGCCTTTATGTCATCTACTACGGGCGGAAACGTCGCTCTTCTTTCGAATAGGAACGCGATATGAGGATGTTTGACATTGGGATCCGTGACTGCGCGTCCCTCCCCCTCAAACTTTTTGCTTTAGCCTTGTAATTTGTCGGATTTGAGACTCAAGACGGGAATAGTGAACGGAGTCATGGCTTGTTGGGATTCGACCATGCAAAGAAGGTTTCATTGGTTCTTCAATAATCAGGCATAATCCGAGTGTCTGATCTCATTGCTTGCCTTTCCTTCGTTTAAGTACATCAGCACATTCTTCGCTGCGAATATTATTGCATCGTCCCGCACTTGCCTGCTCGCGCCGACGCCTCCGGTATGCTTGGTTGCGAGGAAATTTGGCAAATCCCATAACTTTGATTCAAAGACCTCCTTCCCATTCTTTCGCCAGAAGACGTCGGTGCCGAATCTTGTTTCAGGTCGTTCTTTCAGCAGTTTCAAAATCCCGTTTTCATCGAATATTTCTGCGCGTGATACGTTCACGATGATGCAATGAGGCTTTGTAATCTTCAGCTTGTCATAGTCCAGCATCGTAGTTGTGAACTTGTTGACCGGAAGCGTGCAAATCAGGACGTCCGCTACGCCGAGTAGCCTATCCAACTCGCCTAAGTCTGTGTACTTTTCATCAAAGTGTTCGGGCTTTAGAAAGGAGCGAGACAAGCCAATGATCTTCATGCCGAACCCTCTCCCCATGCGGGCTGCTTCAGATCCAATTCCCCCACAGCCAAGAATCAAGAGGGTCTTCTCAAACAGAATCCGACTATCTGACTTGTCCCGTCTGCCGATCCCCTTCGCCAGCGCAAGCACTAAGCTCCACGCGTGTTCTGCAACCGAGACAGAATAGGCATTTGCATTTGAGAACAGCCTGACCTTGCTAGGGACGAGAGAATAAGGGATGTCGTCAACCCCGGCTGAAAGAGTCTGGATTGCCGAGAGGTTTGGAGTCTTTCTCAAGAGTCCTTCCGATATTTGAGAGGGCCAGCACATTAGCACTGTTGCTTTCGCTAGGTCTTCGTCGCTGTACTTGCCGTTTGCAACTTGCTGGCCACTCAACAAGGCAAGGGCCTTCTCCGGTAATTTTTCAATTGAAACTATCATAGTGATACATCTCTCAGGGTGGGGTAACGCCATACTCTGCAGCGGCATTCTTCAATTTAGTAAGCAGGACGTCGTGGACGAAGATGCCTTCTCTGCTCCTCTTCTCCATAGCCCTCTCTTCAGGTTGTCCCGGAAGCAGGATCTCGCTGAATCCCTTTTGAAGAGGAGTGTTGAGCACGTGTCTTGCAATTTCATCAACGGAAGAAAGGAATTCATCTCCTGAGACAAACAGGTCTGGTTTCATGACAAGCGCAAAGACCCCATTTATTCCGTCTTTGGGGATGCGATTGCACCCGCCAGAGCCCGTGAAAGCCCCGCAGAGTATGTCTACCATGAGACCCAGGCCGTATCCTTTGTAGGTACCGAATGGCAGCATAGCCCCGCCCCTGTCAAAGTCTTCTGGTTTTGTACTCGGTTTGCCGTTGGGATCAAGTATCCAACCCTCAGGAATTCTTTCGCCTGTGCCCACTTTGAGGGAGACCTTGCCGTTCGCAACGATGCTCGTCGCCATGTCGAGGAGAATTGGTTTTTCTCCCTTCCTAGGAATCGCGATACAGATTGGGTTGGTCCCGAGCCTCCTCTGCGCTCCTCCCCAAGGTACGACCGAAGGAGGCGAGTTTACCATCATCATAGCTATCAGACCCGAATTGGCGGCGGTAAGGCAGTACTCACCCAGGCGGCCCGCGTGGTTGCAATTGAACGCGCATACTAGGGCGAGGCCACTCGAGCTCGCTTTCTTGATTGCAACTTCCATCACATAAGTTGCTACAATCTGCCCAAAGTTCCAGTTTCCGTTGATCATGGCATAAGCCGGGGCGTCTCTCGCGAGTTCGACCTTGGCGCCTGGCTTTATCACCCCTATCTTTATCCTCTTGATGTAAGCGGGCAGCATGTTGATGCCGTGGGAATCGTGACCTGTGAGGTTTCCCATAACAAGAGAGTCTGCCACATGCTTTGCGTCTTCAGCTGGTGCGCCAGCGGCGACTAGGAGGCGCTCAGAAAAGAGCCGCAACTTGTCGGAAGGTATTAGGGGCATTATGCTTTCCAACTGTTGCAGAAAAGAACTATAAAACGTATTGAATCTTCTGATGAGTGCTTTACTCATTTGGGATAAGGCGGAGACGGCTGCATAATCTCTTCATGCAAATCAAGGCCCTTCGGGAACAAAGGAGAGAGTTTTCTTGGCCCGTATTCTCAGTTTTCCAGTTCCCCGGTATTGGGAATCGTCGATCATGCGGTCGCCTGTGAGGTCAAATTGAAGATATTTCCTCTGGGTCTTCAGGGGAATGGATATGTCGCTGGAAGTAAAGTTTCGCACTATAACTTCTGACCCGTAATATGCGGTGGAGTATCCTCGTGTATAAATTTGGTATAATTCGGATGATGTCATGAAAACAGTTCGGCTGTCTTCGGAGATCGCTTTAAGGTAAGTGCGAAGTTTTTTCCTTCCCCTTTCTGCAAGATTTCTGTCGATCCCGCTGACATAATTTACTCTGTGAGTTCCGACAACAACAGGGCTGCCGATCTTGAAAAGGTAATTTGACGTCTCCAACACTTCGGATTCATCATCGTTCAATTCTAACCTCACGTTGCGATACAACTTTGTGAGCGGTCCTAGGAGCAAGATCGCAGACTTTACAATGTTGAATGTGGAAGCAAAGTCGATTCGGAACAAACCAAGCGCGGATGAGTACCTTGTGCGCTCGGATTGGACATAATGCAAATTTGAGTGAAGAAAAGCCATCTCCGTATCGATGTTCCAAATGTCGGAGGGCGGAATCGTGGACCTCGCTGGATATCCGAATGTGAATCTGAAAATTTCGCATCCCCTCGATACCGTGGACGACTGCTCTTTGCGGCTGGCAAAAGTTCCAGTCCCAGGATTAGTGACATACTCGGAGAGGGTGGGATAATCTCTTGAAGAAGCAATCATCTCCTCTTCGAAGAAATCTCTCAGTTTTTTGTCACCCTTTCTTAGCCCTTTTAGCCAATTTTGGTAGTTGAAGTGACTATATCCGTGAAACTCAGGCATCCACACTTTCTTTTCAATCCCGCTTCTCCACGTTTGTCGCAGGGATTTGCCAGAGTCCCACGACTTTGGAAAGCCCAGAGATATTGGAATGGTGTGATATTCGGAGAAATTGCCCGCCTTAATTCGCTCAAAGTCTGGGTTTGTAACCACGAAGTTTGCCGTGAATACGGGATGACGTCCGAGCCCGTCGGAAAAAGAAGAAAGAACCTCGTATAAATTCTCAAGGTCTTCGGTTTTTTCCAGAGTGTTGTAATATGAATCACCGCTCCCCTTCCCCCTCAATTCGTACCCTAAGCGGGCTAATCTCTCGCTTGAGCTCGGGTTCTTGTTTTCGCCGCAGAAACCCCAATCATCAGATTCAAAGACGACGGCATGCACGTTCTTCCAATCTGACGAATTACTGATCGAGAAAGGCCTCAGAATCGTCTTCAACAGGTGGGTCCTTTTCGCGGCGTGAAACCCCGCCATAATACATCATGCCATGATCTGGTTAGGACGTGTACTTTTTTCAAGATGCTAATCTGGATGCAGAGGGTTCAACGTCGATGAAAGATTCTCTTCCTGTCAAACGGTGCGGTGCTGCTTCATGAGATCATCAGGAGCGTGCATCGACTTTACTACCTAGCCTCATCATGGCGTCTCCCTCTCGATTTGCAACATCCTTCCACCTGTACGAATTGGCAACGCTCCTTGAAAGATTTGAGAGGATTGCTTGTTTGTCCTTATCGGCGATGATATCGCTTAGCGCATTCGCCCAGAGTGAGGGGTCAGATCCACTCACAAAAACCGCTGCACCCGAGAAAGCTTCTCTCAAGGGCGGGATGTCTGACAATAAACATGGAAGGCCACATGCCATCGCTTCTGCTATGGCGAGGCCAAACCCCTCCCTGCTTGAGGGGAATGCAAAAATTCGAGCAGAGCTCAAGTGCCGTCGAATAGAGGCATCGTCCAGGAAACCTGTCATGGTTACGCTATCCTGCAATCCAAGTTCAGCTATCATCATTTGGTAGTGCTTTACGTGCTCTGAATCTCCGCCACCAATGAGTAACAGTTTTGACCGCGGTTGCTTTCGGAGCACCTCTTTCCACGCTTGAATTAACAATTCAAGACGCTTTCGAGGATGAATTCTACCAAGGTAGGCAACGTCAAAATTTTTGGGAACGGGGGAGATTTCGAACCACTCGTCTCCCACCCCATTTCCGGAAACTATGACTCTCCTCGGTGTAAAGAATTGGCATAGATGTCTCTGCGTAGTTTCACTCACGGCAAAGCAAATTTCGGCTCTTGAATAGGCTAGTCTCCTCACAAGGTCTATCACAGTCTTTATCGTTGCCTTTCTTATTCCCTCATGGTTTGCTAACCTGAACCGCATAAGCTTTTGCAAGGGTGTCTTCACGCCGTACCCGTCAGGCGGCAGGGAGTGAAAGACAATTGCAAGCGGCTTCCTGAGGAAAAGGCTTGTGAAAAAAGCAGGCACGAAAGCTTCAGGGTTGTCCTGGCGTGGGGAATAGACAACATCGCACCCAAACTTGCGGCAGGAGAGAATGGAAATCAAAGAAAGTCTGATTAAAATCTTGAGTTCTCCGGTAACAGTCTGTGCCTTAAAATGAAGGACCGGTAATCCGATGTAACCGCTCGGAATCTCCTTGCTAAGAGAAGGATGGTATTCAAGGGCATAGATCTTCTCTATCCCCTTCAGGTGCTTTGTAACTTCGATGAACCTCCTTTCTATGCCGCCTATGCTCTTCCCGTAGACGCAATTGTGCATAAAGAGCGCGAAAACTTTCACCCTATCGCCTCGCCGCAATCTTGGTTTTATTTTGAGGGTTAATTCTCCATAATCGATCTACAGGCCTGCAATGTTGCCTCTTCTAACTTCTTCAACTCTGATTTCATTTTAACAAGCCTTCTTCCGTTCGTTGCGATTCGCTTACCGAGGCCATCGACACTGTGAAGCCTAAGATTTTCGAAGAACTTCATCAATGTACTTTGTAGATTCTCTGATTGGAAACTCATATGGCACTTTCAGTCTGAATGTCCTGCTGTTCTTCAGCGCGTCTCTCAGGACTCTGCTAATCAGACGGTGGTGCTCTCCCTCTTCCTCAATAAAATCGACAGCTTTTGCGCACGATCTGCCATACATATACTGAGTGTGACGCCACAAAGCGGCTTCGAACTCCCAGAACAATTCGGCGGCCAGCACGCTTGAAGCGGTTTCTGCATCAATCTCTTCAAAGACAGGTTCGGGGATGACACCCTTTCGAACTACTAGAACGGAGTCTAGTCGGCACACGTCGCCGAGTGCACCGCCGTCAACAATCTCGGAGATTGGCAAACGAGGCATCAGGTTCAGAGCCTGTTCTGGAGAAGATTTTAGCATTCTATTGAAGAAGAACCTCTCCAAAGTACCCATGCTTGACGTTACTTTCTTTGCTAACTCCGGGAAGATTTCCAGATGTTGCTCTTGGATCCTGATAGGTTCCGCGTACTGCAACGCCTGGCCTCGGTCGCCGACGATGACGAGGTCGTCACCCATATACGAGTAACCTTTCTTCACCATTTCCAGAGCAAGGGTGGTCTTTCCGATGTGCCCGCTGCCAGCTATCATGAGACCAGAGCCATTTTTTGATACAAGCGAAGCGTGAGCCATAGAGGCTCCGTTGAACGGCAACCTGTAATAGAGAAATGTCTCCAGAATCGCGAGCCGCACTTTGGCGGCCTCTAGTTCTATTTCTTCGGATGAAGTAGCAGAATTTCCCACTGCGGCGAGCATTGCTCTGCTAAAGTTCTTCCTCGCCAAACCGCGTCCTACTCTTCGAAAATACCCGAGCTGTTTAGAGAGTCGAGGAACATAAACGGTCATGGCAGATCTGTTGTCCCTAATATTGCCACGTATGACGTATTCGACATCGCTCTTAGATAGCATGGACCCGGTGGGTCTTCTGAATACTGTTGTCAGGTCAGAGTCAAAGTCGTACAGTATCCTATCCCCGACTGTATAGCCCCTGGGCGACCAGTCCTTCGACGGGTATTCACCGAGTACGATTGTCAGCTCGGGGTCGCCATTGGGGATTTTGAAATACTCGAGCGTCTTGTCGAGAATGGCTCCCGTTGGCTTGAGAACTCCTTCAACGCGAACGGTCACGAGTCCGTGAATGTTGTAATAGCCGATGTCCTTTGTGGAATCAACCATTTGATTCGATACCATCATTATATCATTTTGACATGAGCAAAGAGTATTCCTGCATCAAAAATACAGGATAAAAGGAATCTGTTGCTCAAGATCGCTCTCTTGAATTAGGAGATAAAATAGTTATTTCAAATCCTTGAGGGAACTTCCTCCATCAAGAGGCCATACGAGAGGGACTCTGTCAGCCGGGTCCATGCAAAGATTGTCATTCAACAGATCTTTTCCAGCCAATGTGCTGACATTCTAGTAGTGGTCTTGACGGGAATGGCCGGCTTGACTTTCTCATGTGTTTTCTGACAATAGTGAGAATCGCCACTTCTTGCCGCAGCAATGCATTCTTTGAAGGTTCGGAAAAAATCGTACAACTATTTGTCTCAATGAGTAGAGAAACTTTGAAACCAAGGGATCTGATAGTGTTGTTCTTCTTCTGGCGTCTCATTTCAAAGGTAGAAAGCGTGTGTTTCCTGAACATGTGTGCGCACTAAGAATGACAGGAAAATTTTTATCGATCAAACGCCCGAAATTTGGCCGAGTACCTGCGGCGCCTCCACTTTGAGCGATAATTCCCCTGCCAAAAAGCAGATTTCGATACCGGAGGATCTTTATGAGGATATTAGAAAATCAATCGAAGGGAAGGGATTCAGCACCGTAGACGATTATGTTACTTATGTATTCAGAATCGCCATGGGTAAGAAAAGCTCCGATGTTCAGGACACTGATAACGACAAAGTCATGGAGCAACTGAAGGCATTAGGATACATCTGATCCTGATTGCCGTCAGCCTTAAACTGGAAATCCATGAACTCGTAACTCGCTTGTCATGTTGTGGGGGCCCAACGCGAATTTATTGGTGAGGCATTGTAAACTATCGGATCCTTGCATTTCGCTGAAAGAATCGTAGCCTAACCGGTCGCACTTGAGTCTCGCATTTGGTATCACGCTCACTCCCAAGATTTCAAGCCAACAAACTTCGGCCTGTCTTGAAAGCTTCTCTTCTTAAAGGGTCGAATTGGCCTCGCTAATCTAGCAGGAGCGCTCAGACTTCGATGTCGAAATGGGGGGTCAGTATAAGGAGGCCATTCATGCCATGAATGGCAGGTAGAAATATCGTTGCCTTTCTAGGAAAGAAGGCAAATTTGTATCTTTTAGTGGTATCCGTGGGCCGAGGTAGCTTATCTTGCAAGTCAGCACTTTCCGATTGTAGAATTCGTGCCTTCATAGTATTCTTTGGGGCGACCCAAAGTCGGACACGCAGCTTATTGCAAAAGCATTATTGATTCTGAATAAATCAAGGACTGTGTGAATTTCAAAACCACATTTATCCTCTAGAAATTCAATCTGTTTTTATATATTAAAGTCGGAGTCTTAGCTGGAAGCTGGCCAATGTTTTGAAAAGGGCTTCTATTGCGGCCTCGTGCCTTTTGCTGGTAGCAATTACCTTTCTCCCAGCAGTTGCCCTGAACTCGCCATCTTTCGGGACTCTTGGGTTTGCAGCATCAGCAAGCTCTCCCATTGCAGATTCAGCTGCGACTACTATTTACAATTCCACCAATTCAAACACTATTGTAAGCGGCTATCAGCGACACTGCTTTGGTCTGGTCCAGGGCCGATATTGGTGTTTCATAGCTGAAGATTCCATTCCAGGTTATACCAGCTCCGCTGATGGAACAGCCTGGTCAACGCCCCAGTCGCTTCCGGTTTCTGCGACAAAATATCAGCCGGACTGGACTATTGGACTTTGGGTCGACTATAAATCTAGTATAGTTTATCTTGCTTATGCCAACCAGTCATCGCACTATTTCACTTTTGACATAGGTTCACTAAATTCCACGGGCTCTATCTCGTGGTCTTATGTGAAAAGCGTTAGAACACACAACTATCAAGCGTCGTTTCCATCGGTAACACTAGATTCTAGTCACAACGTCGAGGTTGCAGTTCAGACTTGCTCAACTTCTTCATGCTTCGGTACGCCGCCTCCCCCTAGGCACTTGGAGGTCTGGAAATGCTTGATAGGAGCCTCTGGTTGTAGCAGTTGGTCATACATTCGGGACATTAATGTGGGAGTACCTATTGGTGGCCCTCTTTCCTCGCCAGATGTTCAATTTCGGCCTGAGATTCTTTCACTTTCAAATGGTGGGCTAGCTCTAGCTTGGGGGGAGCCAATCCCAGTAACACCTATCTCCATCGAAACTTGCCCTGCACAATGCTCTAACGGCAGTTGGAGTTCACCACTTACTACCGCAGGGAACTACTCGCTCTCAAAGAGTGGATTTGTAGCTATTGGCAATACAATCTATATGGGGCTCTTGAGAAAGTCTTCAACGAGCTCTTTCCAGACACCATGTTCGACGACAGTACTCTGTCAGGTCGTGTTTGCTACTTACCTTTATGGTAGCTCCTCAATCTACGAATCTTCACCATTTGTTACTGATCAGACTCTGAATACTGTGAACATTGCAACAGATGGTAATAACGAGCTGGTCTTGCTGTACGATAACAGTACTACAATCAACCATTTTGTCTCCCCTGACCTGGGGCAGACCTGGGTTTCAAATGCCACAGATGTTGTGGGCATCCCCAATCCTTGCCCGACAGTAGCTTGTCTTCAGAGTGAATCATTGAACACGGGCTACATGGTTGTTTCAGGCAATCTGGTTGAGACATGGACTTATACACTGGCCAATTATCAGTGTCCTTGCCCCACAAAGTTCACTGTTGTGCCTCTGGGGATAACAACTACAACGTCTCCGACCACTACAACTACAACGACATCAAGCTCAGCCACAACTACAACGACATCAAGCTCAGCCACAACTACAACGACATCAAGCTCAGCCACAACGACATCAAGCTCAGCCACAACGACATCAAGCTCAGCCACAACTACAACGACATCATCTGCCGTTGGTGCTTGGTGTTCGCTGAATAATCAGTCTCCTGCCGT
>JAJPHP010000015.1 GCA_021325255.1 Nitrososphaerota archaeon | reverse complement strand
ACAGTGCGAGTGACGCAACGCTACTCAACGAGAGTGATCCGATCGAAACAACAGCCTCTGCAGGAATTTTCTTTGTAAAAGAGAGTCGCAGGGCATAATACAGATACACCGCCAATCCAAGGTGTATCAAGAGGTCAACAAGCGAAACTCGGCCACTTGCAAACGCAATCGTCAAAATCACGATCCCGTTGATCGCAATCCAAAGAGGTATCACGAAGCGATATCCAAGTAGCCTTGACCAAGCTATGTCGCCTTCGGCGTGAGTGATCTCAGCGGTGTTGCGGACTCGTTTGAATGCCCAAAGAATGGCAATCACAGCGCAGCCGCTCGCGGTCATGTCCAGAGCTATCGTACTTGCGACTCCGATTGATTCCATTGAATCAATAACAGGGGTTCCGAAGATAGAAAGGAACATTGAGAGTGCCAGTGCAAGATAGAGTACTCCCCAAGCTCTGCGGAGCAAGTATTCGTTTAGAAGAATAGCTTTTCTTACGGCGCTCCTTACTTCATCGCGAGTGACATCGCCCGCTCCGTTATCCATCATTTCGGCTCTGGCAACTACACTATAGCTCTTGCTGTTTCCGAGTTATAAAATGTGGTGAAAGGTACAAATTTTGTACCTTTCCATTTCTATTTAAGTTCTGTAAATGTAAGATATCTTGGAAGGATCTTTTCTATGAATAAACCAATAGTTATAATCGGTGTGGTTGTCCTTATAATTGGAGTCGTCCTTATTGCAGTTGGAGCAGTGGGCGTGCTTCGAGGGCTTACCGTCATCACTACTTTTAGCCAACCTCAAAGCGGCGAATACGTCTCATCAGAGTTAATGCTCAACGCGACCTCCGGTATAGCAATTACGTCTGCAGCAGCAAATAGTGGACTCATCCATGCCCAGGATCTGAATCTAGTTAACTCTGCCAACATTGGCCAGTATGCGCTTACGCCTCATTCAAACGTAGGGGGAACACTGAGTTACACGGACCTCACGGGAAATTACTACTACGTAGTTTTCGCATCATCTCAACCGAGTTCAAAGATAGTCGCCACCCCAATGCGCGGTGGTACATTAGCGTCTAGTCCGCTAGTGTTGGGCGGTTTTGGCGTTGTCATAATCGGTATAGCCGTCATAGTGATTGGCGTGCGTAGGAAGAGCAAGCCGACAAGGGAGCGAAGGGAAGCGGAACAGCGAAAAGATTACAACATGCAAGATACAGCGGCCGTTAGAAAGGCTACGTAATCTCGACGAGAAATTATTTCGTGGCGAGTTTGGTGCTCTCAATCGAGGCTATCAAACTCAGAAAGGAGTATAACTCTTTCACTGCCCTAGACAATTTGAATCTCAGGATTGAAGGAGCAAAGTGTGTTGGCTTTCTTGGTCCCAATGGAGCGGGCAAGACCACCACACTCAAAATATTCACAGACCTGATTCACGCGTCGTCTGGCAAGGCATTGATAAACGGGTTTGATGTGCACTCTGATAAGAAGAAGGCGCTGGCCGCCGTAGCAGCATTAGTTGAGACGCCAGAAATCTATCCTTCTATCACGCCAAGGGAGGCCCTTATGATAATCGCGAAACACCGGGGCGTTCCTTCCGAGATCAGGAACAAGAAAATCGAAGAAGTTCTTCACGAAGTACACATGGATGATTGGGAGAACGAAAAAGTTGGGAAATTCTCAAAGGGGATGAAGCAACGCGTAAACATTGCGTCTACGCTTCTTAGTGACCCCGAAATAATTCTTCTTGACGAACCAACAGGCGGACTGGATCCTAGAGGGATGAGCGAAGTTCGAGAGATGGTGAAAAATCTCAAGAAACGCAAGAGACTCGTTTTCATGAGTTCGCACCTCCTCTCAGAGGTGATGGATGTCTGCGACGAAACTGCTCTTATTGATCATGGAAAGCTTCTGGTGTACGATGCTATTCAGAATCTCACAAGCAGATTCTCTGGAGGAGATTCGGTTTTGGAAGTTGGCTTTGCAAACCCACGCATAGATAGCGCAGTCATCGAGACAATAGGAAGGATACATGGAGTCACGAGCGTCGAGATGTTAGACGACCGTAATCTCAGGCTGAAGTTTGTTGGAAATGCCGAAACCCCAGCGGAAATTCTCTCAGAGCTGGTCTCTCTGAGGCTTGGAGTCAATAGTTTCAAGACCTCTTCATCCGCTTTAGAAGATGTCTATCTCAACTTGATCAAAGAAAGTGTTTGAAGGATGTGTGTATGGATGGCTACTAGTACTGAAGCTCAACAACAACCTTTCGAGCGGGCAAACAACAAGGTTCCATCCAATCTTGCTCAATGTGGTGTGCAAGCCGAATTCGAGTTTCTGAACTATCTTCGTTCAACACGATTCTACATTCTACTTGCTATTGTGGCAACAATCGGAGTAACAATCATGGCAGTGATGTACGTCTACAAACCATCTGCGCAACTTTCGTCACCAATGGCGTTCTATTCAGTATGGTGGGGAAGCATAGTAAGCTTGTGCGTCATTCTCACCGGTATTTTCTTTGGGGCTGACGCAATATCCACCGAATTTCAGAACAAGACGGGATATTATCTTCTACCAAATCCAGTAAGGAGATCTTCCATCTTTATTGGCAAATGGATAGCTTCTTTCTTAGCCTCCGCAATCGCAATCGGCGTTTACGCGGCAATCACGATAGCTGACGGCGCGATCTACTTCGGATCTAACATTCCTTATCAGTTCGGCGAATCTTTCGTTTTCGCTCTCTTCTATATCCTCCCCATATTGGGAGTCTCATTCTTCGTAAGCTCCGTGTTCAAGAACAATTCCTATTCGATCCTTGTGACCGCGATTTTGCTATTGTTCGGGTTTAGCTACATCACACCACTGATAACCGCCTTGTCGAATTCCGAACCTTGGTATGTTCTAACTTATGGTGCTGGGATAATCACAAATGTTCTCTCTTCCTCGGGCTATCCTCCTCACGAAGTCGTGATAGGCGGGTTATCCAGTTACAATGCAACCATTCCTGAAGGTCTTGCGATAATGTTCGCGTATTTCGTGGTCACTTCGAGCCTTGGTCTCGTGTTATTTGAGAAGAAGGATTTCAATTGATTGAATTGAAAAGCTGAAAAGAAGACAGGACATGGAGAGAACGAGCTCTACAATGATCGATGCTGAGAACCTCACGAAGAGGTTTGGCAATTTAACGGCTGTTGACTCTGTCACGCTCCACGTGGATGAAGGAGAAGTATTTGGATTTCTTGGACCTAACGGCGCGGGAAAGACCACAACTGTCAGAATGCTCTGCTGCTTGATTTCAAAGACTAGTGGCGAGGCAAGAATAGCAGGATACGAAGTGGGCAATGAAGCTGATTCCCTAAAGATAAGAAAGATTATCGGGCTTGTACCTGACAATGTCGGACTCTACGAGGAACTCAGTGCTTACAAGAATCTCGACTTTTACGGAAGGCTCTACGACTGCACTGAGAAACAGAGGAAGGAAAACATCCAACGTTTTCTGACCTTGCTTGGCCTCTGGGAGAAGCGGGACGTTTCCGCGGGCTCGTTTTCAAAAGGAATGAAGCAGAAGCTAGCTATCGCAAGAGCTCTCATTCACGATCCCAGGATTCTGTTCATGGACGAACCAACAGCTAACTTGGACCCAGAATCAGCCAAAACAGTCAGAGATTTCATACTTGACTTGAAGAAGGAGAAAAGGACGATCTTTCTAAACACGCACAACCTGGACGAAGCCCAGAGAATTTGCGACAAGATTGCGATACTGAATACGAAACTGATGGCAATCGGTACTCCGCAAGAACTAGAGCGATCTGTGAGTGGAAAGAAAACGGTAATCCAACTGGAACAGGTAAACGATGCGATTCTAACTGCTTTGAAGAAGCTGCCGCTTGGTAACATAGCCGTAGAGGGCAACACTCTGACCATAGACGTAACAAACCCCGAAAAAGAAAACATCACCATTTCGGATGCGATATTTAGGGCTGGAGGACACATCCAATCAATTAATGTCGTGGGCTCTTCCCTTGAGGCCGCCTATCTCAAACTAGTGAGAGAGGAGAAGATGAAATAAAAAATGAGGCTCTCGAAATCATGGATAATCGCGTCCAAAGACTTTGCAATATTCAGAAAAAAGAAGAACATCATTTACACGATAGCCGTCGTGCCGCTCCTTGTTGCATTCCTCATTTCGGGAGTGCTCTGGTATGCTGGGCAAAGAAATGGCGGAACCAGATTGGCCCCCGCAGAACTAGCTATACTTCTCCCTGCGTTTAGCTTCTTCTACTTAATACTCGCTGGTTATCTTCCAACAACCATTGCCTCCTACAGCTTGGTGGGTGAGAAAGTCGAAAAAAGCCTAGAGCCGCTACTAGCCACTCCCACGACTGATAGCGAAATCTTGCTGGGTAAGAGCATTGCCGCATTAATTCTACCAGTAGCTGGCATACTCGTAGGATCAACAATATTCATGACTCTCATGGACCTTGTGACGCGTAGCCATCTGGGGTACTACTTTTTCCCCAACCTGAATTCGGACATTGTATTCTTCATCATGGTACCTCTCGCGGCTCTACTGAGCGTAGAATGGAACGTTATCATTTCATCCAAGGTGAGCGACATACGTATCGCACAGCAATTTGGAGCTTTGGCGGTGATTCCGCTTGCTGGAATCTACGTCACAGGTGAAATCGGCTTGATAGATCTGGGGATCACGAACAACCTCCTCTATATCATCGCGGCTCTGGCTGCTATTGACGTGATCTTGTTCGTACTTGCAAGGGCCGCGTTCCGCAGGGAAGAAATCCTGACAAAATGGAAGTAGACTATACCTTGGTTTCGGGATTTTTGCATTCACCAGTTTACGAGTATAGCGATTTTGGAGCAACAGTATCAATGAGGACGTGAAAAGAAGCATGAACGGTTTATACATCATGATCGGAGCTATTCTCGTTGTTGTCGTCGTTCTTGTATCACTCCTTTTGTTCGGAATGAGAGGTCGCGGCAGATTAATCGAGTGTCCAGAGTGCGGAGCTCGATTCAAACGATCAGCCTTCGCCGAGAAGTCAGTTGGGTTTGGACCAGGTTTACCAGGCATCGGAGATTACACGTGCCCAAAGTGCAAGCATAGAGCCAATACTTCGAGCTTCAGGTACGTGGACGATGGTAAGCAGAGTAATCCCAGCGTAAAATAGCTCTCGCCAGAAAAAGGAAATAACAAGACTGCCTGCAGCCGAACAGCCCTTTGAGAAACCTTCAGATCTTAAAAGGAAGCGAGACATGGGCAACTTTAGCGAGCAAAACCTCTAGAAAAACAGAATATGCGAGGAATGGGCTTGATGCGTATATCTAGGACGTATTATGAGCCATCAAATACTTATATCTCCTTTCTTCACGCAATAGACTCATGCTCAGGGAGCCCAAGACCGAATTCGGAGCCACGGAGACTGCAATCTACAGGAAGCTGGTCCAGCCAGACGCTCCGAAGCTTCTCACCACAAAGGATGCTATGGAAACCATTGTGCCAACTGTATCCATCAACAGCCTCACGCACAGCATGTCTCTTCTAGAGTCGAAGAGAGTGTTGAAGAGAATTGGAAAGGGCGTCTACCTGAACCGGAGCACTGGTCTTGCACCGAAGATAGTCGACGTCATCCCTTGGGTTTTCAAGGGGACAAGATACTATTTGGGCTTGAATGCGATTGCAAATCACTGGGGCCTTTCGCCGCAGATTCCATACTCCTACCACGTCATCTACATGCCGAAGAACGAGGCACAGCGCAAAAGAATTACGAGCTGGTGTTCAATGTTGAATAGGTTCGAAAAGGAACTCGGGGGAACACTTGTTCCAGTACTTTCACGCGCTGGAATGTCTGACAAAGGAGTATCGCAGTCTATCTTTGAAGGTTCTCAACTACCAATTTCCACTATCGAAAGAACCATTGTCGACACCGTAATTTACACAAAAGAGATCGGCGGGGCAGGCGAGGCGCTCACCTGGGCACGTGCGGCATTGAGCAAATCGATTGATTACGCTGAACTCGAACAAATCGCAAAGAAGGCTTATTCAAGTGTGAAGTCGGTCGCTGTAAGATTGGGATTTCTCTTGGAAACTGCTTCAAGTGAAAAGCCACATGATGAGGTTACGGATGCGTTGGAGAAACTTGTTGGCGAACTCGAGGAACTCGTGTCGAAGACCAGAGCGACATACAATTGGGGCCGGGAGAAAAGAGGTTCAAGGTACGTTGAGAAATGGCATCTGCGAGTTAGCTCATCGTATCTCAGGCAGTTAAGGGAAGTGTCGAGGCGTGAGTAAAGACTTCGTAGACCTCGTCAGGAACTCGAACTTCGACAGAAATGCCTTGAACAGGCGGCCAGATCAGACGGGGTCGGGAAGGACGGCGGTGGAAAAGGATTTTGTAATCTCAACGATTCTGCTTCTGATCTCAGAGCTGCCAGAGTTCTCAAAATATTCTCGCAAGATGGCATTTAGAGGCGGCACGTGCATCAAGAAAGTCTACTTTCCTGACGAAACTAGGTTCAGCGAGGATCTAGATTTTACAAACCTCACTGTCGAAGAATCAAATTCCTTTTTGGAGGAGGTGAAGCGTCTCATTGGAAGGAATCATGGCGTTACAACCTTCGATAGAACCGAGATCGAGTATCAGAATGAAAGGGGACTTGATTTCACTTTGTATTATACATCCATACTTCAACAGAGGAATCATATCGCTTTCAATCTCAGTACTGCAACCCCAGCTGAGGAACCTAGGAGGATGAAGATCTCTGTTTCACCTTACTTCAACGAAAGCCCAAGGATACCAACAATGAGTCTTAATGAAATTCTGGTGGAGAAGATGCGCGCTTTGCTTCAGCGAAAGAAACCTAGAGATGTGTTTGATATTTGGTTTTTGATCCGCGAGAAAGGAATCAAGCTGGACAAGCGCATGCTGCGAAAGAAACTGCAACGAAGCTACGATGCGGCACCCTTCGGAAAAAGGAAAGAAGCTGAAAGCTACATTATAAGTGATATTGTCTCTAGAATTAAACACACTGTTACAGACAAATCATGGAACAATGAACTAGGCGGCTTGATAATGCGACCTAGACCTGAACGCAAAGTTGTGGTTGACAGTGTCTCTTATATCCTGTCTCAGATGGGCGACATATCGCTAAAGAGGTCGTAGCATGATTAGAGAGGACTAATCCGAACAAAATCACTGTTATTATGCTCAGAGTTTTTTTCCGACTACGGTGTACACAACAGTGCAACTGTACTTTCTATCAGCTGTGATATTTTGTTCCGGGAGTTGATACTTTCTCAAAATGCTGCGAATTAGCTTCTCGCTTGCAATACTTTTGTTACTATCTTGAAGGGCTTGTTTGGCCAGGTACTCTTCAAGTTCCAATCTCCCGAAAATCTCAATGTGGCTAAGCTTTTCTTTTTTCCAGAAATATAGCGCATAGAGAATAGAATTGATGACCTCAATTTCCGAATGGGCACTTTTTATCGATGTCCGCTCTTTCTCTGCAAGCATTTTCATTTGATCGATAGACATCGTTTGGTATTCTGGTTTTGTATCGTTATTGTCCAAGTATTCTATCAACTGGGTCCAAGTTGTATAATCAGTGTATCTCCGCAAGTCATCTTCGGAGGCTGAAAGCCACTTCTTGAAGAAAGCAGCTTTTCCGTCCAGTTCTTTCGTGAGCTTGTTCAGTTGTTCATCAAAGCCTAATAATTCCTTCACAAGATTGGTTTTGAGTTCACTTTCAGAGTAGACACTTAGATTTGCCTCGACATCTTGGCTAGTTCTGCTCCATGCCAATACTTGAGCTTGAGTAACTAGATGGAATTTTGTATTAAGCTGCACGATTTCTGTAATATTCACTCTCGGCAATCCTTCTCGCAGAACGTATTTCGTTATTGTATCCCAAGAATATGTTTCGATGGGAACGAAGCTTCTGTAGATTTTAGGTCAGGTGAGGTACCTAATCCAAGATGTGTAGATCTGGCGAAGGTTCAGAAGCTCTGGTTTTTCCGAGATCACTTTCGAGAGAGCATCTGCTGGCGTGGGATAAACATCTTCTTTTCCCCAACCAATCTTTGTTGCCTCCTCCATAAGCGGGATAAAAGTATCCCAAGCGTCCGCGTTTCCTCTGTATTTGAGACACAAGTCGAGATCTCTGGGATTTTCCTTATCCCAAAAAAAGCTTTCAAACCCCCCATACCTCTTCGACCTGAACCGGTAGAGTTTCTTCCAATACCCTTGTGCAGAGTATTTTCAGGCGATCAATGAGAGTCTGTTGTCGTTTTGTGAATTTTGTATCAGGGTTTGACCTAGCTGACACCTGTTTCCACGGATCTACCACAAACCTACACTTGGATAAATCGTAAACGTTTCTCACAAATACGGATTCGGATGGTTCACTAAACCCCTTCCCGAGGTTCTATGTTGTTTGCTCTGCGGATGGATTGCTCGCCCTCCGGATCGTGCAACCTCGAGAAAAGATGAAACTGAATTTCAAGGATTAGGATCACCGACTTACACGAGTTGGATTGGCGAAAGAACTTTTACTGCAGATCGATGATTCCGTCCTTGTTTGCAGTTAGGAACTCTCTGAATTCTTTTGTAGCTTATCTTTCAAACCGAATGCAGTCGGGATATAGTAGATCTCTTGTGTCCTCGAAAGAGTTGCACACGCTTCCGGTCCGCACGCAGGCTAGATACTTCACGGAGAGAAACATAGGATCCTCGGGCAAGCTGCTGAAAGTCTATTGAGTTAGACTGGTTCATTCTTAAGGATACAGCCGTTCGCCGGTATCGGCGTCTTCAACTATTATTGCTTGATATGGACACGACTGAGCAGCGAGAAATATGTTATCATTTTTCGCATCTTTCGCATCACCCACCTTTCTGTTGTCTAAGGCTTCAACATACTTTCTAGCACTCTCTAATGCACGGATTTGGTGATCCCAAAGCGAAAATTGATTCAGGGGAATAATGCTCATAGGAACCGACATTTCTCAGATTTTGTGCGAGCTAGTGGACGAAGAGAGCTTGCGGCCAACGAGAACATAGCGCCTACTATTGCACTTACAAAAAAGCTTGAAACAAAACTAATCTCGCGATTGGACGCTCCAATTAGGGCCAGTATGATTACCACTGCAACGAAGAGAACGATAAGGAGTTTGATATTTTCTGTTATTTCTTTTGACATTCAGAAATATCGCGTCGTTGATGTCTGTTATCAATATATAGCTGTCTTGGGTTAGGACAAGGACATCAAACATATCTTGCGCAAAGACAAGTACATGAGAGGATGCGCTTAATACTTTAACTAAATCCCGAGAGGCCCGCTCCCGGTCCGGCCCATCCGTAATATCGGTATTAGAGTAGGATTTCTTGTTAACGCCTCTAGTGCAAACAAGAATGGAAACAACGTTTGAGGCAGACCTCTTGACCGAGTCTTTCGAGGCAATCAGGAGTGCTCTAATTCGGGAGAGGTACGAACACCATCGTGATATTTTTCTGAAGCTCATCCCTGCAGAGGAAAACGATGGTAGGGAACCTCCAAAAATCTCGCCTTTCGCTGACCCAATACCGTTTCATTCGATTGTCAAACCCGAGAACCGTACCATTAACTTTTAAGTCGGAATAACAGCAGATTACAAGCTGATTATAGAAATGTCTGCAACTTTGACACCTGCAATAACCTCTTCGGGGCAACAGGTACTAATTTTGAAGGAGGGGTCTTCTGAGACCAAGGGTCGAGCCGCTCAGCGCAACAATATCTTCGCCGCGAAGATCGTTGCGGAGATTGTCAAGAGCAGCTTAGGTCCAAGAGGAATGGACAAGATGCTTGTTGACAGCTTGGGCGATGTGACAATTACAAATGATGGAGCAACCATATTGAAGGAGATTGACGTTCAGCACCCGGCCGCGAAGATGCTAGTTGAAATATCAAAGACAACGGATAACGAGGTTGGAGACGGAACTACGTCTGCTGTGGTTCTCGCTGGTGCACTGTTAGAAAAGGCGGAAGAGCTGATCATGAAGGATGTTCACCCTACTGTCATCGTTGACGGATACATGAAGGCTCAGGAAGAAGCTCTTTCAATTTTGAAAGAGATCGCCGTAAGAGTTGAACCGGATGATAGGAAGACGCTTGAAAGGATTGCAGAGACTAGCATGCAGACAAAACTCGTTTCGGACATTGGTAAAGAGCTTGCTTCAATTGTAGTCGACGGAATGCTTCGGGTTGCTGAGAAACAGACAGACGGCACTTACAAGGTGGACATTGACAATGTCAAAGTAGAAAAGAAGGCTGGCGGTTCTTCGAGTGACACGCGACTTGTCACAGGAATAATCCTGGACAAGGAAGTAGTGCACTCGGGCATGCCTAGACGGATCGAGAATGCGAAGATTGCCCTGATTGTATCGCCTCTAGAAATAGAAAAGACAGAGTTCTCTGCTGAAATCAGAATCAACACCCCTCAACAAATGAAGGGCTTTCTCGATGAAGAGACTTCAATGCTCAAATCCATGGTTGAAAAGATAGCGTCTGCCGGTGCGAATGTTCTCATCTGTCAGAAAGGCATCGACGACATTGCGCAAAGTTTGCTTGCAAAGAAGGGAATACTTACGGTCAGGAGAGCCAAGGAAAGCGACTTGTCTCGACTTTCAAAAGCGACCGGGGCAAGAACGGTAACAAACATCGACGATCTATCAGAAAGAGATCTTGGGTTTGCAAAACTTGTCGAAGAGAGGAAGATTGAGCAGGACAAGTGGGTATTCGTTGAAGGGTGCAAGAATCCCAAGGCGATCTCGATACTTGTCAGGGGAGGCTCTCAAAGAGTCGTCGACGAAGCAGAGCGGAGCCTTCACGACGCAATCATGGTTGTAAAGGATGTCATGGAAGAGCCTGCGATCGTCGGTGGTGGCGGAGCTCCCGAGGCGGAAGTTGCATCCAGGCTTAGGGACTATGCATCAAAGCTTGCAGGAAGAAATCAGCTCGCCGTTTTGAAGTATGCCGACGCACTGGAATCCATTCCCATTGCACTTGCAGAGAACGCCGGGATGGAGCCAATCGACGTACAAGTCGAGTTTAGAGCAAAGCACGCACAGGGGAAGACTTGGTTTGGGGTGAATGCGCGCACTGGCAAAGTCGGTGATATGATGAGCGAAGTCATTGAACCTCTTGCGGTCAAGGAGGAAATAATCAGGGCGGCCACAGAAGCCTCGTGCATGATTTTGAGGGTGGATGACATTCTGTCTTCGGGCAAGTCTAGCGCTCCCGTAGGACCTCCACCCGGTGCTGGTGGAATGGGCGGCTACGGCGGGATGGGCGACTAGCCGCCAGTGATGAAGTGAGATCCTGCGTCCGAAACGCTTCGTTCAGGATTGGGCTTCCCTCTCTTCTTATCCCTCATTCTTGAACGACACTTACTCAACCTGTGCATTCTTTGCCCATACTTAAGTGATTTCCAACAGAGAGGGAGAGTTTTCAGTTTTTCCTCTCCCTCCTCTCCCCTTTTTCCTACTATGTGCTACTTTCCTTGTCACTCGTTCATTGTATCTATGGGCATTTGCCGTATGATTATTGTGCCAGCACCTTCTTTCCTAGATCTTCGTTTCTGTGTTTTACGAGAGATCCAAGCACCGCGCGTGCTCTCAAGCCTGGCCTCTTTGGACGATCTGCGATTCTTCGTCCTTTTTCGATCCCAGATTCTTCTCCTCCCTTCCTCTCTTTCCCGAAGTCAAAGACTTACTGATCCCCAGACAAACTGAAGGTGATCCCATCCAAATAAATCAGTAGCACGATCCTCAGAACTGATAATCCAAAACAAGCTCAGAAACTTTATCGGAGGATCCGCTCCTGTGAAATTGCTCGACCCAAGATTATGGAAAGATGCGTTGCAGATAGTCAGGTGTTCGATAAACGCCGTTTATCGAACAAGATTCAGAGAGTAGAAGCTAATCGTACTGACCACCAAAGAAGTAATCATCTTTGTCATACAGGTAGTATTTCCCACACTTTGGACATTTCTCCGAGTTATTTTCTATCTT